>JAJFHD010000090.1 GCA_021775805.1 Alphaproteobacteria bacterium | reverse complement strand
AACTTCCTGCGCACATTGGTCTTGCCAACATCCATTGCCGACTGGTCTCTGACGAGCCTGCGGGATCGGATGATCAAGATCGGCGCAAAGGCTGTGCGCCACGCCCGTTCCATCATCCTTCAATTAGCCGAAGTGGCTGTTCCCCGCGATTTATGGGCGCAGATTCTGGCAGCAATTGCTGGTCTGAAGGCAAAGGCTCAAGCGCCGTGACAACCGATATCATCCGCCAACATCCTGATTGTGATCATGGGACACGCAGAGGCATAGCTATGCGCGTAGTCCCGAAAAACGGCAAATTCTCACTGCAGCGGCGTCAAAATCATGGAAAACGGATCACACAGCGCACCAAGCTTCAGAGGCCTTGGAAAAAGGAGGCGTTTATGCCAACATTTCGATCTGACCCAGTCCTATCTGGGAGATATCGGATTAAGTTAATTGTATTTATAGTTTCAGTTTATTTGGGGGAAGTTAAATAAACCATTTTCTGAACAGGTTCGGCAGTCCAGAAAAGCAAACCAATCTGACAACCCCGCTTCAATAATGGTGGAGTTGGATAAATTCAGTCAGAGACGGCAATTCAAAACTCTCACCGAACCGGCGGCAGACCAAATATATATTAAATTCTTGGATGGAGCATTAAGCAGATGCGTATATTGAAAGCAGGGATGTTGGGACTTATGTTTTCATCGGTGCCCATGATGGTTTCCGCAGCCGACATCACTGATCCTGCAGAAATTCTTGCAGCTCAGGAGGTCATGTATGCACATAACTATGGTCATTCAAGAAGTTTTCCGAGTGAGTCGATTACTCAGGAGACCAGAAATACGATAAAGCGTGTTCAGAAGGCCTTCGACGTTCCAGTCACCGGAGAGCTCTCAGAAGAGCTCTATGTTCTCTTAATGATTGTCGGTGTACCAACCGATCGGGAATGGGGAGCGGTCAGCCTTGCATTGAATGGGTCAAGTGGTAGCTCCTGGGGACAAGATACACGAGAGAAGGCGGTTCGTGAAGCGTATAAGAAATGTCGTGAGAAGGCGGATCGTTGTGCGATCGTGTCTGGTTTTAAGGGTGGGAAGGGCAGTAAAAATTGGTTAGCGGGCGTTTTGTGCACGAAGGTTGGTGCGCCTGCATTTGCTAGTGTTAGTTCGAGAGCCTCTCTTTTTGAAGCCGCAGAGGGCATTTACAAGAATGCGATTGGAAAGGGATACGAAAGAAATAGGTGTTCTATGCCAGTAGCCGTCGCATCTGATGGAGCTCATCATAAGCCTGAAATCGATATTACTGTTTCTGATGCGATTTTGAAAGCGCAGCGAGTGATGTATGAGCTGAGATATAGTTTTGACACGGATTTTCCTGATGGAAAACTTGATGACGAAACGAGAACAACCATTAAGTTATATCAAAAGACTCAAAAACTTCCAGTTACCGGTATTCTTTCTTATAGCCTCTATGATCATTTAATGCGCGTTGGTATTCCTGCCGGACAGTTGTGGGGAGCTGTTAGCGTTGCTGGGAACGGATCATACGGGGCCGTTTGGAAGTTTCCAACTCGGGAAGGTGCGGTTAAGGCTGCAGATCGGGATTGTAAAAAGGAAGCTTCTCGGTGTCTCTCAGAAAGTAGATCGTATACAAACGATGAAGACAGAGGATGGGTTGTTGCCGTTCGATGCAAGGATGATGACGGAAATGGAGCCGTTGGTGTCTCCTCAGACGTTGATTTGAGAAAATCAACGCACGGCGCATATGCGCAAGCGATGAGTTACGGATACAACAAAAAACAGTGTGCAGTTCTGGTTACTGTTGCAGCGGACGGGACTCGCACCAAGCAATGATATGGCGGAGACTCGAGTTTATTTGACGCCGTCAGGCCCACCTTAACAAGACCCTGCATTGCCCCCTGCCTATGTCTGTTTTGCCCACGTCGACACGACCGACCGGGACGCCGTGCGTGTCTCCTATCCTGCGCGCGCTTTCGCAAGTCCAGCCTAACGTCAGCCATACAACAGCGGTAGTGTCTGCGGTGGACGCGGAGATGTTAGCCCGAAACCGGCAACACGCATCAGAGGTTACGACGAATTATTTTGCAAACCAGCAGCAACCCAGGTGGAGACCCCAAAGAACACAACATGGGCAATGTTCATTGCGGCGGGCAAGAGCCATACGCCAAGGCCCGGTAAGACGGCGTAGGTTGCAAAGGTCAACACCAGCAACACGATGGGAAGCACGGCAACCGACCATCGCGGATAATGTGTCCTGCCTGACCAGATGGCCCAGGCGCTCAAGATCGAAACAACAAGAATGAGCACCCTGACGATGTTGATCAGCGGTTCATTATGCATGCTGATGTCCTGCAGCAGATTGCCGAGCAGTTCCTGATGTTGCGCCGGCGCAGCCTCGCGAGCCTGGACAACCAGGGCGAGGCTTACCCTGCCGCCCAACCAGACATTGCCAATCGCGAAGGCATAAACACCCACACCAAAGACAAGCGCTGAGAGTGTTTTGCCAGCCGGACGCAGCATTTGTGCCACGTGCCAGTAACCAACCATGTAGACAGGTGCAACAAGAACACCCAGAAAGTGACCGACCGTCAATCTCCACCGGCTGACATCGAGAAAGTAGAGGTAGTCGTGCCCTTCGTAGCCGCCGCGCGGCGAATACTGAAATGTGAATTCACCAGCGCCTACGAGAAATGCGCCAAACGTTGCGGCAAGGCCGGTCAAAACCAACTGACGTCGAACTCCTTGTGTTGCACCTGATTGGGACGTTTTCAATGTATCACTCATTGGACGACTGAATGTCGATGGTTGAGTTGGCAGCGGGCGTCTCCAATGACGACACGGTACCATCCGCATAATAGACCGACAGCCGTCTGATTGAGGTTTCTGATCCAAGCCCGAAGATCAGTTCATGGGATTGATCGGACGCCAGGCCCTCACCGCTTGTGAACTGTTGCGTCAGTTTCCTGCCGCTGCCGAGTTCAAGTTCGACCAGGGCACCAAGCGATCGCGCCACCTCCGGAAGACGTACCTTGAGGTAACCCGCCTTGCCACCGCCATTCATAAACGCGCGTGAAGGTCCGGCGAGATTGATCCTTACAACGTCGCGATAGCCGTCATTGTCGAAGTCCGCCACAAGCGGCGTAATTTCGTAGTTTCTGTTGGTCAATCCAAGTTTGTCCTCGGCGTTGGCGAATGTGCCGTCGGACAGCTGCAGAAGGACCCTGCCCGGCAACCGAAATATCTTCTGCAAGGGAAGCGCCACATAGTTTTGGGCAATCAGCAAATCCTCGCGACCATCGTTGTTGAGATCGTCAAACACGGCGCCCCAGGAAAACTCGTACATGGCAGTCTTGGTGTCCGCGGCTGCGTCTTTGAATTTGAAATCGCCAAGATTCTGAAACAGCATCAACGGCGTGTGGAACACCTGGTCGTCGCGCAGATCTCCCTTGGCGAGGAAACGCGGTGGTGTGGTCGACACATTTGAGAAAAAGAAGTCCATGCGGGCATCGTTGTTGTAGTCCCCTACGGCCACTCCCATGGGGTAGGCAAAGACATCTGTTGATGGATTTGGCGCTGCCGAGAAATTCAGGTTGCCGTTGTTACGCCACGTCAACACGTGCCCGGTGTCATGGGCGACGACGATGTCCTGGTCGCCATCGCGGTCGACGTCGGAGAACACCGCGACAAACGTGTTGTGCACGTACTCGACTCCGGCTTGTTCGGTGATATCTGTGAAGGTGTTGTCGCCGTTGTTAAGCAACAGGAGGCTGGTGGACCCATAGCCTTCCTTATTGAAGATGTTCTGGCCCTCAACGAGGTCCAGCTTGATATAGGTCGAAACGAACATGTCGACGTGACCGTCATGGTTTAGATCGGACAGGGCGATCGACAGCGGCACTGATTTGGCGTTGAAGGGGATGTTCAACTTACGCGATTCAAAGCCTTGCGCCTTGTTGAGATAGAGAGTCACACCACTGTCTCTGGCAACAAACAGATCGACCCGGCCGTCGGTGTTCACATCGAGTACGGCGGTGCCAAAGGTAGTATCGCCATCTGCCTTGCCAAGTCCCTTGCCCAAGCTTGCGGTCGCGTTGACGAACCCCTTGCCGTCATAGCGCATGATCGCATCCTGTTGATCGTAACCACCGCCAACAAACACCTCCGGTGTCCCGTCGCCATCGACGTCAATGACAGCGGAGCCCGTGAAGGGAAGGGATTTGTTCGCGTTGAATTCATGGTTGAAGGGGAAGCTTACTTCCGTGAAGACCGGTATCTTGGTGTCGCCAAAGCCGGCACTCTCATAAGGGTCTGTATAGGCTTTTCTGTAGGACATGACGACGACGATGACAGGCACCACCGCCAGGACGAACACCAACAGCCACAGTAGTCGCTTCTTCATTTCAAATTCCCCGGGTTTTTGACACCATCGTCTGACCGACACCGTTTTGATGCTTGAGAAACCGATATGGTTACAGTGGCATCCAAATCGGCGGAGAGAAATGGCTTGCGGGGCTCATTGTATTTTCAGTCCGGCAACCGGACACGCGAAAGCGCGCGCTGTTCACTCTTGCCGCGCTTCGACAATGGCCTTGATCAGATCTTGTGGAACCTCCGGCAAAATGACATCCCCGGCGTCCTTTTCCACGTTGGTGGAAACTTCGACAGCCCGGCGATAGGCTGCCAGGTAGGCACGGCACTCGCCGCAAACTTTCAAATGCAGTTCAAAGACAAATCTCTGGCGTTCAGACAAACCACCTTCCAGGTAGTCGATCATGAAATCTTCAAACTGGCGGCACGTGATCATGAGCGGCATGTAGCGCAGCATCGCACCGCGCAAGGGGCGCATGACTTTGGAGAAACCCAGGCGTTTCATGGTTCCTGTCCTCTCAAGATCGGTTCCAGTAAGGTCTTCAATGCAGATCGGGCTCGATGCAGACGTACCTTCACGTTCGCTTCGCTCAACTCCATTTGTTCTGCAACCTCCGCTGTCGTCATTTCTTCGATGTCACGCAACAACAAAACGACGCGATAACCCTGTGGCAACTCATCAATTTTCTGGCGAACAAGCTCGCGAATCTGCTTTTGCTCACAAATCTCGTGTGTCCCCAGCAACCGCGGCCAGCTTTCTTCAATGCGGCACGCATTGCTGTCGAATTCAGGCAGAAAGTGATCGAGCGGTTCCTCACGCAAACGGCGCTGGCTGCGCAGCTTCATGAGGGCCTGATTTACAACGATACGGTGTAGCCAGGTCTTCAAGGTCGACCTGCCTTCAAACTCCGAGAGCTTTTGAAAACCCTTCCCGAATGCCTCCTGAACAACATCCTGAGCAGCGGCATCGTCTCGGAGAATTCGACCGGCAACCTTCAGCATCCAAGGCGCATGATGGCGGACGAACCTTTCTGTTGTAACCGGGCAGCGCTCGCGCAATTTGGTGAGAGCCTCCTGTTCAATTTCGTGTTGCTCAACACCCGGCGCGTCTTCAGACATTGGGGATGCTCCAACAGAACCTGGTGCCAATCGAATGGGAACGGCAATCAATTACGTCAGGAACATTGGAACTTCGCGGTTCTGCCACCATGCAAAAGAATTAGCACAACATGACGGTTACCGCATGTGCGTTGTTCCCGATCCGGCGCCACATCTTCGCCGTCCGCGTCCACTCCTGCGAATGTCACAAGAAACAAGCCGGGTTGACTGGTTGCCGGAACGCATTCGTTTGCCAAGGAGGTCTCAGCACCCTTGTAACCTCCGCATGTTGATACGCATCCAACGAATGCCGACACGGTAAACTGGAACACAGGTAGAGGCTCAAATTGCGAAAGAAAACAGAGCGACGCGCGCGCATGGGTCTGGGCTACCGGCTTTGCATCTGCACATTGGCGCTGGTTGGTCTAATCGGCGTGCTGCCTGTTGGGTTCGCCCAATTGACTGAACGTGCCGTCTGCCCTCACCTGGGCCCGGTGCCGGCTTGCTACGTCGTCACGCTTGCTTACCTGTCTGTTCTGATCAGCGCGATTAATCGCCGGAACTGGAAACCTTCGCTGTTCTTTTGCGGATGGATCCCTCTGTTCTTGCTTGCAGCTACGGGAACGGGGTTTGAATTGTTCAACGGCAGCACCTGTCCTCGAACGGGAAGCGGTTTACCCAAATGTTATCTGTCGCTTGCGCTCGCGTTCGGGATGTTCATCGTGATGCTTTCTGGATGGCTGTCTGCCAAACGCAAAACGACAGTTTGGCAGACGCTTTGCGCCGAACCCGACCATAAAAAAGGAGCCGGCACCTAAGTGCCGGCTCCACAACAATCGTTGTTTCGGGTGAAATGTGATTCACACCCTAGCGTGGCCTATTTGATTTTCTTGATTTCACCACTGGCGAGCTTGTCATGGTAATCCTTGAGAAGTGCTTTCACCTTTGGCATCAACAGGTACAACCCGATAATGTTGGCGATACCCATGGCAAAAATCATCGCATCGGAGAAGTCGATGACCGGACCGAGGCTCAGGGACGAGCCAATAACCACGAAGACACAGAAGATCAGTTTGAAGGCGATCTCCTTGGCTTCACCTTCGCCGAACATGTAGGTCCATGCTTTCAGCCCGTAGTACGACCATGAAATCATGGTGGAAAAGGCGAACAACACCGCAGCGATTGCCAGAATGTAGCCAAATCCAGAGAAGCTGGATTCGAATGCCTTCGATGTGAGCGCGATGCCGGTCACACCACTGTCGGGAACCCATGACCCGGTAACGATGATAACCAGAGATGTCATGGTGCAGATCACGACCGTGTCGATGAAGGGCTCCAGGAGTGCGACATAGCCTTCCGTTATCGGATGTTTGGTCTGAACGGCCGAGTGGGCAATCGAAGCTGATCCGATACCGGCTTCGTTGGAGAACGCGGCACGCTTGAAGCCCTGTATCAGAGCACCGATTGCACCACCAGCGACGGCAGTTGGAGAAAATGCGCCGGTAAAAATTGCACTGATAGCATCGGGAATTGCACCGAAGTTCATTACGAGGATGATCAAGGCCGATCCAACGTAAAGAACCGCCATACCCGGCACGACCTTTTCGGTAACACGTGCGATCGACTTGATACCACCGATAATGACAACCCCGACGATGGCCGCCATAATGAGCCCGAACAGCCAGCCTTTGCCTTCAAAGAAGGGGATGATACTGGAAATCTGTGCGAAAGATTGGTTGGCTTGGAACATGTTGCCACCACCTAATGCACCGCCGATGCAACATATCGAAAAGAAGATAGCCAGGAACTTCCCCAGTGCCGCCTTGCCGTCTTCCGATAGGCCCTTGGACAAATAGTACATCGGGCCGCCTGAGACGGTGCCATCCGCATACTCGTTACGGTAGCGCACGCCAAGGGTGCACTCGGTGAACTTGGATGCCATTCCCAAAAGGCCGGCGAGGATCATCCAGAACGTGGCACCTGGACCGCCGAGGTAAACGGCAACACCGACACCAGCAATATTTCCCAATCCAACGGTGCCAGACAATGCTGTGGCCAGGGCCTGAAACGGTGTCACTTCACCGGCGTCGTTGGGATCGAGATAGTCTCCTCTCACCAGTTCGATGGAATGTTTGAAACCGCGAAACTGAATGAAGCCGAAATAGACTGTAAAGACGACGGCCGCTACCACCAGCCATCCCACGATCAGCGGGAAGTTGGTGCCAAAGATCGGAACGGAATAAAATACCGTACTAACGATCGGATTGACGATTGGTGCAATCGCATCGCTTATTGCCTGGTCGATGCCACCTTCAGCATAAGCCAGAGTCGTCGTGAAAGGCAGGCATGCGCCAGCCCTTAGCAAGTTTTTCAACATTGGAATTTCCCTCTTAACGAATTCAGTAATCTGTCCGCTCGCTGTTACGGGACAATCGTTACCGGAACCGGGGCTACCTGGGCCAGTGTGATAGCCAGGCCGCCGAGCAAACGCTGCGCCAGCGCAGAATCACCGGTGCGGCCGATAATGATCTGATCAGCCTCAAGTTCGGACGCTATCTTGCAAAGCAGGTCAGCAGCGTTGCCATGGCGCACCTGGCAATCGACCTCGATACCCGTCTTACCCAATTCATCGGCGACGGGCTGCACCATTGCCTTCGCCCTCTCGAGTTCCTGTTCGCGCCGGCCATGCCGTTCGGCCAGTTCTTCCGGGGTGTGAAAGCTGTACGGCGACCATTCGATCACCTGCACCAACTGCACTTTTCCCCCGGATTTCTTGGCCCGCGACGCCGCATAGTCGACTGCACGGCGTGCCTGTGCAGTGCCATCGAATCCAACAATGTAAAAATCTGACATGTGTCTCCTCCCAAGGATCAACCGACATTGCAGGCACTCTGACAGAAGGCGTTTGTGCGAAATCTCAGTGCACAAATCAGAATAAAGTGCTCACAACATCGATCTGAACAATTTGCAACCTTCTCCCTATTATTATAGGCAATTTGGCTAGTTTAAGGCTCCGTTTTTGGCTATATTCCAGACTTATCGTCTTCATTATTCATATATCCAGGCATATTTCCCAAATGAAGAAAAATTTCGATTCCATCGACCGCCGCATCCTTTCCGAGCTGCAGCAGAACGGGCGCATGCCGATTGTGGAACTGGCAAGCCGGATCAATTTGACCAAGACGCCGTGTGCGGAACGGGTGCGCAGATTGGAACGTGCGGGCGTTATTGAGGGGTATCGTGCCGATCTCGATCCCGAACAGCTCGGGTCCGGTTTCGTGATAATTGTTCACCTGACACTGAACCAGACCAGTGACAATGCCCTGGAATTGTTCAATGCCGCCGTGAAACGCATTCCGGAGGTTCAGACGTGTTATATGCTAGCGAGCCATTTCGACTACATGCTCAAGATATGCACGTCCGATATCAGTCACTATCGCAATGTTCTGGGCGATCAGATCGGCAAACTGCCTGGCGTGCAGCAAACACATTCTTTTGTGGTTATGGAAATCGTGAAGGACAACAAGTCCATCCCGGTTTAAGCAGGCCTGCGCTACAGCAATTCAAAACATGAGCACGGACGGCGCATGGGGCTGGCGCTACGACACAACGGCCCGCCGCATTTCATAGTAGGTCGGGTTATCATACCCCTCGTGGCTCTTTGCCACGACAATCTCGAAGCCTGCTGCCGAGAACAGTTTTTGGTTGCTTTTCAGAGAAATTCGAACTTCCAGGGCCAACCAGCCATATCCATTGTTCCCTGCGATTTCGATGACACAATCGACAAGGGCGCTGCCCACACCCTGTCCACGGGCATCGGGGTGGGTGGCAAGCTTGGAGATGTACAGGTCTTCAGGCCGCGGTTCGGCGAAAATACAGCCGACGAGTCTTTTGTCGTCGATCGCCACGACGAGGTACTGCTCACGCTGTTTTGCCCGCAGTGTCTCAACCGTTTCCCGGAATGCAGACGACGGCGGGTCCAACCGTCCCTCCTGCTCCCGGAATGCCGTGCGGATCAAGTCCAGGAGGTCATCGAACCTGCAGAATGCGTCTCCAGGCTCGAAGCTCCTGAAATGTATCGGTTCAGCCAACGATTTCTTCGTCGGAGAAGAAATAGGCTATTTCCTGTTTCGCCGTGTCCGGCCCATCCGAACCATGCACGGAATTGGCCTCAATGTTCTCCGCGAAGTCCTTTCTGATTGTGCCTTCGGCAGCA
This sequence comes from Alphaproteobacteria bacterium, assembly GCA_021775805.1. Lineage (GTDB taxonomy): Bacteria > Pseudomonadota > Alphaproteobacteria > Rhizobiales > JAJFHC01 > JAJFHC01. The sequence continues at coordinate 439,863 of JAJFHD010000090.1, read as the reverse complement.
TCGGCCGGGTTGGTCGCTCCCATGACGTCGCGGTTCTTGGTGATTGCGCTCTCACCCTCAAGCACCTGCACAACCACGGGACCCGACGTCATGAAGGAAACCAGGTCGTTGTAGAACGGGCGTTCCTTGTGAACTTCATAAAACCCTTCGGCTTGCTGCTTGGACATATGGATCCGTTTCTGGGCGATGACACGCAGCCCGGCGCTTTCCAGACGGTCGACAATCTTGCCGGTAATATTGCGTCGGGTGGCATCGGGTTTGATGATCGAAAAGGTGCGTTCAAGAGCCATGTCTGTTTCTCTTTCCTGTATTGGCTGTGAAATGTGATTGACGAAAGTTGGGCCGCTTATAGCCACGAACACAAGATCCAGCAAGATCCCTTTCGGACGCATGCTTGTCATGCTAAAAGGCCGCCCCATGCTTCACATCAACGACCTGACATATCGGATCGAGGGCCGAGTTCTACTGGACCACGCCACGGCGGGAATTCCCACCGGGCACAAGGTCGGCCTCGTCGGACGCAACGGTACCGGTAAGACCACTCTTCTGCGCCTGATGATGGGCGAAATTGCAGCCGATGACGGATCGATCTCCATGTCGCGGAATTCGCGGATCGGAACGGTGGCCCAGGAAGCCCCCGGTGACGATCACAGCCTGATCGACACGGTTCTTGCCGCCGACAAGCGGCGGGCCGGTCTGTTGGCGGAAGCTGAAACCGCCCAGGATCCGCACCGCATTGCGGAAATCCAGATTGAGCTCAGCGACATAGGCGCTCATTCGGCACCGGCACGTGCGGCAACGATCCTTGCCGGCCTGGGTTTCGATGACGCCCAGCAGCAACGCTCCTGTTCCGAGTTTTCCGGCGGATGGCGGATGCGGGTGGCTCTTGCTTCGGTGCTCTTTACCGAACCCGATTTTCTCCTGCTTGACGAACCGACAAACTATCTCGACCTCGAAGGGACGATCTGGCTGGAGAACTATCTCCGGACATACCCCTATACTGTCATCATTGTGAGCCATGACCGCGACCTGCTGAACAAGGCGGTCGATGGAATTCTCCATCTGGAAAACTGTAAACTCACCTTCTATACCGGCGGGTATGACCGCTTCGAACGGACCCGCCGTGAACAGCAGGCCTTGCAGCTCAAACTCAAGAAAAAGCAGGACGACGCCAGACGGCACATGCAGGACTACGTAGACCGGTTTCGCTACAAGGCCAGCAAGGCGCGGCAGGCCCAGAGCCGCCTGAAGGCGCTGTCCAAGATGGAGCCGGTCGCGGCGATGGTCGATGATCACGTGGTGCCGTTCCGATTTACGTCGCCGGAAAAGATGATGAATCCCCCGCTGATCAGATTTGAAGACGCAGCTGTCGGCTATGTGCCAGGCCAGGACGTCCTGAGGGACATATCGCTGCGGCTCGACCCCGATGACCGGATCGGTCTCCTGGGCGCCAACGGGAACGGCAAAAGTACCTTCGCCAAGCTCCTCGCAGGGAGGCTTGAAACCAGCAGCGGACACCGTTTCGCCCACAAGAAAATGACCGTGGGGTATTTTGCACAACACCAGCTCGACGAATTGAACCCCGCTGACTCGCCATACGACCACATCCGGTCTCTCATGCCGACGGCCACAGAAGCGCAGGTGCGCACCAAACTTGGAAGCCTTGGTTTTGGAGTGGATAAGGTCGCCACCAAGGCAGCGAACCTTTCCGGCGGCGAGAAAGCCCGCCTGCTGTTTGCCCTGGCGAGCTTTCATTCGCCTCATCTGCTCATCCTCGACGAGCCGACCAACCACCTCGACGTCGACAGCCGGCAGGCCCTGATTCACGCGATCAACGATTATGACGGCGCGGTCATCCTGATAAGCCACGATCGTCACCTGATTGAAACCAGCGCAGACCGGTTGTGGCTGGTCGACGGTGGTGGCGTTTCACCTTTTGAAGGGGACATGGATGATTACCGCCGCTTCCTGTTGGATGAACGGCGCAAGTCGTCGGCCGGCTTGCGGGCGCTGCAGTCGCCCGGAGCGATGCCATCGGAGACAAAGCAGGAAAAACGGCGCCGGATGGCGGAACAGCGTGCGCGCCTTTCGCCGCTGAAGAAAAAAATCGGTTCCGTGGAAAAGATGATGGCAAAACTTGAAGGTGAAATCGCCCTGCTCGACGACAAACTGGGCGACAAGTCACTCTACGAGAATGACCCGGAAACAGCTGCTCAACTGGCAAAACAGCATGGCGAACTCAAGAAGTCGCTGGCGGAACAAGAAGCGATCTGGATAGAATCCACCGATGCCTATGAGGAGGCCAGGTCAGCCCAGGGGTAACCGGCCAGAAGCCATTCCTCACTACGTTGCAGCCGGCACGGTTCTGGCAATGCCACCATGCAGATCCAGACACCGGGTCATCCATTCGTTCACGGGATCCTCATCGCTCAGGATCCTGAATGGGCTGCCGATTCTGGGCCATTGCAGAGTTCCGAAGACGATGTAATCGGCATAATTCGGTGCCTTGCCACCCAGAAACGGCTGGCTGGCAAGGGTCAGCCTCATCGGCGTAAAGACGCTGCGCGCACTGTCGACGCGACCTTCGCGGCCCGCCTGTACCTCTTCCAGCGTTCGTCCAAAGCGTTTTTCACGGCTCTCCCTAAAATAGGCCTGATCGACGTCACGGGCATTGTCATGAATATCCTTCACAATCAACGTGGCCAGTGCCGGAATCACGGTTGTGTTTGCCCATGCCTGCACAAACCGACAAAGCGCCTTGGCCTCTTCGCTGCCAAACAGTTCGGGTTTGTCGGGATAGGTCTCGTCCAGATATTCAGCAATGTCCCAACTGTCCTTGACCAGTTTGCCGTTATCGTTGATCACCGGAACGGTATTGTAATCGCCCTCAAGCATATGGGGGATTTCCGTAAAGCCCCTGGGAACGGTTTCGAAGTCCAGTCCCTTGTGTGCCATTGCCATGCGGATGCGCCAGCAATAGGGGCTGAAACGGGCATCGTCCCGACCGACCAGATCGTACATCTCTATGGGCATTGCCTACTCCGATAGGTTGAAATTGCGATCAAGACACTGGCCGTTCCAGCCCCCTGTGTCACGTCATCATTTCGCACTATGGACAATTGCCTGATCGTTTGGAAATACGGCACACTACGATCATCTGATGTCATGCAACGCCAACAAGGGAAGACGATTAAATGAGTGTATATGTGGAAAAGGACGGTGCCGTCTGGACAATAATTCACGACCGCCCCGAAGCCAGAAACGCGATGGATCCCGACAGTGCAGACGCCCTGACCAACGCGTTTCTTGAGTTCGATGCGGATCCATCGGCAAGTGTTGCTGTTTTCTGGGGAAAAGGCGGTGCGTTCTGTGCCGGTTGGGATCTGAAATTCGTCAATACGATAGACCCCGACAATCCCCTCCCCGAACTCGATTTTGACGCGCACGCCCCGGCCGACAATGGCGCCTCAATTCCGCGGGGCCCCCTCGGCCCGAGCCGTCTGGAACTCGACAAACCGGTGATTGCCGCGATTGCCGGCCCGGCTGTCGCCGGCGGCATGGAACTTGGACTATGGTGCGACTTCCGTGTCATGGAGCAGGACGCCTATTTCGGTGTCTATTGCCGCCGCTGGGGCGTACCGCTGATAGATGGCGGAACCGTGCGTTTGCCCAGAATCGTAGGCCAGGGTCGGGCGCTGGAGATTATCCTGACCGGCCGCAAGGTGCCCGCAGAAGAATGCCTGCAGATTGGCCTGTGCGAGTACGTGGTTGACAATGGCGGCGCCCGTGAAAAGGCCGAACAACTGGCCCAGGACATCGCCCGGTTCCCTCAGGTCTGTGTCCGTGCCGACAGGCGATCCGCCATCCGGCAACATGGACTGAAAGTCAGGGATGCCCTGTTTCAGGAATGGAACAACGGTCGGGAAGCGCTCAGAAAAGACGGCATTGCAGGTGCCGGCCGTTTCAAGGACGGACTTGGTCGACACGGTGACTTCTCCGAGATCTGAACGCAAAACGGCGACAGCAACGTAACTTCCATTACAGGTTCAGGTCGCACAGTGAGTAAGGCACGTGATCCGTCACTACCCGTATGTACAAGGCTTTAAGCTTTGTTTTCCCATCTGCCGGCATCGTTCTGTTGCCAGTATGATACGTCGTGCCCGTCACCTTTTGCCGACCGCCACGTATCACGTGCCTGATCGACAGACTGGGGATCATTGCCGTCAAACATGAACACAACCCGGTGGTAGTCCGAAACATCGGAGACGGTCGTGCCGTCGATCAGGAACCGGACGGAGGCCTGATTGGGGTTTCCCGTTTCCGTGGTCAGGAGAATCGGGTGGCGACTCTCGTGCGGTTCTCCCAGAACGCCGTGCGCCAGAAACGACTCTTCACGATAGGTCCAAAGCAGGGAATCGAGCGCATCAATGCGTTCCTTGGTGTCCGTCTGGACAATCGCCCGCCACCCGCGTTCCAGGGTCTTCTCGAGCAATCCCGGCAGAACCCGCTCAAGCGGGACCCGTTGCAGATGATAAAACAGGACCTCTGTCAAGCCATCCTCCCTCCCCGGACACCGATGCTAACCTTCGTAATGGCGCTCTACGAGACTGTTCAGCAACCGTACTCCGTAACCCGATCCCCAACTCTGGTTGATGGTGTTCTTGGGCGAGTTCATCGCGGTCCCGGCGATATCGAGATGGGCCCATTCCGTGTCACCGACAAATCTCTGAAGGAACTGGGCTGCGGTAATGGAACCGGCATAACGACCACCGATATTCTTCATGTCGGCAATCGGTGTATCGATCATCTTATCGTACTCATCCGACAGCGGCATCCGCCAGACCTTTTCTCCGGTGGACTGGCCGGCGTCCGCCAGATTGTCGGCAAGAACGTCGTTGTTAGAGAACAAACCGGCGTGTTCCTGTCCGAGCGCAACTAAAATCGCTCCGGTCAGCGTGGCCAGATCGATCATGAACTTTGGCTTGAAACGTTCCTTGGTGTACCAGAGCGCATCCGCGAGCACCAAACGCCCTTCAGCGTCAGTATTGAGAATTTCGATGGTTTGCCCGGACATCGACCTGACGATGTCACCGGGCCTCTGGGCTGCGGCGTCCGGCATGTTTTCCACCAGACCAATGACACCGACGGCGTTGACCTTGGCCTTTCGGGCAGCAAGGGCGTGCATCAGGCCGACGACACACGCGGCACCGCCCATATCGCCTTTCATATCGCCCATTCCGGCACCTGGCTTGATCGAAATTCCGCCGGTGTCGAACGTGACGCCCTTGCCGACGAACGCCACTGGAGCATCCTTTTTCCTGCCCCCGTCCCATCTCATCACGACAACCCGGCTTTCCCGTGCCGAGCCGAGGCCCACACCAAGGAGAGCGAGCATCTTTTCTTTCTCGAGCTCCTTTTCTCCTAAAACTTCAACGGCAACCCCCAGTTTCGCAAGCGCCTTGGCGCGCTTGGCAAATTCCACAGGATAGAGCTCGTTGGCCGGTTCGTTGACAAAGTCGCGAGCCAGGTGAACACCGGCTGCCACGGCTTCCATCCCCTGAAAAGCCCTTTTGGCATGTACACGCTCTTTGCAATAGACGCTAACGGATTTCAATTTGGGCGATTCATCTTTCTTCTTGGTTTTGTACTTGTCGAAAGTGTACGTCCTCAAAACGATGCCGGATGCTATCCGCGCGGCCAGTTCCGCGGTCGGCAATGTCAGACCTTCGAGATCCTCGACGACCACGTGAGCCTTTGTTGACGGCATTCCCGACAGTTTGCCGGCGATCGCGCCGCCCAGGCGCTCCGCATCCCAGGCCGTCAATTCCGCCGGGTTACCGACACCGGTCAAAACGACGCGGTCGAGATCGGTTCCAGACGGAACCAGGACATCAACAAACGTGTTCTGGCGGCCAGAGAAATCCGCTGCTTTGATAGCCCGGCCAATCTGGCCGGCCGCAAGAGTGTCCAACTGGCTCAAGGCTTGTGTCTGGGGAGTGTCGGCACCCACGAGCATTACGATACAACCGGATTTTGGCAGGACAGTTCCGGAAAAGGATATGTTCATTGCGATTTTCTCATATTCAGGAGGGATTGTTCGGGAACTCGTTGCCGGCAGCATGCGTTAAGATTACTCGGCTCTGAGATTGTCAATTCGTCATTCTGGTGCTTCGGTGAAGGCGTCAGGAACCTGTTGAGGGCACGCGGGATTTCACCATCATAGCGGTAAACTTTGCTTGTTCAATAAACCATTGCGGGGAATGAGTGATGTACTGCCCGGCAAACCATAGTAGGGTGGCAGCTGTGGCAGCCGGGTGCTGACTGTATCAGTGTGGCACAAATCACGCGAAGTTATGGAAAAGGCACAAATATTTTCGAAAATTGGCCTCAATTTCCTTGAAAAATGGATGGACTCGGGCTTAGTTGGCACAGGGGAATCGAATGGCTGCCTGGAGACAATCAGAACCCTGTGGCGGTTGAGTAATGTTTGTGAGTAATACGAGTACATATCGCCGTGGGAAACATTGCAAAGGTGTGGGGGGTATTGTGGCACTCCGACACCTGTTGAAAGTGAAGACAGTGAGTCGCGCATTTTTCGTTCAATGCGGATACGGGATATCTTTGGCGGCTGCAATTGCTGCCGGTCCGGCTCTCTTTGGAGCTGGACAGGCCCTGGGTGCGCCGGTCGCCGAGTTCAGAGATCCGGGGCCCGGTGCACTGGTGCACGTGGACGCGCGAAACCTTTCCTATGATCGCAGCGGAACGACTGTCATCGCCACGGGTGACGTGGTCATCACATATGGCGATTATCTGTTGAATGCGGACCGGGTCACCTACAATCCGAAGACCGAAAAGATTGTTGCAACCGGAAATGTCAAGCTGACGGAGCCCGACGGCGCTGTTCTTACGGCGCACAGGCTTGAACTTGGTGAACGCTTCAAGGAAGGCTTCGTCGACCGCGTTGCCGTGCTGCTTGTGAACAACGCACGGATCAGGGCGCGAAGCGCGGAACGGATTGAAGGCGGCATAACCCGTTTCAGCGAAGTTACCTACACTGCCTGTGAAGAGTGTAAGGAGGATCCGTCGCGGCCCGTAACATGGGAAATCAAGGCCGACAAAATCACCCACAACAAGCCGGAAAGAACGATCGAGTACGAAAATGCTCAGTTCAATTTTCTGGGCGTTCCCCTGGCCTATGTGCCAAAATTCTCCCACGCTGACCCGACAGTCAAACGAAAGTCCGGTTTTCTTGTGCCCGGCTTCAACTTCTCCAGTGTGTTCGGTTTTGGTGTAGAGGTGCCCTACTTCTGGAACCTGGCGCCAAACTACGACCTGACAGCCAGCCCCCTGATTACCACCAAGCAGGGTCCGGTAATGAACTTCACCTGGCGCCATCGGCTTGCCAACGGCGGGTACTCGATCAAGCCAAATGGGGTTTATGAGCTGACCAGAGACAATCAACGGTCGGGCAAAAGCCGGTGGCGTGGCAGCATCGCGACGAAAGGCAACTTTCGGCTGGCCGAAAACTGGACATGGGGTTGGGACGGAACCCTTACGAGCGATGACACCTATCTTCGTCGCTACAAGTTCAACAGCACGACCGATCTGACGTCTCAGATCTATTTGAATGGCGCCCACGACCGGAATTACTTCGATACGCGGGCCTATCATTTTCGCGGCCTTCTTTCGACCGACAGGTCCAGTACCACGCCATATGTACTGCCCATCGTTGACCACAGTTACTATCTGCAAAACCCCATACTGGGCGGCGAGGCCAGGATAGACTCCAGCTTTTTTCACCTTTCGCGGACTTCAGGCACCGACTCCACCCGGGCGATCTCCGCCTTCAATTGGGAGCGCACGTTTGTGAGCGACCTGGGAACGGTGGTGACGCCATTTGCCAATGTACGCGCCGATATTTACGCAGTGGACAATGTCGCCGACCCCGGCGTGGTCACCGGCGTGCGCAATGCTGAGACAGTGGCCAGAGTTCTTCCGACCGCTGGCGTCGAATTTCGGTGGCCTTTCGTCAATTTGAACGCATCGGGCCGCCACGTTATTGAACCGGTCGCGCAGCTGCTTGTCAGACCGAGCGAGTACGATGCGCGCAAGATTCCGAATGAAGATGCTCAATCATTCGAGTTTGACGAAACCAACCTTTTTGCACACAACAAATTTTCCGGCCTTGATCGATGGGAAGGCGGCATTCGCGCCAATGCCGGTCTGAACTACACCTATCGGATGAATTCGGGACGGTATCTGAAAGCGACTGTTGGGCAGTCTTACCAAATTGAGGGACGCAACGGGTTTGCGGCCGGCAGTGGTCTGGAGAACGATGTTTCAGACTATGTCGGCGCCCTGTTCTTTCAACTGAATGAGCATCTGCTCCTAACGTCCCGGATCCGACTCGATCAAGACTCCCTCGACATCGAACGCAACGAACTCGGCGCCCAGGCCAAATACGGCTCTTTCCTGCTGGACGCCAGCTACGCCGACCTCGACAAGGCACCGGCATTGGGCCGGTCGGTTCATTCTGAGGAAATCAGAGTGCAGGGATCGGTGGATATCACTGAAAGATGGACTGGTTTCGCCGGTATACGCTATGATATCAAGACGGACTCACGCATAAGCAATTACGTGGGACTTGGCTACGAAAACGAATGTTTTGGCGTTCGCATACATTATCGCGAAACATTTGTCGAAGACCGAGACGTCGAGCAGGATCGCTCACTATCCTTGCGGTTTGAGCTCAAAACCATCGGTGGTGCAGGATTTAGCAGTGGCATCAATTAGACGCGCTGTTTGCCCGCTTGACGAAGGCGACGGTTCTTAGGAACGTTATTGCCAGGCGATGGAAAATTGCCAAAAATCCATATGACTCATACCGAAATGCATAACGTAAAAATCATGTTGCCAAAGCCAGACACACTCACGCGAAAGAAATTGCGCGGGCTATCAGCACACACACCGCTTGCGCTGACGGTCCTCTTGTCGATCGCTCTCTCATGTGTCGCCACGACAGCGCCTGTGGCTCAGTCTTCTGCAAGTGTCATTGCCATTGTCAACGACCGACCGGTGACGGAGTATGCTGTCTTGCAGAGGATGAAAATCAACTCACTCCTGGGTAGCGACAAGACAAAAGGCGTTTCGAAGTCAAAATTGCGAAAAAAGGCAATCGACGAACTAATCGACGATGTATTGAAAAAAGTCGAAGCCAAGCGTCAGAAAATTGCGATACCCAAAGCGGAAGTCGACCGGCTGATCGGACAAATTGCCAAGAGTGGAAACGACACTGTCAAAAGCTTTACAAAAAAGCTGGCGCGACAGGGCATTCGGTTATCGTCGCTGCGCAACCAACTGGAATCGCAACTGGCGTGGAACACGATACTGCAACGCAGATTTGGAAATCGAGTGAAGGTTTCGGATCGCGAGGTCGACAGACGCCATACCCTGTTGACGAAAAAACCCGTCAACACTACCCGTTTGTTAAACTTGAAACAGATTGTCTTTCGCTACGAGAATGGGGCGCCGGCCGGAATAGTGCGCTCGAGGTTTCTTGAAGCGCAGAACATGATTCAGCAATTCAAGGGATGTGGCAGTCTCGGACGCATTCTGGCAAACGTACCGGGCGTCGGTGTTCGTGACCTGCCCAATATTCCCCTGAGTGGTTTGCCCCCTCAACTTGTCAAGGTTCTGAGCAAGATCGGCAGAGGCGGAATTTCACCTCCAAATCGAACCCGAACCGGCATCGAACTCATTGCCTATTGCTCTCGCAGGGACCTGAAGCCACCGTCGATCTCCAAAAAGGATGTGGAGAACGCCTTGCGCGAAGAACAATTCCTGCTTCATGGCACGCGTTATCTGCGGGATCTGCGCAAGGAGGCTCTCATTGACCGCAGAGGATAGCGACGGGCTACCGCCGCTGCGAGAAGTAATTGAAGCCTGTGGCCTCACGGCGCGAAAATCACTGGGGCAGAATTTTCTCCTGGACTTGAATCTAACGCGACGGATCGCCCGCGCGGCCGCCCCGCTTGAAGGAGCCACTGTACTTGAAGTCGGCCCCGGCCCCGGCGGTCTGACGAGAGCCCTGTTCATGGAAGGCGCCGCGAAGATCGTGTGTGTTGAACGCGATTCACGATGCCTTCCTGCACTTTCGGAAATTTCGGAGGCGTACCCTCACCGCCTGGACATTGTGGAAGGCGATGCTCTGCGCATCGGCCTTGACGACCTTGGACTGACCGGTCCGGTAAAAATCGTCGCAAATCTTCCCTACAACGTTGCGACTCCCCTTCTGATCGGATGGCTGAAAGCTGACTGGCCTCCAATCTATGAATCCATGACCCTGATGTTCCAGAAGGAAGTAGCGCAGCGTTTGGCAGCCTGCCCGGGCAGCAAGACGTACGGACGCCTGTCGGTCATGGCGCAGTGGCGTTGCGACGTTAAACGCCTGTTTGACGTCGCCCCCAAGGCGTTCCTACCGGCACCGAAGGTCACGTCTTCAATCGTGCAGCTTGTTCCCATTCAGTCCGGCAGTCCGGGCTGCAATGTCCGCGACCTCGAACGGGTGACGGCTGCAGCATTCGGCCAGCGCCGGAAAATGCTCCGTTCGAGCCTGAAGTCATTGCCGGTTTGCACGAAATCTCTCATCGAGTCCGCGGATCTTGCGCCGACCACGCGGCCGGAAGATGTGGATGTCGCTGGATTTTGCCGGCTAGCCGAACGGTTCGCAACACTTCGGGGTTCACACGGAGTTGCCACTACAGTAGAGAATCAGCGAGACTAGGTCCGAACGACAACATTTCCATGTGTCATAATCTTGGCCAAAAGTTGCGGAACTGCATTCCATGTTCGACAAATTTCGTTCGGTGATCATAGCCGGCCTGCTGCTGTCCGGGCTTGTCACGGTAGTCAATGCCCAAGAGGACAAGGTAAAGCTGAAACTTTCTCCTGAACGCATCGTGACACCGCTGCCAGAAGGCTGGAAGATTGGCTACCATGTGCGCGACGAGCGCAAAGAGATCCAGGAGTATGTGCCGGAGGGAGAGACCGTGGAAGGTTGGAATTTCATGGTCACGACAAAAATTTATGACCGTATGAAACGCGGGCCACTGGAATACAACCGGCACACTATCGAAAGATTCGCATCACTTTGTTCTCGGACAACCAAGGTCATCGGCGATCTCGAAGACCGTCATGGATACGAATCCTCGTTGGCGCTGATTGAATGCCTAACCTCGCCGGCCGTACTCAAAAAGAACAAGTTCGTCCGCAAACGCGAGTTCCGTGTGCAAATCGCGATCAGAGGCAAGGACGCTTTGTACGTCGTCGAAAGCGCCTGGCATACGAACGATCTGTCAAAACCACCGCCAACTGAAGATTCAAACCTGCTCAACATTGTCACCAGCCGCCTTGATCGGGTGTTCGTGTGCGACAATCGGGAGAAAGACAAGAACTGCAAGGACAGACGTGCAAGTATCCTCGGAAACTGAACGGCTGTGCTTCAGTGAACTGACAACGCGGATTGGCAGATGGAACGACAATCAATGGTCGCCTATGGCGAACCCCTTCAAGCAACACAAGCGCCAACCCCGGCTCCGACCGGCACTCAGGTTGTCATTGCCACTCAAAACTGCGGCGTCTGCCACAGTGACCTGCACATCCAGGACGGCTATTTCAACCTCGGCGGCGACAAGAAACTCGATGTAACCGGCGGCCGGGATCTGCCGTTTACGCTTGGTCATGAAATTGAAGGCAGCGTGGTGGCACTGGGACCGGACGCGGACGGCGTGAAGTTGGGTGACCGGCGTGCCGTCTACCCCTGGATTGGTTGCGGCAACTGCCCTACCTGCCAGACCGGAGACGAACATCTGTGCCGCACGACCCATCACCTGGGCATTACAGTTGACGGAGGCTTTGCCTCTCACGTTGTGGTGCCCCATCCACGGTATCTGCTTGAATATGAGAATATGGATCCGGCACTGGCGGGGGCTTACATGTGTTCCGGGCTGACGGCTTTCAGCGCACTCAAAAAACTGCCCGGCGGCCTCACCGGCCCAGACATCATGCTGATCGGATTGGGTGGCGTGGGCATGATGGGTCTTCAATTTGCGAGATCGGTGCTTGGGGGGGATCCTCTCGCTGCAGACATCGATCCCGAAAAGAGAAAAGCCGGGCTTGCGGCCGGGGCATCGTCGGTTTACGACCCAATCAGCCCTGAGGCGAGAAAAGCAGTTCTGAAAGAAACCGGCGGTGTGGCCGGTGTCGTAGACTTTGTCGGTACGGAAAGTTCCCTGCAATTTGCGCAAGGGATACTCAAAAAGGGTGGAACGATTGTAATTTCCGGACTCATTGGTGGACGCCTCGACATGCCGATTGCCTTGTTCCCACTCAAGCCGATGTCTTTTGTTGGCACATTTGTCGGTTCTCTCAACGAAGCAAGAGAAATGCTTGACCTCGTGGCGACCGGTGCCGTTCATCCCATCCCGATTGAAAGACGGGCGATGGATCAGGCCAGTTCATCGCTTGACGATCTGCGGGCAAGTCGGGTTGTGGGGCGTGTGGTCCTGACACCGGCGCTTTAGCCACTACGGCGATTATTGTCCCTGGCCGAAGGCTTCCCAACGTTCCTGGGCGGCTTCGCGGATGTGATTTTCTATGTCGGGACGCAACGACATCAGAGGCGTGAGATCTCTCTTTCTCAATACCAGTAGCCTGCAAAATCCCAACGCCACAACATCGGCTGAACGGCGCTGATTTTCACGGACAAGAGCCATCTCACCGAAGAAATCTCCACTGCCAAGCATGACGCTGCGGTTGGGCAGAACCACTTGCGCCGCACCTGACGCCACAAAATACATCTCTGTCCCAACATCCCCCTTGCGCACGATTTGCTCGCCGGGAACAACCAGACGGGTTGTCAACATGTTCGTGATCTCTGCGCGATGAGCTTCCGAAAGCTCCCGGAACAACGAGACCTCAGCAACCAGATCCTCACTGCGAAGCCCAAGGTCAAGCCTGGAACTGCTCAGCAAATCGGACCGCTGTTGGTTCAAACTCTTTTCCAAAGCCCCAAAAAGTTCCATTCCTATGACCGACTCGTCGAGCAATCGACGGTACCGCTGCTCTTCCCTACGCATACCGGCGCGCGCCAATATTGATGACTGCAACTGTCTTGAGTAGTCCGGATACTGATGTTCCAAAGCTTTGAGTGACTTGCCGACCTCACTTGCCCGCTGGATAAGCACGCCAATTGCGGCCTCACCGACATCGTTTCCCAGGAGAGCCCCCAACCGGCTTTTTGAGAATACCAACAGGTCCTGAACGGCAATCCGACTGTTGATCAACTCTTCAAACCGGTTAGCCACCTGACGTACCAGGGGTTTATCGATGTTGAAAGTGCGGTTGAGCCAAAGTGCGATCTTGAAGCGATGTCCAAACCCCAACACGGCAACCATCCTGGCTTCGTATCCTGACTGGCCGTTGGTTCTTGCGGCATCTGCAAGTTTTTCCGCAATGGCCCGGAGACCGCGAACGGCGGTACGGCCCATCACACTTTCTTCAAACCGGCGTTCGTAGATGCTTGCTTCCAGGTTTCCCAGCATCGTGAAGCCGAGGCTCAGCCGGTCCTCCATCTCGCCGGCTGGATTGCTTCGGTCGTCCGTACTGATCGCTTCTATCCGCTGGGTGTAGTGTGTCTCCAGATCGGAAAGCAGATCCGGCGACATGTTATGCTCCTCGGCGACAGTGCGGATATGGTTCTGCACTTCTGTCAGAACACCGGCAACGACCCGGCCCCTCAAATCCACATCGGCGTCGGACAACCGGTCGAGCGCGAGCTTGTGGGTGACCCAGCGCAGTGTCGTCGCGTTGAACAGAAGCGTGACGAGAACAAAGCCGCTGGCGACCACACCCACCAGTTGCCGGTCGCCTGCAGGGATCAGACTGTTTTCCGTGACCGCCAGAGCAAGTGCCAGGGTCGCCGCGCCACGGACACCTCCCCACAATATGAGCCCTTTCTGGGAACTGGTAATTGCGGGACTCAAGCCCATGCTGCTGAAAAAAGGCAACAACCCGAACAACATCGCCCCGCGTGCGGCAAATGCTGCAGCGTAAACGACAACGATGGCAACAACGTCGTGCCAGTGAAGCCCCACCAGAACACGCGGCACAAGCATTGAAGCGAGAAGAAAGATGAGCGAATTCGCCCAGAAACCAAGCTGTTCCCATACGATCATCACTTTGGGCCAGCTGTCCGCGGCCATCAAGGTCCGCCCGTGCCCCCCGGTCACAAGCCCCGCTATGACGACGGCCACCACTCCGGACGCGCCAAGGATGAATTCGCCCATGACAAACGCAAGGTAAGACAGCGCCACGGTCAAAGTTATTTCCGCCAGAACGTTGCCTCTGAGAACGCGGAACAAGAATCCGAAGAACCACCCCAACGCAAACCCAGCGGCCCCGCCCACGGAGAACCCGTAAATGAAGGCCCAAAATCCATACCAGACGTTCAATTCCTGACCGCCGGTCACGGCGGCAAGGCAAAGGGAAAAGAGCACAATGGCTGCGGCATCGTTGAACAGGCTTTCGCCTTCGACGATCACAAGCAGCCGGCGCGGCGCTCCCAAATCCTTGAAAATGGCGACAACAGCGCCGGGATCTGTTGTCGAAATCACCGCTCCCAGCAACAGACAGACAACCACACTGCTGGCCGATATGCCCCACAACGCGGCACCAATCAGGAATGTCGATGCAATGACGGCCACAATCGCCATTACCAGTATGATCATCAGATCATCGAGCAACCGTCGGACGTTTACCGCAAGGGCAATCTCAAACAGCAGTATCGGCAGAAAGACAAACAGGATCGCCTCGCTGTCCACACTGAAAAAGTCGGACAGTTCCCGGTCGTAGCTCCCGAACAAGTTACTTGCCGGCGAAGTCCCCATTGCCAGTATGATCGATCCGATAAACAGACCGACTGCCGCCAGCAACACAGTATATGGCGTGTTCAGCCGTTCAGCGATGGGCATCAGCACACTGACTATGAGAAGCAGGCCGACAAGGCTGAGTAAGGCGAAACCAATAATGCTCATGCTGCTTGGGTAAACGTTCAGTGCCCGTTCGTCGAGAAAAATCACCCGGTGAAAATTGGGTTCATGAATGATTACAATTAATTATATGATCGAAACCGAAGCTATCGATGATGCCGCCCAAATGAGTGGACGAGGTTCTGCATGATATCGGACAAGCCGATCGAGGATGTGGTGTTCTCGGACGCTGTTAAACGGACACAGGAGCGGCTCGGGTCGCGTGCGCAGAACATAACCGCCGGCGACAGTTCCGGCTGGGCCAGAGACCTGACGGACAACATCAGACAATGGATCGAACTGCGCGATTCACTGTATCTGGGAACTGCGAGCGTTGCCGGTCAACCCTACATTCAGCACCGGGGCGGACCTGCAGGGTTTGTCAAAGTGCTTGACCAAAGGACACTGGGATTCGCTGATTTTTCAGGCAACAGACAATACATCTCTACAGGCAACCTGTCCGAGAACCCGTCAGCCTTCATCTTTTTCATGAGCTACGAGACGCGTCAGCGGGTCAAGTTCTGGGGTACCGCTGAAACAGTGATGGATCCGGTTCTGCGTGATCGTCTGATGCCGGCAGGATATGACGCCACAGCGGAAAGGGCGATTCTGTTTCATGTGGAAGCCTGGAGCGTGAACTGCCCGCAACACATCAATCCGCGATTTACGGAACCCGACATTCAAAAAGCTGTCCGGGGTCTCCAAGACAGAATCGTCGAACTTGAGACTGAACTGGCCGCGATCAAATCAGGAACCGCAATGTAGACCCCTCAAACAGGGTTTTGCAGCAGACATCTGCGTTCTGTGCGACTATAAAACCCATCTCGCATTCGGGGCATGCACAATCTCGGGACGAATCAAATTCATGAACACCTTACGCCACATGTTGTCCTGTCTGCTCTGGCCGGTGCTGCTTGTGTCCGCCCTCGTCGCTACAGCGGCCGGCATCGCGTCCGGCAACGGGGTTTTGTGGTTCAACCTCACCTACATACTTTTCGCCATCACAATTGGCCTGTTCGAACGGGTCATGCCCCATGAGCGAAGCTGGCTGGAAAACGATCATCAGACTTTTGCAAACTTGGCTCACACCGTGCTCAACAAAGGCATCGTTCAAGTCCTCGTGGTGGTCTCCGGTACCGCCGGGTTAGCCGGCGCAATCCAGTCGGCCGGAGGCAACGGCCCATTGTGGCCGTCACAACTGCCGCTGTTCTTCCAGGTCGTCGTCGGCCTCGTCGTTGCTGAGTTCGGGTTGTACTGGGCCCACAGGATTGCGCATCAGAGTGCGTTTCTTTGGCGGTTTCACGCTGTACACCATAGTGTAACCAGGCTCTGGTTCATAAATACCGGCCGATTTCACTTCGTCGATACATTTGTCAGCATCATCCTGAGCCAGCCATTGCTCTACCTTGTGGGGGCGCCTGCGATCGTATTTCTGTGGGTAAGCGCCATAACCGCATTCATTGGCGTTCTGACCCATTGCAACATTGAAATGCGGTTTGGGCCGATCAACTACGTCTTCAACACGCCAGGGCTTCACCGCTGGCATCATTCGATGGACATCCGCGAAGGAAACAAGAACTACGGAGAAAACCTGATGATCTGGGACATGATCTTCAGGACGTATTTCGACTCGGACCGCCGTCCTCCAGCCAGGATCGGTATAGACGGACCGATGCCTTCCAGCTTTCTGGGCCAGTTGTCCGCACCGTTTTCCGCAGCACCACCGCCCGCGGTTTCTCCGGACCGCCCGCCGGGAACCGGTTCCTGAAAAACCCAACGCTATGCGGCAGACAGTGTTGCCAGATCGGTGTTGCCGCCGCACACCAGGACGCACACGTTTTCCCCGGCCTCGGCCACATAGGCGCCGGTGAGCAACGGGGCCAGAGCTGCGGCTCCCGCCGGCTCCGCCACGACCCGATATTCGTTCCACAAAAACAGTTGTGCGGCGCGAATGTCAGCATCTTGCAGAGTCACGACCTGGTCGACAAACCTTCGGGCGGCGTCGTAGGCAATATTGCCGACCTTTCTTGCCCCCAGGGAGTCCGCGGCAAGCCCGCCAACATCCACGTCCACAGGCTCACCGGCTTCAAGGGCTGCAGCCATCGACCGGCAGGACAGCGGTTCCACCCCAACCACCTTCACATCTCCCCGAAACCAGGATGATATGCCGCCGATCAGCCCGCCTCCGCCTACGGCGACGAGAACCGTGTCGACATTGCCGATCTGTTTGGAGATTTCGCGGCCGGTTGTCCCCTGGCCGGCGACAACCGACAACGCATCATAGGCATGGATCGACGACGCACCGGTCTGCTCCTGGCGCTCATTGCAAGCTTCAAGGGCATTGGCAAAGGTTCCCGGAACCACGTGGACCGTTGCTCCATATTCTCTGAGGCGGTCCAGCTTTGTTGGGGATGAAATCTCCGGAACGAAAACCTCCGCTGAGATCCCCAGTTTCCGGCAGGCGTAGGCCACGGCGGCGCCATGGTTGCCGCCAGAAGCCGCAACGACGCCAACTGGCGGCACATCCATGGAAAGCAACGTGTTAAAGGCTCCACGCGCCTTGAATGAACCCGAGTGCTGCAAGGATTCCAATTTGAGAAACACGTTGCCGCCCTGCTGTTCAAACAGCCCATCGGCCCGAACAACCGGGGTTTCGCGCACTTGATGAACAATCCGACCGGCGGCGTTTTCAATCATCGTCTTGGAAACCGCAAACTCTCCTTCAAGGCCGATCTGCAATATGCTGTCGACCTGCGCGCGCAGCCCGCTGCCGATGGCCGGAAAGCGGTTGGAAAAAGCGGCCGTACCGACGGTGAAGGCGCTCACGCCGGCTTTCGCAAGATCGCGCACACGCTCAACCCGATCGATGCTTCCGGCTGCGATAACCTTGCCACGGGCCGCGTCGATCACGGACGAAACCATTCCGGGCACATCGCCGCCGTGCCAGCGATACGCCAGCAGGTCGACACCGTCGACACCATTCATGGCCGTCAATCTTGCGGCATCATGGGCAATCGCGTTGGCGTCACCCATCAGCTTGCTCGGATGGCCTTCGATTTGTCCGCAAAAAGGAAAATAACGAATCCGGGTGTCAGCAATCAGTGGCAGAACCCCTTCCGGGCAGGTTCCTCCCAGCAAATAATCAACGTCCAGCCCGACCGCTGCCGCCGCAGATTCCAACTCCGTATCAGGGTCGAGACTGACAACTTCCAGCGCCACCTTCCGGCCTGACTTTCGAATGTCGTCCGACAAAAGCTTCAGTTCCTCGACAGGCAGGCCGATATCCTTAAAGCCGATGACCTCGACGCCGGCATCCCCTAACTCGCGGACACGGGCACGCGCGTCTGCGACCGTGACGTCGTTGTGGGTCAACATGAAAATAAATGTCGGATTCATTGCGCGGCCTCCGCGCGGCCCCTGATCATGGCCAGAGCCTGTTTGTAGGCTACATGAAGGCTTCGATGATCCGCAACACCTTTTCCCGCGATATCGAAGGCTGTCCCATGATCCACACTGGTGCGCACGAATGGCAGCCCGACAGTCACATTCACGCCTTCATCCAGCCCAAGGTATTTTACCGGGATCAAGCCCTGATCGTGATACTGGGCAACCACGATATCGAACTCGCCACCGCGCGCGCGCATGAAAACCGTGTCACCGGGCCACGGGCCCGAGACATCGATACCCGATTCCCGGCACCGTTCAATCGCTGGAAGAATGAAGTCTGTGTCTTCGTTTCCAAAAAGACCGTTTTCACCGGCATGCGGATTCAAACCAGCAACTGCTATCCTCGGCTTATCGATTCCCATGTGTTTGCAGGCCTCTCTGGCGAGTTCTATCGTTGCCTGCTCGCGTTCGACGGTAATCAGTTCCGGCACGTCGCGCATGGCAACATGGACCGTCACCAGGATCACCCGCAAATCATCGTTCATGAGCATCATCGCGAAATTCTCAGTTTTCGTCAGAGATGCCAGAATTTCGGTATGGCCGGGATACTCAATGCCGGCCAGGGCCAATGCCTCCTTGTGGATCGGTGCTGTGACCAGTGCATCGATGTGACCTGCCATTGCAAGTTCAATACCCTTTTTCACATAGGCGAAAGCCGCCGCCCCACAGTCCCGATCCACTTTCCCCAACGGGATGGTGCCAGGCAGAGTGCCAATGTTGAGCACGGGTAGAACCTTGGGGTCGACAGGGACGTCAGCCGGACAGTCGATCGGCCGCACGGAAAGGTCAAGGGACAGACTGTCGACCTGTTGCCGGATCGCCCGGCAGTCACCAATAACGAAGGTAGGCACTGACAGATTTTCTCTTGCAAACAGTTTGGCGGCAATCTCCGGTCCGATCCCGGCCGGGTCGCCCATAGTCACTGCTATGGTCATCAGACTATTACCTTACACGGACGATTGTCACAGAGGCACCCATAGTCGTTATCAGCGCTAAACGGCCGACCCGGCTTGCCTATCACAGTCCCGACTGCAAATGGCGCACAAAATCCGACAACCCAAACCGACGTGTCCGTTTCAGACGTTCGGCTCTCAAGATAGATGAGATCGCTTCGTCACTTCGCTCAAGATCTTCATTGACCAATACATAGTCATATTCAGCCCAGTGGCTAATCTCATCAGATGCCTTTGCCATACGTCCTGCGACGACGTCAGGCGGATCCTGCGCACGTTTGGTCAGGCGTTGCTCCAGGGCGCTGGCCGATGGCGGAAGAACGAACACCCGGACCAGATCGGCACCCATCTTTTCCGAGATCTGCTGGGTACCCTGCCAGTCGATGTCAAAAAGCACATCGCGGCCTGACGACAGGAGTTGCTCGACGGGTCCAAGCGGGGTGCCATAGTAGTTGTCGAACACTTTTGCCCACTCAAGCAATTCGCCGCGGTTTCGCATGAGACCGAACTCCTCGGTCGATATGAACCGGTAGTCCTTGCCATCGATCTCGCCGGGGCGCGGCGGCCGTGTTGTAACCGACACCGACATGGTGATGTCCGGGTCAGTTGCCAGCAGCCTGCGGGACAATGTGGTTTTCCCCGCCCCTGAGGGTGAGGACAAAACCAACATCAACCCGCGTCGTTCGATGTCGTCTGGGGAACCATCTCTATTCAATGTTTTGAACCTGTTCTTTCATCTGGTCGATCACCGACTTAAGGCCAAGGCCAATCGCGGTCAGCGAGGAATCGTTGGATTTGGAACACACAGTATTCGTCTCGCGGTTGAACTCCTGTGCAAGAAAATCAAGCTTTCGGCCCACCGGCCCCGATTCCTTGAACAAATCTCTTGCAGCAGCAATATGCGTATCAAGCCGGTCAAGCTCTTCCTGAATGTCGGCCTTTGTAGAGAGCAACAAAGCCTCCTGATGAAGCCTGTCGGGATCAAAGGACGCCGATTCTTCCAACAGTACGGCAATCTGTCCGGACAATCGCATCCTGATTGCGTCAATCGACCGCGCTGGACAGTCACGCGCCTGCTGAGTCAACCGCTCGATTTCCGCCAGTTGCCCGACCAGCAATGTTTCGAGACGATTGCCTTCTCCGCGTCTGTTGTCAGCCAAATCCTGGAGTGTGTCTTCCAGACCAGCAATAATGCTGTCATTGAGCTCGCTGTTTTCTTCGTAGTCTGGTTTGGAAAGTTCAAGCACCCCCTTGATGGCAAGAAGGCCATCTGCACTGGGTGGGGCCAAATCTATGCGCTCGGATATCGCTTTGGCGGCGCTCACCACCTGGTCAAGCACCGCGTCGTTGACAACCAATTGGGTGGCGCCCTCTTCTTGAACGACTTGCAGCGCGATCTGGCAGTTTCCCCGGCGGACGTACCGTGCCACCGCCCCGCGCACGGCCTGTTCCAGTCCCTCAAAACCCGGGGGAACTCTGGTTCGAATATCGAGGCCCTTGCCGTTTACGGTCTTGATTTCCCAGTGCCAGCGCACCCCTGTGTGAACACCGTCACTACGGGCGAAGCCAGTCATACTTGTCAGCGACATTAGTTGCGCTCCGATTTGGTGGTTCCGAACTATGTCCGGTACCCACAATTGTTGTGGCGACCGGCAGATTATTGCCTGGGGTATGACATCGGCAATCGGACGTTGCGACCGGCATTTTCACCGCGTCAAGACACGCGGCTATCTTCCGTTGTCATCAGGATTGGCCGTCTTACTATTGGTTATGTTCTTGCGCCGCTTGCGGCGTTTTTTCTTCACCGGCGGGGGAGCAATCGTCTCGGCGTCGATTGATTGTTCGACACTCCCTGCCTCAAGCGAACCGTCGATGCCAGGCGGGTCCGGGTTTGTCGCCAACGAAGCTGCGGGTCGGGTCGGCTTGGGACGCGGTTTGGGAACAATCCGCTCACCCAACCGGCTCTTTTGCTTTTGCTCGGCGTCTTCTTCGGCATCAACACCCTGGCTGGTAAGCGCCACCTTGGTGGCGGGAACCGTTTCATCCTCTACCGACCCTTTGAGGGTGCCGCTAACCTCAGCCGTAGCGGCCGCGGCTGGTGTCGTCAGGCTTGCGTCCCTCTTCACGCTTGACTCAACGACATTCGCTGTCTTGTTCTCGGCAGCAGAATCGGCTGCCGGAGGCGCTGGTGGCGGTGGCGGAGGTGAGGTCTCAATTTTTACAGCGGGAGCCTGGGCGGCGGCCAGCTTCCTGGCTTTTTCCTCCTGTTGTGCCTTCTTTTTTGCCCGACGACGCGCAGATTCCACTTTGCGCCAGTTGGCGACATTGGCCTTGTGCTGGCGCAAAGTACTGGCAAAAACATGCCCACCTGTGCCATCAGCGACAAAATACAGTGATTTCGTTTTGGCTGGATTCAAAACGGCTTTGATGGCTTCAATACCAGGATTGGCAATAGGCGTCGGTGGCAGACCGTTGATCTGATATGTGTTGTATTTGGTTTTCTTGGCGATGTCGCTTTTTCGAATTGGCCGATCAAGCACACCCTTTCCGCCGACAATTCCGTAGATAATGGTCGGATCGGACTGGAGCCGGATTTTCTTTCTCAACCGGTTCGTGAAAACTCCGGCAACCAGCGCGCGCTCTGACGACTGACCGGTTTCCTTTTCCACGATCGATGCAAGGATGAGTGCTTCTTCAGGCGATGCGATCGGCAGGTTTTCCGCCCTGTTTTGCCATAGTTCCTCCAGCGCCTTTTGCTGTGCCTTTCGCATGCGATCCAGAATATCCTGTCTACTGACATCCCTGAGGAATATGTAGGTGTCGGGCAACAGCGAGCCTTCCGCCGGAATCAGCGTGACTTCACCGACAAGGGCTTCATGTTGGTTGACTCTTTCGACCACCTGCAGGCTGGTAAACCCTTCCGGGACTGTAATCTTGTGCTGGACAGATTTTCCGGACACCAAAGTATCCATGATCTCCTGCATGCTGACGTTTGCAGGCAGTCTGTATTCGCCTGCCTTCAGGCTTCCTTTCGAGTCCGTGATGAGAGCTGCGGCAACGAACACGCGGGCGTCACTAATGATACCCTTCTTCTCCAGCGCGTTTGCAATTCCCGTGACACCCTGCCCGTTTCGTACAACAAATGAAGTGTCCTTCTTGAGCGGACCGACTTCCTCGAAACGAACTTTTCCGTAAAGTATGGTGGCACCCAATACAAGGCTGGCGAACACCGCCATCGTAAATATCGTATTCAGAAAACCGCCGAGACGACGCAAGCCGCTTTTGCGCGGTCTGTTCGACGGATTTCTGGCGTTTGCAACAACGCCGTCATCTATTTCATAATCGCCGGACATATTCGCAATGATTCTCCCGGCCCCGCACCCCTACTAGGCTATTGATCGTAGCGTCGCAATACCAGCGACGCATTGGTGCCACCGAATCCAAATGAGTTACTGAGAACTATATTAACGTCCCGCTTGCGCGCCTTCAATGGCACTAAATCAATATCCGTTTCAACGGAGGGGTTCTCAAGATTCAAGGTTGGCGGAACGATGTTGTCGCGCATTGCCAATACCCCAAATATCGCTTCGACGGAGCCTGCTGCTCCCAAAAGATGGCCGATGGCAGATTTGGTGGACGACATGCTGACACGCCCCGCAGAAGATCCCAGCATTCGGGCTACGGCGTTCAATTCGATTTCGTCACCCAGCGGCGTCGACGTACCGTGTGCATTAATGTAATCGATTTCACCAGGATCGATCTCGGCCCGATTGATGGCGGCCTTCATTGCACGGAAACCACCGTCACCATCCTCAGCGGGCGCCGTTATGTGATAGGCGTCACCGGACAGGCCGTAGCCCACTACTTCCGCGTAGATACGCGCACCCCTCGCCTTAGCATGTTCCAGCTCCTCGAGAACCACGATCCCTGCGCCCTCACCCATGACAAAACCGTCGCGGTCCTTATCATACGGTCGAGATCCACGGGTTGGTTCATCGTTGAAGCCCGTCGACAACGCCCGACAAGCCACAAAACCAGCCATGCCAATCCGGCAAACTGCCGATTCCGCTCCGCCGGCAACCATGACATCTGCATCGCCCAGACCAATAAGCCGAGAGGCATCACCAATAGCATGGGCGCCCGTGGAACAGGCAGTTACCACAGAGTGATTGGGTCCCTTGAAGCCATACCGGATCGAAACATATCCGGATGCCAGATTGATCAACCGGCCTGGAATAAAGAACGGGCTGATCTTACGCGGGCCTCGTTCTGCAAGCAGAAGTGCCGTTTCCTCGATACCGCGAAGACCGCCAATACCAGACCCAATCAACACACCTGTTCTGATCTGGTCTTCGTATTCTTCCGGCTTCCACCCCGCATCCTCAACCGCTTGAATGGCAGCTGCCATTGAATAGACGATGAAACCGTCGACTCTGCGCTGTTCCTTCGGCTCCATCCATTCGTCAGCGTTGAACGTGCCGTTCGAACCGTCACCTCGGGGAATCTCACAGGCGATCTTGCAGGCGATGTCAGACACGTCGAAGGACTCGACTTTGGCTGCACCGGATTGCCCATCAATCAATCGAGACCAGGTCTCATCAACACCACATGCCAATGGTGTAACCATACCCAGACCGGTAATGACGACCCGTCTCATGTAATTTTTCCTGCTAGACGATTCTGTCTGAAGAATAATGCAAGCCCGACGCGAATGCACGCGGGCTCAACACAAGTTCAACGATTCAAATTTGTGTTGATTAAAAAATGGTTGCCCTGGAAAGAGCCATCCATATCAACGGACGGCAAAGACTTCCCCCAGACTCGGTTATCCGGCATTCTCTTTCAGGAATTTCACAGCGTCGCCGACCGTCTGAATTGTTTCAGCGGCATCGTCTGGAATCTCACAACCGAATTCCTCTTCAAATGCCATCACGAGTTCGACCGTATCAAGGCTATCGGCGCCAAGATCGTCAATAAAACTTGCAGTCTCACTTACTTTGTCTGCCTCAACACCAAGGTGCTCGACAACAATCTTCTTCACCCGATCAGCAACATCGCTCATTTTTATGTCCTCGAAATTGGTTGCAGTGAGTCAACTCCAGACCGGACGAACCGGAGTGTACCAAAGTTACGAATTCTCACAGATTTCCAGCTGTTTGCACGTCTCCCGGAAACCTTGTTCAATCTAGAGAATGCCCGGAAGTCGCGGGCTTCCTATCACACTTTATTGTGCTTGACCAGCACGCCTAAACTTATCTTTTTCCAGTGTCATATCATCGCCATTCCACCGTTTACATGGAGTGTCTGACCGGTGACGTACGACGCCTCTTCACTTGCCAAGTAAGCCACTGCAGCGGCAATGTCCAGCGGATTGCCAAGCCGTCCGGCGGGAACAGTGTTTATGATGGCGTCGCGCTGCTTTTCATTGAGCGCATCCGTCATCGGTGTTTCGATGAATCCTGGTGCAACACAGTTTACCGTGATTCCCCGGCTTGCGACTTCCTGGGCAATCGCTTTCGACATACCGATCATACCTGCTTTTGATGCCGCGTAGTTTGCCTGTCCTGCATTTCCAGTGACCCCAACAACCGATGTTATACCGATTATTCTTCCCCATCGTCTCTTCATCATGCCACGCATGCTGGCACGGGCGATGCGAAATCCTGCGGACAGATTGACCGCCAGAACCGCGTCCCACTCCTCGTCCTTCATGCGCATGGCCAGGTTGTCTCGGGTGAGACCCGCATTGTTGACAACGATATCAACAGCCCCCATGGCAGCTTCCGCCTGACCGACAAGGCCACCAACGGATTCTACATCGGATAAATCGCAAGGAAAGACATGTGCCCGCTCTCCCAGTGATGCGGCAAGTTCGTCAAGCAGATTTATCCGCGTTCCCGAGAGACCAACTGTGGCTCCTCTGTCATGCAGGATCGCTGCAATCGAACCGCCAATCCCGCCCGTGGCTCCGGTTACAAGTGCTGTCTTTCCAGATAAGTCGAACATTCCTTTACCCATTCTTTTACGTTTGATGTCTCGATACACCGGCTATTTCAGATTTTCCGCTACTGCTTCGATGTCTTCGGGCGTTCCGATCGCTGAAACAGCCAGGGAACTGTCAATCCGCCGGGCCAAGCCAGACAACACCTTGCCGACGCCGATCTCGTAGACCGTATCGACTCCCTGTTGCGCCATGTAACCGACTGATTCCCGCCATCGCACAACTCCAGTGACCTGTTCGACAAGTTGATTCTTGATCACACCAGGATCAGATACGTGGCTTGCCGTTACATTCGCAACGAGTGGAACAGACGGCGCGTTTAACTGAACGGCGGACAGCGCCTCCGCCATGACGTCCGCTGCCGGTTGCATCAGAGCACAATGGAAAGGCGCGCTCACAGGCAACAGGACGGCACGCTTGGCGCCCTTCTGCTTGGCAATATCCAGCGCACGCTCGACCGCTTCGCGTGATCCGCTTATCACGACCTGCCCCGGTGCGTTGTCGTTGGCAGCCTGGCAGACGTCTGATTGCGCTGCCAGCAACGCAACCTCCACCGCTTCTTCAAAGTCAAGACCGAGCAATGCGGCCATCGCCCCTTCTCCCACAGGAACTGCCTTTTGCATGGCCTGTCCCCTGGTCTGCAACAAACGCGCCGTGTCAGAGAGGGTAAATGTTCCGGCGGCCGCAAGTGCCGAGTACTCTCCGAGCGAGTGCCCCGCCACATAGGACAAACGGTCTTCGACTTCCAGACCGACATCGCGCTGAAGCACAGTCATCACAGCCATGCTGACAGCCATCAAAGCGGGTTGGGCATTTTCCGTCAGCCTCAATTCGTCATCGGGGCCTTCCCAAGCCAGACGGGACAGCGACTTTGAAAGAGCTTCGTCGACCTCCTCGAATACCTCGCGTGCCGATGGGAATGCTTCGGCAAGGGCACGCCCCATTCCGACCTGCTGACTCCCCTGACCTGGAAACATAAAAGCGACACTCATGCCTGACCCCTTGCAATAGTTTCGTCACATCCTGTCGACTTTGGGCAAGTCAATCCAGTGTAATCCGGCGGCCACCTTTAGCGTCCCCACCCATCCTGTCAAGCCAACCGGCAAAGTGCGGAAAAATACTGCCCAATCCCGTTATCGCAAGCCCGACGGGATCGTCTGGGCGGTGCTGTATCGGGCACAGTTGTCGCACGACGCAATTGCACTTGAACATTACCGTGGTTGAGGTATAAGTCGCGCGTGTTGATGAAGAAACCGGCTGGAAGCTGAACGGAAGGTTCGGTCATTAGGATCGAATAGAAGGTAATCTTCGACTTCCCGTGTTTCCGCTCTTTTGGTGTTCCTGATGAGCCTTTCCGAAAAAGGGTTCAAGAGGGGCTTTGCGCCGGGTTCGCGGTTCGAAAAGTGGAAAGGCACTCTACCATGCCATTGTATGAGCATGTTTTCCTGGCACGCCAGGACGTATCGGCGCAGCAAGTCGATACCCTCACGGAACAATTCAAGAATGTGATCGAAGAAGGCGGCGGTTCAATTGACAAGGCCGAGTACTGGGGTCTTCGGTCACTGGCCTACAAGATCAAGAAGTACCGCAAGGCGCACTATCAGTTGCTCAACATCGATGCGCCGCATCCCGCGGTTGCCGAGATGGAGCGGCTGATGCGCCTTAACGACGACGTGGTTCGTTTCATCACACTGCGCGTCGACGAACACGAAACCGGGCCATCCGTCGTCATGCAGAACAAAGGCGGTCGTGACGATCGGCGCGGTCCGCGCAGAGATCGCAATGACAGGCCTGAACGCAGCACTCCCGCCGCAAGTCCGGCAGCAAGCAGTGAAGCTTCCGCTGAAGCCGCAACCGACTCGAAGGAGAAAGAATAATGGCCGATTCCAGTTCCCCTTCCCGGCGCCCCTTCTTTCGCCGCCGCAAGACATGCCCATTCTCAGGCACAAACGCGCCCAAGATCGACTATAAGGATGTCAAACTGCTTCAGCGATATGTTTCCGAACGCGGCAAGATCGTCCCGAGCCGGATTACGGCCGTGTCTGCCAAAAGACAGCGGGAACTCGCAAAAGCCATCAAGCGTGCGCGTTTTCTCGGACTTTTGCCCTACATTGTTTCCTGATTGTCCAGAAGACGATGTAACTGAACGATAACGGGTTGGGACGGGAACTGTTCCCGTCTCTAACCGCTTCTCAAGCGGGACAGCTACCAAAATGACGCACTACGCTGTCATAGGCATCCTGGCGGGACTCGTCTCGACGGTCCTTTACCTTGCCGTAACTGCTGGAAATTTTCTGGCGGTCATCTTGTTCTATATGGCGCCCCTTCCGTTGTATATTGCGGGTTTGGGCTGGGGCAGCCTGTGCGTTCTGATCGGCGGAGGCGTCGGTCTCATTCTCACCTTAATCGTGACAAGTGTTGAAGAAGCCGGGTTGTTTCTCGCCATCATTGTCGTTCCGACGACACTTTTGTCCCACGTGGCCCTCTTGAACAGATCCGATGAAGGGACCGATTCCGTGGAATGGTACCCGACGGGCCGGATTCTCGTTTGGATTGCTGTCTTGGGCGGATGCCTCGCCGTAGCCTTTGCCGCCGTGTTAAACATGACCGCAACAGAAAGTTTCATTCAGGCGTTCAAGTCGATGCTTCGACAAAGCCTTGAAGTCAGTGGCCTGCTTGAACAGGGGGCCAATCAACTCGACGACGAAAAGCTCTCGAGGCTGGTTGATTTTCTCGTCAGGGCCATTCCGCCGGCATCCGCTTTCTTCTGGATGATCATCACCTCTTCGCTTATGTGCCTGGCAGCAGCAATTGTCCGCCGATCGGGCTTTGGCAGCCGACCTCGAGACAAATACACACATGTGTCGTTGCCGCTCACAAGCTCATTTATCCTCGGCATTGCCTTTTGCCTGATGCTCTTAGGGGAATTTCTCGGTGTGATCGGAATGGGGTTCCTCACCGCATTCGCCGTTGCCTTCATGCTGCAAGGCCTAGCGGTCCTCCATGTGCTCACAGAAAAACACCCCCTCAGGATACTGATATTGGGAACGACCTATCTGATCATCCTGTTCACAAGCTGGGTCGGAATTCTGGTTGTTGCCGCCATCGGCCTGGCGGAAACCGCAATCGGACTGAGAGCGCGATTTGCGCCACCGTCATGATCGAAAACACTCAGACAAAACTCAAATCGAACAAACAAGGAGAACAGAAATGGACGTAATTCTTTTGGAGCGAATTGAAAAACTTGGACAGATGGGAGACGTCGTCAAAGTGAAGGACGGCTTCGCCCGGAACTATCTGTTGCCAAAGGCCAAAGCGCTTCGTGCAAACAAAGCCAACCTGGAGCAATTCGAAAGCCAAAAGGTGCAACTCGAAGCCCGCAACCTCGAACTCAAGAGCGAAGCAGAGGCCGTCTCCTCAAAGATCGAGGGTAACGTTTACACCGTGATCCGGCAGGCCGGTGATACAGGTCAACTGTACGGTTCCGTGACCACGCGCGACATTGCCCAAGTTGTTACGGAAGGTGGAACCAACGTAACCCGAAGCCAGGTAATTCTGGAACGACCGATCAAGACACTTGGACTTCATCCAACCAAGGTCGGCCTGCATCCCGAGGTTGCGGTAACGGTCACGATAAACGTCGCCCGAACAGAAGACGAGGCCGAGCGTCAGGCGCGCGGCGAGGACGTGACGGCCGACAGGTTCGATGACTTCGAAGAAGACGCGATCGAGGCATCGGAAGTGTTTGAAGATGAGGAGATTGCCCGGGAGGCGACAGAGGAACTGTCAGAGGCAACGGAGGAAGATGAAGACGCGTCGACTGATCGAGACTCCGGGGAGGAATCCTCGACAAGCTAGCTTGGCCGGACCCAATTCGGCGGATTTCATTGGAGGCGTGGCAACACGCCTCCAATTTCGTTGCCGGCACGGTTTGCATGAATTCGTGCAAACCGCCAGTTTCGGCTATTGCTCAATTTTTCTAAGGCTGGTTTAATGTGGCACCGATTGAGTCCATCAAGAAGACTTGATTGGGATGTACGTGTCTGGGAAAGAGTATGTCCCACTCATGGGTTTCGTAATAACAGGAGTATGAGGGTGCGCCCACATGCTTTGGATATTGCAAAAAACATTTAGCAGGATCGTCAAACACGGTAATCTGACGATTGAAGCTGCCAGCGGAAGAACCTTCCACTTTGGTGACGGCAGCGGCACACCTATTCAAGTGCGCATAGTGGACCGGCGCGCCGAGTGGCAGATTGTTCTAAATCCGCAACTTTACCTTGGCGAAATGTTCATGGATGGCCGTCTGATTTTTCAGGAGGGGAGCATCTATGACTTCCTTGAGGTGCTCCTGTCCAATATGGAATTTGCACAGGCGCCGCGGTGGCTGTTCATCTTTTCGGCCCTCAGATATTTCGCCAGGCGAATTCACCAGTACAATCCAGCACGAAAAGCCCGCCGCAACGTTGCCCACCATTATGATCTGGATGGGGCGCTCTATGACCTGTTCCTCGACGAGGACCGGCAGTATTCCTGCGCCTATTTTGAACACCCCGAAACGTCGCTGGGCGAAGCGCAACTCGCCAAGAAGCGGCATCTTGCCGCCAAACTCGATCTGCAGGACGGTCAGTCCGTTCTCGATATCGGATCGGGATGGGGTGGATTGGGGCTCTACCTTGCCGGTTGCGCCGACGTGCAGGTGACCGGCATAACCCTAAGTGAAGAG
Source organism: Alphaproteobacteria bacterium (assembly GCA_021775805.1). Classification (GTDB taxonomy): domain Bacteria; phylum Pseudomonadota; class Alphaproteobacteria; order Rhizobiales; family JAJFHC01; genus JAJFHC01. The sequence goes on along the minus strand of JAJFHD010000090.1, from coordinate 409,650 downwards.
CAACTGAAGATTAGCCGCGAAAGGCGCGCGCGACACGGTTACGACGCCAAGATCGATTACAAGCTACAGGACTACCGCTCTCTCGATCAGTCTTTCGATCGAATAATCTCCGTGGGAATGTTTGAACACGTTGGCGTCACTCACTACAAGACCTACTTCAAGAAGGTGCACGACCTGCTCGAGGATGACGGTGTTGCCGTAATCCACTCAATCGGCCGGTTCGACGGCCCCGGTGTCACCAACGCCTGGATCGACAAGTACATATTCCCAGGCGGCTACATTCCTGCTTTGAGTGAAGTGATCCCGATAGTGGAGCGACTTGGCCTGTACATTACGGACATTGAAATCTTGCGTCTGCATTACGCAGACACGCTCCGGCACTGGCGGCATCGCTTCCTGGCAAACCGGGACAAGGCCTCGAAAATATACGACGACAGGTTTTGTCGAATGTGGGAATTTTATCTGTCCGCGTCGGAAACGTCATTTCGCTACGAAGGCATGATCGTTTTCCAGATGCAGCTTACCAAGAGACAGCAATCATTGCCGACAACCCGCGATTACATGTACGATTGGGAACGTGAAAGACGACAGCAGGACGCTCGGACAACGACGAGCCAGCGTCTCGCCGGAGAATAAGTAACAAGCGAATCCATCGCGTTTTGGCTGCCCGGTTTGTTCAATCCCGTCTCTTGCATGACTCATTTGCACACAAGTCAAGTGTAAACCGTATGTTTGCCGCAGATGATCAGCCGGTTGTGTGAATTACGGGGATAACGCAGATTGAGCAATTCGCGTTGTGTTTAATCGGTATCAACGACTCACGTTTTCCGGCTATTTCAGTGGTATGGAATTGAACGCATCACTGCTCGACACGCTTGACGACCTCGACGGAGAACCCGATGTAAAGCGGGTGCCCCAGAATATTGAAGCCGAACAAGCTCTGCTTGGCGCCATCATGGTGAACAACGAAGCCCGGGACAGGGTGTCGGGTTTCCTGACCGCTGAACACTTTTTCGACCCCCTTCACGCCCGGATTTTTGATGTTTCGGATCGTCTCATCAACGCAGGCAAGTTGGTTTCGCCTGTGACCCTGAAGACGTTTTTTGAGAACGAAGAGCCGCTGGGCGAATTGTCCGTTCCACAATATCTTGCCCGGCTGACCGCGTCAGCGACAACTGTGATCAATGCGGAGGAATATGGCCGCACGATCTATGACCTGGCAATTCTTCGCCAGTTAATATCAATTGGCACCGATATGGTGTCCAATGCATATGTAGCCGATGTGGATATCCCCCCAAGCGAGCAGATCGCAGAGGCAGAGCAAGCCCTATACGGCTTGGCAGAATCGGGAAAATACGGCTCCGGTTTTCAACCCTTCAGGACCGCCCTGACCGATGCGCTTGACATGGCCAATGCAGCCTACCAACGCGACGGCGGCCTGTCCGGCCTGTCATCCGGGTTGAAGGATCTCGATGAAAAACTCGGGGGGCTTCAAAAATCTGACCTGGTCATCCTTGCGGGGCGCCCATCCATGGGTAAAACGGCCCTTGCGACAAACATCGCCTTTTCCATAGCAAGGTCATTTCGTGCAGATCACAAATCGGATGGCACCAGGGAAGTTCTGGATGGCGGTGTGGTGGCATTCTTTTCACTGGAAATGTCGTCAGAGCAGCTTGCTACCCGTATTCTATCCGAACAGTCCGGGGTTTCTTCCGAATTGATACGACGGGGAAAAATCAGTGAGGAACAGTTCGGACGGATGGTCGACGTCGCGCGTGACCTTGAAGGCATCCCGCTTTACATCGACCCAACGGGCGGTCTTGCCATCGCACAACTCTCCGCCCGAGCCAGAAAGATAAAGCGCCAACATGGCCTCAACCTGGTTGTCGTCGACTATCTGCAATTGCTCACGGGGTCCTCGAGGCGGGCGTCCGAAGGTCGTGTACAGGAAGTAACGGAGATCACCACTGGCCTAAAGGCGCTGGCGAAGGAGCTTGAAGTGCCAATTCTCGCACTATCCCAGCTTTCCCGTCAGGTTGAACAACGCGACGACAAACGTCCGCAATTGGCCGACCTGAGAGAATCGGGGTCCATTGAGCAAGATGCTGATGTGGTCATGTTCGTATTTCGGGAAGAATACTATGTCGGGCGGCGTGAACCTCGCCTGAATACGGCTGAACATTTCGAATGGCAGGAAGAAATGGACCGGGTAACAGGGCTGGCGGAAGTCATCATTGGAAAGCAGCGGCACGGTCCCACGGGGACAGTAAGGTTGCAATTCCAGTCTGAAACCACCAGATTTGAAGACTATGTTCCTGACAGCCATCTTCCAGAACGATTCGACTAGTTCAAGGTTTTTCAGCCGTCGTGATCCCCCTCCTCTCAGCCAATGCCAATGCCGGTGCCGTTCTCACAATTGATCTTGATGCGCTGCGTTCAAACTATCGGGCGCTGTGCAGCCTTGCCGGGGGAATTGAATGTTCCGCCGTGGTCAAGGCGGATGCATACGGACTCGGCATTGAAAGAGTCGTGCCGGCGTTATGGCAGGCCGGATGCAGAACATTTTTCGTTGCGCTTCTGGATGAAGCAGTTCGGGTATTGGCCGTCGTTCCGCATGCCAGGGTTTACGTGCTGAATGGTCTGTTCGTCGACAATGCGGTTCATTTTCTGGAATCCGGCGCCAGCCCCGTATTGAGTTCCCTGGAGGAAATCCGCGAATGGCAAACCACGTGCCGTTCTTCTGGTAAGCGCTGTCCGTCAGCTTTGCATGTCGACACTGGCATAAACCGCATGGGAATATCGGAAGCGGAATTCGCCGTTTGGGCCGACAACCAGCGTCAAGGTACCGACATCAGCGTCACTCTGGTTATGAGTCATCTCGCCTGTGCGGAAGAACGAAATCATCCGATGAACGAGATTCAACTAGAGAAGTTTGGCGAAGTTCAACGCAGAATGATCGATACGCCGGCGAGCCTTGCAAACTCCGCCGGCTCGTTGCTGGATCCCCGGTATCACTTTGACATGCTCCGTCCCGGAATTGCACTTTACGGCGGCAACTCCCTGCTGCCATGTTCCATTCACCTCAAGCCTGTTGTTCATCTGGCAGGTAGAATCATGCAGGTTCGCGACGTCCCGTCCGGGGGCGGTGTTGGATACGGTGCCACCTGGGTGGCACGGCGGGACAGCCGTATCGCGGTTGTTGGCGCGGGCTATGCCGACGGCTATTTCCGTGCAGCTACTGGAAACAGGTCAGGACCCGCCGCCTACTGCAGCATAGACGGAACGAACGTACAGGTTGTCGGTCGGATCTCGATGGATATGATCACGGTCGATGTCACGGACATTGATCCGGACCGTGCGGCTCGGGGGAAGTTTGTCGAGTTACTCGGCGACAACGTCCTGATTGACGATTTTGCGCAATTTTCCGGAACGATAGGGTATGAAGTGCTGACAAACTTGGGTTCTCGTTATGCTCGGGTATACTCTGGCGCCTGATTCGTTTCGAAGCGACCTATTCAAAGGGGAATTCCACCGTTGAACATTTTCGCTACTGTCGGCAGACTCGTGTTGAGCATTTGCGCCGAAGTCGGTCGTCTGGTTCTTTTTTTTAAGGACACGACCACGCATATATTCCTGCCGCCAATCTACTTTCGTCTGATCGTCGATCAAATGATCCGCATTGGCTACAATTCACTGCCAGTGGTTGGATTGACCGCGTTTTTCACCGGCGGCGTGCTCGCTCTTCAAATCTATATCGGCGGATCGCGTTTCAATGCGGAAAGCCTGGTTTCGACGATTGTCGCATTGGGAATCACGCGCGAACTCGGCCCTGTCATGGCAGGCCTCATGGTCGCCGGTCGGGTGAGTGCAGCAATCGCTGCCGAGCTTGGAACCATGCGGGTTACGGAACAGATCGACGCGCTTGTCACGTTGTCGACCAACCCGTTCAAATACCTGGTTGTGCCCAGGGTCGTGGCGGCCTTTTTGACACTGCCGATCCTTGTTCTGATTGCCGACATTATCGGAATCATGGGAGGCTTCATTGTCGGCACCAGCAGTCTCGGCTTCAATGCCTCCGTGTACATCCGGAAGACGGTTGATTTTATTCAGTTCGACGATGTTTTCTCCGGGCTGGTCAAAGCGGCCGCCTTTGGCTTCATCATTGCTTTCATGGGCTGCTATCATGGGTTCCACAGCCGTGGGGGGGCACAAGGCGTCGGCCGGGCAACAACAAACGCGGTTGTGGGGGCATCCGTGTTGATCCTGGCCGCCAACTACATTCTCACGTCGTTGCTGTTTTCGTCCTGAGGTGTGAGGTGGACGATCAAATTCATATTGAACTGAAAAACGTTCACAAAAGCTTTGGCCCAAAATCGGTCCTGAACGGTTTGAATGTCACAGCCTATCGCGGAAAATCGCTGGTTGTTATCGGGGGATCCGGCACCGGCAAATCCGTGATGCTGAAGTGCATTCTTGGACTGATGAAACCGGATTCAGGAGAAATCCTGCTGGAGGGGAAAAACGTGGTGGGTGTGGGAGGCTCGCAACGTGACGTGTTCCTGTCAAAGTTTGGGATGCTTTTTCAAGGAGCAGCGTTGTTTGATAGTTTGCTTGTCTGGGAAAATGTTGCGTTTGGCCTGATTCAGGGAAAGAACATGAAACGAGCGGATGCTCATGACATTGCCCTGGAGAAACTCAGTGCCGTCGGCCTGGGCCCTGAAGTTTCGGAGCTGTCTCCGGCGGAGTTGTCAGGTGGCATGCAAAAACGGGTTGGTCTTGCAAGAGCCATTGCGGGTAATCCGGAAGTCATTTTTTTTGACGAACCGACAACCGGCCTTGACCCGATCATGGCCGACGTCATCAACGATCTCATCGTCAGCTGTGTCAAACAACTCGGTGCCACAGCCATTTCGATCACACACGACATGGCAAGCGCGCGGAAAATAGCCGACTCGATCGCGATGATCTACAAAGGCGAAATCATTTGGCATGGTCAAGCTGCAGACATCGAGGACAGCGGCAACCCCTATGTTGAACAATTTGTCCATGGCAGCGCGGACGGCCCGATTCAAATGGACATTCTAAAAGATTAATCAATTGTTGAAGTCTGGTTGATGGATGGCAAAATCGGTTGCTCGATATGTTTGTCAGGATTGCGGTTCGGAAAGTTCAAAGTGGTCGGGCCGGTGCGACGGGTGCGGCGCATGGAACACTATCTCTGAAGAAACAGGTCAGAACTCGGGTGTTGGGGCACGCCCAGGCGGCGCAGTTCCGCCCGGACGCAAAATCGCACTCGTGGGCCTTGAAGGAAGCGACCATACGCCTCGCAGAACTTTGTCGGGAATTGCCGAATTCGATCGGGTAACCGGTGGCGGACTCGTACCAGGTTCAGCCATCCTTGTTGGTGGCGATCCCGGCATCGGCAAATCTACTTTGTTGTTGCAGATCATGGCCTGCCTCACATCAACAGGTAACACCGTCGTCTACATCTCGGGAGAAGAGGCGATTGCGCAAGTTCGTTTGCGCGCAGCACGGCTGGGTCTGTCGAAAACAGGTGTCCTGCTGGCAGCTGAAACCAATCTCAGTGACATTGTCGCAACCCTTCAGGATTCCGTCGAACCGACAGCGCTGGTGATCGACTCAATCCAGACAATATGGTCGCCTGCTTTGGATTCCGCGCCCGGGACAGTTTCACAGGTCCGACAAACCGCACAAACGCTAATTCACTATGCCAAGTCAAAGAATGTTGCGGTATTCCTCGTCGGTCACGTAACCAAGGACGGTCAGATTGCCGGTCCGCGCGTGATCGAACACATGGTCGATACAGTACTTTATTTCGAAGGTGAACGCGGACATCAGTTCCGCATACTGCGTGCGGTCAAAAACCGGTTCGGTCCAACTGATGAAATCGGTGTGTTTGAAATGACCGGTGGCGGACTATCGGAAGTTTCAAACCCGTCCCGGCTGTTTCTGGGTGAACGGGACTCCAATACCCCAGGCACGGCCGTTTTTGCAGGGATCGAAGGAACCCGTCCTGTTCTTGTGGAAATACAGGCGCTTGTGGCAACCAGTACACTTGCCACTCCCAGACGAGCGGTCGTCGGCTGGGATCAGAGCAGACTGTCGATGATTCTTGCCGTGCTTGACGCCCACTGCGGTCTCTCATTTGGCGGTTTTGACGTGTATCTCAATGTTGCGGGCGGACTAAAGATTCGCGAACCGGCCGCCGACCTCGCCGTGGCCGCGGCTCTCGTCTCGTCGTTGTCGGGGCAGGCCTTGCCCGACGGGTCCGTGTATTTTGGAGAGATCAGCCTGTCGGGGAGTTTGCGCTCGGTAAACCAGACCGGCGGACGCCTACGCGAGTCGGAGAAGCTGGGTTTTACACGGGCAACCATTCCGAAAAGCAACGATGACGATGCTCAGCGGTCAGAAAATTCTATCAGTCTCGAAACCGTTGCCAGCCTGGCCTCCTTGATCGCAAGAATCAGCGTAGGGTCGACGGGATCCAAGTCTGACGAACCATCCGGATAAGATGATGACGACCCTACCCTTTTATGAACAGTCAAATGGGCACAGATTGTCTAGGCCAATCGCGGAATCGTGCTAATATCACCTAACTTTCACTAAGCGGCTCAACACACATGCCTCTGACTTGGCTTGATATTCTCCTCATCGCAATAATGTTGATTTCGGGTCTCCTGGCGATGATGCGCGGCTTCAATCGCGAAGCCCTCACGGTATTTGCATGGGGAGGTGCAGGCTTTGCCGCTTGGGTCATGTTCCCGATTCTCAAGGAACCAATTCGTGAAAAACTCGATCCGAACATCCTCGCAGATACCATAAATGCGGGTGGGGTTTTTATCATGGTGTTGGTAATTATATCTGTCATTTCAATGCGATTTGCAGATGTGGTCCTTGACAGCCAGATTGGTGCTCTCGACCGAACCTTTGGTTTCATGTTTGGAATTGTTCGGGGTTTTCTGCTTGTAACGATTGCTTTTCTGTTCTTCAACTGGCTTGTACGACCTCAAACGCAACCTCAATGGGTAACCAATGCTCGTACACACGCCTTGCTGAAAGAAACCGGAAATTCGATTATGTCCTGGATGCCGGACGATTTCTCGAAGAATTTCTCGGGATTTTCTGACGGAGAAAGCGGCGGTTCCAACAAGACAGATCAGGGGCAAACAGAAGAACCCGGCGTTATTCCGGAAGAAGGAGATGCCGGCAGTGAAAGCAATGGTTATCAGAAAAAAGAGCGGCAGGGTCTGAATCAGCTTTTCGAAAGTTCGACAAGCAGCCAGTAAGTACGCACAAGCTCAATTCGATGTTTTTGTTGTTACATTCGGTAGGAGCGCGATCATTCATCGCGAAAAACTAATGTCTCAAATTGGCGAGCCCCTCGGAGACATCGACGACTTTGTTGACGATGACAGACTGCGTGAGGAATGTGGCGTTTTCGGGGTCTTCAATCATCCCGACGCGGCAGCGCTGACCGCGCTTGGCCTGCATGCGCTTCAGCATCGTGGCCAAGAAGCTGCCGGGATTGTCACCTTCGACGGCAATCACTTTCATTCGGAACGGCGCCTTGGACTTGTGGGGGATCATTTTTCAAAGCATGGGACGATGGACCGCTTGAGAGGGGCTTGTGCGATTGGGCATGTCCGTTATTCCACGACCGGAGGCACAATTTTAAGGAACGTGCAGCCGCTGTACGCCGATCTTGCCGGAGGTGGATTCTCAATCTGTCATAATGGCAACCTCACAAATGCCGTAGCCCTGCGAACCGAAATGGTAAAAGGTGGCGCCATATGCCAATCGACATCCGACACGGAAGTGCTACTTCATTTGGTTGCCAGATCCGCGAAGCCCCGTCTCATCGAGAAGTTCATTGATGCCATCCGTGCGGTGGAAGGTGCCTATTCCTTCGTGGCCATGTCCAACAAGAAGCTTATTGGTGCACGCGACCCACTGGGCATAAGGCCGCTTGTGCTCGGAAAACTGGACGGCTCGCATATTTTGGCGTCGGAGACATGCGCTCTCGACATAATCGGCGCCGAATTCGTTCGTGACATCGAAAACGGGGAAGTCGTTGTCATTACAGAAGATGGCATCGAGAGCCTTCACCCATTCCCGAGAATGACGCCTCGACCATGTGTGTTCGAATTCATCTATTTTGCGCGCCCCGACAGCATTGTGGGCGGACGATCCGTCTACGACGTGCGAAAACAGACGGGGCGCCAACTATCAATTGAATCAGGGGTCGAAGCAGACGTTGTGATCCCAGTACCAGATTCCGGGGTTCCCGCAGCGATTGGCTATGCTCAGGAGGCTAATATACCTTTTGAACTGGGTATAATACGTAATCACTATGTTGGGCGGACCTTTATTGAGCCGACACAGCAAATCAGACAATTGGGCGTCAAACTAAAACACAGTGCAAACCGATCCCAGATTAGCGGTAAACGGATTGTCCTCGTGGACGACTCAATCGTCCGTGGAACGACATCGGTCAAAATTGTTCAAATGATGTATGAAGCTGGCGCGCGCGAAGTCCACTTGCGTGTGGCAAGCCCCCCCATAACACATCCTGACTTTTACGGGATTGACACTCCTGACGACAAAAAACTGCTCGCGGCAACTCACGACCTTGAGGAAATGAGACAGTTCATCGGCGTCGACTCCCTTGCTTTTCTGAGTGTCGACGGTCTCTATCAGTCCATGGGATTTGAAGGTCGCGACCCGATAACACCACAGTTTACGGATCATTGTTTCACAGGCGATTATCCGACACCTCTGACCGACAAGAACGGTTCGACCTCCGGCCCGAGGCAACTTTCACTTCTGGCTGAAGTTGGCTGAACTCCTGAGACATTGCGGAAGTTGACATGGCTCGACGCTTAGAAAACAGAATCGCGCTTGTTACCGGCGCGTCCAGAGGGATCGGTTACGCCATCGCACGCGAATTGGCCCGGGAAGGCGCCCATGTGATTGCCGTTGCACGAACCGAGGGTGGCCTCACGGATCTGGATGATGACATCAAATCCGAAGGCGGTTCGACGACACTTGTCCCTCTGGACCTCCGCGATATGGAAGGCATAGACAGGTTGGGTGGTGCGATTTTTGAGCGATGGAAAAAGCTCGACATTGTCATCGGTAACGCTGGAATACTCGGTACGCTATCTCCGATCGGTCACATCTCTCCCAAAGACTGGGATGATGTGATGGCGGTAAATGTTACGGCTAACTGGCGTTTGATCCGCGCCGTCGACCCCCTCCTGCGACAATCGGATGCCGGCAGGGCTCTGTTCGTAACGTCTGGCGCGGCGGTGAACTTTCGCGCTTATTGGGGAGTGTATTCGGTTTCGAAGGCAGCGCTTGAAGCCTTGGTGAGGACATACGCTGCTGAAATTGCGACCAGTAGTGCAAGCGCAAATCTATTAAACCCCGGTCCGGTTCGGACTGCAATGCGCGCCAAGGCAATGCCGGGCGAAGACCCGGACTCCCTGCCAACACCAGCGGAAGTCGCATCCAGAGTACCTGAACTCTTGACACCGCAGTTTGGTGACAATGGCGTCGTGTATGACTTCCCACAAAAACTCATTGTCGAGCGCTGAAACGTCAGCCGCTTGTTACCAGACGAAATCCAACTAGAATGTGCTTGAGCGATTTTGGCCTGGAATGCCGTGCTGCTGCGCGACAAACACCGCACCCCTTATCATCCCATGATCCACCTTTGACCAGGAATCTATTGTTTCCGACCTTTGACGATGTCCACTCAAAAACCTGTCCTGCGACGTCATTTATTCCAAATCGACTCATACCATCCGGATATGAACCGACGGGTACGGTATCGAACGGCCCCTTATCATGGCTGTTCAGTCGTTTTGGATCCCAGTTATTTCCCCAAGGAAATATTCTTCCCTCCTTTCCTCGAGCGGCTTTTTCCCACTCCAGTTCGCTGGGAATTCGCCACTTGCGGCCGGTCGTCGCCGTCAGCCATTTTGCATATGCGTCGGCGTCTTCCCATGTGACGAGAACCACTGGATGACGTTTCCGGCCTTCTGGAAATCTACCATTCTTCCAAAGATGCCGGCGAACTCGGTTATAGGGATGAATTAGACCCTGCTTTTTCCATGAACTTGGGGAAATGTAGGGAATTGCGTGCCCCGTCGCTTCGACGAACTTGAGATATTGCTCATTTGTCACCAGGTCGCGCATTATTGAGTATGCCGGAAGGATCTTCTTGGCCCGATTGCGTTCACGATCGTACCAGCCGTTCTTGCGTGTTACGCTGTGACCATAGGCCGTTTCATCGAGAGTGTATCCGAATTCCCTTTCACGGGCATCAGAACCCGCGACGAACTCTCCGCCTGGAATCGGGACAACAACACCTTCAGGCCTATCTTGAGCTTGCCCAACATCGACAACACCACCGAAGATCAGTGCTGCTGCAATCGCCAATTTTCCCAAAATCTTCTTCATGGTAAAATCGAATGCCATGCTATCCGCTCGCACGCAACAAGGCCGACAGGTTTATTTGAAGCCACTCACAAAGACATGATCGATTGTTACTGTTTTCTCGGGCTGGATGCCTCGGAGTGACAGCGGTTTTCCTTAATGCCGCGTGATGAATGCGATAGTCTAGCGACCTGCAAGGAGAGCACTATGCACGACTTTCGCGCCAGACACCTTTCTGAAGCCCGAGCCAACTTACGCAAGCTTGCCGAGTACCCAGGCAATGAACCCGAGTCTTTGGCAGAGGCTATATCAATTCAAGAACAGGCCACCGTAGAAATGGGTGTTCAGGTTATCGGCTGGAAGATTGGGTGCACGAGCGAAGTCGCCCGGAAGGCACTTGGAGCCATCGAACCGTTCTTTGGTCCACTCCTTCGTGAACGGTCCTTTCAATCTGGCGACTACATCCCAACTTCCCAGCAATCCCTTCGCATCGTCGAGACGGAAGTCGCGGCTAGATTGAAGACCACTTTGAAACCAAGAACAGATACCTACTCACTTGATGAAGTGCTCGGCGCGGTCGGCACTCTAATCCCGGCGTTAGAAGTTGTCGACAGAAGAGCGCCGGGAACGCTATCTGATGGTCTGTGGTGGAACATTGCCGACGGGGGTGTTAATGACGCAATCGTCTTAGGTGACGAATGTCCAAACATTTCGGATTTTGATTTTGTCGGCTGCGAAACCGTTGCACAGGTAAATTGTGCACGCAGTTACAATGGTCGCGGCGACAACGCGCTTGGCGGAGCTCACAAGGCGTTACAATGGTTGGTCAATGAGTTCAGCCGTCAAGGTAGAACACTGAAAAAGGGCGACATTGTCACAACCGGATTGACGACAGATATATTCTCTGTTCTTCCAGGGGACAAAGTGACGTCAGAAATTCAGGGCCTGGGACGTGTTTCGGCAGCATTTTGACCCAAGACAGAAACAGCGGTCGATCAGTATTCGCTTTTTCGTGACTGATCGTAAATGTAGCCCACGCCTGCGCCGACAACACCACCGATTGCGACACCGCACGCCACGCAGCCGCCGGTTACAGCGGTTCCCACAGCACCAACTCCTGCCCCAATGGCGCCACCGCTCAGAACTCTTTGTTCGGTCGTTGAAAGACCGGAACATGCTGTCATGCCGAGACAGGCAACCAAAACGGTTGCAGTTGCAAATTTACGCATGAAAATACCCCTCAATCCCTAGTACCTAACTACATTGCTTGCCTGAACGTCAAACATAGCGTCCGATTCTTACAAGAGTGTTATGGCAAGATTGTGATCGCAAAGCAAACGGCACTCATTTATCAACGTAAGGGTTTTTACCCTTGCGCACAAACAAGCGAATGGGAACGCCGGGCAGATCAAAGCTATCTCTCAGGCTGTTGATCAAATATCTCACGTAGGCGTCAGGCAATTCTGAGGCACGGGAACAGAACACGACAAACGTCGGCGGACGTGTCTTTGCCTGTGTCATGTAACGCAACCGCAACCGTCGCCCTTTTGATGCGGGAGGGTTGTGTCGCTGGGTCGCCTCATGCAACCAGTCGTTCAAGGCCGCCGTCGATACACGATGGTTCCATATAGTGTATGTCTTGAATGCGGCGGTCATCAGATTGTCCAACCCAAATCCCGACAATGCACTGATCGGGACCAATGATACGCCTGCCATTTGGGGGAGAAGACGACTGCATTGTTCCTTCAAGTCTTTCATGGCCTGACCCCGGTCTTCCACGAGGTCCCATTTATTGACCGCTATCACCAGTGCGCGGCCTTCCTGAGATACGAGATCAGCAATCTGAAGATCCTGTTTTTCGAATGGTTGAGTGGCATCGATGACCAGTATTACGAGTTCGGCGAACCTCACCGCTCTCAGAGCATCGTTCACGGAAAGCCTCTCGAGTTTTTCGACGACCCTAGCCTTTTTTCGCAAGCCCGCCGTGTCAAACAGCTTGATCCGACGATTGTTCCATTGCCAGTCAATCGCGATTGAATCTCTGGTAATGCCTGCTTCAGGTCCTGTTAGCAGACGGTCTTCTCCTATTAATGTATTGACCAGTGATGATTTTCCGGCATTTGGCCGCCCGATTATAGCGACGCGTACCGGTTGACCATCCAGACTGACCGATCCATCCTCGCCGTCCTCGTTGTGCGATCGTCTCCTTTTTCCCCTGTCTCGTCCCTCATCATGTTCATTAGGGATAATAACCTTCAACGCGGCATGGAGATCTGATGTCCCCTCACCATGTTCCGCAGACAATGGAATCGGGTCGCCGAGCCCGAGTGAGAACGCATCATAAAGTCCTGATTTACCGGCTCCGCCTTCGCACTTGTTCGCAAGCAGAATTGTTGGCGTACCGGTTTTTCGGACAATCTCCGCAAAATAGTTGTCCAGAGGCGTAACACCAGAACGGGCGTCCATGACGAAAAGACAGACATCCGCGGCACGAATTGCCTGTTCTGTCTGAGCCCGCATCCGTCCTTCCAACGACTCTTGGTCGACGTCGTCGAGACCAGCGGTATCTATAATACGAAACCGCAGATCTCCAAGTGAAGCGTCGGCTTCCCGGCGATCCCTAGTCACTCCTGGCTGGTCATCAACCAAAGCAAGACGGCGACCGGCAAGCCGGTTGAAGAGTGTCGACTTTCCGACATTTGGTCGGCCGACGATCGCTACAGAAATATTCATTGAATTTTCCACCGAACCAATCGGGCGGTCCGATCAGATCGAAAAGATCAACGCATCGCAATGAGGTCCGCGTCATCGGTCAAGAAATACACCGTGTTGGCAGCCACTATTGGCGGAATCATGACCTTCTCGTCCAACTTGCGTTTCTCTATGACTTGACCGGATTCAGGAGATGCACTGACCAACAGACCGTTCGAAGAGACCATCAGGAGCCGTCCACCTGCGAGCACAGGTCCACTCCATTCGACATTGCCGCCTAGTTCCAGAACCCAGCGAACGCCGCCGTTGTTCCTGGAAAGCGCCATCAGAACACCACGCTGCGTAATGACGAATACATAATTTCCAGCCGCCCAAGGTGTTTGCGTACCGGAGATGTTTTGCTCCCAAAGCCTGTCGCCAGACTTTAGAGAGACGGCTATCATCCGCCCGGAGTGGCTGATTGCAAACACCGTTCCCTTGTCAATAACCGGCCTGCCTGCAATGTCATTGATGTTGGCCAGCGAACTCAATGCACCTGCACGGGTGAGAGTATCACTCCAAATCGGAAAGCCTTCAGTCGTATCGAAAGCGACAATTTCCCCCGACGTATAGGGTACGACGACCCTTCCCTGTGCGACTGCCGGGCTTGTACTAGCCAGCAATCCGGCTGTTTCGGCGACACCTTCGTATTTCCAAACGACTTCGCCGTCACTCTGAGAAAGTGCATAGACTTCGTTGTTTACGGTGGAAATGTAAACCCGTCCGCCAGCTGCTGTCGGGGCTGCACGAATAGGGACCCCAAGCGGCTTACTCCAGAGGACTTTGCCGTCGGCGGGATTGAGAGCCGAAACTGACCCAAATCCAATCGCTACAAAAATCTTGCCGTTTTCCGAGGCAATGCCACCGCCATAGCCCTCTTCGGACTCTTCGTTTTCCGGTGTCAATTCGGTCCGCCACACCCTCTTGCCACTAGCGGCGTTGAATGAATACACCGTCGCCTCAGTATCGAGAGTGAACACCCGGCTTCCCACCACGATTGGTGAAGCTGTCAAGCGCCCCTGACTGCTGGATCCATTTCCGGCACTTGCCGTCCACACGCGTTTCAGTTGCCCACCCAAAGCCACATGTTGTGGCGCATTGCTGGGGCTGCCGCCTGGTTGCGCCCAATCGGGGTTAGAATATGCGGCCGGGATGACCACCGGCGATTTTGTGCTCTCAAGATCAATCGAAATTGCGCCTTTCGACTTTATAACCGTCTGTCTGTCGCCGGTTATTGCAGAATCTTCGTCACCACCGAAAATTCCATCGAACGAGGAGCATCCTGCTACAATCAGAGCAAGACCAACGGCAAGAAGAATCCGTACTGCGCCAGACATGGTGTGCGTTCCTGACCGCAAGTTCATCTTCCTACTCCTATTCGGACTGAGTGCTTCCAGAGGCACCACTCTCACTCGCCGGTTTGCGTTCCGGCGCGAGAAGTGACAACATGATCTGCGCACGTTGGCGGATACTTGCGGATGCTGCCGGATCGCCAGCAATCTCGTTATAAAGCGCGTCCGCCGCCGTGGCGTCACCATCTTTGTAGGCCGCCAATCCAAGCAGCTCCCTCGCCGAATTCCTCCAAGGACTGTCGCGCGTGTTAAGTTTGGCTACCCTCGCTTCGACATCCTTGCGCGTACCGGTGTCAATGAGAAGGATTGCCGCTCTCACATTTGCGAGACCCCTCAGAAGAGGACTCAAAGAACCGTCATTTGACAATCGAACGTATTCGCTGACTGCCGTCTGTTTGTCGCCACTGGACGCGAGACTCGCCGCATTCTGGAATCGCGCGAGGATTGCGTATCCGTTAGGGGCCCCTTCGGCGATACGTGCGAACATCTGACTCGCTTCGGCAACTTTACCATCCTGCGTCAGATCGATCGCTTCCAGGTATTGGGTCCCGGCCTCTTCAGCAACGGTCTTTTGATAGTATTGCCACCACTTCAAACCGCCAACCGCCAACACGATACCAATGCAAATTCCCAGGACATAAATACCAAATTTGTCCCAAAGCGATTTCAATCGATCTTGACGAATGTCCTCGTCAACTTCACGAAATATGTCGGTCACAGTTTACGCTCCAAGCATTCTGGCACAAACACCACAAATGCGGCAAAAAATTGCGCTCCAAATGCGCACATTCAATCAATCCCAGCGTTTGACTCCGTTGCTACGCGCAACAACAAAACACCTAACAAAGGCATATCCTTGCGGCGACACAATCGCCAAGAAAAAACAAAATCTGGTTCGCAGGATCGCCAACCAAACTTTGGACGACGGCGCCATCAGAGGCAATGCTTATCCACAAAAGGGGTTATCCACTCTCATGACACAAAACGCAAGCCTTCCCTGAGCCTCCTGCGAATTAGAATTAATCCGGTTTGTGCGGACGTTTTGGGGGCTCTTACAATCCGCAAAGGCTTCACTAGAATGCTGTTGCTATTCCCACTCGATTGTCCCGGGTGGTTTTGAGGTAATGTCATAGGTTACCCTATTCACACCTCGTACCTCATTTATGATCCGAGTCGACGTCTTTGCAAGAAAGTCGTGTTCGAACGGATAGTAGTCAGCGGTCATGCCATCTGTCGATGTAACAGCACGAAGCGCACAAACATACTCAAATGTTCGCTCGTCGCCCATGACGCCCACCGATTTTACTGGCAAAAGCACCGCAAATGCCTGCCAGATTTCGTCGTAAAGACCTGCCGCTCTTATCTCTTCAAGATATACGCTATCCGCTTTTCGAAGAATGTCACGTTTCTCGATCGTTATTTCACCGGGCATTCGGATGGCAAGCCCGGGTCCAGGAAACGGATGACGCCCGACAAATGCTGCGGGCAGTCCCAATTCGCGCCCCAGAACCCTCACCTCGTCCTTAAAGAGTTCACGCAAAGGTTCAACCAACTCCATCTGCATTCGATCCGGCAAACCGCCGACATTGTGATGTGACTTGATCGTCACGCTTGGCCCGCCTGTAAACGAGACGCTTTCTATGACGTCGGGATAAAGGGTTCCCTGGGCCAAGTAGTCCGCACCGCCAGCCTTCTTTGCCTCTTCTTCGAACACGTCAATGAACAGGGAACCGATAATCTTGCGTTTTTTTTCAGGATCCGAGACACCTGAGAGTCCTTGTAGGAAAAGTGCCTCTGCGTCGATATGTGCCAGAGGAATGTTGTAGTGATCTCTAAACAGCGATACGACTTCTTCAGGTTCTCCCTGCCTCATGAGACCTGTGTCAACAAAAACACACTGCAATTGAGGACCAATCGCTTCGTGCAACAATACTGCAACAACGGACGAGTCGACCCCTCCGGACAATCCACAGATCACCTTACCGGATCCGACCTGGGAACGAATGCGTTCTATCGCCTGCGAGCGGAAAGCTGCCATGGTCCAACCGCCATTGCATCCGGCAATCTTGTGCGTGAAGTTGCGCAGAAGGTCTGAGCCACGAGGCGTATGAACAACTTCGGGATGGAACTGTACGCCATAAATGTTCTTGTCCGCGTTTGCGATCGCGGCATATGGCGCTCCGTTGCTGACGGCAACAGGCAGAAATCCTTCTGGCAACCGACTCACGGTGTCTCCGTGGCTCATCCAAACCTGGTCCTTGTCGCCAGATTTCCACACCTCATCGAACAAAGGGCAGTCATCCACAATCGTCACTGTGGCTCTTCCAAATTCCCGACTGCTGGACGCCTGAACGTCGCCGCCGAGTTGCTTGCAAATTGACTGCTGGCCGTAGCAAATACCAAGGACAGGTACATTCAGTTGGAACACACCGTCGGGCACGCTTGGTGAAGTATCTGAGGTTACGCTGGCTGGTCCTCCGGACAGAATGATGCCTTTGGGACGAACCTTGCTGAGAAACTCATCCACCTTGTTGAAAGGAACAATCTCACAATAAACGCCGGATTCGCGTATGCGTCTCGCGATAAGTTGTGTGACTTGGCTACCGAAATCCACGATCAGGATGGTGTCGGTCATGGCGGCATTGATTCCTTGCTAACGGCGAACCGCTGATAGAGCATTGCCCATTCAGCCCGTCAAGCAAGAAAACCCACCGTTAATCTACACTCGGATAGCCGAGTTTGCAGCCTATCACCAAAACGCGATCAGTCCTTGAATACGTGTTGTCGGACCCCAATTTGTTTAGACGCAAGTACACGGCCGCTGGCATTATTGTCGGCAGGAAGCACGCTTGCACTTTGCAGTTTATTGGGAGGGATAACTGAATCGAGGACGGCCCCTCAGTGCCGGTCTCGCCGGAATTTTTGGAAAGAGCAGTAGGCGATGACGTTTAAACAACATTCTGAAGCGGATCTGACTTGGCGTGAAAAAAGACTGAGCATGTCCGACGTCCTGAGCAGCATAATCGTTTCGGCGGTGTTACTTGTTTCGGTGGCGGTTTCGACTGCGTGAAAACCCACTGTCCCGCGTCGGGCCGTCCCGCCCTACTGCTTTCGAACCAGCCGATGAACGTAGAATCCATCAGTCTCGGTGCGGTACGGAGACAAGCGAAGCCCTCCAGTTTTTGTGGACACACCCTCAGGTACGTCCCTACCGGTTATTTTACGCCATGATTGCAAGATTTCTGAAGTGGCCAGCTGATGGTTTTCGTTGAGCACCCTTTCGATCTGAGCCTCGTTCTCGGATAAAAGGAAAGAGCACGTAACGTAGATCAGGGTACCGTCGGGCCTTAGCAACTCCGATGCCTTGTTTATTATCTCGAACTGCCGGTCCTCATACTCGTGAAGCGTCTTTTGCGTTAACAACCATTTGGCGTCTGGTGCCCGTCTCCAGGTACCGGATCCGGAACAGGGAGCATCTATCAATACGCGGTCCACTTTGCCCTTGAGAGCAGAAACCGCGGCCTCTCCCTCATTCGTACCGAACACCAGGGAAAAAATGTTGCCGGCCCCCGCCCGCTTTGCACGTTTTTCAAGAGGTGCAAGACGTTTCGCCGACACGTCGAAAGCATAGACCTTACCCATTCCCGACATCTGTGCGGCCATTGCCAGAGACTTACCACCAGCACCCGCGCAATAGTCGACCACGCATTCGCCGGGCTTGGTGCCAACCAAAAGAGCGGCCAGTTGCGAGCCTTCATCCTGTATTTCAATCAGGCCAGTGTCGTAGAGTTCACAACCCGTCAACGAAGCATGGCGTGAGAGCCGGATTCCGACTGGGGAATAAGGCGTAGGAATGCATTCCATCCCGGAGCGTTCAAGTCGCGAAAGCACGTCATCTCGCGAAGCCTTGCTCTGATTGATACGCAAATCGACAGGGGCCCGCCCTAAAGTTTTTGCGAGTTCGAATTCGGCGTCCGGGCCGAGAGAAGCCTTGCACCTGGGATGAATCCAATCAGGAACTTCGTTCCAGACACTGTCAACTATTGCCGGTCCAGACAGATAGAACGCTTCAAGCGTCTGGCGCTCGGCGACGTCCAGTTTCGGTGGCGCATAGGATGTTGAGCCGTACAACCCGTCCAGTTCATCCAAGCTGTATTGAGAGGCATACGCTAAGTAGGCCGCAACCAGCAGTCTCGGGTTGTTTGTGCCGATGGACTTTGAAATTCGACCATACATGCGTGAAACGGCAAACGTCATTTCACGGATGGAGCGTCGATCCTTCGACCCGGCAAATCGGTGTGACCGAAACCAATGCGTCAGTATGCCTTCAAGAGGTCTTGGTTCAGCCTGAAAAATGCAAAACACGTCAGTGACAGCGGCAATCCGCGCTGCGGGTGTCATTGACTCTACACTTGCCCCGGGTAGTTCGGTGCCTCCCGCGTTATCGTCACATCATGAGCGTGACTTTCCCTCAGCGAGGCGGATGTGATCTTTACAAAACTGCTGTCGTTCTTAAAGTCGGATATGGTGCCGCAGCCGGTGTATCCCATAGCCGCGCGAAGACCTCCGACCAGCTGATGCAGGACACTCGACAAAGGTCCTTTGTAGGGAACCTGACCTTCAATGCCCTCCGGCACCAACTTTAGAGTATCTTTGATGTCTTGCTGAAAGTATCGGTCGGCAGAACCGCGCGCCATGGCGCCGACAGACCCCATCCCGCGGTATGCCTTGTAGCTACGCCCCTGATACAAGAATACTTCACCGGGGCTCTCATCCGTTCCGGCAAACAACGACCCGATCATGGCACAGTCAGCACCTGCGGCAATCGCTTTTGCAAGATCGCCTGAATACTTAATACCACCATCGGCAATAACCGGAACATCATTCTTCTGTGCTTCCGAAACAGCCTCCATGATGGCCGACAGTTGGGGCATGCCAACGCCCGCGACAATTCTTGTTGTGCAGATTGAACCAGGACCAATGCCAACTTTTATGGCGTCGGCGCCACAATCGATAAGAGCGCGGGCTGCTTCGGCGGTCGCGACATTGCCGGCGAGAACTTGCACCTTGTTACTCAGACGCTTGATTCTGCTCACCGCATCCAGGACGTACCGGGAATGCCCATGAGCGGTATCGACGACAATCAGATCCGCTTCGGCATCGATCAAATGTTCCGTCCGCTCGAAGCCTTTATCTCCCACTGTTGTTGCCGCTGCCACACGAAGGCGTCCTTGTTCGTCTTTGGACGCGTTGGGATGCAAGCGTGCCTTTTCAATATCCTTTACGGTGATCAGGCCAACGCATCTGTATTCGTCATCCACCACAATCAGTTTTTCGATCCTGTGCTGGTGCAGCAGACGCTGAGCTTCCACTGTGTCGACGTTCTCTTGTACGGTCACAAGATTGTCGTCTGTCATAAGTTCACGAACCGGCTGTGACAGATTGGTCGCGAACCGGACGTCTCGATTGGTCAAGATACCCACCAACTGGCCGCCGTGACCATTCTGCTTTTCTTCTGTAACCGGTATCCCGGATATCTTGTGGTGTTTCATCAAATCAAGAGCATCTGACAGAATATCACCCGGTCTGATCGTTACCGGGTTCACCACCATGCCGGATTCAAATTTCTTGACCTGCCTAACATGTTCCGCCTGTTCAGCAGGTGTCATGTTTCTATGGAGAACACCAAGTCCTCCGTGCTGTGCCATTGCAATAGCGAGAGGGGCCTCCGTAACCGTATCCATGGCGGCGGACATGATCGGTATATTCAATGCAATACCACTCGTCACCCTTGTCTTGGTATCGGCGTCACTGGGCAACACGTCGGATGCGCCAGGTCGAAGGAGAACGTCATCGAATGTCAGAGCTTCTTGCATGTGCCAACCTCATTGCGCGAATAACAAGCCCGTGCTGTAGCAGGTTCTGGGGGCGGTCAAGAATCGAAGACGACCTCGGTACAGCCAGTTGACGCTGGGGTTTACCATTTGGGGTGTTCCATGCAAAGCCCTGAATTCCATGCTTTCCGCACTTCAATGGTCAGGCTCCCTGCGACAGCAGGATATTACGCAAGTTCAAGCCAGTTATCGGTTATGGAATACGCTGCGGACCGAGCGGCTGAGTAATGTCTTTCCAACTCGTTCTCAATCTTCTCGACCGGACAATTACCTCCTGAAGCCAGTTTTGCTTCAGGATAGTGTGACCACTGTCTGGCAATCCACTCCGTGACCTCCAGATGGAACTGAAACGCATATGCGGTTTTTCCAAATCTGAACGCCTGATTTCGGCAACATTGTCCATGCATCAAATGAACCGCATTGTCGGGCAGTTCGAAAGTGTCCTCATGCCACTGCATCAACCACGGTCGATTTTCGATGCCAAGGAGTACCTGATCCTGATCACCTTCTTCGGTCAATTGATGTTCAATATATCCAAATTCGGTAATGTCGTGACGCCGAACCGGAGCACCGTAAGCCCTCGCCATCAATTGCGCTCCCAAACAAATTCCCATCACCAGTCTACCCTCGCGGCTAAACCCGTTGACCAGTTCTAGCAATGGTTTGTAATGAGGAAAGTTCACGTCATCTGTGGCGCTCATTTCGCCACCCAGCAAAATCAAACCGTCGTAGCCCAGCGGACTTTCGGGCAGTCGTCCGCCGTGCCGCGGCATCACCACTTCCATTGTCCCGCCGTGCTCCAAAATCCGTTCCCCGATAAGGCCGGCTGGAGTAGTCATGTTGTGTTGAACAATGAGAATGCGCACAGGTGGTCTCCGGGAACCTTCAAGATCAGAAACGACAGTGTGATTTCAAACTGCCTTTACCATCCTTCTTTGGTCGGGCCAAAAATGATGTTGAAAGACATCAAGCTTCTTCGACCTTCTCATTCGGTCTGTATCCCATGGCAAGGACATACGATTCCGTGGAGTCCGATCTGCTTGCATTCGGCTTAATGTGGCGCACCGACTCGAATGAGCGTTTCATTTGCCGCAACATATCGTTTTCTGTACCGCCCCGTAAGACTTTGGCACAGAACGTTCCTCCGGGCTCCAGAATTTCGTGTGCAAATTCCAAGGCGGTTTCACAAAGCGCCATGATTTTCAGATGATCGGTCTTGCGATGTCCGGACGCAGGGGCCGCCATGTCCGACAGCACTACATCAACCTTGCTGCCGGCAAAAAACTCAAGGATCTTGCCGGGCGCTTCTTCCGAAAGAAAATCCAGCAGAAATATCGTCGCTCCTTCAATCGGATCAACCGGCAACAAGTCGACACCCAACACTCGTCCCCTTTTGTTGCCTTCGGAAACGCATCGCACAGCTATTTGTGTCCAACCGCCTGGCGCACATCCAAGATCCAGAACCTTCATTCCAGGTTTCAGGAAATTGTACCGATCGTTCATCTCGGAAAGCTTGAATGCCGCCCGCGATCGATACCCTTGTCTCTTGGCCTCTGCCACGTAGGGATCGTTCAGTTGTCGTTGTAGCCAACGCGTGGACGACGTCTTTCTTTTTTTGGCCGTCCGCACACGTACCTTCAAATCGCGGGTTCCACCGGATGGACCGACCGCGCTTCCAGACTTACTGTTTCGCCGCGACATGTCCGTCATTCCACTTGAGGTTGGCGGTTACTGAATTCTTCTTGGCTCTTGCGGGGTGCGTTCTTAGGTTTTTCGCTGCATGGGCCCGTGTCAAGCGTGCCGATTGGCTTCAGGTTACCATCTTCGCTCATCAAAGTTGTCAGAATTCCCTCACGCAATCCCCGGTCTGCAACTCTCACTCTTGTACACGGCCACATTCGCTTGATTGCCTCGAGAATGGCACAGCCAGCAAGAACGAGGTCCGCCCTTTCTTTGCCGATGCAAGGCGACGAGGCACGTTCATCATAACTCATAGAGATCAAATCACCGGTGACCGACGAAATTGCTTCCGAGTTGAGCCAGCAGCCATCTACTTTTGCGCGATCATAACGCTTCAGCCCAAGGTACACCCCAGCAATGGTCGTAACAGTTCCCGACGTGCCCAGCATATGGGAATTCTTTGATTTGAACTCATGGCAGATCTGGTGCCGTTTTTCAAATTCCTGGAGATAAGGCAACACATCGGAGACCATCGTCTCAAAAATCTCGCCGTTGACATCAACACCGCCGAATTTCTCTGCAAGTGTTACGACGCCGACAGGGAGGGATATCCAGGCTTCAATGTGATGGCCGGTCGCCCCCACCGACAGCCACATGAGCTCCGATGATCCACCTCCAATGTCAAAAACCAGGGCAGTCTCACATTCCAGGTCAAGCAATGCTGCAGAGCCCGCGACCGCAAGGCGCGCCTCTGTTTCCCTATCAATGATCTCAAGTTTCAGTCCGGTTTCGTCCCGGACTCGCCTGATGAACTCCGGACCATTTGATGCTTGCCGACAAGCCTCAGTCGCAATAAGCCGCGATCGGCCCACGTTCCGCCTGATCATCTTGTCGGTACATATTTTGAGAGCCTCAATTGACCGCCCCATCGCTGCGGCGCTCAGTTCACCGGTATGATGAAGCCCCTCTCCCAATCTGACAATCCGGGAGAATGCATCAATGACACGAAACCCCCACGGCGCCGGTTTCGCAACCAACAGCCGACAATTGTTGGTTCCCAAATCAAGTGCACCATACACGACGGGTGTCAGGCGCGCTCCTCGATTGCTCTTCTTGCCGCGATCGCACCGTCGGGATTGTTCGGGTGTGGAACTCTCGCGAGTTGCCTTTCGCCGTCGGGACCGTTTGCGCGGAAAATTGCCTGTCACGTTCTGTCTTTACTTTCCTCACCCAACCGATCAATGGCGCCCTCAGCTGGCCGGTGATGGGCGTTGGCTTCATACCTGTATTTTCGACACCAGTTTAGCAGTTTGCGGTGTGCCGTAAAGATGTCCTTCATTCGCCACCCTGCCACCCAATTCCCAAAATATCGCCGGAGTACCTGATACGGCATGCGGTTTGCAACTGTAGGGACATGTCTCGAACAAAAATAGCGCAAATCTCCAGCGAAAGAGCCACACCCATGTCTTTTCAAGGATTAAACGAGCTAAACACCATTGCTGTTAACCGGCGATGGTCCCGCAAGAACACAACCCGTCCCAATATGACACGCATCCTTGCTGTTTTTCTGGGCGTACTCTGCGCTGTCTGGCTTGCTGACACAGAAAAGGCGGGGGCGATGGGTCTTTCTCTGGTTACACCTGATGGCGTCGGTGTCACCGTCAAAATTCCGCTACGCAATTTCAAACCGGTCAAAAGCGACACGGAAATCCATTTCTATGCACTCAAGAATCGACAACGCATGGTCGCTGTCGAGGCTCCCTTCCATGGTCGGTTCATGCGCATTAAGATGGCTGAATTGAAGTTCATAAAGAGATTCAAGAACGGTCAGCCAAAGGTCACGCGCGCCAGAATGACTGTTCCCACAAGCGTTGCCGAGGTCAATGGCACCAAGCCACTTTACCGGAAAGCCAAATTCAAGCTTCGGTCCTCAGCCCGTTCGCAGGTTGCATCTGTCTCATCAGCACCCCACGCCGCTGCCTACGCGACCGCCAGTCCTGACAGGCGCCCGCGACACCGGACCACAAGTGCAGCGGCCAGCTTGCCGGGCAAAATGTCCTTGAAGCGCGCCCGCAGGATTTCAGCCGAATACGCAAAACAGTACAACGCACTACGCGGCCGATACGTCCTGATGGCGAAACAAAATCCGAGGGCTGCGAGAAAGATGCACAATCGGGTCATGAAACTGTACCGGGTGGCCGCCCAATGGCAGTTCTACCTCAGATCAATCCAGTAAACTCACAACAGATAGATTAGGATCGAACGGGCCGGATCACCGGAATCTGTCAAGGGCGGAGCGCTTCGCTTCGATCAAACATCTTTCGCGTTCCCCCGGCCATACTTCTCGCGCGGCTAAACGGGCGAAAGATCTCAGATGACGTTCGGATGATGGCAGATGCCGCCACGCCGCGGGCTGTCAGACCGATCATGGTGTCGAACAACTGGTTCGAACTCGTCGACCACTCGGGCACCAGCACCGTATCTCCCAAAAACTCAATGCGGCGAAGTCCCTTTACAATCCCGGATCGAATGAGTTCGACACCGAGCACATACTCAGCTGCACGTCCCTCGGTACTGTTCTCAATGGCCGTCATGGCGACAAAATACTGATCACCATGCAAATAACCGATTGCACCGGCCACAAGAGACCCATCAACATCAATTGACGTTACATTCAGCGGACTGCCAGTATCGGCATCGGCCAACGATTCATAAAAGGCCTTGAGTTCCTGCTTGGCATCCTTGGACGACAACATGCCCTTTTTGGTATCCACGGGCGACATGCCAAAAATATGATCGATGACCTCAGACCTGTCTTGCGGTGCCACATTGAGTGAAATGTTGAGCTTGCCCCGCTTTTTCAGCAATCGAGACGCTTCTAGAATTCGATGGGACATTTTCTCGCGATTGTGGGTCTCAACGAACTCATCCCATGTTTCCGTCAGAACGATTGTTCGGTCATTGGTCTTCTTCGATACCGAAGCATTCAACAAAAACGGATTGTTGTTGGCCCCACAACGCCTGGGTTGTCTTATCAAATGGACAAGATCGAGATCTTCAATCTGATTGATCACATTCTGCCAGATCTTTGAAACATGGTTGTTGTCCAGCATCCGAATCAGCATCGGATCTATCAGCGGGCAGTTGTAACCAGAAAACCGATCGCCCAACCAAATGAGCCGCTTGCCGGCGGTTGAATGTCGGACGCCCAGGGGCATGACGAGCCTTAGCTTGTCAAACTCGTCATAACCGAAAACTATGAGCGGTTTTACGTTCGACCGAGTTCCGACGTGTTGAAACCAATTGCTGATCCACGAGTATGTCTGAAATGGCGATGCTGAGGCCCGTCTTTCGAAGGACCGCCAAATTGCACGGCCCTTTTCCAGAGTTTCCAGGATCTCCAGCCGCAATTCAGGCGCTTCGCGAGAACTCAGTTCTGCTGTCGGTGCTGACAACATCCCTGACGCCAGCGGGACTTCAGGTCGCCCTGCCCCACTAACGTTCCGAAGATTTTGCCGATAGTTCTGGCTATGCGAAACAACGCGTTCGTCAGTCATACTTACTTTCCGATCGTAGGCGAACGGAATACTCTTACCTACGCGACCATTGAAATTCTGTCTCGCGCACTCTTTCGACGAGGGCGAAATATTGATTGTGTCGATTATGCATTCAAATTAGGGATTATGCAAAGCACAACCATGATTCAAAAATGAAATTTGACGATAGACCGACTGGGTTTGTCTCGGGCTCTCCGACATGAAACTCCCCCTATGGCAGGTATTTCGGCTGGCGTTGAAAAAATTCGGCGATGATGACGGATTCCCCCTGGCTGGCAATATCGCGTTCTCGACAATATTGTCGTTCTTTCCGTTCCTGATATTTGTCGTTGCAACCGCCGGATTTCTCGGAAACGAGCAATTGGCCGCTGACGCCGTCAGTTATCTGTTGCAGACCATGCCAACCAACATGGCCGAGCCTCTTGCCAGAGAAATCGAAACACTCTTGCTGGCAAAACGCGATGGTCTGCTTACGATCTCGGTACTGGGAACGATATGGACCGCCTCGAGCGGCGTGCGAAGTGTCCGCGTCGGGATGAATCGTGCCTACGACTGTGTCGAACGGCGCCCCTTTTGGAAGCTTGTGTTGTGGGATGTTGCCTTCGTGGTTATCGGTGCCCTGACGATGCTGACGCTTTCCGTCTTTGTTATCGCCGGTTCGGTGTTGTGGGCAAAACTGACAACATGGATACCCTACTTCGAACCCTTCACGGCCTTGTTCTTTTTAATCAGATATCCCATCGCCCTGTTCTTCATGGTATCCGGACTGTTGATCGCTCACTGGTATCTGCCACCGGTCAGAAGGGCATTTCTGGATCTGCTGCCGGGCATTTTTTTTACATTGCTGCTGTGGCTCTCAATCGCCTTCGGTTTTGCACAATACGTTGCGATGTTCGATACCTATACAAACACCTATGCGGGTCTGGCCGGCATAATGCTGGCGTTGATGTTCTTTTACCTGTTCGCCGCCGCAACGTTGTTCGGGGCCCAACTGAATCAGGCAATACTGGATGTCCGCGACAACAGCGCCGACACCAACGGGAACGGCAAGCATTCGGGATGACCAGATCAGCGTCGTCGCCGGGCAACCGCGCCGGCGATCGCAGTGATCCCCCTGCCCACCGTGTAGATCCCGAAAAAGGAAAGAAGGATCGCCCCCTCCCATTCATCGAACGGCTTTGGGAATGCAGCAATATTCCAGCCGAGACCGAAGTTCGTGTCGGCACCGACAAGATTGACGTGGATCACGAACGGCAGAGCGATCAGGAACGTCAGGAGCCGCATTTCCCAAAACCCGGCGGTCGCCAGACGAATTGCCCTTGCCGCACGTCTGGCGTCAATTTCGGCTTCAATCTGTGCCCGGGCAAGTTGGGCCTGCCGGTCCTGACGCTTCGAAAAGAAATCGAGCGCCTTCTCGAGGAGACCGCTGGTGAACAAACTCAGCAACCAGGTCATTTCCTGCCCCGGATCTTGCCGCGGCTTCGCGAGATCAACGCCATCAGACCAAGAACGCCGGCCACAATAGCCGCATTCTGGGGCGTGAGAATTGCCGGCCAGTCAACGTTGATCGCCAGATAGTCAATCACGCCGGGCATGCCGGCGAGTGCGGTCAACATGGCTGTTTTGATGTTGGTCATCCAGCCGGACGGCGCCTTGTACCAGAGAACCGTGAAGACGGTTGCCAGAGCAACAATTATCCAAAACAGGGTCATGTCATTTCCTTCCAAGGAGTGTGTTCAGGATTGCAAGGATCGCGGCGGCCAATTCCCACCTGGGGTTTTCTGATGCCGGGCCGGGCTCACGGGGCTCGTCGGACGACGGGGCTTCAGGCGGCACCGGCGCATCTTTGGCCATTGCAAGAGAAACTGACCGGACCCCGGACACCCTTCGGGTCCAGCCCCTGCCGAACGTCTTCCAGTGCCGCAAGCGCTGCAGGAACGCGATGCGCCGGTCGCAGACCAGGGTGATCAACCGTGCCCGGTCACAGTTGTCGACGCTTGAAAGCGTGAGGAGCCCGATCCGGCCATCGGCCGTGACACCGGCGGCGTGCTGAAGTTCCTTCGACGCCCGGACAACCCCGGAGTTCACGGCGTAATCAAACACACAATTGTCAACGCCGGCCGGCAGATCGTCCCCCCTCACCCGGTCCCAGTACTGCTGCTTGTAGATCTCCCGGACTTCTTGCTGTGAAATTCTTCTGACTGATCCGCGACCAAGACGTTTGCGCGCGCGATAGGCATCATAGGTTGCCTGGGTGACGCCCCTATTGGTAGCGCCTCCGGGATCATCCGGATGGTTTACGTATCCCCCCTCATGTTTCAGGACATGTTTGAGGCATCGGTCGAAGTTGGCAGCGGACATGATGTGCCTTTCGTGTCAACGAAATGCCCCGGCCCGCTTCAAGCCGGGGTTGCGTCTTCTCTTTGGTGAGTTCCTGGAAGGTGCATTGCAGTCAGGACTAAACCGCTGTGCGGATTTTGCGGTTCAATCGGAACGGGCAAATGCCTGGCAATCGGTGCCGCGCGCCATCGCAGACAATTGCCGGTTCCGTGGCTGGCACTTGTCTGGGGCAAACTTGTCTGGGGCAAACTTGTCTATTCTCACTCAGGGTGGCAGAGTGAGCTTTGGGACCATCAAATTGATGTAAGAACAAACTGAAAGACCCGCGACAATGTTCTTGTCGCGTGAAATATCAAGAAATGCTTGACAAATGGAGTGGGGGCACGGCGCAGCGATATGCGCGCTTTGTCGCCTTGGCAAATAGGTCGGAGCGACATTTTCGACGGTTCAGATCGCAACGCGATTATCGTGAGGTGGTGGAAAACGTAACGACCGACGATGGCCGTATCCTTTACGAGAGCATTGTCTCGACACCGTTCGCCGCGCTTGCGCTCGAGTCCGAATATGCGGACACGGTCGGACGCCCGAAGACCATTGAGATTGCCGGGCGCCGGATTTCCCCAACGACGATACGCTATGCCAGCACGTTGGCTGATATCGTTGCCGAGTTTCCACAATTTCAATCATTCAAACGCGTGTGTGAAATCGGCATCGGATATGGTGGTTTGGCCCGGCTGGTTTGCCTGCATCACCGGTTGACTGGCGGACAGATCGAATCCTACAGGCTCCTGGACCTGCCCGAGGTGCTCACCCTGACGCGCCGATATCTGGAACACCACCACCTTGACCCTGCTATTGAGTACCGCACGAAATCGGAGATCGGCCTCAAGAACACCGATACCTACGACTTTGTCATCAGTAACTGGGCATTCTCAGAATTCGATCGCAGCCTGCAAACCGAGTATCTGGACAAGGTGATCAGTCGAGCCGAAGCCGGATACATGATCATGAACACGGGGCTGGACGGCAGACACAAGGGCCTCGGCGGGCAAACCTGCCTGAGCGACGCCGAAATTATGGGCAAACTCCCCAGTGCCAGAATTCTCGATCGGGAGAACGCGAAACCCAAGGGATATGTCATAGCCTTCGGTTGATGGATTTTCATCCGGGAACTTCCCTTTGGACTGACCTGGAGATCAGGCGGCCTAGATCGCAGAGCGGGCAATCTTTGCCATAATGACCTTGTGAAGCCTGGGACCGACGACGATGCGCTGACAGCCGATGCCGGACGTCAAGGGAACGAACAGAGTGGTCCCGTTAGGCAAAGTGGTCAGGAAAAGAGTATCGCCGTTGAAACCGGTCGGATTCCCAAAAGTGTTGAACGCTGACAAATAGGCCTGCGCCCTGTCGCCGGTCATGATCGTCTGCCTGGCTTTCGGAAATACCACCCGGAAGGAGACCTTCAGGGTTGCGATCGGGTAGCATTCCCGTGCGGCATTGACAGATGTATTCCAGCCCAGGAGTACGGGCACGGCAAAAAGCCCGAGCGCGGTCAGCACCCGGATAAGGAGGGTTTTCATTGTGATGCTTTCGAAGTGGGCGGGCCTTGGCCCGTTGCTGGATTATCGCGAAACGCTGCTGGTCTGATAGCGTTCAATGCGCTTCAGGGATTCCTTGATATGGCCGATCTCAATAGCTTGAATTTTCTCAATAGCCGTGATTCTGTCTGAGTTGTGGCGGACGTTTTCC
The DNA here is from genome assembly GCA_021775805.1 of Alphaproteobacteria bacterium. GTDB lineage: Bacteria > Pseudomonadota > Alphaproteobacteria > Rhizobiales > JAJFHC01 > JAJFHC01. The sequence goes on along the minus strand of JAJFHD010000090.1, from coordinate 379,866 downwards.
TTCAGTTCGAAGAAAGCAAAAAGCCCACCGCCAATCAGTAGGAACGCCTGCATGATGTGGCCGAAGCTGATCTTCGGATCTATCCATTTCGGTTGTGCCATGTGTGTTCCCGCGTGCCGTTCGTGTTGTCTCTCTGGCCGTGACATTCTGCTCAGTGCCCGAACAATATTTTGGCTTACATCGTTATTGGGAGACATTGCGCATGCTGTCCGATGTTTTAGTCAGGAACGGCACAGAGGGCACAACCCAATGAACGTCCCTAACTGCGGTCATTGCCCGTCCGGCTCGGTACAGTTTTGCCAGAATTACCACACCGTCAGTGTATTTAGGAGCTGATCAAATCTGACAAAGACAATTTTCACTTAGAGCTGTCTTGCCTTAAGGCCAGTGCTTGTCATCGGTAAAATCAGTCGGAATTGTATTCAAATCCTTCAGCACCCAAGAGGCTGTGTAGATGGCATTCACTTGGGAAGCGACTTGCAATGCCAACGCCCGGAACTGCTTGTTTGTCAACACTTGGTTCCGATTGTTGGCGTCCCGGAAGGTAATCGGCACTGTAATTCCAAGCGATTCATTCTCGCTTGCCACCGTCGCAATGTTCGTAATGTTCGCACGGCTGCCATAGTCCATATCGACCGGGAAGTTTCGCCCGCCATCAAGCGTGACAGTAACTTGCTGGTTGATGCGGCGATCGCGCTCTGTTGTCACGTCTTCACGTTGGGGTGAGAAAGGAGTTTTGACCGGGTCGGACACAAGTTCGGATGTGTATCCCTTTGCCTCCAACACGGGATGTGCAAGAACACCAACCGATGCCGCCTTGATCCAAGGGTGCGATTTGGGAATTGGGTGGCCGGCGATTCTAACCGTATTGCCTGGCCGAAACTCCAGTTTCACATCGCCCTTCTCGTCTCTAATTCTGATTTTGGGCATTATTAGATCCTAATCCTGATCATCCGATATGCGTTTACCTTCAATACGACTGCACGCAAAGGTGTCGTTCGAGTAAAAACTGAATCCAGTCACGGACTGTTGGTCATAGCTGTTTTGTGCGCTTGTATACTCGTAAGTACCGTCGCCGCCGCTTCCGTTGTAGCGACACATTTGTGTACCCGACGCAACGTCGTGGATTACGAGCAAATTGTCGCCCTCGGAGAACGCGAAAGTGGACCAGTCACTCTCTTCTTTGGTGCCCGCCGCAATTTCCACGCCACTTGTTCCGTCGTGCAAGAGTTCGGTCGGAGTTGCCGTGGTATCGTTTGTACTGCCACTTCTGATACCTACACTCACATTGTCGAGATCATAAGACATTCCTGTGTTTGCGTCGTGTCTCACTCTGATCCCTGTGTAATCTCTGCCGGAGGGACCGCCTACAGTCATAACTTGCCGCAAAGACCGGTCCGCTCGGTTCGTTGCAGCGTTGCTGGCCAAGTTCTCAAGCGTCACCGTGGTTATGATTTCAAATGATTCCGGTATGCTACGTGCAACCTGGATAGCTCGGGGGAAGGCTCGTGCTTGGTTTCCTAGTGATGTCCAAGAACCTGGCGGAGTGGCTTGATCGTATGAGTCGGTGCTCGCCTTATAGTAACCGACCAACGATGCCCCTAAAGTGCCTGTAGAATTGTCAACACGCGTAGCCGCCGCCCCAACATCGGCAATCATCATCAAGTCGTCGCCGTCGGAAATGTCGAACGCGACCCAATCAGACCAAATTTCCTCGTTACCTATGTTAATGCCGCTCGACAAGCCGAACGTAATCTCTACAGGCGTATCGGCGGTATCGTAAGCATTGCCAGACGATGCCTTGATGCCAACGGAAACATTGTCAACGTCCATCGAATACGAGGCGTTGCCGACATACTTAAAACGGATGTATGACCAATCACCCGATGGTGGAGTAAAGTGATGTCGAAAGCTATGTCCGTTCCAATCTTCACTTCCTGCACTGCCGCTCGTTGCGATATATGGCTGTGTCGGAGAGTCGTTACTCTGTCCCGGAGAGCCGCTGGTGACCCAATGATTTTCGTTGCCGGAGAAGTCGCGGCCAAGATCGCCGATGTCTGAGAACGGCAAATAGAAACCCTCGTTCCCATACGCGCCGGTATATTCAACGGGCAGGTTTGTGTCGGTGTCGTAGAAGTCCGCAAGCTCTACCGTTACCCCGTCAATCCATCGGAACTCCGCATATTTGCCAACGAAACCAACGCCACTCGATGTCGTAAGCTCCCCAAGCTGCCAGCCCGACGAGGTTGGCCAGTTAAAGTCGGCATTCAGCGCCGGGTTTGGCGACGCAACATCAAAGTCCATTTCGACGCCATCTTTCCAGCATCGAATGCGGTCAGCCTGGATAGCTTGTGCACTGTCCCAGATCAAAAAGAAATGGTGCCACTCAGCATCCGCTATTTCATCGCCCTCTCGCGCAGAACCTGTTGAAGAATTGACATACCAGTACCCGCTTGTCTGAAAGTTCGCGACGTAGTAGCCGCCCGCCTTCGACCAATATACGTCGTTACCAGGCGCTGCACTGTCCTGCCGCGCCCACCATGAAATCGCCTGATAGTCGAAATTGTCCGGCGTGCCCGGCGTGTAATCTGGGGTCAGATAATCGGCCTCATCCATATGCATAGAGAACGGAACGGCGTAAGCGTCGTCGCTGCCGCCAACATGCGGCGCTAAAATTCCCCTCATGGCTCTATCCAGCTTCCCGAAGACAACACCGCTTCCGTCAAGTTGTTGCTGCCGTCAACCGCGGTCACTTCGCCGTCAAGGATCTGTTTCTTGCTGGCAGCCAGGACAAACGTCGATGGCTGATTCTTGTAGGCCGCATCCATTGTGTAGGCGCGCCCACCGGTGCCGTCCTGTTGGAGTATGAAGCGAAACGGCATCCCGACATGGCAGTTGGTCATGGTTCCGATGGTGACGGCGCCGGTTGCCGCCGCAAACTCCACGCGCTGACCCAGGGCGGCGTCTGGTGCAGGCGTTGCGCTGAAGGCCAGCGATTGCGTCTTGAGTCTCTGACCGCCGCCGAATTCGTTCGGCCCCGTGGAAACCGCCATGGAGGACCATGCGCCGTCTATGTACTGTTCCAGGGCATTCAGTGTCGTATTGAGCCGCAGGTGGCCCGCGATCGGTGTTCCCGGCCGTTGCGCCGTACTCCCGGCCGGGATCAATATGTAGCCGGTGGCCGGGATCGCGACATTGTTGCTGTCATCGATCTCTACGCCGCTTGACTGCAGGGCGTCGCCGTCGGTGCCGTCGAATCTCGGAACGGAGTTGTCCACCGTACTCACCGGCAGCGTGGCGCCGCCGAGCGTCGACTTGTTCACAGCCTCCATGTTGCCGGACGTGTCAAAACCCAGAATCGAACTGATCCGATCGGACGGTAAGGTCAAAATAGATGCTGAATCGGTCTCCGCCAGTCCCACGGTTCGTTCAAGCTGTTCGGCAAGGCGCTGGACGATCATTGTCAGCTTATCAAGTGCCCGTTCATGGGTTTCCGCCGGGAAGGCGTCATTGGCCTGGTAGTCCACCGCCTGGAGCCGGTCCGGGTCGCGAATGATGACCACCTTGTCGGTCGCCTTGGGCGGCGTGACGAATGTGACCGTTCCACCAGCCGGGTCCGCCGCGCCGGATATGGTGTAATCGGTCGAAAGCACCTGGAGTGTCTCGATGTCTTCACTTGAGTCCCGGAGGTATACTCTCAAGTCGTCGTCATCAAGAAAATAGGGCGTGAAAGCGAACGCGGTTGTAATGCCGTCGCCGTCATGCTCCGCCCGGTTGGTTGTAGAGTTCACTGTCATGATGAACGCCTCCGTGTGAAAAGTTGCGGATTCCCCTCAACGTCCGTCGCTAAGACGATTGCGACCGCCGGCGTTTGCGGTTGAAATAGAGTGCTGCCTGCATCGCCGCCGGCCATTTGCGGTCCGGCTGGGGTTCGGCTTTGGTACGCGTCGTTGCGCCGTCATCCCGCAACACTCCGGGCATCGGCTTCGACCTGGCCTCGTCCTCCCATTCGCCCGACGTCATTGGCCGGCCTGTCTGCCACGGGGACGCGCCGCCCGGGTTCCACCGTCTTTCATTTTGCCGGTAACTTGTTCCAAAGCTTTGCGAATTTGCCCGACAGTCAATTGTTCCTTCGACCGTCTTTCGGACTCTTCTTTCAGATAGAGCGCGTTTGCGTCCTTCAGAGAAACCTGTTCACCTTGGTTTGTCATTCTCATACTCCTTAGAAAATGGGAGATGACCGCACGCGGTGCATCTCCCAGTCGCGTCGATTCTTGGGCGGGTGCTGACGTCAGCCGTTGGTTACGAGTTCCACCAGGCCGATTTGCTTTCGCTCCGGGTAAACCCGATCCCAGTTTGCGGCGTTCTCGAGTTCCGTGTTTGTCGGCGATTGGCCGGCTACGCTTGAATCCGTCCATTTGATTCCGTAAGGGTGCAGGACGTATTGGCGCCGGGTCCAGAGTTCCTCGACACCGCCACCGTCGCCCTGCCCCGGTTTTCGTTCCACTTCCACGGCGACCTTGGGCGGATGCTCGGCCCATGCGAAAGCACCCTCGGAGACCAGATAGGTCGAATAGTTTATCCGGTTGGTGCCTTGAACGGCCGGACAGCCGTCATCAATGACCAGCCGGTAACCGAGATAGGTGGGAAACTGTATCTTGCCTTCCGAATCGGGAATGAAGTCGATGAGGTTCTGCTTCTGCAGTCGCGCATAGGGCACGGAATGCATGACCAGGACACTCAGATCCTCCGCGGCATCGCCCATTGTCTGCTTGCCGTCGATCACCGCTTCTGCAGAAATAAGTTCTGCATCGACTGGCGCGCCAACCGCATCGGTCCCGATCACGTGGCGCATGTCGCCGGCATCGTTCGCCGCATTGTCAGCGAAGACACCTTTCAGGGTCGAGACCATCTGTCTCTGATATGCCCTCGACCAGTAATCGCTGACACGGGTGAGCACCCGTTTCATCGGGTCATCTCCTGACAGCTCGGACACCAGATAGGCGTCCGACCAGGCCTGATTTCGGTTGTGCCGGATGGCAACATCCTTGGCGCCGGTTATTTTTTGAGGCGTCGCGTCGCTTGCCGGATCATCGGAGGAAATGTTTGGTTCCGCCGCGGAAAGATCGTTCCAGAAGGGTACATTTTCCGTGCGCCCGCCACCGGACAGGAATTTGGACATATTCGCGTCCTGCCTCAGGATTCCCGATTGAAAGATTGCCGATTTCTCGGCGGTGTTCTTCAACATGTGAGGAAGGAATACTTCCGGTACGACAACATCGGTCAGTCGTGTCACTGCCATCATGCAGGTCCTTTGCTAGTTACGATTAAGTTGGTGAATGGTCCGATGGGGCGCCTCACGAGAGACCGAAATCTCTCGGTTCAAGGCCTGCCGCGCGAACCAGAGCTTGGGCCTTTGCCGGATCGTTGCGGATGATCTGCCCCTGTTCACTGAGGTTTTCATGTTCCTCGGCCCAGGGGTTCTTGGAGTCGATACCGTTCCCAGTCAGCACATCTTCCGCAAACAGAGCCTCGCCCGTGCGGGCAAGCGCTATGGCCACCGTTTCGTTCATAACGGCGCCCTCCTGTGAAAGCAGACCGCTCGCGGTCAGTGCGTGAACGAGTTTCTCGCCGCCCAGGTTGCGAATTGCTCTTTGGGCGAATTCCCTGTTGCGGGCATAAGACTCGCTTTCGGGCGGACCCCACACCTTCACGAGATTCTGATGCGCTGATTCAACCGCCTGATCACGGTCCTCGGCATACTGAGCATATTGCCCAGCTTGATAGCGAACAAAATGATCATGCAGTTTCTGGGCCTGTCCGCTATCGAGATTGCTCTCCTTGGCCCAATCCCGGAATCCGTCAACCAGGGCTTCGCTGTAAACGAAGTTGTCCGGCAGGCCATCGGGCAGATCAAACTCGAATTCAGGACTATGGTCAGATTGATCGATACCCTCACCGGACGGCTCAGTATCTTCAGACCAGCCATCCTCGTCTGATTGAACCGCCCTTCGTCCGAGTCTTGATTCTAGGTTGGAGTAGGACGTCACGACGTCATCGACAGTCTTCCAACCCTTCGCTTGCGCCTTGGCACGGTTCTCTTCGAAGTGAAGGCCGTCTGCCAAGCCACTTGACGTGCGATCGTCGTCGTATCCGGCGCTGACAACGTTTGCACTGCCGGCCGTCGGGTTGCCCAAGTCTCCTGGTACTGTGGACCCTTGCGGTTCGTTCATCGTTTTCTCCTTTGCGGAAAATGGGAACGGCCAGCGTTGGAACACTGGCCGGTGATCGGGTTATTGCGGCATTGCGGACGTCCCGCGCTGCCCGTCGGAATCTACTGTTGGCTTGCTATCGTGGCTGTGACACCGACCTGATCAGAGGCGTGATCGCCCCGAAAGCACCGCCGACAATTTGTGAGCTCGCTCTGGAACTTGCCAGGCTTGCTCTTGCTTCTTCGTTGCGGGCACGGACTTCGCTGTCAAACCGCCTCGCACGAATGTCCAGTTCGCTATCGCCGATGTCCCTGACGATGACTTCCGCCGGCGAGCCTTCGATCGCGATGCCCGACGCAAGGGCCCGGACACGCCTGGAGGAAATCCGCCTGGTCTGGAGTTGGCGCGCACGCCTGGTTTCAGATTCGTTTCTGCGGCGTTCGACTATGGCGTTGTTTCGGGCGATACGGGCTTGGGCCCGTGACGCACCGGATTGCTGAACCGCGCTGAACAGCGTGCCGGCAGCACTTACAACTGCCCCTATGATTGGACTGCACATGATCTCAAGGCTCCGTTTCGTATGCTGGTATGAATGAAAGCACTGTGGCCGGAAGAGGATCTTCGGCGGATACAATGATCTGACTTTCGCTGGTCCAGGTGTCGTCCAGCCCGACCCTCACGGTTCCGGTAAGAAGTGGCGGGCTTTCACCCATGACGTCGCTGGATTTGCGAACAGTCACGTCTTCCAGGTTATCGGGAGAAGTGCCGACTTTCACACCGAGCGTTTCAAGAAGATCGACAATGACGCTTTGAATTCTCTTTCGCCGCCCCAGCAGCACACCGTCCCGTCCCGCCGATGAGAGAGGCAGTGTTGTCGCCTGGGACTGATACGCCAAGCCTACGTGTATGTCGCCGGCGGTGCGGTCACCTTGCAGTGTGACCCGGCCGTTCGATATCTGTTGCGGCGGATCGACCGCGCCATCAGCGAGAATGGAAACCGTTTCACCTTCAAGATGATCCAGTCCTGACACCTCATTGACCGGGACGCCGGAATAGGACAAGCCCGAATCGACGAAGAATGCCTGCTCCTTCTCAAGCCCTTCGAAACCGGATTCAAGGCGTTCGATGTACTGCTTTTCCTGTCCTTGGATTGTACGTTTGACGATAGCCCAGGTTTCGTCGCATCCGGCTGTACCGGGGATGGTGGCAATTGACGTCACAAGGCCAAACGCGTCGGGTGAACCGCCGGCCAGGCGGTGGCGATGGAAGCCCACAACCTTCTGGTCCCGCTCATAGGTCAAGCCCACCAGCTCTCCGTTTCCCGATGCAAGCCAGATAATGGCGTCGGGGTCCTGAGCGTAAGCCATCTGGACGACGCCATTGCGTAGGAGATGCTCAGAAAGAATTGAGATGTCCGGCGCAATGAACGTGTCGGCCTCGAAAGAATAGACAAATTCCCGAAGGGATCGCCCGTAGGACCCTACATAAATCGTGACGGGTCCCACTTGTACCGGCTGGATCGGTTCTGTGCCGAACGTCGTATGACGGATTTGTTTGAGGTTATCGGGTGTGAGCGGCTTCTCCGAGTTTGGTGCATTGACGGTACGGGTTGCGCCGGTGGTTCCGATCTGCAGTGCCTTCGCCTCTGCGATCCATTGAATTTCGTTGACCTGGCCAGCCAATATCGTGAGCGTTATTGCATCGTCGTCATTGGCACCCGGTTGCTGGTTCTCGAAGTCTCCGGATACGGAAAACCATAAGGTCTGCGGCTGATGGTCGGTGCGGGCGAACGTCAGGCGTTCTTCATAGAAGGCCACGCGGGCCGGAAACCCGGTGGTTTCGCTCCACGCCCCGAGACGCCATTCCTCCCGTGCATTTGTGTTTGGCAATGCAGTGAGATCAACAGCAGGTGTGGCGGTGGTATCTATGCCGCCGATGTAATTCGCCGTTACGTGCGTGGTATCCGTGACTGCTGCAATCTCGAAGTTGTGCCAGTGCCCGTCCGACGCCTGGAACCGAATTTTCCGGTTGATGTCGGTTGCCAGAAATCCCTGATCCTTGTTTATGCCGGTGACAGCACTGGCTGTGAGTGTAAAAGACCCGCTGGTAGCGGAAGGCGTCAGCGTCGTGCTGCCGTCATTCTGCGCAAGATACGGTCCGTCCTTGAAGGCGATTTCGGTTATCGCCCAGGTCGTGTGTTCCGTCCGCTCAATTTTGTGCGGCGGGTATTTGGCGTGCACCAGATACAGGACATCGGCGGACTGCGTAAAATGGATATCGAAGACATCGGCGGCAGCAAATGGCGTAACAACTTCGACGGGCACACCGGGCGTGCTTTCGACGACACCGCCGTTGGCATAGACACGAAAATACTTGTCTCCAAACTCCAGCATGTAGGCTTGTTCGGTGGAGAATATGAAAGCCAGAAGCCGGGTTTTCTTCTGATGATCCTTTACGCCGGCAACGTATCGCGATCCGGACCGGCGCCGGAGCCCACCTTGAGGCAGAATGAACCAATTGAGACATTCCGCCAGTCCAAGTTTGTAGTGATCAAGATCGATCCGCGCGTGGAGCCTGGGGCTTAGCTCGCCCCGGGAAAAAGTCGACTGAATTGGATAACTGGTCATCAGTAACGCGCCTCGATCCAATCTTCACCGAGTGGCGCTTGTGGTGTCCCTTCGAGGGCATCGGTCCTGCGTGCTTCGAGGAGAACATCCCGGTAGAGCCCGCTAATTCTCTCGACATAACTCTGCTTGCCGGTGATGACATGCCCCACATACACGGCCAGCCGTGCACTTAGTGCCCGCGCAAACAGCGGATCGAACTCACCGGGATTTATCACCCGGTGAATGTAACGGACCCGGAGAGGCGCCGAGGCGTCACTCAACAGGCGGCGCCCCTCAATTTCGTGAGCAACGGGGTTACCGTTCAGACAACCGTCAACTGTCAGCGGCAGGACGCGCAGACAGTCGGTTGGTAATTCAAAAGCCCTCTGCCAGCCAAATGCCGGCTTCTCGGAAAGGGTGGGCAGTGACGCGCGTTTAGTGGCAAAGTTCCAGGGATGTGCTCTTAAAACCTCATCGCGAGTCTGGGCATAGTTTCGCGCCAGCAGCCGGGCCGGTCTCGTGTCGTCGGTCGGCGACGTTACGGGTCCTTCGTCGAGCATGTCGAGTGCCATGTTATAAACGGCGACTTCAGAGAGCTGACCCATGGAAGCACTCCTTTCAGTTCTGGTTTTCTGGAAGCAAATTTGACAATGAAAAAAGGCCACCCCAACGGAATGGCCTTGCCTACAGTTCAATTCTTGAAAGCGGATCTCTAGTACCGCCGCCGGTTCTCTCTATCGAGAACCCGTCAGCAGGTATGCGGGAACAATCTGCGCAGGCGTTTGCCCTTGAGCACAATCCACTTGCGTCGCAGGCCGCCGCGTCTTTTCAGGTAACGCCTTATTTTTCGCGGATACAGTTTCATCATCGCGCCGGTCCAGTATTTGGACTTTCGGCCGGTACGATAGGTTGCCTGATGAAACCACAATTCAGCGCGTCTGGTGATGCAGACATGTTTTGCACCCAGAGACAGGAACAAGGTGCAGGCACTCTGGCAGGGGCCGTTGATCACAACCCGTTTTCGGCGGTCGATGATGTGCACAAGATTGCGAACTGTACCCTGGACGTGCCCGCCAAGGCCGTGGTCAATCGTGATTGTTCGTCTCGATGAACGTATGTAATGCGTCATATGCCGGTCGGTGAACCCGCGATATCCAGCACTTGCGTCGGCAACACCCAGCGTGAAGACGTACGCCAACGCCACAGCGCCAAGCAAACCCATCAATATTTTTCTGAATCCAGAACTCATATCGCGTTTTCCCGCACTCCCTGGCCGCCATTAAACTACCATGCGGGGATTTGGATCAACGGACAAAACCGCAGATGGGGTTAACGTCGGAAACGAAACAATAATACCCGGGCTTTGCGTCGCCCTGGAACTGGATTATGCGCCGGATTCATCTGGCGGATTAAATCTCAAGAAGGCCGGCGGCACCGATTCTGTCAGCCACACCCCGTTATCAGCACGATAAAAGCGGTGCCCTTTGACGTGCATCCCTCCGGAATCTACCGTCAGGACAACCGGCTTTCCCCGGCGCCGGCCTACCGCCTCTGCAGTTTTCACGTCCAGGCTGAGATGTACATGAAGGCGACTTCCAGGACTTAATCCCTCTTCTAAAATCGATGTCAGAAAACGTTCGACTGTCCCATGATAGAGATTATCGGGCGGCACTTCGGCCTCGTATCCCAGATCAACCGCTTTGCTGTGGCCCTGGACCGCACGAATGTGCGTTCCGGCATCGTCCAGGGCAAAACGCTTCTTGCTGTTGTTCTCCACAACGTCGGCGAGCTGATCGCGGCTCAAGGCACGCTGGTGTTTCGACATGGCAGTCAACAGATCGTCGATAGCAACCCAACCGCCTTCTCCAAGGGACAACCCGATGGTTTCCGGCCGGTGACGCAGAACGAGGCTCAGGAATTTGCTGGTACGAACCGGATCGAAACCACCGCCGCTGCGTCGGTTATTCGTCATTACACACTTCCCAGACTCCTAATCGAGTTCATAACCTTCGGCCAGCAGCAAGCGGGTTGCCAGGCCTTCGACAATTTCGAAGGCGCCGTCATGAGGTGGATTGGCGAGCGAGCCGGTATGTTCATTCATCGCGGCATACTCGGCCCATTCCGCGACGTAATCCCGGATCTCCGGATCGGCAACGACAGCCAGCGTCAGGCGTCGTTCGACCAACGGCTCATCATGCGGACCGTCGTCGACGCCGAGCAGGCTGCGGATTACGGCCGATGCATAGTCGCGCGCGCTTAACAAAAGGTCGGCTTGCTGGCGCGACATCCATTCCGGCGGAACCTTTCCGAGCAACACCTGCACATCTTCGTGCTGGTCGGCCGACATTGTGCCGGGCCGGCCACCGACGGGGCGCAAATAATCCCGGAGTCCCCGCACAACGGTCCTGCCGCCGCCACGTTGACCGGATTGCGACGGTTGATTGACACGGTCGGGGTTCGCGGCCGGGCGTTTGGCAACAAACGACGGCCTGGAGTCAAATCCCGGTTCAAAATCAAGCGACGGTTCGCCGCCGGCAAGACTGGGCTCGAAGCGTTCGCTTCCCCGTCCCGGCTCGAACTGTGGGCTGTCCCAACCTTGTGCTTTTTCGCGACGGCGCCGACGCGCCCGAAACAGCAGAACGATCCCGGCGAAAACCAACGTCAGGACAATCGACGACAGAAAGGTCACGAATATGAATGTATTTAACAAGAGACGTTATACCGAATTGTGTTGAACTTGACCTGGTTTCCAACAAATCACATCGCAGCGGAAGAAATATGTTCAGTGGCTGCGCCGCGGCGCAAACCCGCAACTTTGACGCATGCGGCTTGGCACCAATTTAGATTTTACTCAACACCCCCATGTTACCGCTCCACAGCGCCGATTCTGCTAAACAAAGAGCTATTCCTGTGCGCCTGCGTTGTCCCGCTTCAGCTCGCCCCCGGACAAACGTACCTCCCTATACATTGGTACGGATACCACTTGTTTCAACGTTTGGTTTATCGATACCAGATGCCCTATTCAGGACGCGCAAGGTATACCGTTCGCAGCAAGGCCAAATCAAGTGATTGAAGGCCACATGTTGATAGTCCTAATGACGGTCGAGTGGCGCTGAAGTTCGACCGGCATGGGCGATCGAAATCCGACTTTGTGGGTCAGCCACCACGTGTTCAGACATCACTGAGATACCGTTGTATCACGCCTCAGCTCAAAACCACTCAGGATGATATCGGCATAGGTCTGCCAGGTGGGCTGAAGCACGCCGTCTTTCATCTCAAGCGTGTCCTGCGGCAGCCCCTTGTCCAGGGCGGCGACAACTTTGATCAGGAAGTCTTCGACATGGTCCCCGTCAATCCGGCCATACAACCTTTTTTTGTCAAAGACGCCCCTGAGCCACGAGTCACTTACAGCAGCCAAAAACCAATATAGATCTCTAACACCATCCACCTCTCCGGCACGTTCGACAATTTCTGCGATAGCCTTCTGTCGATCTTCATCGTTAACAATGCGGTCGTTATCAAGTGGCACGGTTCCACCATCAGTGCTGTCTTTTTGCATTGAAATACCTTCCTGGGCGAATCGAGAAAATCAACTGTGACCGAAGCTACGGATCATGAGATGTCGCAGATCATTCCAATTCGGTTGACGCTTCGGGTCGGCATATTCGTCTTCAAAGCTGAAATCCGCCTCTATGACGCCACGCATCCCTTCAACGTATTCCCAAACGTCCTGTTGTTGATCGAAGTTCTCGCCTTCGTTGAAAATCCTTTCGCGCCAGGCCTTCAGAATTGCCACAACAACATCCCGGAACTGTTCCTGATTCTCGACCTTCATTTCGTACAGATCGTCATACATCTTGTCACGGCGCAGGTATTCTTCGCTTAGTTCATTTTCTTCGCCCATTATTCCTCTCCTTTGGAATTCTGATCTCAATGCGGTGGTTGGGAGTGCCTTCATCAACTTTTCTTTTCAGAGTCTCACTCAGTTTTCCCGAAGTTATGATGCGATACCGCACCTTGACGCCAGCCAGTCTCGCCGCGACAAGACGACGATGGTCCGAACTGACAATACGGCCGTCAAGGACATACAGATTGATCGGCTCGATGTTTTCCGGCTTTAGCCGTCCGGATTGAAGTGCCGCAACGTAGCGATCCAGGGGAAGTATGTCAGTTTCTCTTTTTTGAACGGTTAGAGGCAAGCCAACCTCCGGACTAATTCCTTTCTGAGTTGTTCCGATAATATTGGGATCTATTTCCCCGGCCGAAGGGAAATCCGCGTTGAACTTCTCCTTGGTAAGAATGCCGGCTTCGTCAATTTCGGACCACCGCGGCAGCGGCCTGATATCTTCCGGGTCCACGTCCGGTATCTTCTCCGGCGGATTGTATTCGACAGAGGCCTGCCGATTTCCGGTTGGAATTTCTGTGCTCCCCCGAAGTCGATCGACCTTTTCATTTTTCGTTTCGCGATGACGCTCGGTGGGACGGCCTCCATCGTCCGGCCCAGGTGGATCGGTTTCGTTTGCCCGGTCCGGGCCTGAGTCAGAGTCGGCATGGTTTGTGTCGCGATTGGCGCTCTCGCCATCAGAAACATCCGAGTCACCTCTTCTACCAGCGCCTCCTCCGGTCTCATCGGCATTGTCCGACTGGTTGATGAGGCGCCTGAAACGGTCTTTCAACGATTGCGACACACGCAACCTGTCGATGTACGTCTGCAAGCGCCTGCCCATCTTGATGACGTTGGGGCCCGGCAAGAAGCCAGCGAGCTCGGTGGCGAGGACAACGCCTGCCGCATGGATTGCGGCATCATCACCGCTCTCGAAGGCGGTGTCCAACGCCTGGGCGGCCTTGAACACCTGGTATCCGGCCTTCACCTGGTCGACCCCGGGAATGAAATCGGTGACGATGTCGACGGTCGATTCGGCCACCCCCCGGTCGGCTCTGATCCGATCCACCATGTCCGGCGGCAGAGTGTCGGGATTGGTGTCAACGAGCCGCGCCTTGTTCTGGATCAGGCGGGTGAGCCAGCCATTGAGCAAACTACGAGTCTGTGGCCGGTCAAGGAATTCCTGGCCAAGGCGCGCCCGGAGCTCTCGGGCATAAGCCGGTCTGCTGTTGCCCGCACTGTTGACCGCCTTGAGCAGTTTCAACCATTGGGCCAGTTCGGTGTCTGTCGTTTCGCGGTTGAGCCGATCGCGGTCGCTCTCCGTGATACCAAAGGCGGCAAACGTCCGTTCATCGGAGGAGAGCGTCTTTCGCCTATCCGACTTGCCGGTCCGGTTGACTATTTGCGCCAGAGGGTCAGTTGATGCCGCCTCCGTTCGTGCGCGGCCCAGTTCAAGATACCCCGCTGCATTGGCCACGCCCCGGGCGTCGAGAGCTTCGAACACGTGGCGGGCGTTGTCGGGCAGGATGCGCGTGCGGTTGATGACCGCCGTCAGGGCGGCAAGTTCTTTCTGATCTCCACTGGCTGCCGCTTCCAGGTCAATGTTCAGCCCATGGACAGCATCGGCAACCAGTTTGCGGTCTTCGGCATTATCGGGATCGAACGTGCGGTCGGGCTCGGCGTAACGCTCGACGGCTGTTCTGGCGTCTTCTATCTCCTGCAGAGCAATCGTGAGCCGGCGGTTCAGACCGGCCTTCACGTCGGGGGGCAGATCGGCTGTTCCAATATCGGCAAAGCGCGCCTTGCCCTCGGAAATCAGGCTGGACAATTCTTCGTGGCGCCGGACCTGGCTGTCGAGGCGGTCACGTGCAACCGCACCCTGTGCACGGGCTTTAAGGAAATGCAGTTGCTCGGGCGCCAGGTCCTGGAGGTCAAGGCGAGCGCCGCCATCGCGGGGCGCCGGCGGGTTCAGCGACGCAGTTGTACCGGTCCCCTCCCTGCCCAACCCCGGTTGCGACCTCTGCCCGGCGCGCCCAAGTGCGAGGGTGACCTCTTCCAGGGCTGCTTCCGGGTCTGCTGCCTCAAGGGCCTCGTATTGAGCAAACAGCAATTTCTGGCCCATATGGGCCTTGAGGACGCTTCTGGTCCGCTCGGTGAGTTCGCTGTCCTTGTCTATTGCATCAAGAAACCTGCGGCGCTCATGACCGGATCCGACCGGGTCGGACCCCGTCAGGACGATGATCTTGTCGCCCTGCTCCACATAAGCGTTGACCTGATCGCGCCGCAGGGCAAAACGTTCTTCAAACGCTGCTTCCCGGGCCAGGTCGTCGCGACGGGCGGCAAACTCTTCAGCTGCACTGGTTCTGACCGGTTCCGGGAACTCCGGAAGCCGCTCTCCAATGACCTTTGTCGCCGCCTCGTGAAACGCGGCCGCCTGATCGGGCGGACTTTCTTTCCGCACCGACTGTCCCAAATCGCCGAGCAGACTGAGAGTATCGAGCCGAAGATTTTCGGTCGGCCCGGCCGTGTCGTTGGCTCGACCAGGGAACACCGAAGCCATGTGATCTTTTGCCGGATTTGTGCCTTGTTTCGGGAACAGCACGGTTGCCGGAGCCTGGGGCTCCATAAAATTGAAGGCGGCACCCATATTGGTGCGGAATTCGGTTCCAAATCGGAAACCGGACTCATTAAAGTCATTACGCTCATTTGCCTGAAGGAACGGTTCTGGACCGTCGCCTGCCAGGAAGGTTGCATTGGCCGTCGTGCTTTGTGACGGGCCGGAGAATGCAGCATCGCGCGCCAGAAAACTCTGACGGGTTATGATGGCCATAGCCGACCTCCTGAGACGGGTGAATGTGAAACGAAAATGCAAAAGACCCGGCGTACGACGGCCAGGCCTTTAAGGAATCGGATGCAGGATTGTGCCTTTGCGACGGTGAAGATCGCGCCTGTCGGACGGTCGACGGTTGAAATTTGGAAGGCCGTCGGTTCAATCCCGAGGACGACGACAGTTTAAGCAACTCCGGTCAGATCTCGCCTTCCCGAGCGTCCGAGAGGGCTTCTGCGCGGGCTGCTTCCTCCAGACCGGCGCGCTCGTCTGCACTCATGCGCAAAAAACGGAAGACACGGCCATAGACCGCACGTTTGCCCTCCTGATAGTCGAGCGTGCCGGCGCCGGGTTCAGTGACCCGGTAGAATCCGGTCACATTGGCGAGATCCGAGAGCACTATTTCGGCATCGGCTTTGGAGCCGTGACCGGAGAAAAGACGGCGATAGGCATTGCTCAGGTTGAGCCTTGCCTGGAGGCGACGGCGCAGGCCAGGTACGAAGGCTGAGCTAAGATGATGCCAGGTCACCGAGCGCCTCCAGGGATTGCGGAGCCGAGGCTCCAAGGGCTTCGAGCACCGGCAGACCGTCCTTGGCCGCCCCGGCGAATTTTTGGGTCAGGTCTGCCGTGGTCTGGGCTTGGGCCAGTTGTTCGCGACCTTGGCGCAACTCATCGCGTTCTTCGACCCGGCGCAGGATTTTGCGCGGAGCTCCATTTATGTCGGCGGCCAGGCGCAGGGCCTCGTCGCCATCCAGATTGTCATAGACGGACGGATCAACTTGGCCAATGCGTGCAGCAATCTCCAGTGTCTGCTGAACACCTACGAGTTCGTTGGAGCGACGAAGCCGATCCAGTGGGGATGAGAAATGCGCGCCAAAGGACCGGTTCACCATACTATCAGGTGGCGCCAGGTTGCTTGGCGGAGCGAGGTAGCCCTTGCGCTGGAGAATGCCGATCTCGCGATCAATCAGGCGGGCAAGGCCGTTCTGGATGCGGGCACCGGCAGGGCCCAAAAGCTGACCTTTTTCGTTGGCCCGGATCATGGCTTCGGTTGCCGTCATGTTGGGGTTCTTGAGCAGAACCTGAAAGAGATTCACATATAACGTCTCGCGCACAGCCTCCCGGCGCTGGTCCATGATCTTTTCAGCGAGGTCCGGGCTCCGTGCCGTGATGATCGGTTGGATCTTCAATCGGCCATTGTGATCGACCGCACCGTAGTTGACTGCGCGGGCATTGAGGTTAGGGCGATTGATGACACCATCATCGGCAATGGCAAGCGGAGGGTCAACGGCTTGCTGGCCCGCGCGGAGCGCGGTTTTCGACATGGCATTAAGTGTCTTGATGTCAGCCAGAGCCTGCATGACCGGGCCTTCGCCATAGGCCTGACCAGGATGAGGACTCCAGCGGTAGTCGACATAGGGAAAGTCGAAGAAGCCGCCTTCGACGACCATTTCTCGCTCATCCATTTCGACATAGTAGGACGCGTAGGGGGCTGTTCGGTTCGGAGCCTTCCGTGATGAGGTTTCTTCACGCGGCTGGACCACATGGAGAAATGAGAACCGTTTGTCCTTGTCTTTTTCACTGACGGCCGCCTCGGTAACTCCGGCACTCAAATTGTTCCCGAAGCGCTGCCGGGCCTGGCGTGCGGTTAACGTAAAGCGGCGGTAGACCGTGTCCAGAAGACCGTAGTGATCGATCCCCAAGAAACACTCCGACAGAGGCATCGGGCGATATCGAACCGGTGCAGAACCAAAGCCTTCGTCAACAAAAATGAGGCCAGTGCCCAGGTTGACGACACTGCGCAGGGCCTGTTGATTGGCCTCGAGAAAGCCCGAGCGCGCGTCATAACGCATTGCAAAAAGATAATCTCGCAGCCGGTCAAGCCATTCGGCTTCCTCATCAGTGGGATCGGGTGCTAGTGGATCATCGAGACGAAGTCCATGCCAGGATTCAGATTGTGGAGTGACGAGGCTTTCGAGGCCGGCGGCAAGCCGGTCTCCGGCCCAGATACCTGTGGAATCGTAAATCTTCGAGGTACGGTCGGCACTTCGCGGTCTGCTCGCAAACTCCCCCTCACGTGCACCAGGTTCGCCGTCGAAGTCCGGCGCCGTCGGCATGACAACGGCGGCGATATCGCGCCAGACCCTCTGGAACGATGATCGTTCGATGGCGAGCTTGTCCGCCCGGGCGATCAGATCGTCAACAATAGCCATCTCGACACCTTTCGTTTTGGATGATCAATCTCCGAGCAGCGTTTTACGGCTGGACGGATCGCTTGACGAAACTCCCAGGCCGCTGGTGAGAATTGTCGAAGCTCTTCCCTTGGCCTTGCGAAGTCGGCGGCGCTCGGCCTCCTGGCGCGAACGAATTTCCGGATCTTCTTCTGCAGTGGCGGGCGGTGGCGGTGGAGGGGCCGGAGCCTTGGGCGTTGAAAGGCACATGGGGCTTTCATTCCTTTTCGAGTATGCATTCAAGGGAAGGTGAAGGTCGCCGCGACGCCAGACATAGAGAACGAAGGTCTCGCCATTCTTCCCGTATTCAGGCAACAGGCCCTCACGAACCGCACCCAAGCGTTCAAGCCAGCGATGTGCAATGTCATGATCGACCAGGGTTCGGACCTCAACGCGGTTTGCGCCGGCATTCAGCAATTTCGGCGCCAGGACATTGCAGAGGTAACGCGTGATTGCCGGCACTGCACGGCGCAATCGCTTCGTGCCGTAAGCCCAGGCGCCCCACAATCCCGGGTGCTGATAAGTGACGCCGAACACAGCGGTCGGATTGCCGTTCTCGAGGGCGACATAGCGATGGTGTGGTGTGCAATCTACGACGGCTCGGGAAAACGTTTCCGTGTCCTCGTCGATCCACTGACAAAATATCTCCTGCCGATCCTCGTCACGTAAATTGGCGGTGACGAACGAAACATCGCGCAAGTGCGCAGGCGCAATTACGATCATGGCACTCTCAAATTGTGATGAAAAATATTCGGGATGACTGTCGCCAAAACGATTTTCGGCCGAAACTTCTGTCTTCCACAGCCAAGGGCCAAAAGGCACCAAAGATGGCAACACCCCTCGCACCTGTGGCCCCGCGGACAAACGATTACCGCTACCTACTGAGCGGAACATAGCAAGAACATACAGAAGTTTATCGACGATGTCAAACCGGGTTGGAGTCGAGTCATGATTTAGAAGAGAACGACAGACGCAGATTTGACGCAGAATTCACGGCACTCCCAGCCAATCGACCCTACGTCAGCGTCACAAACTTTTTCCTTTGTATTTCAATCTGTTATACACTAATTCACACTCTCAGGGAGCTGACGTTGTTGTTCGGTCAGCCACAAGAAACGAGCAAGTTCGGGGATGCCTTCGAATATCTGTTCCTCCACCCCTTGCAATAGTTTTGACCGCTCGCCAAGTCAGTATCGTTCGAGTTTGACGAGCATTCAGATACCGCCATTCGCCAAGTTTCAGGATGCTTGAGAGGCAACACAAGGATGTTGCAAACAAATCCGTGCATTCCTCGGGTTGGGGGGAGACACAAAGGAGACGGCTTATATGATAAAGTCGATTGTCGCAGCGGGAACGATCGCGATTGCCCTGTTCGGACTACAGCTATCGGCACAAGCAGGCGGATTGGGAGTTGGTCTCGGGGGAACCGGTCACCACGGCAACAAATTGTCCCGCTACGATGCCCAGGACGACGCCCTTCCCCGCTGGAGAGTCCTAAAAAAACTTGAACGCCGTGGATATCGCGGATTTCACGGCCTTCGCCGGAACGGACAAGTATACAAGGTGCGTGCTCACCGACATGGTCGCGTCTTCAAAATCTGGGTCAATGCATACACCGGGAACATCGTAAAGCGCCGTCGCGTTGCGTGAATATACAGCGGGATACGAAAGACCACGTTTCCAACACCTGGCATCAGGCCCGATCACAGCCCAAACCGATCGGAGCCCGCCCACCACACTGTGTCAGGTGTCGCTCCTCCCCTCAAAGGAGCCCTAGGCCCGGGACGTTCAGCCCAACGTCCCGGGCTTTACTTTCGTTGACTGCCGACCGTATGTTCGGAGCGGTTCGCGGTCTTTGTCGAAACCATGATCATTGGTTTCCGAAAGCACTTTCCATGGAGAAATTCCCTACCGTGTCATCGCTCGACTCCTCAGGCTCCGTTGCCCTGATTGACTCCGTTGCGTCATGGCTCATGGCCGGCGCTCTTGGAGCAACGACATTGGAAGATCTGCTTTCAGGCTGCTGCGAACAACTCTATGCGGCCGGCATCCCGATCGCTCGAGCTCATATAACGTTTCCAACTCTTCATCCACTTTATGCCAGTATCAGCCTGACGTGGCTGCGTGGTTCCGGAATTGAGCGCAATGAACACTCCCATGTGGAAACCGACGGCGACTATCCTGAGCAGTTCCTGCAAAGCCCGATCTTCTACATGCTAAAACATCGATTGCCGTTTCTCAGGCGCCCTCTTGTCGGCGATGACGCGCTTCTTGACTTCCCTTTCCTTGAAGAGCTTCGTTTAGAAGGCATTACGGACTATTTCGCGTATCTCATCGAGTTTGGAGGGGGGGATATGGACGGCATGATCGGCTCTTGGGCTGTGGACAATGAGAACGGTCTGAGTAATGCGCATATCCGGAGCCTCCAACGGATACAGTACCGTCTGGGCGTTGCCTGCAAAATGCGCCTGCGCGACCAAATCGCGGAAAACGTTGTATCAACCTATATGGGGAGAAATGCGGGTTTGCGCGTCCTCAACGGTCAGATTCGCCGTGGTGACGGCGAAACGATTCATGCAGCCTTCTGGTACAGCGATCTGCGTGGCTCTACAGAACTTGCCGAAACCCTCGCACCTGATGCCTTCATTTCACTCCTCAACACCTATTTCGAGGCAGCGGCGGGGGCCGTGCTCGAAAATGATGGTGAAGTCCTGAGTTTCATCGGAGATGCTGTACTCGCCGTCTTTCCCTTCGAGAGTGACGGATCAGGGGCAAAAAAGGCCTGTCTTCATGCTTATCAGGCGCAGGGCCTTGCACATGAGCGCCTCGTGCAGATCAACACGGCCAGGCAGTCCAACGGGCAAGATCCCTTGCGTTTCGGAACGGCCTTGCACCTGGGACAAGCTGTCTTCGGAAACATTGGTGTTGCCGAACGGCTCTCATTCACCGTTATCGGTGCAACAGTCAATGAAGTCAGCCGTTTGGAAGATTTGACCAAGGTTCTGGGTGAGGATGTCCTTGCGACTGACGCTTTTGCCAAAATGGTGGATGTCCCCTGGCGTTCACTGGGCGCCCACATCCTTCGCGGCACGACGGTTGCCACCGAGCTCTTCTCTCCTCCGGCGAAGTGACACTAGGGTCTGTTGAGTTTCAGGTCGGCTTTCCTCCAAAACCGCGAAATTAACCGCAAATTATGAATTGCACCGCATCATGGTTGCCGCGTATTTGACGGAACCGGAGGCAGCCATGATGTCATACCGCGCCGCGCGTGGCAGCGGTCGGAACACATTGATATCGCGATACACGAACAGCCTCGGCAACGCGGTTCACAGACATCGTGCAGAAATCGCGTTGCGGGCGTCCAATGTCGAGGCCGAACTGGCAAACCGTGCTCGTGCGGCATTTATAGCAAACATGAGCCACGAACTGCGCACGCCTCTCAACGCGATAATCGGTTTCTCCGATGTTCTCAAGGTCCATGAAGCGGACACATTAACCACGGAACAGGTGTCTGAGTTCTGCGGATACATCAACGATTCTGCGGTCGATCTTCTAAGCATGATCAACCGGTTGCTCGAGCTAACAAAACTTCAGAGCGGTGCTGTTTCTATCAACCCAGACACCATCGACATCAATGAAATCATCGATGTCTGCTTTTCGGAACTTTCGATCAAAGCTGCAGACGCCAACATTTCATTGTCCCGAAACACGGAACGAGGTTTGAACTCGGTATATGCAGATCAGTCCAAGACCCGTCAGGTCTTGTTCAACATCATCGACAATGCCGTCAAGTTCTCAGAGAAAAACGGAACG
Organism: Alphaproteobacteria bacterium; assembly: GCA_021775805.1. Taxonomy (GTDB): domain Bacteria; phylum Pseudomonadota; class Alphaproteobacteria; order Rhizobiales; family JAJFHC01; genus JAJFHC01. The sequence goes on along the minus strand of JAJFHD010000090.1, from coordinate 358,294 downwards.
ATCGACGTATCTGTATCCAAGGCACCGAACGACAGGGTGCGTATTATTGTGAAAGATGAAGGAATCGGCATGTCTGAACCAGATATCGAACTGGCACTGTCCAGATTCGGTCAAATCGATTCCGGACTCGATCGCCGTTATGACGGCAGTGGTCTTGGCCTGCCTATCGCTAAGGCTCTGATCGAACTCCAAGATGGACGACTCACCATTGAAAGCAGCCCTAATGCGGGCACCAGTGTTGCGTTGCTTATGCCCGCCTGCGCGCGCAGTGACCGCTCCCGCTCAGTCCACAACAAACAGTAGAGACTGTCATGACTCTGTCCTCGGTATCTCAACAAGACTACCTCCTTCCCGCACAATCAAATGTTGGCAGGGTCGTGTCCGTGACCGGATCGCAAGCAATCGTGGTTCTGGAAGATGAGCTTTACAATGAAGGCCGGCGAACAGCCGAAATGGGAACACTCCTCACGGTTGAGACATCGACCAGCACCGTACTCGGACTGGTCTCCGCACTGAGTGTACCGGTACCGGCCCAACAACCGGGTGAACGGGAAATTCGCATTGCCGAACTGGAACTGGTTGGGGAGTTACATAAGGGTGAGACGGGAATACCGGAATTCAGGCGCGGCGTTTCAGGTTATCCGGCCCTAGGCGACCTGGTGAGCTTGGCAACCAAGACCCAGCTTGAAAGAGCCTACTCCAAGCCCGATGCCACAACAATTCGCATAGGCACTCTACAACAGGACTCGACCATTCCCGCAGTCATCGACGTCGACGAACTGTTGGGCAAACACTTTTCCGTTCTCGGGTCCACGGGAACGGGGAAATCATGCACAGTCGCTCTCATTCTGAGACAGATTCTCGCCACAAATCCACAGGCTCACGTGCTGCTGCTAGACCCGCACAATGAGTATGCGACATCGTTTGCCGGTTCCGCAGAGGTCATTACCCCGTCCAACCTGACGCTTCCATTCTGGCTGTTTACGTTTGAAGAACTGACTGAGGTTGTCATCGGCAACCAGAAGGACAAGCAAGCCGAAACCGAGATATTGTCCGAACTCATTCCCATTGCGAAACACCAATACGCCTCCAATCGCGGCAAGGAACGAACGTCCCTGATCCAGCGCAGGCTTGCCGATGTCGGTGGGATTTCCGTGGACACGCCCGTGCCCTACAAGATTTCAGACCTGATCGGTCTGATTCAGGATCAAATCGGCAGACTGGATCTGCGGCGCGACCGCGCACCCTTCATGCGCCTCAAGTCGCGCCTGGAATCTCTTTCTCTGGATCCAAGATTTGCCTTCATGTTTGGCAATCTTACTGTTGAAGACAAAATGTCGGAGATTTTGGGACAGCTGTTCCGGGTACCGGTCAACGGAAAGCCCATTACAATATTTGAACTCACCGGACTGCCATCAGACATCGTCAGCGTGGTGGTCTCCGTTATTTGCCGAATGACGTTTGATTTTGCCCTCTGGAGTGCCGGCGCAGTACCCGTACACCTGGTCTGTGAAGAGGCGCACCGATATATCCCACGCGATGTCAATCTCGGCTTCGAGCCGGCCAAGCGTGCCTTGTCAAGGATTGCCAAGGAAGGCCGCAAGTATGGTGTGTCCCTGTGCGTGGTCAGCCAGCGGCCGTCGGAACTCGATCCGACGATCCTGTCCCAGTGCAACACGATCTTTGCCATGCGCATGTCGAACGAACTCGACCAGGAGATCGTCAAGGCGGCTATATCGGACGCCGCGGCGAGCTTGCTCGATTTCCTGCCTTCGATGAGTACCGGTGAAGCAATCACCTTCGGCGAGGGCATCGCCCTGCCCGCCCGCATCCGGTTCGACCGGTTGCCGGAACATGCCCTGCCCAAGGGCGACTCAGCGCGGTTCAGCCATCAATGGAGCAAGGACATAAACGATACAGATTTCCTCAATGACGTGGTTACCCGTTGGCGTGGCGGCGGTGAGATGGCAAGCGAAGCCCTTAAGGCCGGCATACACGGTGCCAACAGTGAGTCGACCGGAAGCGTCCATTCTGAGTCACAATTGCTGGCTAAAACTTCAGCGCAAACTCTGGATGAAACGGTACGGCCTAGACAGGCTCCGCAGCCCGCGCCGGCCTCGATGATTCCCACAGCGCCGGCGAAATCAGTGCCGCAGACCTCTTCCCAAACGCTCGGGCGGCCAGAACTGCCGGAAAAATCCGCCCCTCCAAAGGTGGAACCTTCCCGTGTGCCCCGTGTGCCTGACGGCTCAATGCCAGCGACGTCACCGACGCCTGCCGACGTGTCGCGACCCACGTCGTCGTTGTTCGGTCAGCGCCCGGCACAGACCACGGCTAACCCGATACCGCGAATTACATTGGGGAAACCCGCGACTGAATAACTTGTAATAAATTACGGATGTATCGGAGCGTTCAACACGCCCTCGCCTTCGATTCGTGTAATCGGGAGTTCAATCGCCAACACGGTTTCGTCTCATGCATGCACTGTACTTTTTCCACCAGTAGCGACTTCCCGACCAACCAGCTTGCATTTTGTAGTATTGGCAGTGCCCACCATAGTAATAATCGCCAGAATCGTCGTAGCTGTACATATAACGCAGGTGCCTGTGGTGTTTTTTCTCGAACCCAATTTCAAGGATTGGGCCATTGCCTTGAAAATTCACATCGAATTCAGCGATCTTTGCACTTGAAGGTACACTCGTCAGGGAAACCGTACCAATACCCAGGGCCAAGACCGTCGTCGCCTGCTTTATCATTTTCCGTCCCGTTTCCATTTGATTTGGGCATATGGACACCGCCGTGCTTTGATCATGTTTGATTTATGAAAATTTACGCGGTGTTTGTGTCATCCCATGTCGGTCCTCCCCGTCACGGAGCCGTCAACGAAACGCGTTCCTTGGCGTCAAAAGAACGTCAAAAACGTTAGAGCTGTCATGTTTTCGGGGGCAGAGCAGTTTTGATGTTGTCTGGACGGGCTGCAATCTCATTGGGCATGGGTTGGCGGCAAACCCGCTGACAGGTCCGCGGCGGCAAACCGAGGATCGTCGAGATGATGAAAATGACAGAAGACCAACGCCGGGTTGGTGTACCGGATGGCGTGGGTTGGCAAATGGGTCAGGTTCAGTCCCGGCGGGCCCAAAACCTAGGTCGTCATGACGCCTGGGCAGATCAATTTGAACGTACCGCGTTTTCAGAGAAGATACATACAGATTATGTCGTTTCACCAAAAACCGAGGTTTTGACGTCTTCGTCAGACCCAAGTCCCATTCCGTCCGGGATGAATGCGCTTAACCAGCGTTTGCCCCGGCACTGCCGCTATAGGAATCTCGGGAAATACTCGTCGCCGGACTCGATCTCCATGTAGCCCGTCGCACCGCATGCCTTGAACAGCCGCCAAACTGAACCTTTCATGGCATCACTCGCCGGATCACCAGGACGCTCGACATCCAGCAGAATCCGATTTTCATCGAGACATGTGGCGTTAAACCAGAACCAGTCACGCCAAACCGCTTCCATGTTGCCCGCCCATTTCTCGAATGACCATTCATCATCTTTTAAATCTCCCCCGGTCACTGATGACGGCAATTGAGTATCGTGACCACCATCGGCGCGACTTGCCGGGTCTTTGTACCTCCACTTGTCCCGGAACCAGACAGGCAGCAGTTCTCTTCTGGCCGGATCCTCGCCCCAATCCTCCTCCATTCCAAATCCGTTAACGATGGTCATGATTTCAATGGCCCACCGCATCACCTCGGGCGCATTTCCGGCACAGTAGACGTAGTGTGCGTCTATTTCCATTCCGAGACATAATTCCTCCCTGGCCGGACCCTCCTTGAGCCGCCGCCGTTCCAGAGCAAGACACTCCTCGTCCACACTCTGTTTCCAGGTATAGCCATCATAGTGAGGCGGATATTTCAGGCGAATGTTTCTTGGCATTCCTGCCTCCATTGTATCCAACAGCTATCTTGCTGAGGGCTGTATTCCGCGTTCCACGTCTTCCTGCGACGTGATCTTTCCGGTCCCCTGAACCACGGCGTTGCTCAGTTCATCTATCCATTGATCGGCGACGCCAAAAAAGGTCGCCTGAGATCGTTGGATCCCCTGTTGTGGCCGAGACCTGGATGGATCCTTCTTGTCGACGGTGCGTTGCAAAATGGACTTCGCTCTCAACCGATCGGCAAATTACTTATCAATCCGAACTGCCTTGATCACAGGTTCTACAACATTTTCAATATTGAGCTTTTTCACCAAATAGCTCTTTGCAAATTCCGGATCGTCTACGGCGATGTGAAGCATGGTCCGGTTTTGCCTGATGAAGATAACTTCTCCATTTTCCGTTATCATAATGCGGAGATTGTTATACTGTCCCGGCGATTTCGGTTCGTCGTTTATGCTCCTTGACTCGACACGGAACACCGTGACGGTTGCAAATTTGTCCTCTCCCGTTTCCTCATCGACACGCGGCGTGGCGGCGGCTTCACCGGTCTTTGTCTTGGGACCGGTGTTCTGCGCCGGCAGCGTGTTGCCCAAGATAGATGTGACGAGCAGGCCCTTGCACGCCGCATCCACCATCGGTTTGGTACTGCCGCCCAGGGCTTCAATGAACGGTGCGAATGCATGGCCGGCATCCACATTGTTACGGTCGAAGAGGCATAATTCCGTTCGTCTTCTGTAAAGATTTTCCAGTGTGCCCTTGGGCAAGGTCCCGCTTTTGACCTTGCCCAAGGGCACACTGGCGCCGCAGGCTTTTGCGAACACTGCTCCCGATGCCGAACAGTCCATTGGGCGCAAAGTCCACAAAGGCCTTGCGATGGCGTGACATGGTCGGGTGGTTGAGCAGGTTGAGAACCGCGTCCTTGCGGCTCCCGGCACTGCCGTCTTGCCTGATCTGATCGATCGCCAGATCGAACTGTCTATTGAGGGCGATATCGCCTGTTACTCCCGGTTCCACATCCGTTACCTTGCGCACGGCCTGGGCGACTTTGAACGCGTTCCTCTGTTTCATCGTGAGTACGGTGTTTGCTCATAAGGTCCTCCTGATAAATTCAAGATATCAAAAGTCCCTCCACTTTTTCAGGGCAAGTCCATACTTCATTGAAATTCTAACTTGCGCGCTTCCTTTGAACCTCATCCATAACTTCGCTCCAACTCCCTTCAACGACTGGGGAACAGATTTTTCGGACCAGACACGTCATGACCAAACCGTAGGGACGGCGCATCTTCTCAACTATTTCCTTTTCCAGGAATTCTTCACGAAAGATCAACCATTCACCGGTAACAGCGATCAAGTTCGACCAGAGACACGGGGTAACCTCTTCGATAAATATTCTGTCCAATTCCGCAAGGGAAAATGACGATCTCGCCAGCCGCCTTGCCACGCGGTCAAGACCGTCATCGGTGAACTCTGTATCTAAGAACAATTCGGACATTTGGAACCATACCGGCAACCTTTGGGCAATTTCCGGCTTCTTCAGGTACAACGGACGCGGACCTTTGTGTTTTCTATAAAAGTCCTTCAATTTCCTCCAAGGCGAGATCGACACCCAAGGCACCGGCAAATCCTCCTATAAACACCCCAATCGTCGAGCAAATGGGCGCCCCTGGCCCGCAAAGCAGCCCCGCCAGTCCACCGCCTGCGGCACCCCCGAGAATTCCACCGCCAATTTTCCCTGCTTCCCTAAGTCCTGCCCTAACCGGATCTTCCGCATCGATCACATTGTAAGCAGCGAGAGCCGCAGTCGCGACCCACAGAACTTTTGTTGCAGGTTCAAGTAACTTTAACCTGCCGGTCACCTTTACGTTGTCCCGGCCAGAAGCTTTGATCAGTTCCTCCCATGATTTGATCTTGGCTTTGTTATCCTGTGTCGAGTAACTGTCGTTAATTGAGTATTCATTCAGTCTCCTTCTAACGTCCGCCTTGAACTCGATTGGATCATATACGGTTGAGATATGCTTTTTCCGTTGCGCAAAGGCTCTGCCGATGGCAGATCCCATCTTCCTGGCATCGCGGATGATTTGAATTCGTTGCTTCGATGCCAAGATGGAAATCCGTTGAACGGATTTGTCGCCAGCGGCGGCATTTCGAAGCATTTCATCGGATGCCCTTTTTATTTTGTCTTTGTACCAACGTCGGGTCCGCGTATCTTTTGTGAGGGAGTGCGCAATTGCTGCAACACCTCCCTGGGCACCATCAAGAACTTCATCCGGTATGGTTCTGCCTGGATCCCCGAAATCTGTTTGCGGGTCGCTGTCGGCGATGCGAATTCGCGGCTTGCCGGCAGTAACGGCAGCCGAAGAGTCTTGAATGCCAACACCGCCAAAGGTCGCTCCAGCGAAAACCTTTGACGATTTCCCGCCCTTCGGCTCGATTGCCCTCAGGGGTTTCAGGAGAATGCCGGAACCCAGACCGGTTCTGTCTGAACCGCCTGACGATCTCGTTTTTCCGCTTCCAGAACCTGTTTTTCCGACGTTGTCGGCCGGCAAAACCACATGTTTGTTGCTCAGATGTGGTGTGCCCGTTTTTGCACGGCCTGCTCCGTGGGCGAGCCGGCCTTTGCGCTTGAGCGATCCACCATCTTGAGGCGCCGGCACTTCATCGTCGCCAATCTGGCGTACTGACTTGAACGCAGAGGTCCTTGGCGAGAGGGGAGCAATCTCTGAGGGCGCGGAATTCCTTGACGATGAGGCTGCCCCCGGAAGACCGCTCGACTTTCCCTCATTAATGTTGCGGCGAACGAGGGCTGGTTCATCGTTCCAAAAGATAGAGTTTTTTGACGGCGACCCCGTACCAATCAATTGAGAAAGGCTCCGCCCTGACGCACCGGCCTGTCTGAAGTTGAAACCGTTCTTCGCCAGAAAACTCTGATCTGGGTTCTGCAAGAGAGACGCTTCATTGGCCTGTACGCGCTGGCGCGCGCGGTGGAACGGGGGCGTCGTTGACATACACATGGGGCATGTTCCTTTTCATGTGGGGCGTGTGCAGGAGGTGTTGAAACGAAAAAACCGCCGCAGGATTTCTGCGGCGGCTCATTCGATTGAGACCCGTTCGTCGCGGGCGCGTTATTGCTGCGGTGTCAGATCACCAAGGGGTCGTCCGGCGGTGTGGATGTGGCGTAGCGCTCGAGCCGAAGGGAGGCCGGTGCCACCGTCCGCGCGAACGTCAGGGCGAGCGCATCACCGGCATCGGGCGAAGCAAGTCCGCGCGCTTTCATATCCTGCTTGCGTTCAAGGCGCAGGCGGTTGCGCTGGTCAAACAGGTAGTGGGGACCGGCAAGATCGGTCGCCAGTTCGACGTCTTCAGCGGGGATGGCGCCCCGGTCTTTCAACCAGTCGCGCATGCGTGACCACATCTCGGCACGCAGGTTGGCAAAGCGGGCGTCATCAACCGCGACTCCGCCACTGTTCACGTCGCCTGCCCGAAACCCCATCTGGGTCAGCCGGTCAACCACACCACCGCCGATCCCGACACCATCGACGAACACGGCATCCGGCCTCACCTCGACAATGATATCGGCGACGCGGGCAGCGGTCTGCATGAGATCGAGGCCGCGGTGACGCCTGACCCATTCGATCCGGTCGCCATTGCGCAAAAGAAACACTGTCTGGTCGTCACCGAAACGCGCTACGTCAACGCCCAGAACCTTCGGGCCGACGCCCTCACCGGTCCGCCCCCTGGCGGCTTCAATGTCATGTTCACCGATGAACTGGTCCGATCCCGCCCTGGGAAAGACACCGCGCACGCGCACGCGGACAAAGTCGGAGTCCTCGCCATAATCCTCGATCCATTGAGCAATCTGGTCCTGGTTGGCAAACCGGGATTTTCGGCTGTCGACTTGGTGGGTGATCCAGCGGTGGCGGAAGCGTCCGAAACAATCATGGAATCGCCCGGAGTTTCGTGTCGGATTTCCAACCGCCACCCACATGGCTCCTCGCGTCGTCATGGCACCTTCTGATACTTCCCAGATCTCATCGTGAATGGCGGAGGCCTCATCGTAGATTACCAACACATCGCGCGCGTGGAGGCCGGCGAAAGACTCCGAGCGCTCCGTGGTCCAGGGAATAGCAGAGATGAACCATGTGTCAGGATTCTCGACCTGGGCGAACTTGGTGGCCGACCAGGAAAACCAATGGGCGTTGATGGCGCGGCGGTGCCACAGACCCAACTCGCGCCACGTTTTTGTTGTCAGTTGGTTCTTGGTGTTGGCAGTAACGACACCTGCACATTTGACCCGGGTCGACATGAACCACAGAATGATCCAGGCGACGAGCGCGGTTTTGCCGATACCATGTCCTGAGGCCACGGCCACCCGCACGGCATCGCGCGCATGCAGGCAATTGTCGCCGATTGCCCTGAGGATTTCTTCCTGAATTGCGTCCGGTCCGTCGTGCCCGGCCAGTTCACTCTGGTTCCAATCGAACACAAGGCGAACAAATTTCAGCGGATCGGCAAAACAGGAACCAATTTCCTCCGCAAGGACGGTTTCACTCGTCCTCATCTTCTATTCGCTCCCGGGCGCGTTCGAGACGATTAGCAATGTCAATGCCGCCACTCAGTTCGATTTCGGAGCGTTCGCTGTACTTCTTCGGCGCCAATCTAGCGGCCACCCATTTGCGGGCGTCAATCCGCACTCTGGCCCGGGAGGGGTTATCATCGGTATCGGCAATTTCAACAATCTCGTCTATATAGTGTTCCGCCTGATAAATCCGCGCGTCCGCATAGTCTGCCCGAAAGTCGGGTTTGCGCCTCAGCCATCGCCGCACAGTATCGCGATGGGGCAAATCATCGTCTTGGCATATCGAACGCAGGGAAGCACCGTCTGCAATACGTCGGCATATCTCCCGCGCGATTGTTTTCTTGAATATTGTTGGTCGGCCGCGTTTTGTCATTTCGCTTGAAGCATTACGCTCCCTCTCCTGAATTGAGATATATTGGACTGCGTATGACGGCTGTGTCTCTAATATCCAAAACACATGGCCACACACGCAACCTCACAATGCAAAGCGTGCCTCTGGAATTAACGATTGCACTAATTAACTTCACATGCAAACAACTGTTACTATATTTCTAAAATAGTTTTCCGATTGCTTAATAATTCATTATCAAACAACTTTTCAACTACATATTTTTCAAGACTATCAACTTTCTAGTCCAATTTATTCTACCCCACGGCGACATAACTCTTCTTTCAGTGGAACGTCAACGCCGGTAACCACGTCATATTTCATGACGTATCGCCACAAACAGAGCAACCTTCCCTCACACTGGCGTCGAATTCAGCTGTTCAAACTTAGACATGTTAGCCGGTGCGCATTGGAGTCGACGTTCGGTCCTCAAGCGCCAGCCCTCAAACCCCAACATGGAACATCCCTATGCAAAAACTCTCCTTGCTAGCCGCGAGCGTAATCTTATTTGTTACCTGCTCGTCGGCCAACTCCTTCACTGCCTTCGATCTCTACTTCGGGTACGGCAAGCCCAATACATGGGGCAATGGCGGCATTGGCCTGAATGCCAAAACCACTCCAAAAAACTCGCTTGCTCTTTCCCTGCGTGTTTTGCGGTCTCATAGTTTTCAGGGATTTCGGGGAATCCGAATGACCAAGGGCACCTATCGAATTCTCTGCACGAGAGGCGGAAAGACTTATGTTGCCCGCGCAAGTGCACGTAACGGCCGGATATTGAGCATTTTGCCACAGTGAGTGGCTCAGATGCCTGACAGAATGAATTCACCACTTTGCAAAGGTAGTGCGCCCCTATAAAACTTGCAGAATTACGGTGGCAATGATGCCGTCCCCACAAGTCGGTTCCGTGGGCCTAATCGGGGTGTGCGATGTCTCTGCGAATTTTGGCGCTGGCCTTGGCGATTCCGGTGTCGGCGTGCCAAACTCTTGGTCTGGACGATAAGCCACCGGCGACAAATGCGCGATACAGCAAAGTCGTTGTCGCTGCTCTGCGTATGCCCACGGCGGTCAAACACGCGACCGAAGCCCGAATGGCTGCTCTGCTTTCTGAGAAACAGGGCATCAAGGTCTTTCAGTTGTCACGCTTGCCAAACTCGGACGGGGCCACAGGCGCTGAAGGCCTTGTCCGCCAGGTCATAAATGCGGGAGCCAAGGCGGTGATCGTCATTGATCCCTTCGTTTTCAGTGAGAACGGCAAGACCGTGGTGCGTTCCATTGTTCTGTCCGGTTTGCGTAAAGCCAGTCCGGACGACGTGGTCGGAAAGCCGCCTTTGACGTACAAGGCCGCAATCTACGATGTCGACAAAGTATTGCGCGTCTGGTTGGACGACATCAATTCTGCGCCGTCAAAAAACAAGACGTTTGAAGATCTTGCCGCTCAGGCGGGCGAACAAGCCATCAACAAAGCCATCGCCGCAAAGGCGCTCTAACCGGGTAGTAGCCGGCATTGCCGGCACGATAGCGAACCCGCTATTTGTGAAACACGTAAACCGGGGCGCCGACTCTGACGCGGTCATAGAGGTCGATTACGTCGTCGTTTAACAACCTTATGCAGCCACTTGAGACAGCACCGCCAATTGTATGCTTTTCATTGGTTCCATGAATTCTGTAAAGGCTTGCTCCCAAATAGAGTGCCCTGGCCCCCAGCGGATTGTTGGGCCCACCTTCCACGAATCGCGGCAGATCGGGCCGGCGTGCCAACATTTCGGCGGGGGGCCGCCATGACGGCCATTTTGCCTTGCGAGAGACATGAGACTTGCCTCCCCACTGAAATCCTTCCCGGCCAACGCCAACGCTGTAACGCAACGCATGACCTCTATCCAAAACAAGATAGAGTCTGCGTTGATTGGTCGAAATTACAATCGTCCCCTTTTTGTATTTTCGATCGAAATCCACGACCCGGCGTGAACTGCCTGTAACCAACCGCTCAATATCGTCGCCTGCCCTACCAAGGCTATCTCCCAGGTCGTCGAACACCTTGCCGAAGGCACTTCCTATGTTGTCAAAGGTATCCCGAACGGGATCCTGCTGAGCAACCGCGCGCGTTGCGCTACTCATACCGATAATCAAGCCAACCAAGAGAAAAAGTCGAATCCAATACGGCATGGTGCACCTCAAAGGTCTACTTTCGACGCACTAGAATAATGCATCAGAAGTTGGGAGACATTACGTTGAAATCGCACTTCACTCAAGACAACCTTACCTTCCCAATTTGACAATTCCGTCAATATGATGGGATCAGACAGATGCTCAACCAAAGAGCCGGGTCACTCATCAATTCTCTCCAAACGGCCCTGCGTGTTTAAGTCTTTGATAATTCGCCGCGCGAGAATTGCTCTGGGATCTTGGCCGGTAATATCCGACGGCTTGATCCGTCCGCTCTTACACGTTTCGATAAATCGAATATCTTGCTCATCCAGAACATATCCACCGGTGTTCCGGACATTATCGTCCTGCGTCTTTAGGTTTTCGTTGAATTGGCCTTTCGACAAACCGCGTTGATTGGCCAGATGTGCCTTTCGTCGTTCAGAAATGCTCAAAGGGAAACGAATGATTTCTGCCATCAGACTCCTCTGTCTCTGTTCTGAAATGACCCGCATGGGGTTTGTGCAAACTGCCTCGGGACAAGGCTTGGCAATGGCGTGCAAGACAGTCGCAGCGTTCTGTTTTCCGAGCTGCCGGAAGCCGGGACCGGAAGGCGAAATGCACAGAACGTAACATGAACATACAGACGGCTATCGACGTCGTCAACAATCCGAAGAGTCGTAAAATCAGCGATTGCTCCTTTCTCCGTTCCCTTTCACTCATCTGAACGAATACAGTTTCCTAACCGTTCAATATGTCAGCATTCGGGAAGATCTTGTCCAAAGCTTTGGTACGGCCGTCTCCTTGAACAAGGCGGCAATGCCGACGCTCCAACGCTCTGGGGTGGCTTTCGCCGCAGGAGTGCGCAATCAAACCCACACCGTATCGCATCTTGTTCACGAAGTTGGCGACACGATTCGATTTCTCCTCGGGATCGAGTCCCTTTTGCAGCCGTCGATCATGGGTGGTTATTCCCGTCGGGCAGGTGTTCTTGTTGCACTTCAACGACTGTATGCATCCCAACGCAAACATGAAGCCTCTGGCGGAAGCCACGAAGTCAGCGCCGGCACAATAGGCCCACGCAACCTCAGCCGGCGTGACAAGTTTTCCCGACGCTATTATCCGAATCCGATCGCGCAGGCCATGCTTCACGAGAACATCAACCGCAATCGGCAAAGCTTCCCTGATGGTTAGGCCAACATTGTCCATCAGCGGCATGGGAGCGGCGCCTGTCCCGCCATCCCCGGAGTCAACGGTGATGAAATCGGGCGCATGAACTGCGCCACGCCGTTGGATCTCTGTGCAGAAGTCAGCAAGCCATACATCGTCACCGAGCACCACTTTTACGCCGGTCGGTTTGCCCGTGACCTTTCGTATTGTATTGATCATATCCAGAAGATCGGTGTTGTTTTCGATCTCCGGATGCCGGTTCGGCGAAATCGAATCCCTGCCGGGGGGAATACCTCTAATTTCGGCAATTTCCGGTGTCACCTTTTCACCCGGCAGTATCCCGCCTTTTCCAGGTTTCGCTCCCTGGGCAAGTTTTAACTCGATCATCTTCACCTGATCGTGACCCGCAGTTTCGCACAGGACATTCAGGTCCAGGGACCCGTCCGGCTTTCTGGCTCCATACTTTGCCGTGCCAATCTGAAAGACGATATCGGCACCGCCCTCCAAGTGATAAGGAGACAGCCCGCCCTCTCCGGTATTGAGCCAACAACCGGCTTTCCGGGCGCCATGAGACAGGGCTTGAACCGCGGGTTTTGAAAGCGAGCCGAAGCTCATCGCGGATATATTGATGATCGACTGTGCATCGTATGGATGTGCGCATTGAGGACCAATGACGACGGATGGGGCAATCGTTGCATCGTGTTCAAGTGTTGGAAACGTACAATTTGAAAACACCACGGTTCCGGGTGGTGTCAGACTTCGTGTCGACCCGAACGCAACGGTGTTGTCGACACCGTCTGCAGACTTGTAGATCCACTCGCGTTCCGCCCGGTTGAACGGCAATTCCTCGCGATCCATAGCAAAAAAATATTGCCTGAAGAACTCGCCCAGCCTTGAAAACAGATCGCGAAACCGGCCAATTACGGGATAGTTTCTGCGAATGGCATCCTCGGTCTGGAGCACGTCGACGAAGAACATGACAACCACGGACACCAAAAGGACAACAACGCCTAACACCATCACGGATGAGAGAACATCGACTCCTCCGGCCGTCAGTCGAGAGAGAAAATCCATCGTTGCCGCTCCAAGCTTTGAGCCCTGTTGCCGCGTCAGTTATACGCGACTTTTTCGATTCCAGTACCTGTCGTCTGAGTGGATCACCTGGGTCTTTCTCCATCGATATTGAAGGAGACAATCGGTGACCTGCCAAATTATTGCCTCATCTTGATCCAAAAAACGCCAAAGACCACACCCACACTATCATCCGTCACCCGTGCCACGGTATTCATAGTGTATTGCGTCGGAAGGACCGGTCAGATGGTGCACAACAGGTCAAAATGCGAAACCATATTTCGCACGGTCGCGCATGATTGGTTCGGCGCTCCCGGGCCGGGTACGGCGCGGTCGACACCGACCACTACCCAACCAATGAGCAGCGCGAATCACGCGTTTCGATTTGCGACATCTAATGTTGGGAAGCCGCCCATTCCTTCATTAACAATCGATGGTGATGGTCTTTATGCCAATGACGATGGTCTCTATGAAGATGTCGTTGGTGGACCAGCGGACAAACACGCAAGGAAATCCACCCGCGATAGTCTCATGCTGCACATCCAGGAACGCTTTGGTCTCAGTCGCAAAACGGCAGAAACAACGGTAAACGACTTGCTTCGCCTGGTTTGCTAACGTCCGTTGTTCGACGGCATTGAACGGAAACAGATCAAGTTTGCGCCATGGCTGTGCTTGATCACCGGCCGCCGATGGATCCGATGGCATCACATCTCAACTGACTAAGGTCGCTAGACCGACTTCTGCTGGTGCGGCATAGTCAAATTCATGACCAGCAGCACACCTTCATCATCCCTATCTCGGTTCCATCTTCAAACGCGCACGGTGAACCGGTTGCGGCAATCCACCGGTTTGGTTCTGTTCGCGTATGTCACAACGCATTTTTTGAACCATGCCTGCGGACTGATATCCCTGGACGCACAAACCGCCGTTCAAGGTCCCTTTCTGGCATTCTGGCAGTTCCCGCCTGTGACAGTTCTGCTTTGCGGGTCCGCGATAATTCACATCCTGATCGCCCTGCGAGCACTTTATGGTCGCAAATCACTCAAGATGCCTCTGTGGCAGGGGGCGCAGTTGGCGTTCGGCTTGTTGCTGCCGTTCCTGATCATCGAACATATTATCGGGACAAGAGTTGCTCACGAAATACACGGCACAATTCCAACCTACAACTTTATGATGCTGTTCCTTTGGAATGCGGCGCCTTTCAAGGGTTTTTTGGACGCCCTGGCTCTGGTAGGAGCATGGATTCACGGCTGTATCGGTTTGCATTACTGGCTGAGAATCAAACCGGCCTATCGCAGGCTGGCTCCAACGCTGCTGTCCATTGCGGTTCTGATTCCTGTATTGGCGTTGCTCGGTTTTGCGAATGCCGGCCGTGAGGCTGCCGCTCTTGCCATGCAGGAAGAGTGGATCCAGGAAACACTGCTTGACGCAAATCAGCCAAACATGGAAGCCGTTGCGATGACATCCACCGCCCGCCAGGCGTTCCAATACGGCTTTGCGGGCATCATCGTCCTTATTTTGTTTGCCCGTGGCATTAGGGCTCATCGTCAACGACAGATCCGTCGAATACGTGTGACCTATCCCAATGATACGTCAGTTGACGTAACTCCTGGCATGACGCTGCTTGAGGTTAGCCGGCAAGGACAGATTCCGCATGCAGCGGTTTGTGGCGGCCGCGGACGCTGCTCGACATGCCGTGTTCGGATCTCCGCAGGTATTGAAAACCTCGCTCTACCGGATGACTCAGAAAAACTGGTGTTGTCACGTGTCAACGCGCCACCAAATGTCAGACTGGCTTGCCAGATTCGACCGGTAGGTGATTTGCAAGTGTCCTTGCTTGTTTCTCCTTCAGAAACCACAGGCAACTCATCACGGCAAAGCCAGAACCTGCAGGGCGAAGAACGCAACGTAGCGATCCTGTTTGCCGACATGCGAGGGTTTACGACATTCTCCGAAGATAAACTTCCCTATGACGTCGTGTTTCTGCTCAACCGCTATTTTGCCGCGATGGGAACTGCTGTCGAAGACGCCGGCGGTCATGTCGACAAATTCATCGGCGACGGCGTAATGGCCCTTTTCGGCGTCAAGGAAGATGCGGCACAAGGATGCCGGTCGGCCCTGGAGGCTGCCCGGCAAATGGCCCGGCGCCTGAACGAGATCAACATCGAACTGGATAACGACCTAAAGGAACCGCTGCGCATCGGCATCGGCATTCACACAGGGCCCGTCGTGATCGGCGAGATGGGACACGGCACCGCGATCTCTTTGACTGCGATTGGCGATGCGGTGAATACGGCAAGCAGACTGGAAGCCATGACCAAAGAGCAAGGCGTCCAGTTGATCGTCTCCGACGATGTTTGTTCCTATGCCGAAGTCGACTTGTCCGGCTATCCGACAAATACGGTGGAGGTTCGCGGCCGCAAGGACCCTATCGTCGTCAGAATGGTTTCTGACGCCTATTCGCTGCCTTCAATTGTCGACATCCGGTCAGATCCCGGTGCCAAAAACCACAACAAAAACAAGACCGTCAAAGAGCCCGCATAACATGCTCAAACCGGTCCAGGAAAAAATCGACATCGTCGTTCGAAAATACGATCGGCGGCTTTATCTTGATGACGTTATGCAGCGGGCCGTCTGTGCTGAGTAAGATGCCTTCATGACGCATTCGATTGACGACAACCGACGCTTCATCGGCTGCCGGTTCAAACGTCGCCCGGTCTTTGACAAGTTCAAACCCGATGTAAAGACCAAGTCCCCGGACATCACCGATGAGATCAAAACGCTTCTGAAGTGTGCGGGCACCATCCATAATCCGATTTCCGGTCAATAGTGCATTTGCCTGCAGATTTTCCTGTTCGATCACGTTCAGAACCGCCAAACCTGCGGCGCACGAGACAGGGTTGCCACCGAAGGTGTTGAAATACTCCATACCGTTGGCAAAGGCGCTTGCAATCTCCGGCGTGGTCACCACTGCGGCCAGTGGATGACCGTTGCCAAACGGTTTTCCGAACGTCACGATATCGGGCACAACGCCTTGTGTCTCAAAACCCCACATGTGCGTGCCGACGCGGCCAAACCCCACTTGAACTTCATCTGCAATGCAGACAGCACCCGAATTTCGAGCGTGCTCAAACGCCGACCTAAGATACCCTTCAGGGAGCACAATCTGCCCTCCACAACCAAGCAGCGTCTCAGCGATGAAGGCAGCAGGGTCAAACTGGCTGGCCCGTAGTTCTTCTAGCGCTCTTTCGACATCACCGGCGTAGACTTGGCCAATGCCGGGTTCCGGTGCCTTGTGCGGCCCGCGATATGGATCCGGCATCAACACCTTTCTGACATGAGGTTGAAGGCCACTGCCGCCAGGTCCGTCAAACTTGTAGGGGCTGAGATCGATGAGCGCGCTGGTGTTGCCATGATAGGCACCGTCGATGACGACGATACCGGATCGGCCGGTTTTGGTCCTTGCCATTCTTAATGCGAGTTCGTTGGCTTCGCTTCCCGAGCAAACGAAAAAACACACGCTCAGAGGCTCTGGCAATGCCGCTGTCAGGGTTTCGGACAGCTCGACAATCGTGTCGTGCAGATAACGCGTGTTTGTGTTGAGTCGTGCCGTCTGATCCTGGATGGCTTGCACCACCGCCGGGTGACAATGGCCCACGTGGCACACGTTGTTGACCATATCCAGATAGGCCCGGCCAGTTTCATCAATCAGATTGACGCCCTCTCCGCGAACTATTTTTAATGGTTTGTCGTAAGACAAGCTCAGCGAACGCCCAAGATGCCGATCCCTTCTTTCCTTCAATGCCTCGGTTGAGACGACCGGTTGGCTCAAAGCCTCTTGCGGCAATAACAGGATCAGATTGGGATCAGGCGATATCTGCTTCCACACATCCTTCAGACCGCTCTCACAAACGCCAGGGAAGTTTCCCTCATGTCCAAGCAGGTCGCACATGATCTGAAAGTGAAGGTGCGGCGGCCAACCAACATTTTCCTCAGGCGACCCCAGCCATCCGATCAAGTCGCCTCGCCTTACCTCCTGGCCCATTTTGAGATGACTGAGCGTCCGCCGGCTCAGGTGCCCATAGAGCGTATAAAACTGCGGTTCACGTCCGCCGCCGTGTCTGAGAATGATCGTTGGCCCGTAATCCTTGAGTACGGCATTCTCCGTGATACTCTCCACAATCCCGTCCAGGGGTGCATGGATGGATGTGCCCACGGCGTCGAAAATATCAAACCCCAGATGAACGGTCCGCCGTTGGCCGGTGATCAGGTCTGACGAAAATCCGTCGCCGGTGTAGACAACTCTGTCCTCCGCATACAGCCCAATTCCAATCACGGCATCATTCTCACGACAGATTTCGTCAAGGGCGCCCTGAAACACGTCCACGTCGCCATTCATGACATCGGGCTTCAAGTTTGGATCCTCTCCGGTCAGCCTGAACACTGTTTTCGCGGCGCGCCGCAAGTCCTTATCCAGGATTGGTGCAAAATTACCGCGGTTGGCGGCAAGCCAGTCCTTAACCGCGCTGCTGTTGGGCAGTGCCGAATACCCGCACGCTGTGCGCATCACACCCCTGGCTACCGGCAGATCTGTTTCTTTGAACCGCTCCAGCAGATCCCAGGCACCGGCCTGCGACACCAGAAGGTAGTCGTTTTCCGGATACTGTGCGTGACGGCGCGCGGCAATTGTGACACTCATGCAAAGCCGCATGATTGCCAGCTCAAACAGAATATCAGCTTCCTGTTCGGTCAGTGGACTCGCGCGGTGATAAGCTGCAACAACCAGTTTGGCGTCTCCCAGAGGGTCGTCCTTGTGCATCATGACGTAGGCCAACGCCACGGCAAGTTCACTGATAAGACACGTGTGCGTCATGTCACCGAAGTCGATTATACCAAACGGCTGGTGCTCATTCTCATTGCCGAGGATCAGGTTGTGGTCGTTTCCGTCGTTGTGGATAATCTGTGAGCGGATTTTTTTGAGCACTAATAGCGTCTCAGACTCGAACCTGTGGAAATGTCGTTCGACGATTGCTCTGTGCTCGGTATCCCTAATTGCTGAAATATCAGGTTTCAAATTCATCACGCAACGCAGATCCCAGGAGAACTCGCGTATGGCTGCCGGATGAATGAAGCCCTGCAATGCACGATCGATGCGCGCGAGAAAGCGGCCGAGGTCCGTCAGGACCGTCTCGGAATGTTCCACATCTTTGAACAGTTCACCTGACAAATATGACACTACACGCGCGACATGGGTTTGTCCGTCCCCTCCGTCTACGTCAACCAGATGGTCCCCAGTACACGACGCAACAATCCGCGGTACGTTCAATTGCGGACCAACGCTTTCGATGTGATTCAGGGCCGCACACTGCATCTCCAACAGAGATCTTTCCTCCGCAGAGTTTGCGATTTTCAGCACATATTTCTTTTGATCGTCACCCAGCACCAGAAAGTTCTGGTCACGTTCGCTGTCCAGTAAGCGGCATTCGCCGGTAATGCCGTAATGCACCTTTAGAATTTCCGTGGCCGCTTCAAAATTCAAATTTGGCGGTGGCGTTTCCAGAACAGACATTCACGTATCCCCAATCAGCAAGATCGAAACCCAAGATACTTCAGTAGTCCGGTTCGATGTTCCGTCAATTTGAACGATGGACCGGTATTTTGGAGCACGTTAGGGTATGGCGATGCAAAATGACATTGATCCAAAAGATCGCCTGATCATCGGCGCTTTGCAGCGCAATGCCCGGATGTCGATCAAGAGCCTCGCCGCGACGACCGGCCTCGCGCGCAGCACTGTGCGTGACCGTCTCTCGCGGCTTGAGGAAACCGGGGTTATTACGGGTTACAGGGTCGAGACAGCACTTCCGGATGGACAACATGTGAAGGCTTTTCTTCTTGTCAAATTGGAAAAAACGCCTGCCCACGATGTTGTCGCACGAGTAGAAAACTTTGACGACGTCACCAAATGCCATTCTGTTTCAGGTGACACCGACCTCATCGTGGAAATGTCGTCGGACACCATTGCCTCGCTCAACGACACCAGAGACTCGATTGCATCCCTGCCGGCTGTCTTGTCCGTAAACACGTCGATTGTTCTGCGAACGGATATTGACCGAAATGCGTCGAATGGGGGATGATCTGACACCTTCTTTGGCGTCGTTCTTGCGGTTCCGTCATCACAAATAGCAACTGTCTCACCAACTTCCACACCAAAGGCATTTTCATGAGTTCTGACAAGAGACTGATTCATTCATCGGCGGTTGAGATCGTCAAACTGCTTGAGGACGGTGAAGTTACGCCACTTGATCTCCTGGATGCGCTCGAAGACAGAATCGCAGAAGTTGACGGCGCTCTGAATGCCCTGCCAACCCTTTGCTTCGACCGGGCCCGGGAACATGCAAAAGGAATCATGGGCAGACCCGTCACTGACCGAGGATTGCTGAAAGGACTACCGGTCCCGATTAAGGATCTCAACGATGTCGCTGGTGTTCGGTCGACCAGCGGCTCACCGATATTTGCCGACAACGTGCCTGAACATTCAGCAGCCTTGGTTGAAGCGATCGAAGATGAAGGCGGCATAATTTATGCCAAATCCAATACGCCTGAATTTGGCGCCGGCGCCTCAACCTTCAATGAAGTGTTCGGCCGAACCGGCAATCCCTGGGACACGACCAGATCTTCCGCAGGCTCCTCCGGTGGTGCTGCCGCTGCCTTGGCGTCGGGCATGGCATGGGTGGCCCATGGGTCGGACATGGGCGGGTCGCTGCGGAATCCGGCCAGCTTTTGCGGTATTGTCGGTTTGAGACCCAGCCCGGGCCGCGTTCCCGCATCGCCATCAACGACACCTTATGACACGCTGGGCCAGCAGGGCCCAATGGCAAGAACAGTGGAAGACACTGCCTTGCTTCTCGATGCCATGAGCAAATTTGATGCGGGCGATCCGCTTTCGTTTTCTTCCTCTCCCGGCGAGTTCTCCGAGTGCGTTGTGCAACGGGTCAAGCCGAAACGCGTCGCCTTCAGTCCTGACCTTGGCATTACACCAGTGGACCCCGACGTTGCTCGTGTCTGCTCTGAGGCTGCGACACGCTTTCAGGAAGCAGGTGTCATTGTTGAAGAGGCATGCCCCGACTTTTCCGGTTCGGAACAGGTGTTTCAAACGCTTCGTGCTCTGGGCTTCGCACAGGGACTGGGACCCTTGCTGGAAAATCACAGGGATCTAATCAAGCCCGACATCATCTGGAACATTGAGAAGGGCCTTAACCTGTCAGTGGATGAGATCCTCCAGGCAGAGCGTGAACGCGTGCACATTCGGAATCGGGTCGTTGCTTTTTTTGACGATTATGACTTGCTGCTTTCGCCTGCCACCATCGTGCCACCGTTCCCGATTGAGCAAAGATTCGTTGAAGAGTGCAACGGCCACATCTTCGAGAACTACATTCAATGGCTCGCGATCGCCTATGCCGTGACGATTACGTCGTGCCCTGCCCTGTCTTTACCGGTTGGCTTCACGCCGGTGGGCCTGCCCGTCGGTCTCCAAATGGTCGGACGGCCACGTGGTGAAGGCGAATTGCTCAGCGGGGCGGCCGTTCTCGATGATGTCCTTGGGTTCTGCAGCCAAACGCCGATTAACCCACGAACCCCCTAACCACACCCTGAACCTGCCCTAAACAACAATTTTTGCAGCAGTTAACTTTTTTGCGAACGCCTCTTCACAACGCGCGAGGCATTCCCCATGTTCTGATTGTGCCGTTTTCTTGTCGGAAATCGGGCGCACAACCAGAACTGCGATGAAGTTGCCGCCATGAACAACGTTGAACCTCTCAAGGTCATTCGCGAAGCGCGCCGCACAATCAACCGGTCGCGACGAACCGGCGCTGAACTTGAAAAGCGTATCAAGAGGTTGCAGCGCATCGACCGGTTGCTGGCGAATGCATCAAACGGCGCCGAAATACGCTGGTTGCTCGAATCCATGTCACCAGCAAATACGTAGCAGCACATAGTCTTCCAGACGCTGAACCTTTTGGTCACAATCTCTTGAAACAGAACGGTTTGCGACATGGCTATAGTCAGGCCATGAGCAATACCGGACCGGCCCCTACGCAAACCATTCATGACTGGAGGCTGTGCCTCGCCGTCCTGATACTACGGCTTGGCACCGGGTATTTTCTGGTCGTTTGGGGTGTCAGCAAATTCACCACAACGGCGCAGTCAGTAAAACTCTACAAGTACTTCTATGGCCTCGATCTGGACCAGACCATTCCCAAGTTTATGGGCGCTGGAGAACTGCTTGTGGCTGCCCTAATCCTGTTGGGGTTGTTTCGAATACCGGCCTATGCCGCTGGACTGTTGATCCATCTCACGACAATCGTCATCGTGTTTCCGAAAATTGTCGACCCGTTCGTGGTTGTGAACGGTTTTCCACAGAACCGCTCCTATGCCGCCGCCGTTGCGGCCCTTGCAGCGTTTGCGGCACTGCTGCTGCTCAGACGATATGACGGTTGGTCTCTTGATGCAGTGTTTAGTTCACGACGTAAGTCAAAGTAACGCGGCAACCGTGCACCATTTGGTAAAGCCACGGGCTACTCAAGCAACAATATCACCGTCTCTCAACGCAACGATCTCACTGTCTGACAATTCAGCGACATCGGCGAGCACCTCGTCGGTGTGTTGTCCTAGCATGGGCGGAGGCGCTGCATAACGCACAGGCGTCTGGGACATCTTGATCGGGTTGCCCACAAGACGCAGGGGTTGATCGGGGTTCGCCGGATGCTGGAACTCAACGCTCGTGCCACGGTGGCGCGCCTGAGGATCGGAAAAGGCTTCGGAAACGGAATTCACCGGCCCGCACGGCACGCCGAGCCTGGCCAATTCTGATATCCAGTCATCGCGCGTCCGTGACAACATCGCCTTTTCAACCAACGGCTCGAGTGCTTCCCTGTTTCGAACCCGGGATTCGTTATCGCAAAAGCGTGCGTCATCGGCCAGCTCACCAGATCCGGCAAGCGTGGCCCAGGCGCGAAACTGCGTGTCATTTCCCACGGCCAGTATGATGTAACTGTCTGCCGTCTGGTACGCCCTGTAAGGAACGATGTTTGGATGGGCATTGCCGTAGCGCTTTGGTTCCTCTTCCGACACCAAATGGCCGGCGGCGACGTTGATCAGCGCCGCCATTTGGGAGTCGAGCAATGCCAGATCAATAAATTGCCCTTGTCCCGTTCGATCCTTGTGGCGCAGCGCCGCCAGAATGGCCGTTGAGGCATACATTCCGGTCATAACATCGGCGGTTGCCACGCCAACCTTCATCGGCATACCGTCGGTTTCGCCGGTGACCCCCATAAGCCCACTCATGGCCTGGATCATGAAATCGTACCCAGCGCGTTTGGCATAGGGTCCATCTTGGCCAAAGCCCGTGATCGAACAATAGACCAAGCCAGGAAACTCGCCCTTCAGATCGTCATAGGCCAGGCCATACTTGGCCAGACCGCCGACTTTGAAGTTCTCCATAAAGACGTCACAGGACTTTACGAGTTTTCGAATAATCTGCTGGCCCTCAGGCTTTGTGATGTCGATGGCGACAGAACGCTTGTTCCGGTTGGTACACATGAAATAGGCACTTTCCCGGGTTTGTCTGCCGTCGCTGTCTTCAAGAAACGGCGGCCCCCAGCCTCGGGTATCGTCGCCGGATCCGGGTCGTTCCACCTTGATAATATCGGCTCCGAGGTCGCCAAACAGTTGCGTGGCAGTAGGGCCCGCCAGAATGCGCGTCAGGTCCAGCACCCGGATCCCCTCAAGAGCGCCGATCATCGTATAATCCCCTCAAATCCGACCGTCATAGGCCATCCGATCAATGTGGCAGGCTATAACACTAAATGTGTCTGCTTTGAACGCATTGGATAAAGCTTGCGAAAGCTCGTCCCGGTTGCGCGCATCAAAACCGTGGCCCCCCATAGCCCGGGCAATAGCCGCAAAGTCGGAATTCGCAAAATCGACTCCAACATTCGGCATCTGCCGGCCACGCTGTTTGAGTTCAATCAACGCCAGCGAAGCGTCGACGAACACGACAACCGCAATTGGCAGGTTGAGTTCACCAGCTGTCGCGAGTTCGCCCAGAAACATCAACAGGCCGGCATCGCCGACGAACGCCACGGTCGGACGGTCCGGTTCTGCAATTTTCGCTCCCATCGCCAGTGGAACAGCACACCCCATGGTGCATAGACCAATTGACTGCAGAAGCGTCTGAGGTTCGTAGCAATCCCATATCTGGCTCAGCAAGATCCTGTGGGCACCGCTGTCAACCGTGGCGATGCCGTCTCGTGGCAGGACTTTTCGGGTCTCGTCGACAATGGCGGACGGTCCCCAGGATTCATCGACACACAGTTCGTTCTTGATGCCGCGTCGCAGGTCGGCAATTTCGTCCAGGTGCCATTCGGATGCAGTGCCAACGCCTTCGGATAATGCCTGGAGTGCCGGGGCGACGTCGCATTCGAAATAGAGCGAAGCCTGGTGCATATAGTGGCGGTTCGATACCGACGCGATTTCGATGACGTTCTGTGCCTTGGGATCCCACGGGTTGCGCCAGCCGGTTCTCATTTCAATCGGGTCGTATCCCACAGCAAACACCAGATCAGCGTTCCGAACAATCGGAAGCATGTAACGGTCGGCAACTGGGGACAGGCCGGCTCCGCCGACCGCGAATGGTGTGTCTTCGGGCAAGATACCCTTTGCCTTGTACGATGTGATGACTGGGATCTTGAATTCGTCGGCGAACGCGGCAACGGCCTGGCCCGCGGACTGTGTCAGGACATCAAGTCCGGCGACAATCACTGGCCTGCGGGCGTCAGAAAGCCATGCCCGCGCCCTATCAAGCTGCTCTCCCGGTGCCGGCCCCCTCGAAGCCGTTACGACGGACGTGAAGACAGACTCGGGATCGGCATCCTCGACGGCGACCGCAATGGGCACATCAATATGCACAGGTCCCTGCCGTTCTGCCATCGCGAAGGACACCGCCTTGTCGGCAATGATGCCGGCACTTTTCGCTGTCAGCCGAAACGTGTCCTTGGTCAGTGGGCGGAACATCTGTTGGTGATCAAAAATCTGATGGGTGTAAGTGTGAACCTCGTCTTCATCCACGCATCCGGTAAGAACAATCAAAGGGACACGGTCCTGCTCGGCGTTTGCAACGACGTTTACTGCGTTTGCCGCGCCCGGTCCCAAGGTAGCCACGAGGATACCCGGAGCACCCGTCCGGTGAAAAACTCCTTCCGCCATGAACCCGGCGGAGTTCTCATGCTTGGTCAGGATGAATGTAATGCCGGCATCTTTCAGAGCATCGATCATGGTGAGAACCTCACCGCCGGGAATGCCGAAGGCGTACCGGCAACCGGCGGCGTAGAGGCGCCGTGCTACTATGTCTGCTGCGCGCATGGAAGGATCGTCCTGTTTGAATTGTCAGCGAGATCAATCGTGGCGGCTATTGCGAAGCCGTTCGTATCCGTCCCTTGTCTGGGGAAGTTTCCAGCCGAGCAATCGGGATGCGACCATCGTTCTCAGAATTTGGGCGGTGCCGCCGCCAATCGTGAACATACGTCCGTCACGAACCATGCGCTCAAGAGGATTGGCCCGTGAATAGCCTGCTGCACCATGTAGCTGGAGAGCGTCGTTTGTGACCTTTATCGCCATTTCCGACGAAAATAGTTTGGCCTGCGCTGCCAACAGAGGATCGGGAAATGACCGCCCCTCTTCGGCTGATGAACGGGCCGCTTCGTATATTAGAGCGCGGCCGGCTGCGATTTGTGTCGACATGTCTGACAACATCCACTGCAACCCTTGAAACTCACCGATCGGGCGGCCGAACTGTTCTCGTTTTTTTGTGAAAGACAGGGCCGTGTCATACGCGCCTCTGGCAATCCCGAGGGCTACCGTTCCCGCCCCCACCCGTTGGGAATTGTAGGCATTCATCAAGTCCGCGAAGCCCCTACCAAAACCCGATGGCGGCATCAAAACCATGGCATCGGGGATTTCGAGATTGTCAAACTCCAATACACATTCAGGGATACCACGAAGACCCATCGTCGGTTCACGATGAGCAACGGTGAGCCCTTTTGCCTCTCCGGCAACTGCAATGAACCCGCCAATGCCCTGTTCCTCGCCGTCGGCATCGAACACACGGGCAAAAATCAGATGGAGCTTTGAAACACCGCCACCCGTTATCCAGTGCTTTTTGCCGTTCACCAAGTAGCCACCGTCGACCTTGTCGGCACGCGTTGTCATCTCGGTTGCGGCACTGCCCGCATCCGGTTCGGTAATGCAGATCGCCGGCTTGTCGCCGGCCAGCACGAGATCGGCGGCAACCTTTTTCTGCTCTTCGGTGCCATAGGTCATGATGGCCGAAATCGCACCCATGTTTGCTTCCACAGCAATCCGGCCGGTAACGCCGCAGACACTGGCCATTTCCTCGATAACGATAACGGCTTCAAGAAAACCCAGGCCCCGTCCACCCAGCTCTTGGGGAATCGTCATTCCCATAAAGCCCGCTTCAGTAAGAGTCTCAACGTTGTGCCAAGGGTATTGCTCGGTGCGGTCAACTTCCGCCGCCCGCGGCGCAATTACGGTGTTTGCGATTTCGCGCGCCCGCTGCTGCAGTTCGACCTGTTCTTGAGTGATGCTGCTCGACATAAGTGATTTCCAGAAAGAGGGAGGCAAATATGGCCCCGCTGAACCCGTGCCAGCATAGGGTTCATTTTCCTTAAGACAAGCGATATTAATTTGACATCAAGTTCATTTTTTGTGAACTTGCCAAATGTCGATCAAACATCTTCGCACTCTTGTTGCCATCAGCGATCACAAGTCGTTTGTCGCTGCGGCACGGCGGGTGAATGTGACGCTATCTGCCGTCTCCATGCAGATGAAAGCACTTGAAGAAGAACTGGACGTCGCACTGTTCGATCGCTCTCGTCGCCCTCCCACCCTGACGCCTGCAGCAACAAGATTGATTGATCCCGCCCGAGAACTGATCGCCAGATACGAGGCCCTGACCCGGCTTGCTCAGGCCGACACGCCACTTTCGGGCCGCCTCTTGCTGGGTGTCATCTCGACTGCAACAATCAGACTTATGCCCAAGGCCCTGGAACTCATTGCGCACGACTATCCCACAGCTCAGGTCAGGATCGAAACAGCGTTGTCGGATGATCTGCTGGAAAATGTCAGGAACGGATCCTTCGATGCTGCCCTCGTCACCCGTCCCAGCGATGCGCTCGCCGGACTGCGCATGACGACCGTCTATAGAGAAAGACTTGTTCTTATTGCCCGACACGATGTCGAACAACCACCACAACTCTCGCATCTGCACGGGGCGCCCTTCATCCGCTTCGTCCGCCGGACAGGCATTGGACGCATCATCGACTCCCTGCTGGTCACACGGAAAATTCAACCCGATGAAATAATGGAGATTGACACCCTCGAGGGTATCCTCAGCATGGTTGCCAACGGCTTGGGGATTTCAATCGTGCCTGAGAGCAGCATTTCCGCTGAACTGGCGGATCAATTCGTCATTGCCCAGTGCGGCGACGAACCTGTGTTCCGGGACGTGGCCTTCGTAACACGAGACCGGGTCGACACGGCAGCTCTTCATAAGGCGCTACTCGAAATTCTCGTCGCATCCAACACACAATCGATGGCCCGGTAGCGGCAGACAGCGCTCTCACGCAGACTGTGGGACATAAACAATCCGCTCTTTTCCTCGAATTCTCTGCTTGGGACATCGCCGCCGTATTTCTGCACGCAGCAATTTCGACGACCTTCTGCTCAGCGACAACGCATCCTGGTAGGCCATGGGCGGGCGGCCCGACCCTGACAGTTCATCCAGAATCGCAGCCCGGTATTTCCTGAGTCCAAGCGATGTCTTTACGCCCGCTGTGATCCGGTATCTGGGCTGAAGACTTGTGCATGACGTTGCCCTGCGTTCGGCCACCCACACCATGATATCAGGGGCCAGGGGCGCCACCCGGGATTGTGGTGCCAGACATCCGCTAAGCGAAACCAGGAGTACGGAAAGAAGGCCACCGACCAACACGGTCTTTGTCATATTTACAATTCTTTCCGCATCAAACTAAGCACAAACAAACACCAGAAATAAATCGCGTGAAGCGTGGCAGATCACCGAACAATCGCTTGGTCCATACACTGATTTGGTCCCAATCCAAAACCTAAACTCCAAAGTTGCCCGTAAATTGATGCGCCGCGGACACCAGGACGTGCAACAGATGAAGTTCTCTTCTCTCCGGCTACGGCTTCGGGGTCTGGCAATTCCAATCAGTCAGAGTCCGACTCGTTGAGAAACCGTGTGATGTCGGCTACCAGCGTATCGCTATCCGAGACCAAGGCACCGAGACGCAAAAACCCGTGAATCATACCGTCATAAACCTTTGCCGTTACGTCTCGCCCTTCATCCTCGAGAAAACGAATATAGGCCTCAGCCTCGTCGCGAAGAATGTCAAACTCAGCAACGGCAACAAATGATCGCAATTGACCGGATAGATCACTGGCCCAGAATGGAGAAACGCGGGCGTCTGTGCGATCGAGATCGTCCGGCAGGTACCAGTCAAGACATCTTCGCAATCCGCACCGGGCCAACCCGTGGCCCGAATGGTAGCTCTCGTACGAAGCGCTGCTCATCAGGGCGTCGAGGAGTGGGCAAATCAGCACCTGCGCCACGGGCCGCGATCCTGATGTCGCGTCCAGTCTCGACGCGGCGAACGCCGCGAGCAAGCCTCCGGTCCCCTCGCCTCCAACGGCCACATGCCCGTTGATATCAAGCTCAGCGCGGTTTTCCAGTATCCAACGCACCGACGCTTCCGCGTCGCGATGTGCCGATGGATACGCATGGTCAGGATAGCCGCGGGTTTCGACAACAGTGACCGACCATCCGCTGGCCTCCACCAGCCTGGAAAGCGTTGGGCTCATTCGGGAGGGGCCCGACAAAAAACCTGTGTCCTCAAACCAGACCAGTCCATTGGTCGCTGATTGTCTTGGCGCTGGATAATGCACCAACGAAAGGTGTCCTCCGGGACTGGGGATTTCGATCCGGTAGACGTCGTCCAAAAGGCCAGACGCGCCTTCCAGCGAGATGTCAAAAGCAAAAGAACGGCGGGCCGCTTCAGGCGCCCATTCACATTGCGTCGTGAATGTTGTCTGCGTATCCAGCCAAACTCTGATTGAGGGGTGTATTGGCATTCGGAGTCTCGGCGTTGCGCAGGGATCATGAAATCTTCACAACAGCGTGTCCACACCCGTGTGGAGATCTATTGCAATATTGACCAATGACAGTTTTGACCGGTGGGATCAACAACACTCAAAAGGCGATGCCGAAACTCATTTTTACGATAACGTTGTTTGCAGCTCTTTCGGCGGCGTCCGGTTTGGTCCCGGCAGTCAATACAGCATTGGCTGCAGAACGTTTGGAACCTGTCGTAACCGGCCTTCCGTGGCCAAGTGCAACCAGGCTTATCGAGTATCGCGGTGAAGTCTGGTTTGTAAACAGTGTCAAGGGGCGCAACCACAATTCCGCAGATATCTACAGCGTCAATCTTCAGACCGACAAACTTCGTTATCGGCACCACCTTTTCAGCCAGGACGCCGGCCATCCGGTCAAGTATAGCGGTCGGCTGTACTGGCCGATGGAAGATGATCGTTTCAGTCTGGGATGGGGCACTGTGGCTCTGACCGATGGCGGGTCATGGGAATACCGGCACATACCGGGCACACTGATATTCCACACTCACGCTCTTGCTGCCTATGACGGTAGGCTGGTTTCCGCGAACTCCGGATGGGACGCCATCTTGAACATGTCGGAGGACGGCGGGCGGATCTGGCGACAATTCTATCGTCATCCAACTCCGGAAGGCCAAGTCAGCCGCATAACCTCTCTTGTTCACCTCGGCGACAAGCTTTTTGCCAAGTTTCGCATAAGAGGGCGTCCGGAACTCGTTTACCTCGATACAGACCGGCTCCAACCTGTTTCGGGCTGGCCGCGCGGCCGGCAACTGACAACTCTCGCAGCAAACCAGTCCTCTGTATTCGCTGGTATCCGGACGTCGGAGGGCAACTGGGAACTTTGGTCCACAAATGGCAAATCGTCGACACACATCGCAACACCCTTCGAAGATGAATCGATCGCAGACCTGCACACTCAAGATGGACGGCTCTGGGTTCTTACCAGGTCTTCTTCCGATTCTGGCCGGATCTGGTCGATGAAACCGGATCGGACATTTGAACCTATCGGGGTGGTGGGCGAAGGGTTTCCAAGGGACCTTCTGGTCGTCGGCAAATGTGTACTTGTGGGGGGAGATGGGTCAGACGGAGCCGGTCGTGTCTGGGGTTCACAAGGCTGCCGTAGTCTGAGCAAAATACACGAAGAAGTTTCGATCGAACAGGATGTCCCGGCTAGATTGCCCCCCTCATCTTGGTCAAAAGCCGCACAGGAGATTCAAGATGTGCTGTCGAGACCGGCTCGTTATCGCTCCAAGGATCACAACCTGCGTGACGTCGTCTTCAAGTATGCTCTTCAACATCCACCCCAGGATTTCTTCAAGGCCCTGATCTCAGAGCCTATGCCTCTCGATCAGATCTCGCTGATTGGCGGCCGCGTCAGAATTCGTTCCGAAACCTATGCAAAATGGGTGCTGCTCTGGGGTATGGGACTGGCAAAAGAAGCATCTGTCCCAACAGAAA
Organism: Alphaproteobacteria bacterium; assembly: GCA_021775805.1. Classification (GTDB taxonomy): domain Bacteria; phylum Pseudomonadota; class Alphaproteobacteria; order Rhizobiales; family JAJFHC01; genus JAJFHC01. Next base: position 328,285 of record JAJFHD010000090.1, on the reverse strand, counting down.
TTCTACGTCAACCCTGGTCCGCACCACCCAACGGCGCTGAAAAATACTTCGACAACCTGCCGGCAGCTCTGTGGGCGATTCGCAACGCGAATCAGAACGACGACGTCACCCTCGTCGCATTGGTCGAGCGTTTGTCGCGGCCGGCCGATCCTCGATGGCTGCGACATCAGGTAAGCGCTACCCTTTCTGCCCTTACGATGCAGCCCTTTTCAACCGACGCCGCACTTTGGCGTAAGAGGATTCGGCAAGATTGATCCGCCGCACCCTTCGGTTCTCGACGGGTCAGTGAAGCGATCCGGCGCCGGCATCAGCCTGGCGTTTCAGACAACTGGGTTTCCTTGTCCAGACGACGTTTGCCAGATTTGCACCAGACGCCTCAAGCGTCTTTTCCGCGGACTTCATCGCTATGGCACCTGACAGATCTGCATTTGAAAAATCAACGCCTTTGAGATCCACATTTACCAGACAGGCTTGATGAAGCATCGCATTCGAGAAATTCACGTTTTTCAGGAATGTACCGGTAAAATTTGCGTGCTCCAGGTCCGCGCCGGAAAAATCGACCGCATCCATTGCTGATTCCGAGAAGTCCGCACCTGTAAGTATCGCGCCCGAGAAATCAACCGACACAAGGTGTCCGTATGAAAAATTCTCGCCTCGCAGATCCTTGTCGGAAAAATCGGAATGTTCAAGCAGATGTCCCGCGAACTGACCGGTGGCCGTTGCGGCTACCGTGGGATCAAGGTGATTTGCAACTATGGTCGGTATTTGGTTTTTGTTGCCAGCGGTCGTCGAGGTATTGTCTGGTGCTACCGAAAAACCCGACACGACGGCATAGGCAATGGACAGCGTCAGAACCGACGCGCATTTGGATAGTATGGTTTGCATGGGGCTACTCCCGGAAATTGTGAGAACCGCGCTCGCCTCGTCTAAAGGCATTTGAGCCATGATAACTCACAGCCAAACACGCAAGGCTCACCTTCCCGAGAGGGTCGATCACATTGAGTTCACTAATGACCAGCAAAATGCCGCAACCAATCCGAACCACCTCCGCCACTATCATGCCGTGAATGCTGCCGAATCACAGTTTGATCACGCTTTCGCCATTTTCAAAGTTGACAATTCCGCCTGACCCTACCGAACCCAGTATGTCGATGAGCTTATCGAAACGCGTCCGCAATCCCAGTAAGAGGCTCCATGCAGTATGATCGTGCCAGGGGTAAATCAGACAATTCACCCAAAGACATCCAGATAAGGGACGCTACTAGGGAAGACGTTCCCGATATTGTCCGTTTATATGCCGAAGACGACCGGGCACTGCACGACAGTGCACCATGTTCAAATTCCTTCGACCGCTATGAGGCTGCCTTTGACAACGTCTGGCGTGACGGGCGAAATCGCTTGATCGTAGCCTGCGAGTCCGAACTGATTGTCGGCACATACCAAATGACCTTCATCCCCTACCTGCTCGATGGCGGCAGCGAACGAGCCATGATCGAAGCCATGTTTGTGTCGTCGGCGTGGCGTGGCAAAGGTGTAGGCAACGCACTAATTCACCACGCGAAGGCGCTGGCTACATTGAGGGGTTGCAATTTGGTGCAACTGACGTGCAACAGGTCCCGTATCAACACCCGCGAGTTCTACACTTCACTTGGATTTGAGGGGACACACATTGGCTTCAAGCAGGATTTGACGACGGCTTAAGGACACCTGCCCCGGCCCATTCGACAACAATGAATGCGGTCTTCCAGATTGCCGGTTTGCCCCCTCCCTCAGAGCCGGTCAACTCAGAAAATTGTGTGAGTGGGTTGCGAACTGGTTGGTTCGTGCTCAATAGTGTATCCCGATTTGCAGTCGTTGTTACTGTTGAAGTGGAATTATGAGCATGACTCCTGACGTACACGGATTTTTCGACAAGGCTACCAATACGATCTCCTACGTCGTGGCCTGCCCTGAGTCTTCGCAATGCGCGATAATTGATTCTGTCCTGGATTTCGAACAATCTTCCGGCCGCACGTCCTACCAATCGGCGGACGCCATCATTTCGTTCGTTGAATCACGCGGCTTTACAACCCAATGGGTCCTGGAGACACATATCCACGCGGATCATCTTTCAGCTGCGCCCTACATGAAGTCCAAACTTGGCGGCAGGCTTGGGATCGGTTCCGAAATCATGACTGTCCAGGAGGTCTTTGGGAAATACTTCAATGCCGGACCGGATTTCCCCAAGGATGGACGCCAGTTTGACGTGCTCATGAAGGACGACCACTCATTCTCTTTGGGGGAGATTCCGGCGCGTACGCTTCATACGCCTGGGCATACACCAGCGTGCATGACGTACATCATCGGCGATTGTGCGTTTGTGGGCGACACTTTGTTCATGCCGGATTTTGGTACGGCGCGCGCTGATTTCCCGGGGGGCGATGCGCGGCAGCTTTTTCAGTCCATCCACAAGGTGTTATCCCTGCCCGACGAAACCAAGCTCTTTATGTGCCATGACTACAAGGCACCGGGGAGAGACGAGTTTAGATGGCAAACGACGGTTGCGGATGAAAAGGCCGGCAACATTCACATCGCCGGTGGTGTTTCTGAGGACGATTTTGTAAAGATGCGCACTGAACGCGACGCGACCCTTGCAACGCCGAGACTGATGTTGCCATCCGTTCAGGTAAACATGAGGGCTGGTGAACTGCCGCCTGCCGAAGACAACGGGGTGCACTACCTCAAAATTCCGATTGATGTAATCTAACGCTAGTTTCAACCGCCCCTAACCTGCTCGTTCAAGGCACGGAACAAGGCCGCCGGATCATCCGCCCGCATGACGTCTCCCATTACTGCAATACCCGCAGCCCCTGCTTCGAGACATTCGCGTGCATTCTCAATGGAAACGCCGCCAAGAGCAATGACAGGCAAGTTTGTAGATTGTGCAATTGACCTGAGACAATTCAGACCAATTTGCGGTCCGTAACCAGGCTTGCTTTTGCTCGGGAAAATCGGACTCAACGTCACATAATCTGCCGAACGGGCTTCGGCATAGCGTATGTCGGCAAGACTGTGCGCGGAATAGCCGACAAGTTTTTCCGGTCCCAGAAGCGCCAGAAAGTCAGCCGGGTCGAGTCGGCCGGGGACATGCACACCGCCAATCCCCGCGCCGGTTCCCATGCGCTTGTCGCCACTGATGAGCAGTGTCGCCTTGAACTGTGTGGCGGACTTGGCGATTACCGAACACAATGTCATTCGCTCATGGAGCGGCAAGTCTTTTTCCCGCAAGAGAAACCATCGACAACCGGCTTCGAACAGCGCTCCAGCCATCTCCGACAAGGGCACATTCGCCTGATGTCGGTCGGAAACGACCAGGATTGGCGGACAGGGGATCACTTTTACAGGTTTCGTCCCGGTCAACCGCCGACAAGGCCCAGTTGAGGACTCGACGGTTCGGCATATTCAAGCCGTGGAATACGACCGGAAGCGTTTGCATCGAACCCCGCCTGAACTGCGTTGGCCATCGCCTTAGCCATTCGAGCGGGGTCTTGTGCCTTGGCGACGGCCGTATTGAGCATAACCGCATCACAGCCCAGTTCCATAGCCTTTGCCGCATCCGACGCCGTTCCTATGCCAGCGTCAAGTACAACGGGAACAGAGGCTCTTCGGCAGATGAGTTCGATGTTGTATGGGTTGCAGATTCCCATGCCGGATCCAATCGGGGCGCCCAAAGGCATCACAGCCGCACACCCAAGATCCTCGAGCTTTCGACAAACCAGCGGGTCATCGGTACAATAAGGCAAAACGACAAAGTCTTCCTTTACAAGACGTTCGGCAGCATCCAGCAGATCCTGTGTATCCGGGTACAATGTTTCCCTGTCACCGATAAGTTCAAGTTTGACCCATGTCGTGCCAAGTGCTTCTCGCGCGAGCTGGGCGGTCAACACGGCATCGCTGACCGTTTCGCAGCCCGACGTGTTGGGGAGCAGTTCGTAGCGGCCATCCAAAACATCGATCAGGCTTCCGGCATAACTCTCAAGGCTCGACCGCCTGACCGATACGGTCACCAGTTGTGTGCCGCTCGCCTCAAGCGCATCCAGCATGATTTGCTGATTGGGATATCCACCGGACCCCATGATCAGCCTGGACTCAAATGTCCGTTCGGCAATTGTCAGAGGTTTCATCGCCACTTGCTCACCATGATCACGGCATCATCCGCCAGAAAAAATTTTGACGACTTCAATTTTGTCGCCGTCGGAAAATCGGGTACTGCGCCAGAGACGGCCAGCAACAACCTTGCCATTGACGGCAACCGCGACGCCGCGCTGACCGGCTTTGAGGCCGTCCGACTTAAGCAGTTCTGCGAGGGACGCAAATGCGACCGTCCGGGGCTCGCCGTTATATTCTATCGCAACCACAGTCCAATTACCTTCTGCGACCGTCACTAGGAAACACACGCTCTGGATTCAATAAACCTGCCTAGTTGAAATGGTTCAATTTCGGGCCGGATCCGACCGGTCAACACAAACTCACTTACCGCATTGGCCGTTACCGGTGCAAGCAATACACCGTTTCGGTGATGCCCCGTGGCCATGACCAACCCCTTGATCGGCGTCGGCCCGAGGATTGGCGCATCGTCACGGCTGGTCGGTCTGAAACCGACCCAGGTTTCATCGATCGGCAGTTCCTCGATTCCCGGCACGATACGCCAGGCCCCTTCAAGCAGGGCCAAGAGGCCTCCAGCGGTCAAGTCGGTGTTAAAGGCCCGCTCTTCGACGGTTGCGCCGATTATCAACCGTCCGTCCAACCGGGGAACAAGATAAATTCCCGACGACCAGATTACATGGTTCAGAAGTGGCGCGCCCGGATCCATCTTGACGGAAAGAAGCTGCCCCTTCACGGGCCGAACCGGCGGACGTGCATTATCGGGCAAACCTTCTATCGTATGGGACCATGCGCCGGCGGCCAGCACAACGTCGTCAGCAGGAAAGAACGTTTCCTTTGCCCATACTCCGGCGACACGGTCACCCTTGGTCTGAACCAGTGTTGCGGACGTGTTTTCCAACAATATGCAGCCTGCGGCTTCGGCAGCAATCTGCAGCGCGGTCGTCAAGTTCCGGTTCTCTACCTGGTGATCGTCTCGACTGAACACCGCACCGGCCAGGCCACGGCGCAGATGGGGTTCGCGTGCGCGGGCCTGTTCGCCCGAAAGCCACTCCAGGTCAATTCCCAACCCGGTCTGAAAGTCATAAGTGAAACGCAGTTTCGCCAAATCGTCTCGCGTCGAGGCGACCACCAACGTGCCCTCGCTGCGATACCCGACATCTTGTCCGGTTTCGGCCTCCAACTCGCTGGCAAAGTCAGGCCAGAGGGCCTGGCTGATCTTGTTGAGCTTATGGAGAGCTTGCTCGCCCGGTTCGGTTTCAACGCCGCCGGCCAACATCCCGGCTGCCGCCCAGGATGCACCCTGCCCGGCCGCAGCACGATCGAGGATTTTGACCTGACACCCCGCAGACGCCAGACGCCAGCCAATCCCAAGGCCGCAGATTCCGGCACCGATGATCACGACCTTGCGTGGTTCATTTGATAACAGATGGGTCATCGAATTGTTGAGAGACTCCCTACGCCGGCATTACCCGGATCAGGTGAATTGGGTATAATCTCAGCTTGCCACATCGGGCAAGCACCCCAGTCACGGTTGACGTACAGTAAAGACCTTGAAGATCGGTAGAGTCAAAATCTTTTTCATATGCCCTGGACGGCGTGCGGTGGGCGCTGGTGTCGCGCGGCGAATGTCACAGTTCGGCTTTCGACCGATGCGAACATTATGCATCAGGCTTTTCTCCGGCAATTCGTCTTATGGTTAACCTTGGGGTTGGGTCTTGGCGAATCGGCTCAATCGGGGGACGTGCCGACGGTGCCGACGGATTTATCGACGATTCATGACCGGGCCTCAATTTAGCCGATGGTTAAGTATACGAACCGGAATACTTTTCTGATTCAACATTCCGCAATAATAACGCGCAACACTTCCCGCAAAACAAAAGATGGGGTAGTCGTTATGCGTAACATAGTATTAATAACGTGCGGGTTTTTCATGTGCCTTGCCTTGGGCTCCGCCCAGGCAGCGCGCGTAAGTTTCCAGGTCAATCCTGTTAGTCCGGTCAAGAGTGAAAGCATATACTCCTGGACCAAGCCTGATCCGGCAATGCAGAGAAAGCACAAGCAGGCCTACAGTGCTGTTCGCACGGCGTCAGTGCGCAAGAAAAACTTCGTAAAATGGGAACAGGGTCAGAGAACCGGGCAACGTGTGCCATTTGGTGGTGTCCACGAACCGGGCAGCATTGTCATAAGCACGAAACACCGCAAGCTCTGGTACGTTCTGCCAGGGGGCGAGGCCATTATATATGGTGTTGGCGTTGGCCGCCTCGGATTCACCTGGGGCGGCAAGACCAGAGTCAGCCGGAAGGCAATGTGGCCAAGCTGGACCCCCCCTGCCGAAATGCACCAGCGCCAGCCGGGTCTGCCCAAGCGTATGGCAGGCGGTCCCAACAATCCACTCGGTGCCAGGGCACTTTATCTGGGATCAAGCCTTTACCGGATCCACGGAACCAACCGTGCCCACACGATCGGTCAAGCCGTATCCAGCGGCTGCATCCGCATGATGAACGCTGATGTGGTCGACCTCTACAACCGGGCCAGCATCGGCGCCACCGTCTATGTTTATCAATAGGCATTAAACCGTTACGAGAGTTAAAACAGAGCCGGCAGGCGTGCGTCCCGGATGTGCGCCTGCCAGTTCATCTGTTAGACTGATTTTCTACAACGAGAAAACACCCTCGATCAGGACAACACCCTGACCTGTAACTCTGACCGTCCGCGGCTCTCCGGGCGGCCCGTCGACCTCCACCCATGCCCGACCGGGGCGGCCCATCCAATGGCCTTGCTCCGCGATGAACTTTGGTTCCTCAAGTGCCCTACACTTCCACAACAGACAGGCCATACTGCCAGTCGATGATCCGGTGAACGGGTCTTCGTTCGGATTGGGCGGGCTGCAGGGATGACGGGCAAAGGTACGTCCAGCGGGTGTGGCCCCCTCAAGGCAAAACACATGGGGTCCGCTGACCAGCCCATTCGCTTCGGCAAACTCTGCAAACGAAGCCATGTCGAACGCCATACGCCTGAGTGCCGACATGTCTCGTGCCGGAACAAGAAGCTGGCGTGTTCCTGTGCTCACGATCTGTATGGGCACGCCCGGCATGACGTCGTCACCGGTCAGACCGAACAGAGGCATGACCCGTTCGGGAGCAAACTCTGCGCCAAACTGAGGCGGCATCTGCGTCATCGTCACCATCGGCGGCCCTTCGTCCCCGCGAACGATCCGGACAGGAACGATGCCGGCACCCATTTCGAGTGTAATCTCTATTACATCACGATCAACCTGCAGCCGGCCGTCTGATACAAGCGCTGTAATCGTCGCTACGGTCGGGTGCCCGGCCAACGGAATTTCTCCTGATAACGTATAGTAACGGACACCGAAATCGGCCTTATCAGAGTGACACAGAAAGGCGGTTTCCGAGAGATTCATTTCTCTTGCAATCTTGAGACGCGTTTCATCATCAAGTTCTTCGGCGTCAAAAATCACGGCGCACGGATTGCCGCCCAATGGCGTGTCGGTGTAGGCGTCAACCAGACGGTAAGGAAAGATTCTCTTCATAGCATGTTGTCCGCTTCAGTCTGCCGGGTCGGCAACCTGGCCATTGTTGTCTGGGCGCCGTCGAATACACAATCTTCAAGGTCTCTCACTCCAACAATTTTCGACATCTAGACCTGGGTGGCCGGCGTTTTATGCATCAATTCAGCATTTGCGGTTGTATTTTCTTCATGAATGTTGCCGCCTGCGGCATGGTTTCTGTTGAACGGACGCTAGATTCAAATTCGGTTTACAAACTCAAATTGAGTGAGTTCGCGGTTGTTGTATCTGGACTAAACTCTTGTTTATGGGAAATTTACCACGGCACAAACTAAGGACACCGCGTTAAACAAAATGCAGGCCACGCGGGCGTATGGTTCACCGTACGAAACCGGGAGGGCAAACGGTGAAAGGTGTGGCGAGGGGGCGTGTCAAACGTGTAATGGCTCGAGTTACGAGTCTTACGACAAGCTTGAGAGTACAATTCACAATACTGGTGACAGCGCTGTTTACCGGCCTCGCAGCCACCATTATCGGTGTCGCGTCCTACATGGACGTACAGGAGGCCGAGATTCTTGCACTTGAGAAAGCGTCGAACGTGGCGGATACGATCGCCCGTCTGGCGGTCTTTCATCTCCGGGACCAAAGCCTTGCCATCTTCGAGACAGAACTTGAGAAACTTCAAGCACACAAACCGGCAATTGCCATTCAAGTTCGCGACTACAGAACGAATCTGCTGATTGATGGCGACCCAACTACACCGAAAACGACTGGTGTCGTAACCGCCCTTTCTAAGAGCCGCAGGGTTGGAGAGACCCACAAAAATCTACTGGCTCTGTCTTCATCGGTGATCAAACTCAGCATACCGGTGATATCCGACGACAAGACAATCGGTGCGGTTCACGTCTTTCACACTCATTCGGGCTGGTCCAGATTTATCGGCCCCATAACCATACGCAATGCCGCCATTGCCGCTTTCATACTGATCCTGGGCGTGCCCATCACGTTGCTGTTCGGGCGGCGCATTCTCGACCCGATCCAAAAACTTACACAAACAGCCTACAGGGTCAGTGAAGGTGATCTGGAAGCACCGTTCCCTGTCACACGCAATGACGAGATCGGAATTCTTGCCCGTGCCTACCAGGACATGGTTGGCACAATTCACGGCAACATGGAACGCATAAACCAGTTGGCGTACATGGACCCGGTCACCGGACTGCAAAACCGCACTCGCTTCAGGGAACGCGTCGGGAGCGTTCTCGAAGACGACAGCGGCATGAACGGTGCTATCCTGTTTATCGACCTCGATAGGTTCAAGAAAGTAAACGACACCTTCGGACATGACGTTGGAGACGCTCTCCTCGTTACGATAGCCGAACGTCTTAAGACCGTGGTCCAGGAGATTACCACTATTGTCGGCGCAGTCTCTGCCGCCAAACAAACCGCGCTCATAACCGACGATACGCCAAACACAGCGCAAATCGCCCGCCTAGGCGGAGATGAATTTGCCCTGTTGATTCCGGGCCATTGTTCGACTGCCCAGCCAACGGAATTTGCTGAACGGATTATTGCCGAACTCACCGAACCGGTGGATGTGGAAGGCAATTCGGTCATTGTCGGTGCCAGCGTCGGCATCGCCGTCTATCCTGACGACGGAACTGACACATCGAGCCTGCTCAAGAATGCGGACATTGCCATGTACGAGGCAAAGAGCAAGGGCGGTAACAAGTTCTGTTTCTTCGATCACAGACTTGATCGCCAGATAAAGAGACGTGCAGCAATCGAAAGCGAACTCCGTAGGGCAGTGGTAAACAACGAACTTACGGTGTTCTATCAACCGAAAGTCGATTGCAGGACTTGGAAGACAATCGGCGTAGAGGCGCTTGTACGCTGGATTCATCCGGTTCGAGGACTGGTTGGTCCCGACGAGTTCATCGGCATCGCCGAAGAGTCCGGCCTGATAAATCAAATTGGTGAGTTGTTGCTCAAGGAAGTATGCCAGCAGGCCATTCGCTGGGCCATTTCAATTCGCCCGCTGGAAGTGTCGGTGAACATATCGATGGCCCAGTTGCATCGCCCGGATTTTGCCGACCGTACATTGAAGATCATCGAAGAAAGCGGCGTTCCCCACGAAATTCTCGAATTTGAAGTTACCGAGTCGATGGCGATGACGGAGGCTGATCTAATAGAAAAGATGATCACGCCGCTTCGTGCCCAAGGCATCAGATTTGCAATCGACGACTTTGGCACCGGCTATTCGAGCCTCGCCCAGCTCACGAAGCTGCCCTTCGACGTTTTCAAGATCGATCGCTCGTTCATTGATGGCGTCATGAAAGACCACAACAGCCGGGTAATTGTTGAAACCATCCTGGCGATGGCGCAAAGTCTCAACTACAAGACCGTCGCCGAAGGAGTTGAAACCTGGGAGCAGGCCGAATTCCTCACAAAGAACGGTTGCACGCTTGCCCAAGGGTACTACTTCGCCAAGCCCATGCCTGCGCACAAGTTTGAAGCGTGGCTTGCCGAAAACGAAGAACCGACAGTGCGGCAACTCATTGACAAGGCCGAAGGATTTTAGGGCATCTGTTTAAACAGACGCCCTAATTCCTACAATGCTATTTCGACCATACCTTGAATGACGACGTTTTGTTGTTCCAGGGTCCCAGAGACTTGTTTGAACCGTCAATCGTATAGCACCCGCCACGGAATCGCGGATCCTGACAGATCTGCAGAACCGCCCTGCCGTAGTTTCGGACACCGATAATACTGTCGTCCCAGCCATCCGGCATACGTGGAACAACCGAACCTGAGCCTGCGCACAAACGGACACCGCGATATTTCTTCTGCTTGAAGAAGCATATCTGGTCAGAGGGATGCTGGACGATACCGTTGTTTGGAGGCCGGCCATTGGTAATCGTGTCGATCACGTCACCTGTTCTGACCTGGAAGGACGAAATCCGATCATTCCAGCGATCGCCGACATAGACGGTATCCTCCTCATAAATGCGGCAGCGACCGGCATATCCGACATGTTCACAGACCTTTACCGCATTGTCCCGGCCGACGCGAACCGAAGAGATCCGGTCATTCCAGCGCTGATTCAACTCTGCCACATCGTCCCCGGGATTTGCGCAGAAGTGCCTGCCCTTGTATTTCGCCTTTGTGTAGAAGCAGACAGATGCATCTTTGCGGCCATCCAGCGGTTCATCGACGTCTGCGGGACCGCCAAGGACATTTCCATTCGTTTTAATGAGAAACGACGAAATGCGATTGTTCCATTGGTCACCGACGTACTCCACGTCACGGTCCAAGCGTATGCAGCCCTTGCTCATTCTTTTGCCATCGCACATCAGAACAGTCGCACCCTGCGGAACCCGCACCGACGACGTGCTGTTGTTCATGGAGGTTGGCATCCGTTGCGGGAATCCGGCAGTTGTTGTGCAGAGCTCTTTGCCGCGGAAGTGGGTTTCACCATAAAAGCAGATCTGGCCGGGTTTGACCGGATGAACACCGACACGTTCCAGTCTGGCGCGAAGTGAAGAAATCCTGTCGTTCCAGCGATCCCCTATGTATGCCGTATTCCGTTCGATTTTCTGACAACGGCCCGCGAGACTCCGACGCGTGCACAGGGTGACTGAGGTGTCACCAAAAATCCGAACCGAAGAAATTTTGTCGTTCCAGCGATTGGGCAACTGATTGCGCACGTCGCCTGCCGGAACACACAATTCACGGCCTCGGAAGTTGGCATGCTGATAGAAGCACGCCCTGTTTTTGGCTTGTGGTTTTTGCGGTTTCGTTGAGTTTCCTGCGATATCGTCGTCGGACGACACGACACGGTAGGATGAAATCTTGTCGTTCCATCTGTCTCCGACAAATTCTTGGTCTCGCGAGAACTCGCGGCACCGCCCGCCAAATCTCGCCTTTTCGCAAACCTGGACACTGACCGCCCCGCGCAATTTCAGCGACGAAATTCTATCATTCCACTCTTGACCGATCCGGCGGTCGGCCTGACCGGCGTTCGCACATAAACGCTTGCCTCGATACTTGGCATGCTCAAAAAAGCAAACGCTGTTGCGGGCCTGGGGCTTGATCGGCTCAACCAACTCCGAAACACGAAACGAGGAAATTTGATCGTTCCAGCGGTCTCCGACAAATCCTGTATCTTTCTCAAATTCCCGGCAACGTCCTCTCATCCGCGATCTCTCACACACCTGGACAGAGATATCTCCTTTTATCTGCAGCGAAGATATTGCGTCCTTCCAGTTGGCGGGCACCTGGCGAATGACTTCACCGGCCGCTGCGCACAAACGCCGACCACGATGATTGGCATGTTCATAGAAACAGACGGTGTTTGCCGCCTGCGGCCGCTGGGTGGGTGTCGCCCGTCCCCGTGTCACGACATACGACGTGATCTTGTCATTGAGCCGATTACCGACAAACGGTGTATCCTTGTCAAAGGACTGGCACCGCCCATTGAGATCGCTATCTGTACATACCCTGACTTTCACGCCGTTCTGAACGGAAATCGATGAGATCAAATCGTTAAAGCCGAAAAGTGAATCAACCTGCTCACCTGCAGGTGCACAGACCCGGTCGCCGGTAAAATTGGCATGCTCGAAGAAACAAACCACATCGTCTGATTTTTGCGCGGCTGCCGATTGTGCTGCAATCAGGCTGAGTGATGCGGCTGCGGCGGCAACCAGGGTTAACAGTGTTTTCACGGTATCAGCTCCGTTTTTGGTTGTTGCTTCTAAACACATTCGCCCCCGACTGTGTCAAATCCGCATCAATTCTCACCGGATGAGTATGAACCGAATGTGAACAGTCCCGCAAGACCGGGCCGAAAAGACCACCCGCCAACACTTGACCACTCCCCGGCCTCGTCCTCAGACGGTCGTGTTCGCAGGCCTGCCGAGGTTCTCGCGGTAAAGAATTATCAGGCCGGAGATGACAATAGTGAGCGCTCCCAACCACTCGTGCGCCGTGGGCACTTCATCCCAAATCAACATCCCAAACAGGATCGCCCATAGCACGATTACGTACTTGAACGGCGCCGTGAAGGACAACTCACCGGATCGGGTTGCGAGGATATAGACAAGATACGCGCTGCAAACGATGGCCGCAGCGAGAGCCATCAAGCCCAATTGAGTAGCGTCGGGACCGACCCAGGCTAATGGAATACTCACCGCACCGCCAGCCGTGACCGCGATCGACGTCGTGAGCGCCACACTGCCGGAGGGAATGTGACCTGGCACAAATCGTACAAGAACGTCCCGCAGGGCAACGACACAAGCCGCTGCCAAAGGCAGAAAGATTGCCATACCCATGTCGTTAATTCCCGGTGCGGTCACAACAATCACCCCAATGAATCCCAACACAACTGCGCCCCAACGCCAGATCCCAACGCGTTCACCGAGAATCGGGATAGACAGAGCGGTCATGAATATCGGCGCGGCGAACAAAAGTGTTGTTGCCAATGCAATCGGCAACAAGTTCAACGCATTCAGGAACAGAAATGTAATGAGAACCTCGCATAGTCCCCGGAAGACACTCCAGAGGTTCAATAGGTCTCTGAACCGGATTCGGTCGCTGGACGCCAGCTTGATTGCGATGATCAGGAACGATGTAGCAAACAGTCCCCGCAGGAACATCATTTCTCCAACGGGCAGTTGACCGCCAATGTACTTCATCAACACATCGCTTGCAGCAAACAGCGACATCGCCGCGATCATGAACCCGGCCGATTTCATATTGGCAGACGTTGCAGTTGACGGCGCGTGCCCAGTCATTACCTAGAAAACTCGCGGTTGATGCCACCGGTCGCGGCTGCTCCGGGGAGGCGAAGTCTGACCAAGGCTTGTCAGTTCAAAGTTGCTGCTCCAATCGCAGAATCGACAATATCAAGAGCATGATCGAGATCCGCCCTGGCAATGTTCAAAGGCGGCGACAAGGTCAAGACGCTGCCCATGGTCACCTTGAAACTCAGTCCTGACGTCAATGCCTCATAGTACACCTGTTCTGCGGCATCGACTGCTGGGGTCTTTTGCTCTCTGTCCGTTACCAGCTCGACTCCCAAAAGCAGACCCCTGCCCCGCACGTCTCCGATGATCTGATGCTTCGATTTCATTTCGTTGAGCCGGTTGAGTGCATGCTTCCCCAGTACGTGTGCTCTCTCGACCAGCCCTTCCTCTTCGATAATCTCGATAGTCGTGAGCGCTGCACGCGTGGTCACGGGATTTTTTTCGTGAGTGTAGTGACCGATCGCGAAATCCTGAGCCTGGTCTAAATCAGGCCGGCACAGTGTGGCAGCGATGGGCAGGATTCCCCCGCCAAGGGACTTGCCCATCACCAGAATGTCGGGCACCACATCGTCATGCTCGCAGGCGAACATCTTTCCGGTTTTACCCAACCCGGTTGGAATTTCGTCAAAGATCAGCAAGGCCCCATACTCGTTGCAGGCCTCACGCACCGACTTCCAAAACCCCGGCGGCGGAATGTAGGGAACGGCACGCGCCGGCTCCGCAACAACGGCCGCCACGTCCCCTTCCCGCTCCAAAGCATAGCGGACCATGTTGGCGCAGGCGACCTTGCAGAGTTCCAGAGTCGGCTGAGCTTCAAGATCGGGATAGCCGTACGGGCATCTGTAACAGGCGAAAGGCGCCACATGTTCCGCACCCGGCAACAGCGGACCTGCGATGTGACTTCTGAACAGGGCTTCCCCACCAACGCTCGCCGCTCCGAATCCGGCACCATGAAAGGCATCCCAGAAAGAAATCGTCTTGAATCTACCGGTGACTGTTCTCGCAACTTTGAGGGCGATCTCAATGGCATCGGATCCGCCGGTCGCAAACAGAACTTTGCTGAGGTTGCCCGGAGAAATTTCGGCGAGCTTCTCGGCAAGCTCAACGGCAGGCTCACAAGTAAATCGCCGCGGTGCAAACGGCAGGTCGTCCATCTGAGCGGAGATGGCCGCCTTGAGTTTCGGATGTCCATAACCGATGTGATGTGCGCTGTTGCCGTGAAAGTCCATGTAGCGACGGCCCTGATCATCCTCGATCCAGATGCCTTCAGCCTTGCGGATGACCTGTACGCACGGCGTCGACACCGACTGATGAAGAAACGCACGGGAGTCCCTGTCGAGCATTTCCCGGGTGTCGGAGGCAATGGTCGCCTGTGCCCATTCGGCGCGCCGCTCCGACTGGTTGGATTCACCTTCCGATTGAAAGGCCGCCCGATTCCGCTCCAGTGACCGATTTGTCTTCATCTTGCTTGCCCTGACCTTCCGTCCCGCCAAATCTCGGCGGTTCCCTATCTGAATTATTACACAAAGCGACCGGGATCGACCGGCGACAAATCCACATTTGGTGTTTCGTCCACCAGCAATCCCGATACTATCTCGGCGGTTCCCGGTGCACCGGTCAGTCCCAGGTGTCCGTGGCCGAAAGCCGCGATAATGTTCGGGGCATTGAGGCATGGTCCAACAGCCGGTAGATCATCGGGAAGCGCGGGTCGCGGCCCACTCCATACCTCGGCGGTCGAAAGGTCGGCATCGGGAAACATCGCCCGGGCGACCGGTTTCAGCATTTCCGCGCGCGACCAGTCAGGTGGCGCGTCAACTCCGGCGAATTCAACCGTACCGGCAAGACGCAAACCATCTTCCATGGCATTGGCGACGACGTAGTGCTCTGATTCGAGGACCGTATTGCTCAAGGTGACACCGGTATCTGCAAACCGCACGTGATAGCCCCGCTCCGCCTCAAGCGGAATTCGAACTCCCAAGGGATTCAACAATCGGTGAGACCATGCACCTGCCGATACGACGACCTTGTCGGCGACCAATGTTTCGCTCTGTGTGACGACATCGACACCGTTGTCATTGCGGGTCGCCAGACTCTGGACTTCCACTTGCCTTATTTCACCGCCGCCACGCTGAAACAAGGATGCCAGCGCGGTCACCAGCCGGTTGGGATTCACGGTATGACCCTGAGGACCGATCAACAGTCCGGTTTGATAGTCAGGTGACAGGTGAGGCTCAACGTCTCGGATTTCACCGTGTTTCAGTACCGTGATATTGGCGCCTCGGTCGCGTCTCATGCGATAGGCGCGCTGGTTCAGGTCGATGTCCCGATCAGACCGGAAAACGTGCAGGTAATTGCTCTCGACAATCAACTCCGGAACGCCTGCTTCTTTCGCCAGGCGCTGATAATGTTCAACCGTTGAATTGTTCAATGCAAACAGAGTATCCGCCGCCCGTTCCATCTGCGCTGCGTTTGCCGACATCGCCATTTTTGCAAGCCAGGGAATCACTTTGGGCAGATAGCGCCACTGGATCTTTAGTGGTCCATTGGAACTGAAAAGCCATTTGGGCGTTTCAAGAAGAGTTTCAGGCGTCGCCATCGGGACGCATCCCCACGCTGCCAGAACACCGGCGTTGCCGAAGGAGCACGCCTCGCCCGGCGGCAGCCGGTCAACGACACAGACGTTCAGACCTCTTTTCTGAGCAGCAATGGCGTTGCAAATACCCACGATTCCAGCGCCGATGACGATCACCTGGTGTTTGCTCACTCGATACTCCTGTAAGGGCGGGACCAAAGCCACCGTGAACAAGAAAAATCACACACGGAATGCTCTTTGAAACCGGTTGTCGCCAAGCTTGTACGCACTGTCAAATTTATTATATGGACAGCGTTGGGAAAATGATCCGTAATCCAAGACAGATTGCGGGGTACTCACATTCGACATCGATCACTCGATGATTGCGCCGCCCAGACGAGCGGAACAATCTCATGACACCTCTCGACATTCTGAAAGCGGTTAGTGTGCCCGTGTTGTGGGCAACAGGCTTTGTCCTCGCCAAAGTCGCCATCGTGGACTTTCCGCCCGTCTTGCTGATGGCGCTGCGATTCACACTGACGGCCCTGGTGCTCGTCTGGTTCTTTCGTCCCCCGAAACACCTCTGGGGCAAACTGTTTGTGGTCGCCCTGATTTCGGGCTCGATACAATACTCTCTGACGTTCTCCGGCTTGAAACATCTCGACGCATCCACGGCAGGCCTCATCGTGCAAACCGAGGTGCCGTTCGCTGCATTGACGGCCGCAATGTTCCTGCGCGAACGTTTAACCTTATTGATGGTCGCTGGAATGCTTGTCGCCTTCCTCGGGGTCGGCGTGCTTTCTGGCGAACCCAAACTGGAGGGACAGGAGCTCTATGTTCTGATGGTACTTGGCGGTGCCTTCACGTGGGCAATCGGTCAGGTCATGGTCCGCTCCATTGGCGAAATTGGTGGATTTGTCATGATATCCGGCGTTGCCATTTGCGCCACGCCCCAACTCTTCGTGGCGTCTTACCTGTTCGAGGACGGACAATGGGAGGCAATCATGTCAGCCGGCTGGAGCGTCTGGATTGCAGTCGTCTACATGGGGCTCATTATGACAGCGTTGGCCTATGCTATCTGGTACGATCTCCTCGGCCGCCTGCCTGTCAACAATGTTGCCCCTTTCCTGCTTCTGCTGCCTGTGGCCGTCGTCATCGAAAGCGTCTTGTTTCTCGAGGAAGAACTAACACCACTCAAGGTTGTCGGCGGTGTTCTCATTCTTATCGGCGTTGCGACCTTGATCTTTGCGCAACGCCCGGGCAAACCCCAGATCAAAGCGACACCCGACCCGATTTAGCGTGAACCGCTTTCTCTTGATGTTCTTTGTGGTATATTTTCAGTTTCAGGATCAGCCTGCGACCCAAGAGCCGAACGGTTGTCCGGCATGCCGAACGAGGAGTACGTCATGAACATTGCCAGCCCCCTGCCATCAATGCCAACCAAGATTGTGGATTTTTCGTATCAACCCGATGAAACATTTGCGAAATACCGCATCGGCCTCATCGCACTCAGTTCTGACGAAATCACAGAACGCGACTATCACCGCATGCTGCCTGATGAAGTTGCCTTCTACACCGGACGGGTGAAACTCACCAATCCGTGCACGGTAGAAAACCTGCGAAAGATGGGCCCGCAACTGGCGGACGCCACGCGGCTCATCCTCAACGACGTTCCTCTCGACGTCATCACCTACAGCTGCACCTCCGGCAGTGTGGCTATCGGGCCGGATGAGGTGACGCGGCTCATACAGTCGGTTCGGCCGGGGGTGACTGTGGTTACGCCGGTTACCGCTGCAGTCAATGCGTTGAAGAAACTGGATATAGACAGAATAACGATGGTCACGCCATACATCGACTCGGTGAATCAGGAGATGCGTTCGTACTTTGAATCTCAAGGTGTAGAAGTGCTGAACCTATACGGGTTTGGACTCGAGAACGACAAGGACATGGCGCGGCTTTCTCCCGACACCATCAGGCGCGCCGCTGTCGAAGCAGTTCACCCGGACGCAGATGGCGTTTTCGTGTCGTGTACCGGCATTCGATCCGCGGAAGCTGTAGGTGCAATCGAACGTGAAATCGGCAAACCGACGCTCTGTTCCAATGCATCGATGATCTGGGATGCGTTGAGATCATGCGGGTACAACAAGCCGCTCGAGGGTTATGGGCGGTTGTTACTGTCCTAGACCGTGACTGGACTTTGGTTTGACGGCGTAAGCGCAGCGCCTGGCACCGTTCAGGATGTGTTCCGTTCGCTCCCAATGAGCATCGCCGTCAAACAACTTTTGAAATATTTCCAGTTCCGAGCGACACAAACCCTGGCACGTTGCAGCGGCCGCACAGATCGGGCAATGATTTTCGATGAAGGTGAAGCCGCCCTTCTCGTCTTGCGCCAGTTCAGCCATGTAGCCTTCTTCGCACCGTCGTTCCGTCAGACGAACGAGACGTTCCTCCAGCGTCTTTCCTGATTCTATTGCCTGGGCGTAGGACACCAGCATCTGGCGTTCACGACGCTCGATCACCTTCTCAAGACCTTCTTCGCCGAACATGTCTCCAATTGACGTCAGCAGTTCCAGGGTCAAATCGGAATGACGATCAGGGAACCGGGCATGCCCCAATTCGGTCAAACGCCAGAAGCGCTTTGGCCGGCCGACGGTTTCACGGCGATCTTCGTGGACCACGAGACCGTCGTCATGAAGGTGTTCGAGATGTTGCCGGATGGCAACAGGTGTGACATCCAGTTGCGCTGCCAACCCGGCTGCATTCTGTGCGCCACGGGACTTGAGGTGATAGAGAATTCGGTCGGTGGTACGATCAGACATGCCGAACTCTATAGACCGAAACACTTCTTTTGAAAAGACTTTGCTTATCTAAAGGATCCTTTTCAAAAGACCTTTGCCATATCCAATCGCGCGACGACGACGCCGCCCCTCGTTTTCCAGGTTCCTCTGTTCGTTACTTCATAACCGTGACGTTCGTAGAACACCCGCCCGGACAGACTTGCTGCAATTCGCGAATGTTGAAACCCGGCTTCCACGATCCGTGCTTCTGCCGTCTTCAACAGAGCTGTCCCGACACCTTGCCGGGCCCATTCCGGCGCCACGTAAAGAGACAGAACTTCATTGTCCCGGTAAGAGCCGAACCCCACCAGAGCTCCACACTCCGTCTCAGCAACGATGAACACTTCCCCCAGCTTGGTCATGGCATGGCCATATCCGGACGGCTTCAACCCTGCTGCCCAGCTTTCAACTTCCGGCTGGGAATATCCAGACAATCCCAAAGTCAGGACGGATCGCCGATGAACATCCATGATCTGTTCGCCATCCTCAGGCACACCTTCGCGCAATGTATATGGTTGTACGGTCATCAAACCTCTGGTTCTGAGGGCTACGTCTCCAGACAGGCATTCATCAGACCCTAGTTCGGAAAGTTCGCACGGCAAAGATCATCGTTACACCTATTATCAAAGCAGCACGGAACAAACGGTTTTTTTCCGCGTTTGAGTGCCCTATTGTACTTCCATGTAGGGATGACTTGGGATGGCTTCAAATGGCATCATCACACAAAGACGCGTTACTCGTGGCAACCAAGGCACTGCTTTGGGAGCACGGCTACGAAGCCACCAGTCCGCGCAAGATTCTGGACGAAAGCGGTGCCGGACAAGGCAGCCTTTATCATCATTTCTCGGGAAAACAGGACTTGGCAGCCCACGCCCTCCGGGAGGTATCCGAGGAAATGAAGGCGGATTTTGACCGCCGGTTCGATGCCGACCTAGCGCCGTTGGAGCGCGTCCGGGTGTTTCTAGGCGAGAAACGTACGGGGACCAAGGGAAGCCGCTTGGGACGACTGGCCAATGAACCGATCATGTCTGAAGAAGAAATCAGGCAGCCGGTCTGCGGTTACATGGCCCATGTGGAGCAAAGGATCTTCAAGACGCTCAAGGAGGCCATTCGTGACGGCAGTCTGGTCAAAGGCGTTAAACCGAAGACGCTTGCCGCCACGATCATGGCGACTGTGCAAGGTGGATATGTGATGAGTCTGATCCACGACGATCCAAAATACGTCAATCGAGCCACCAAGGGTGCCCTCGGATTGTTGAAGCAGTTTGCCAAGAATTGAGTTACAACCGCCCACACCAAATGTGTGCAAGTAGGATTGGACAGGCGCCATGTGCAGCGAGAATACAGCCGGATCTTCGATACCAACCATTTTCATCGAGAACGATCGAACGCGTGTTACCGAATGGCGATTTCAACCCGGCGACAATACCGGATGGCATCGTCACGAATATGACTATGTGATTGTGCCGCTGTTTGACGGGCGACTTGAGATCGTAACGGCTGGCGACGTGCGAACTGTCGCGGAACTGACGACCGGCGTTCCCTATTTTCGCGAACTCGGCGTCGAACACGACGTCATCAATGCCAATGATTTTGAGTGTGCTTTTCTCGAAGTAGAGTTCTTGCACTGAACGGATTGGTTCCTAGCGCTGACCGGTCCTATTGAGACAATCAACCATTGCCGATCGCCATAACGATGAAAGACAACAAACTATTCAAGATAGGAATTACCGGAACGGTGATCGCCGCCCTGTGCTGCTTTACGCCCCTGCTGGTCATTCTTCTTACTGCTGCCGGGCTTTCAGCGTTGATCGGGTTCGTTGACTATGTGGCACTTCCCGCGCTTGCCGTGTTTGTGGCAGTCACTGTGTACGCACTGTTTCGGCAGTTGAAGCGATGACCGAACTGACCTCGGACCTCACCTGTCCGGAGTGCGGACACCGCGAGACGGAAACAATGCCGACAAACGCGTGTCAGTACTTCTACGATTGCAAGGGATGTGGCGCGGTGCTCAAACCCAAGGCAGGCGACTGTTGTGTCTTCTGTTCCTATGGCACTGTGCCCTGCCCGCCAATTCAGGAGGGCGAGACCTGTTGCGACTAATGTGATCGGCGTCGGAGTCAGATCAGTTCGTCGTGACGGTCGTCTGTCTCACCGTAGCGGCTAAGGGCCGGCTTTTTCAGGCCGTCGTACAGACGATTTATGCCTTTGTTTATCTTCACGTTTTCCCGTTCAAAAAGGGAATTTCCCTGCAAGTCGCTCTCGACCAGAAACGGCCCGAAATTCTCCACTTCCAGGACCCACATGGCTTGCGCAATCCCCAACTCCTTCAGCCAATGGACATCGCGAACAGATTTTATGCCGCGCCCCAGAAGTGCCCCGGTGCCATATCCCACGGTTGTGAGATAAATGGCATTGTTCGGCACAAAATGTTTTCGGTAAATGTCCTCGCTCATCCCGCCTTTGCCAATGATGATGTTGGTTCCGGCCAGTTCGAACCATCGTTCAAGCCATTTGGCAAACCGAAAACTGGCTGTGGCGGTCACGGCGCCCACCCTAAAGGATCCGTCTGCGTCGACAGATGCTGCAGGAGAACAGTGGAAATTGACGTTTGACAAGGCTCTTATATCAACCGGCGGCGGCACATTTTCATCAACGATACGGCGATAAAGCCCTTCACGCCCGGTGTAGATTGTGCCGTCGAGATAAACGACCGATCCAATCTCCAGACCTTCCAGGTCTTTGCGTTCAACCGGGATCTTGAGGCGGGTGGTTTTCATGCGATCGCCTCCTGCAGTTCGTTCCACTCCACGGATTCGCGTCGGTGATAGGCCGTGAACCAATTTGGATCGGTCCGGTATTCGATTGATCCGTCGGCATGAATTCGCGCGACTGCTCGCCGCGATGACAGGCAGAAACTGTGCACGCTGACCGGCATTCCTCCTGTATGCGTATAACCAATCTCCACATGACAGTCGACGACCATGCTTTTGCCGACAAATCCCATCGGGCCCATTCCAATCTGGTTTCCGATGTTCTTGAGTTCTTCCTCGAGTTTGGCGACCTGCGGGTCCGGGTGCCGGTTGCCGACGGTTCTGAGGCATGCCGCCTGTTTGCCGATCACCATGCAAGTATCCTTCGAACCGCCGATCCCGACACCGACAATCGCCGGCTGACACGCAAGACCGCGGCGGCCAAACTGAATCATCACGTCGAGAAAGAAGCGCTTGATGCCATCAATGCCGTCGCCCGGGAAAAGCATTCGGTAATCGGTGCCGAACAGTCCACCCTTGTGTACGGTGACAATATCAATCCAGTCGGCGTCCGGTTCAAAACTGTATTCGATCTCGGGCGCCAGAACACCGACATTGTTGTTGTTGTCCCGGCGGCTTAGAGGATGAACCCGGTTGGGGCGCAGCGGAATCTCGTGCGTTGTCTGAGCCGTTGCCCGGCGCAATGCCGCTTCAACCGCAACCATCCCGCCAGACACCCGGGCTTCATTGCCCACCTTCACGTAAAATCGTGGCAGCCCAGTATCCGCGCACATGGACCGCCGGTCGGTTTCAGCAACGTCCCAATTCTCAATCATCGCTTCAAGCACGAAACGCGAAAGATCTTCGGATTCATGATCGACCATTTCCTTGATCCCGGATTTGTAGTCCTCCGGAATCACAATGGCGGCGCGGCGCATGATTTCGCATGCAGCCTCCTCAATGGGGCCGATCTGAATCAGTGTGTCAGGCATCTTGTGCCTCCCTGGCTTCGTCAATAAGTGTCTCGCCGGGTTTCACCCGAGTAAAAGATACGCTTTTGCGTTCGATGACCCACTCTCCCGGAAGCGGCTCACTGGCACATATGGAGACCGTCCGGTCAAGATCGCCGGACTCGGGAAAATCCTCCCGGTAGTGGGCGCCGCGGGAGTTATCGCGGGCGAGTGCAGATCTCGTAACTGCCTTGCTGACATGAATCTGACTTCGCAGGTTCAACCAGTCGTGCCATGTCAGGTTGTAGGCTCGGCCTGAGTCCGCGATTCCGGAGTGGTTCAGTTCCTCACCGAGGCGGTCCAGTTCGGTCATGGCTTTGCGCAGGCCCGCGCCTGTTCGTGAAATACCCACACGGCCCCACATCAAGTCCAGCAACTCCTCTCTGATCCGGTTTATGTCTCCGATCGGACGGTTGTAGGGCCTTTCGGCCAGATCCATTGTGTATTCGATGAGGTCTTTGTCCGGGGCTGCAGGAGCACCGTCGTTGCCGAGATAACGGGCGACACAATCACCGGCAATACCGCCGAAAACTGTCGAATTGGCAACGCCGTTGCCGCCCAGACGATTGGCGCCATGAACGCCACCGGAATCCTCTCCAGCACAGAAAAGACCTTCCATGGCGGTCTTGCATTCTATGTCGAAGACCACACCGCCCATAAGATAGTGCGCCGTGGGCACAACCTCGACAAATCCGGACACAAGATCGAATCCACAATCGGCACAGCGCTTGACCATGCCCTTAAAGCGTTCACGCACCATGTCGGAGTCCAGATGTCCCATGGAAATGTACAATCCGCCCGACGGTGTCGTCCGGCCATCGCGCATTTCCTGATACATGGCACGGCTGACAATATCGCGGGTCGCGCGTTCTTCGCGGTCATCGTAATTGTGCATGAAGCGGTCGCGCTCGCCATTCAGCAAATGGCCGCCGGACCCCCGCAATCCCTCTTCAATAATCGTACCGGTCATCCGGGTGTCACTGCCGGCGAGCAGGCCTGTCGGGTGAAACTGGACCATCTCCATGTCCCGCAGGACTAATCCGGCAGAAAGCGCCATCGACAGACCGTCACAGGACTTGTCGCCTGACGGCGTGTGATAACGATACATTGTCGGCCCGCCGCCGGTCGCGAGAAGAACTGCCCTGGCCTGTACAAACCTGTACGTACCGACACGCATGTCAATAAACAAGACGCCCGAAATCCGGTCACCGGCATCGCTGCGGATCAGGGCAATGGCCCGGTGGTCCTCGAGCCGGTTGATACCGCGTGCCCAGGTCTGTTCGGCAAGACGGTTGACAATTTCGATCCCCGTCAGATCGCCTTTGTGGACCGTGCGGTCGAAGGTCTGCCCGGCGAAAGCTTTCTGATGAACGGTGCCATCTTCATTGCGATCAAAAAAGCAGCCATACCGGTTCTCAAGTTCGTGGATGCATTTTACCGCGCCGTTGACCAGAGCCCAGGCAAGGTCCTGATCGTTGATCCATTTGCCACCTTCGATCGTGTCCATGAAATGGCGCTCAACGGAATCGCCCTTGCCGATGGCAACGTTGTATCCGCCCTGCACCATTCGCGTGCAGCCGCTTTTACCAAGCAAACCTTTCACGGCAATGGTGATATCAAGATCGGGATTAAAATCGTGTGCGTGCAGTGCCGCCATTAATCCGGCGCCGCCTGCCCCCAGAATCAGGAAATCCGTAGAGACAACCTCGATCTCAGCCAAGACTAGGTTCCTCCCAGGATGATGGCACTGATGAAGTAGACCAAAGCCAAAATGCCACCAGCAGCAGCCGACATTTGAATCCACTTTAATTTTCGGGCTTCATCAGTGTGGAATTCCAGTGCCAAGATTCGAATACCGCCGGCCATATGAACCCCTAGCAGCCCCAAAAGACCGATTTCCATGAACTTGACCAGAGTGTTGTCGGTCCAGGCCAGGGCGCCGTCGAGAGCGGATTCCTCAATGGCCAGTCCCAGAACGTAGAAATGAAGCGGAAGAAAGATGGACAAACCGACGCCAGAAATCCGATGAACCAGAAACGCCACATACTCGGCATGAGTTCTACCGGCAAAGACTCTTGTGGTCATGTTACCGCCCCCACTGCTCTTAGTCCGAGCGCAAGCAGCACGACGCAGATGACGAACGCGGACACATTCAGGACGGTCCCATTCAAAGGTGTCATCTCGCGAATGACGTTGCGCAGTCCCAGAGAACCGTGCACAGCAGCGGCCAACACGAAGATCGAATAGAATGCCGCCCAGAAACCGCTGTCTTTGGTTCTTGCCAGAATTTCCGATGCACTCAGGCCGCCCTCAACCGCGATCAGTATAACAACGATGTGAATCAGAATGAGTGGTGCCAGAACGACAGCCGTGCCCCGCTGCAGCAAATAGAGATAGAAGTCGGTCCGGGCGATCATGACGTTCCAAATCATCCTATTTGCGTTCCATAAAGCGGCGGCCGGGCACTGTCGCAATGGCGGTTTCGCGTTTGAGCGAGGCTATCGACGCAAGAGGGTCAAGTTCCTTCGGACAGGTTTGCGTGCAACTGCCAATACTGTGGCAACGGTGGCAACCACCTGACGACGTCAGCGCATTGTAACGGGCAGACTGATCCGCATCGCGTTCGTCATTTGCAAGCGCCCAAGACCGGTTCAGTGCGGCTGGCCCCAGATACGCGCCGTCACCGGCGACCGTGTCGCAAGCAGCATAACAGACCCCACACCCAATACATTCGATTGCAGCATCTGCGGCCTGCTTTCCTGGGTCTGAAGCACTCACTTCGGCCATTTGGAGAGCATCTGGCGTAGACGGGGTGAAATAACCTTTCGCATCGCGCCACTTGTCAAAGAACTCTGCCATGTCGACGACAAGGTCACGAACATGGGGAAAGTTTCTCAGTGGCGCCAATTCAATGGCGTCCCTGTCGGAAACCGCGTCCACGTGCGTTCTACACGTCCAGCGCGGCCGGCCATTGACCATCATGGCACAGGAACCGCAGACACCGACGCGGCAGGCAAACCGGTATGCCAATGTTGGGTCGATTTGCCGTTGAATATGGGTGACGACATCGAGAACCGTCTGGCTGTCGCGTTTTGGAACCAAGAACTCCTGAACGCTGCCCTGCCCGTCCTGGCCTCGGAAGACACGCACCTGCAGAGTGGGGTTCATGGTGTTGATCCATTTCCAAACAACTGTAGAGGACTGGAGTGAATGATCCGATATCCGATGGGTTTGAGGATAACAGACCAATCAGCCTATCGGAACATGGAGGACTAATAATTCTTTTTGATACAATCTATTGATTTCGCAAAACGCCAATCAACCGGGCTGTAGGACTCACGCAAAGTCCTATATAGTTGTTCTCGCATCCCCTGAAAAAAACGAGAACACAGTGCCTGAAGATCCGAAAACCGCAACGCCAAAATATCGACGGGTTGCAGACGCCCTGTTGACAGACATTGAGGACGGCAAATTCGAGCCCGGCGCCCGTCTGCCCAGCGAAGTGCGGTTACGAGACACGCTTGGCGTCAGTTTGGGCACTGTTCAAAAGGCGCTCAATCTCCTCGCACGAAACGGGGTTGTCAGCCGGCGCCACGGCGCGGGTACATTTGTTGCCAGCGCAAACACGATGGGTGCTGGGTCGAGAACCCGGTCGGTCGACTTGCGCCATTTCAAGTTCATGGCCGATGACGGCAAGACGGTGCTGCAGGTCTATTCAAAGGTTCTCAAGATTGAGCAGGTTGTTGCTGACGGTGACTGGAGCACGTTTCTTGGTAACCATGCGGATTTTGTGCGTTTGACCCGTCTGCTCACAATTGGAGGTGAGTTCGATGTCTTCAGTGAGATGTATTTCGTCACGCGGCAGGTACGGGCACTTCTCAATACCCGTCCGGACGACCTCAATGGCATTTTGATACGCGATTATTTGCATCAGAAGTTTCGATTGGCGACAACCACGATCGAACAAACTGTCAAAGCCGGCCTGCTGCCGCCACGGGTATGCCGTCAGATTGGCGTTCTGGGCGGTAGTGTCGGGTTGATCTGGCACATACAGGCCAGAGGCCTGCGGGAGGAGCCAACCATATATCAGAAGGTCTACGTTCCGCCCACTGATCGCGCCCTGCGCTTCGATGCCGGTGCTTTCCCAACCGATGCTTCTTGAAACATCGTCAAGTACCCACTGGGGTGACCGAAGGAGTGCTACCAAACGGACAGCGCCTCGACCAATCTTTCGACCCCTTGCGTAATTTCGGTTTCAGGTATCCCCGCATAACCCAGCACCAATCCGGATTCGCTGGTTTCCTGAGAGTAGTAAGACGACAACGCCGGCGCGGTAATGCCTTGTCGGGCGGCGCGCTCTGACGCCTGCCGGTCGGTCAAATGGCCGGAAAGTTCGTCGGAAAACCTGGCAACGACATGCATACCGGCGTCCTGCGGTTCGACCAGAAGATAGCTACCGGCCAATCTAACCACCTCCGCGATCAGGTGTTTCTGACGTTCTGAATACAGTCGCCGCATGCGCCTGATGTGAGCGCCGAACTTTCCTTTCGCAATGAACTCGGCCAAAGCGGGTTGGGCGGTTGTCGACGCCTGGGTGCCGAATGCGCCCTGAACAGCCAGGAATGTTCCCGAAACTGCTTTCGGCACAACCAGCCAGCCAAGGCGTAATCCGGTAAACATCACTTTGGAAAAACTACCCATGTATATGACCCGATCATCCGTATCGAGGGTTGCCATAGCGGCAATCGGCCGGCCGGTGTAGCGGTACTCGCTGTCATAATCGTCTTCTACAATCCAGGCTTGCTCACGCGATGCCCAATCTATCAGAGCCAACCTTCTGGAGAGCGACAGTGGCATGCCAATGGGGTATTGCCTGGATGGCGTAACAATTGCCAGGCGGGCACCAGGAAACCGCGATTGCGCCAGTTCCAGATTGAAGCCTTCGTGGTCGACGGGAACAGGCTGGACCTGCCCTCCCTGGCTGGATAACGTTTCACGAACGGTCGGGTATCCGGGTTCCTCCATCCAGATCGTATCGCCGGGGTCGAACAGGACGCGGGCAAGCAATTCGGCGGCCTCACGTGCGCCGGACGTGACAATGATCTGATCGCTTGAACAATCGAGACCGCGCATAGTCCGAAGATATTCGGAAATCGCCTCCCTGAGTGGCGGATATCCTCCAGGGTTTCTCTCAAACAACCATTCGTTACGCGACATCCTCTGGCTTCGGGCCATGAGACGCATCCATTCATCGACCGGAAAATCCCTGATGTCGGTTAAACCAGGATCGAAGGCCCGACGCCTATTTGTGATTGGAGAAATTGTAAATTGAGCCGCACGCCGAGAGAGCAGAGGTTGGACGGCGTGCTTTCTATCTGTTCCCGGGCTGGAAGCGGAGCGGGGTGCAGTGACCGAAAGAACGTTTTCGGGAATATCCGGTGACACAAAGGCGCCGGATCCAACCTTGCCATCGAGATAACCTTCAGACGTGAGTTGGTCGTAGGCTGCGAGTGTCGTTGTTCGAGACACGCCGAGTTCGCTTGCCAGCGAACGGGTTGACGGCAGCCGCACACCCGGCGACAGCCTGCCGGTCAGAATCAGTTCCCGGATCTGCTCATAGAGTTGCACGTATGCCGGCGTGGCACAGAACTGATCCAACGCAACGCTCAACGTCGCAATACCGATGTCAGTACTCAACTGAGTTCTCCAGAAAGCGGCGCGCTTGTGGCGACTATTGGTTATTTAAACTTATCACAAAGTGGCCCTATGGATACAGCCACTGTGTTGATAGGTAAACCCGCAACGCAATCGTCCCGAATGGAGAGTGTCATGTCCACAACACCACCCAGCGAACGCACACGGGCCAAGCGCATCCACGATCGCGGCGCCTATGATCGCGACACGATCTATTCGGTGCTCGACGCCGGATTCGTGTGCAACGTCGCCTACGTGATTGACGACTCGCCCTATGTGACGCCGACGATTCACTGGCGCGAGGGCGACCAGATCTACTGGCATGGGTCGTCGGCCAGCCGGATGCTTCGGCGCTCGACCAATGCGGAAGTGTGTCTATCCGTCGCCCACAATGACGGGCTTGTGCTTGCCCGCTCCGGCTTTCATCATTCTCTCAACTACCGATCGGTCATGGCATTTGGTGTGGCGAGACTTGTCGAGGGCGACGACATGAAAACAGCCCGCCTGAAGACCTTTGTTGAAAGACTTTACCCCGGTCGCTGGGACACACTTCGCCCGGTCACGACGAAAGAACTCAAGGCAACAACAATACTGACCATGCCGCTCACCGAGGCGTCTGCAAAGATCCGCTCGGGACCGCCCGTAGATGACGAAGAAGACTACGCACTTTCGGTTTGGGCCGGGGTTCTGCCGTTAACAACTGTTCCTGGTACGCCGGTTCCATGCGAAAGGCTTGATCCGGCGATCCCTATACCGGAATACCTGAATGCGCCCGAACCTGGATAGGCAGTTCGGCATTGGTCATGCAAATGGCCTGCGTAACGCTGGTCAACGCCAAATCGGGATGCCGAAGTTGAAGTGACCTCCCCGGCAACGCTGCTTCATCATCCGGCTCCCATCTGTACGGCGTTACAGTCGTGCCCCGAACAGCCCGCAGGAAACGGTGCAACGACCGATTGCCCGGCGCTCGAGGCAGCTCTTGCGCGAAGCTGCACAGGGCGGTTGTCGCCTGCCCGCTCAGGGACGGGGTTGAGGTCGCCGGGAAATCATCCGATTGCCAGGACGCGGATTTAACATTTAGTATTTCCGTTCTATAAGTCTCACTTAACGCATTGTACGAAATCGGCAATCGGTTCACTATTCGCGCGTGTTGTGCACCGCGCGGTTTTTCTACGCCTCGGGGTTGCTTCAAAAATGGCCTGGTCCAAGACTTTTGATCTAAGAGCAATGGAAGTATTCTTGACAGTCGCCGAGTCTGAGAGCATGGCAAATGCCGCTCGTAAACTTGGCATCACCCAGGCTGCCGTATCCCAAAACATAAGCAAAATTGAAGTTGAGCTGGGAACGACGCTGATCGACCGCAGCCTCCGTCCCCTGCGACTGACGCCAGCAGGAACAGTCTTGCGTTCGCGAGCGCGCCACCTTCTCGATCTTGCACAGGAGACCCGGATTGCCGTTCGCGGCACCGGTCAGCCTTCACTGCCAAAACTGCGGCTCGCAGTTCTCAATTCACTGGCTGGCTCCTTGTTGCCCACGTTCTTCGATGATCTGACGCAAAGCCTGAACATCGACAGCCTCACCTTATGGTCGGGGTTTACCATCGAACACAATGAAGCTCTCCTTAATCGAGAGGTCGATGCCATCATGACCTCAGAGCCGATGGAGAATGTGGATGAGCTTGAAGTTTTCGAGATCCTCCAGGAACCCTTCATTGTTGCGCTCCCCGCTGGCTACGCGGTCAAGGATTTCGACCTCGACACAATCGGAGAAGACCTGCCCTTGATGCGATACAGCGCGCGAAACCTCATGGGGCGGCTGATCGATCAACACCTGAGGCGCTTGCGCATCTCAATTCCACGGCGCATAGAATTCGACTCGTCGTGGTCAATTGGCCGGATGATTTCATCAGGGCGGGGTTGGGCGATCATGACACCGGTGTGCCTTCTTGAAGCCAACCTTTCGCCAGATCAGGTTCAGTGCATGGCATTTCCCAAGGTTTCGTTCTCGAGGCGGCTTTACATCGTGACACGGTCAGGAGAACTGGGCGAACTCCCTGCCCGAATCGCGGCAATCTGCAGGCAAACACTCGACAATGACGTCCGCCAGGAAATCCGCGGTTTCGGCAACTGGCTGGCCGATGCCCTGGTGGTTCCCGCCGGCACGGCGAACAGAAATCAATAACAGGTACAGAGCTTCAACTAGGCAGAGGAAAGATCGTGAAAGATAAAGTACAGGTAGCTGTCATCGGCGGCGGCGTTGTCGGGTGTAGCGTTCTCTATCACCTTGCAAAGCACGGCTGGAAGGACGTCGCGTTAATCGAACGGGACGAGTTGACATCGGGCTCGACGTGGCATGCAGCCGGTGGCATGCATACGCTGAATGGAGATCCCAATGTGGCCAAACTCCAGGACTACACCATTAGATTGTACAAGGAGATCGAAGAGATCTCCGGGCAATCCTGCGGCCTGCATGTTACGGGCGGCCTGATGCTGGCTGATACGCCAGAGCGCATGGACTTTCTCAAGATGATGCGCGCGACCAGCCGCTATCTGGGAATCGAGAACGAACTCATTTCAATCGACGAGGCTGCAGAACTCTATCCCCTGATGGACAAAAAACACTTTCTCGGGGCGCTCTATGAACCCTTCGAGGGCCATTGTGACCCTTCAGGCGTGACCAACGCGTATGCCAAGGCGGCCCGGATCAAGGGAGCCGACATCTATCGCCATACCAAGGTAGAGGAACTCAAACACCGTCCTGACGGAACCTGGGATGTCATCACAAATCAGGGCAACATCCATGCCGAGCATGTGGTGAATGCGGCTGGTCTGTGGGCACGTGAAGTGGGGCGCATGGTCGGCCTTGAACTTCCCGTTCTGGCCATGGAGCACATGTACATCCTGACCGAGGAAATGCCGGAAGTTGTCGAATACAACAAATCCATGGGCAAAGAACTGGTCAAGATCATCGATTTCGGCGGTGAGATCTACATTCGACAGGAACGAACCGGCATGTTGATGGGCACCTACGAAAAAGCGGGTGTACCCTGGTCCGAAAAGGAAACGCCTTGGGATTTCGGACATGAGCTCCTGGCCCCGGACCTCGACCGGATTGCCCCTTCACTTGAAGTCGGATTCAGCCATTTCCCGGTTTTCGAGAACACCGGCATTAAACAGATCATCAATGGTCCGTTCACGTTTGCTCCCGACGGCAACCCGCTGATCGGGCCAGTGCAGGGTCTAAAGAACTATTGGTGCGCCTGCGGTGTAATGGCAGGTTTCAGTCAGGGCGGCGGCGTTGGCCTATCTCTTGCCAACTGGATCATCGAGGGCGACCCGGGCGCGGACGTCTGGGGTATGGACGTCTCGCGATACGGCGAGTACGCGACCATGGCCTACACCAACGCCAAGGTACGGGAGAACTACTCGCGCCGCTTTCAGATCACTTACCCCAACGAGGAACTGAAGGCGGCACGGCCTCATCGTACAACCCCAATTTACAGCCGCCTCAAGGAACGCAATGCTGTCTTCGGATCGGCCTACGGCCTGGAGCATGCCCTGTGGTTCGCCCCCGAGGGTAGCGACCCCGTCGAGGAAGTGACTTTCAAGCGCTCCAATGCTTGGAGTTCCGTCAAAGCCGAATGCGACGCGGTTCGCAGCGGCGTCGGTCTGATCGAGATATCCAGCTTTGCAAAGTACGAAGTAACCGGACCGGATGCCGGATCGTGGATATCGCGAATGCTGGCAAACAAACTGCCAAAGACCGGCAAGCTCGTTCTGTCTCCGATGCTTAATCGCGAAGGTAAACTTATTGGCGACTTCACGGTCGGCAAGCTTGCGGACGAGCAGTTCTTCATTTTCGGATCGGGTGTTGCCGAGAACTACCATATGCGCTGGTTCCGCCAGCACCTGCCCGACACCGGTGTTGCGATCAGGGCGCATGGGCTTGATCTGGTGGGCCTTTCAATCGCAGGACCGAAATCGAACGCCCTGTTGGCAAAGATCGCCGGCCAGGATGTTTCGACGCAGAATTTCCGTTTCATGTCGATCGCAAAAATGGACCTTGGACCGGTGCCAGCACTGGTGGGCAGGATTACGTTTACCGGCGACCTTGGTTATGAAATCTGGGTCAAACCGGAGTATCAGGCCCAGCTGTTCGACCTGCTGATGGCCGAGGGTGAGGAATTTGGTGTCCGCCTCTTCGGTGCACGTGCCCTGACGTCATTGCGGCTGGAAAAGAGCTTCGGATCCTGGGCAACGGAGTTTCGCCCAATCTACGGACCATTCGAGGCCGGCCTCGACCGATTTGTCGATCTCACGAAAAACGACTTTATTGGCCGCGAGGCTGCGGCGCTGGAAAAGGAAAACGGTCCTGAACGCCGCCTTGTCACCTTTTCCGTGGATGTCGACGATGCCGATGTTCTCGGCAACGAACCGGTTTGGTCTGGAGACGAGGTCGTGGGATGGGTGACTTCGGGTGGATATGCTCATCACACCGGCAAATCCATGGCACTGGGATACATTCCAAGCCAACTTGCCGAAAACGGCAACAACTTCGCGGTTGAAATCATGGGCCAGAAACGAGCGGCCACCCTGCACAACGAGCCGGTTTTCGATGCTACCGGCGCCCGTATGCGCGCCTGAGTTAGTCAGCCTTGCATCGTAGCTTTGCGGGAAATGCCGGGCCATTTGTGCCCGGCATTTCTATTTTGCTTTCCCTGCCTACACACGCCGGGACACGGCGGTTTTGCAAACCGGGTGTAATCGAATCAATCCCGCGGTATATTTCGCAAAGTGATTACGAACGAAGTGTTGGAATGGCTAGGAACATGGTATCCATTGGAAAAGTCTCAAGTGTGTGTCTTCTTCTGTCCGCTACCTTTGCATTTGCCGTCGGCAGCCAGAGCGCGGCAGCCAAGGACGTTATCGCTAAGCAACTGTTCGGCACCGTGAAGGATGCAGCCGACCTGAAACCTGCGGCCCACGGAACCTACACACGAGGCTGTCTCGCTGGCGGCCGTCGCTTGGCTGAGGACGGCGAAGCGTGGCAGGCCATGCGCCTGTCACGGAACCGAAACTGGGGCCACCCCAACCTGGTTGCCTATGTCGAGCGCCTGGCAAGAGATGCCAAGAAACTGGACGGCTGGCCGGGTCTTCTAGTGGGGGATCTGGCACAACCACGCGGCGGACCAATGCTCACCGGACACGCGAGCCACCAACTGGGTCTTGACGCCGACATCTGGATGTTGCCGGCGCCCGGGCGTACATACACAAAGAGCGAACGGGAAAACGTCAGTTCGATTTCTGTTGTCAAGAACCGCCGGGAGATCAATTCCAAGACCTGGACAACCGGCCATGCAAAGCTGCTGAAACGAGCCGCCTCTTACAATGAGGTCGCGAGAATCTTTGTGAATCCGCCGATAAAGAAGGCGCTTTGCAAATGGGCGAAAGGTGACCGGGGATGGCTGCGAAAAATCCGTGCCTGGTATGGACATACGTATCATTTCCACGTTCGCCTCAAATGCCCCAGAGACAGTAAGGGCTGCCGGGATCAAGGCGCGCCGCCGTCAGGGGACGGCTGCGGTTCCGAGCTGAAGTGGTGGCTTTCTGATGGCCCTTACAAGAAAAAGAAGCCAACCAAATTCAAACCGGAGCTCAAGTTGTCCGACCTCCCGAAAGCCTGCAAGAGCGTTCTGAAGTAATCTGTGCGCTTACACGCCCGCTTAGACCGGTGTAACATCGGACATGGCTAAGCTTGTGGCATCCGAAGCATTTGAGGGCGTACCGGGGAAATACTGGCACGCCATTGATGATGGACGAATTCAGTGCGACCTGTGCCCCAGGTACTGCAAACTGAGAAACGGTCAACGCGGACTCTGTTACGTGAGGGCATGCCAGGACGATGGAATCGTTCTGACAACCTATGGCCGTTCTTCGGGCTTCTGCATCGATCCGATCGAGAAAAAGCCGCTCAGTCACTATTATCCCGGTACAGCGGTTCTATCGTTCGGCACCGCAGGATGCAATCTGACATGCAAGTTTTGCCAGAACTGGGATATTTCGAAGTCTCGCGAATGGGATACCCTGTCCAATCAGGCGTCGCCTGAGACGATCGCAAACGCGGCAAAACAGAACAACTGCCGAAGCGTTGCGTTCACGTACAACGACCCGGTCATATTTCACGAATATGCGGTGGACGTTGCGAAGGCGTGCCGGGAAGTGGATATCAAGACCGTTGCCGTGAGTGCCGGGTATGTTACCCAAGCGCCGCGCGCTGAATTCTACGACAATGTCGACGCCGTGAACATAGACCTTAAGGCGTTCACTGAACGATTCTACCACGACTTGTGCACGGCCCATCTCGATGCTGTTAAGGAAACGCTGATTTACATTAAACATGAAACCAGCGTTTGGCTGGAGATTACAACGCTGCTCATTCCTGGCGAAAACGACGGCGACAAAGAACTCCGGCAGCTGTGCGACTGGGTGTTTGAGGCCCTCGGGCCAGACGTCCCGATCCACTTTTCAGCGTTCCATCCCGAGTACAAAATGATGGACAAACCCAAGACCCCGCCAGAAACCCTGTTCAAGGCGCGTCGTATCGCCTCTGACCATGGTCTGCGCTATGCCTATGTGGGCAACATTCATGATATCGGGAGAGACAGCACCTATTGTCATGTCTGCAACAGCCGGCTTATTGGCCGGGACTGGTATGCGTTAAAGACCTGGTCTCTGAGCGAGCGGGGCGAGTGCTTGACCTGCGGTACGAAATGCGCAGGCGTGTTTGACGCCGCGCCCGGTACCTGGGGACGAACACGAAAACCGGTGAACATCAGTAACTTTCAGGCCGTCAAGAACATGTCTGTTGAAGTCTAAAAAAGCTCGGCGGAGAACCGAAATGCTCGAATATCTCCGGCCCATTGGCCCTCCGGCCACCCCCCCTTCAACAGCAGCTGTTTGACGAAATCCCTAGGGTCGGGAAGACTCGACCATACCTTGGGCAAGAACAGCGATCTTTTTCCCTCACCATCGAGGATGACGCCGTCCTTGTCGGGATTGAGCAGATCGCACAATGTCTCGATCGAAGAACATTCTATGCTGCGCGGGTACGAAAGTACGGAGATTTCAAGTTGTGCGCGGTGGGTCTCCTGTTTCGTCAACGCCGGCACCCGAGGATCGTGAAAGGCCGAATTGAATGTGTTGTGAATGACATCTTCACTCCACGGCCGATGCGGCACAATCGATCCCCTGCATCCTCTGAACTTGCCATCCACGTAGACGGTCACAAAGTTTGCCCGCTCGGTCGCCAGCGAGACCGGCAACGTTCGCTGGTGAACACCCGGTGCCTTTCCGTTCTCGGCACCTTCAATCAGGCTTCGTTTCGCAAGATGATGCAGCATCTCGCGCGCGTTCGGGTCGGTCGTGGCGTTTGAGGCATACTCGAACGACCAGGCGCCGTAACCCACGACCTTGTCTTTCGGACCAGAGGTATCACTGGAATTGCACAGGTCGTGGCGCGTGACTCTCAGGTCCCGGCCCTTTGCCTGTTCCATCAGACCGCCAAGTGCGACCCAGCCACAGGCGTTGCTGCCCTTCAAATTCTCTGTACCGAGCCGTTCTATGGTGCTGGCAGTCCGCGCATCCATGCTCCGGGCTTCGGCATCGTTCAAATAGTGGCTCAAGTCGGAACTGATGACGATAAGCGTTTCCGGTCCGCCCCAAATTTTCCGAAACAATGTCTGAAGTGAACGCAGGTCGATTTGCCCGACGATCAAAGGCACAATCCGAAAACTGCTCAATCGATGTTGCAGGAAGGGCAGAAGCACTTCAATTCCATGCTCTTCGGCATGGGCTTCGTCATTCAGCCGGCAAAACGGCAGACACACAAGGTGGTCGCACAGTTCGCGATCCAGTGGAATTTCTCCAAGGGGCGTTGCAAATCGTTGGTGACTGGGGATGGCGACGCCGTCGACGGGCATCCGGTGATTGGGGCTGAGAATAACAATCCGTGAAATCGTGTGGTCACCCGGCCGAATACGCGACACCGCGGCCGCCGCCGGCTTTGCGGAGTAAACATACCCCGCATGTGGTGCCACGAGCGCTTTCGGTGTGTCGGCAAACGTCCCGCCGATGGACAGGAGCTGCTCGACGACAGCGCTCAGACGATCCGCATCAGCGGGGTAGAAGGTTCCAGCAACAGCAGGCCTTCTGACCGATCGAGCGGTTTCCATTGCAATCGGACCTTCGGTTCATTGAACTGACCACTGAGTTCGAATTGTTGCACAAAGAAGTTCAGTTGTCCGCCCGGCTTTGCCTATGACCGGTAGAGCTGTCCGGCAGGAGTCGGGCGATTCAATACAAGATCGATGTGCGTCAGAAACTTTCGGCGCGGGGAGCAGAACGTGCGTGTCTTGCCTATCGCGCGAAAACCGCACTTCTCATGGACACGAAGCGATCCCGTATTGTCAGAGAAGACGCCCGACGCAATCCTGTCGGCAGGCCACTGGCGGAATGAGGCCTTGCAAAACACATCCAGTGTCTGTGACATGATCCCGCTTCCCCAATACCGCCGGTCGAGGATGAAACCCACCCTGGGAACCCTGGTCAACTCAACGAGACCGATCATGCCAAGAAAGTTCAGACAACCGTCTTCAATCGCAAAATAGCAGGAGTCCGCACCAGTCGTGGCATTCGATACGTATTCCGCAAAAGCCCGGGCATGGGCCTTCTGATATGGCCAGGGGATCTGTGCCAGCATTCGGGCAACCTGCCAATTGCTGACCACATTATGGATTGCGTCGGCGTCGTTCGCATTGATCGGGCGCAGTGTCACATCGCGTTTGCGTTGATTGGTCAGCACGGCTGGATGTATTGCCTGATCGGAACGAATCAATTCTACCGGACGCATAGCAAGCAACTCACATCAACCCACACCCGCGGTAACGATCGACTGTTATTGCTAAAATTGGATTAACCCTGACCGCGAGTGCACCGAGTCACTGTCGATCGACTGGTTATCGCACCGGCGCTGTCACATCGACCTCAGCGCTGTCAGGCGCAGGAACGGTTTTCTTTGTGATAGAGGCAACCGCCGCGTCCCGGAAATCGTCGGCGACGGCCGGTGTGGCAAACACTGCCAAAACGACCATGAAAATGGCTGCGTCTCGAATTGTGCTTCTCATGAAAACCCCCGTCTTGAATTCAGCGACAGGTGGGACGTTAAGCAAAATTGTTAACGTCCTCTAAGGTTTTCTGCATAGGTTGCTCTAACTTCTTATGCGTTGTTTGGTACTTTTAACAACAAATAGGATTTCTACAAAAATGTTCAGATTATTGATATCATGTAAAAATCATCAAATTTGCACTTATTTACGATGCACACTATTTTTCGCTCTTGGATGAGGTTTTACCCGAATCCATCAAGTCCGTCTCCAACTTTCGCTTGTCGGCGGAGGCCTTACTGTCATCGTGTGGTTCTGGTTGGATCTTTGCGCGACGACGGCGCTCTATGTTGACGGCCACGGTCCGGCGTGTTGCCCGAACATATCTTCGTGTCCGACGGCCATAATGTGCGAGCCGTCTCGCGCCCTTCTCAATTTCCGAAAGCTCGTCTGCATATGTCTCAGCCAGCGCAGTGCGAAAGTCCATGATTCCGGTGCGGGCGACATCGTGGAACCGTCGTGCCGTCGTCATCCAAATCGGACTCACGATTAGGGTCACAGCGATGACCGAAAGAGCCAACCGGTACGTGTCGTGATCCAGAACCCTGCTCGACAACGCAGCGGCAGCCAGGATAAACGAAAACTCGCCGATCTGCGCCGTTGCAAGACCCGCGGGCAACGCGATGTCCCAGCCGAATCCACTGTAGCGCACAAGCAGGATGTTGAGAACGGTCTTGGCCAGGATCACCCCGGTCGCGAACAGTGTCACAACCTGCCAATTGTCTCGGACGTAATTCAGGTCAAGCAGCAAACCTACCGATAGAAAAAATATGAACACAAGGATGCTCTGGATCGGTGCCGTGACGGTTATAGCTTCCGAACGCAACGTCGAACTCGATACAATCAATCCCGCAACAAAGGCGCCGTAAGCCGCTGAAAGCCCTGCCAAGCCACTCAGAGCAGCCGCGGAGAAGCAAAAGGCAATCATCGCCAGGGCAATGACGTCATGGCGGTCATGGACCAGATCAGTAAACGGCAGGCGGTACTTTCCTGGACGGGCCAGAAATGTCAACAGGATCGCCAGGCCGCCCACGGCCAGAGCCACCTTGAAGAACAGACTCCAACCCAAAACGTCCGATGAAACTTCGCCTTCGCCCAGGGCGGTTGTCAGAATCAGTATGGGAACAACCGCCAAATCCTGGGCAATCATGATGCCGATGGTTATCCGCCCGGTCTCGGTTCTTAATTCACCGATTTCCTCAAGGACCTTGATCGCCACCGCCGTGCTCGACAAGGCTACAATGAAGGCCAATACGAGCATTTGCTCAAAGCGCCATTGCAGGATGTAGCCGAATGTCGCTGTGATTGCGAACGCGGCGGCAAGCTGACCGAGTACGATGATTACGGCTGGCCTCAGCACCATCGTGAATGCACGGATGGATAACTCCATGCCAATGATGAAGAGCAGCATCAGCACGCCGAGTTCGGCGAGCAGGCTAATCGACGGGCTGTGACTAACGAACCCCAAACCGGTTGGGCCGAGTACAAGGCCTGCGATGATGTAACCGACAATCGGCGGCTGTCGCAGCCGCATGAAGCCGAAACCCAGAATCACGGCGACTGTGGCGACGATTGCTATGTTCGTGAGGTCAGTGATGCTGTCGTGCATCGATACCTTGTCTGTGTTTCCACGATGTTTGAAGACGGGTCCAAATCACAACAACAATAAGCTGTGTTGCGACCTTGTGACCAGTCCAAACACACAGATGGCCCCATCGAAGCAATCATGTATCCCTGGAACCTGACAGATCGCCTCCTGAAAATGGCCAACCGTCAGAATAAGTCTGAATGTCTACAACTGTTGTCAGGCTTGCTCGTGCTTTAGGCAGGCATGCAACTCGCGAAATCTCAGTGCCCCTTCGCCCTGAAGCAGGGGATCTTTAAACGTTGACAGGCGTATTTCGAGTTCGTTCCAATCCTCCTTGCTCAATTGATTTTCGACGGCGGTGAAGAAATGCTTTTCTTCGGCGACCATATGGGACCGCTCGTTTTCGATAAAACTGCGCGCCGTAGAAACAAACTCATCCCTGGAAATCTCAGCTTCCAGCAACACGTCCACAACCATTCGTGAAAACCGGTGCAATCGATCGGAGATTTCCTCGTGAGCCGCCTCGAGGTCGCCAATCCTCTCCGCCGCCGCCGGATCGCGTTCGCGAAGTTTTCGGAGAATCGCGTTCTCCTTGGGATGATGGCATAGATCAGGATATGTCAGGAAATAGTCGACTATCTCTTTTATGAGTTCGTAATTTGGCTGCTGACTTTCGGCAAACATGCCTATCTGCTCGTCAAGCATGTTGAGCAAAAGGGTCATGTTACCGTGTTCGTCGCGAAGGGCCTGCATTACAGTGGGCATCGACTTGTCCTTTCTCTAAGGACAAGCATCGCGATCAATCCGGTTAAGACCTTGATCTGAATCAAGAGCCGTGCGCGCGGTCAAATGTAACCCCAGTCCCTACTTGGTCTGGCGCCCTACCCGAAACCCTATTCCGAACGAGTTCTTGGGCGACCGAAACCCCCACAAGTGGTAATGGTGCTTTTCGTCGACCAGTTGGCTTTCCTTGGGGTAAATCTCGACCGCCTCACATTCCGGCCCTAGCAATGCGTTCTTGATCTCCTGAAAATGCTGCCAGTTGTGAATAGGCTGCTTGTCCAGACGGCGGATAATCAAATGGGCCCGGTTTTCCGGCATAAACTCGATGTTGACCTGGTACAGATTATTGGCCCAAACACTCTGGCTCTTCATCCAGTTTATCCGGTCCTTGGCTTCTTGCTCCGTGCAGCCGCTGGTTTTCTGAACCTCCTGCCAGGTGGGAACGTCCATTTCCACCCGCTCGAAACCCGTCATGGTTTCACTCTGCACAAGCGATGCAACCTGGCTCCCGACCGAACTGCCGGGCGCCGTAAGCTCTAGTTCTTCATCGCTGTTCACCACACGGTCAGCGATAGTCTCGATCCAACTGGATCCCACCAGGTGGACATCCACGCCCTTGAACTTTGCGATCCGGCGCAAGGTGCTATACGCCTCGCGGTCGTCATCGTCCGGTTCGCCGGATTGCTCGATGACAATCGCTTCCGGCGAACTTGTTTTGGCCAGCCAGTCGCTGAGCTGATCTATGATGTCGGAGATCTTGACTGTCGGATCGTTCTTGTAGACGGCACCTTCAGCGGACTGCGCGATCTGTTCGATGCGCGACTTCGCTGTCTCTCCATTGTGCAAAACAATCATTGCACACTCACCTCTTCGATTGGCAGTTAGCAGTCCTGAACCCAAGCGAGTTCATGCGCGTGTTAGCGCAAACCGGCCAGGATGTCGAACACTGATAACAACCAAGCCGTAATATCGCTGGTTTGTTATCGTCCCACGCTGGCAAGCGGTAGCGATCGCCGCCACACCATGCTGACACTTCCTGACAAATGTTCAGGGTATGACCATCCGAGTTACAACCATTGTTCAAAGGCTGACTGTATGCCCGAACCCTTCAAGACTGTGTTCAATCAATCCCTGGTCGATCATATCGCCGTGCACGTGAAGCGGCACTGCGAGGGCTTCGACGACGCCCGGTTCACCCAATTGGCGATGCATGGTCTGGAAGACCTGGAGTTAAAGGCTCGTGCCGGAAATATTCTTGACGCACTGGGTGACACACTTCCGGACGAGTTTGAAGAATCCTGCACGGTACTCGCCGCCACTTTGCATCCTGAAACAGAAGACGAGCAGTCAGAAACGAACCCGGATCTTGGTCTTCGCGGGTGGGCCATATTTCCCCTGTCGATGTATGTCGCCCAATACGGTCTGCACGACCCCATCAGGTCGCTTGACCTCCTGAAGGAGATGACCAAGCGTTTCACATCCGAATTTGCGATCCGGGCTTTCCTGGAAAATGATCTGCACGCCACACTTGAGATAATTGCGCAATGGACACGCCACCCTGACCGGCATGTCCGCCGCCTCGTGTCCGAGGGGACCCGCCCCCGCCTGCCCTGGGCCGGGCGTTTGCCAGAGTTGCAGCGGGATCCCTCGCCAATTCTTGCGTTGCTGGATGCGCTGAAGGACGATCAATCAGAATATGTTCGTCGATCGGTCGCCAACAGCCTGAACGACATTTCAAAAGACCACCCCGAGGTCATTTCCAAACTGGCGGCACAATGGGTCGCTAACGCATCGGATCAACGCCTGGCGTTGATTCGCCACGCTTGCCGTACGCTTGTGAAACAGGGCCACAAAGAAACCCTGGCAACCTTTGGCTTCAAGCCGCCATCAAACCTCCAGGCGTCTCTGATTGTGGAAAACACGTCATTGAATTTTGGCTCCTGTTTGTGTCTTGGAGCCACAATCCAGTCGTCGCACCGCGAGCCACAGTCTGTCGCGCTCGACTTCGTGGTGCACCATCGCAAGGCCAATGGCGGCACCACGCCCAAGGTTTTCAAGTGGACAAGCTTCACACTGGAACCCGGTGAGACTAAGACTCTGTCTAAACGACATCCCATTCGCCCGATCACGACCCGGCGTTACTACCCGGGCCGCCATGAGGTCGAATTGCTCATCAACGGGGTTGCTTACTCAAGGACACCTTTCGAACTTCTGATGAACGGCACAAATTGATCGGGTGTTCCTCCAACAGCAACACACAGGCACGGATTCCCCATGGCGACAACTTCACTCAGCATTTCCCAGGCACGGCGCCTCGCGCTGGCGGCCCAGGGCTTCGGCGTCGACCGGACGAACGGCGTCAGGAATTGGCTTGCGGCGCGGAACGCAATAGAGCGCATGGGGTTGCTGCAGATGGATTCAATCAACACAATTATCCGCTCACACTACATGCCACTCTATTCCCGCCTTGGCGCTTACGACCGCGGCAAGCTCGATGCCAGGGCGTTTCAGGCCAAGGGCCGCGAACTGTTCGAGTACTGGGCACACGAGGCGTCCCTTCTACCTATGCAGATGTACCCTATTCTGAGATGGCGCATGGACCGCGCACGCCGTCATGAGGGGATCTACAAAGAATGCGCAAGGCTCGCACAAGAACGGCCGGATTTCATCAAGGGTATCTTGAAGCGACTTGAAGATACCGGACCTTTGAGTTCCCGTGCTTTCAACGAGCGTGGTTCGGGAAAGGGAATGTGGGACTGGCACGAAGGCAAGACCGGTCTCGAATACCTGTTCTGGACTGGACAGATCACAACCCACTCGCGTGTTGGCTTTGAACGGATGTACGATCTTACTGATCGCGTCATCCCCGCTGGCGTCCTGAATCAGCCTGTGCCGGGCACCGAAGAATCCCACCGAGAGTTGCTGAAGTTTTCTGCCAAAGCGCTCGGGGTTGCGACGGAATCGGATCTTCGGGACTACTTCCGGCTGTCTGCCGCTGACGTAAAACCGCGCATACCGGAACTCGTCGAAAACGGTGACCTGATCCCGGTAAAGGTAGAAAACTGGACGCAACCGGCATACGTCACTCCGGATCTGCGCCTGCCACGAAAGATGTCAGCCTCAACCGTTCTAACACCATTTGACCCGATCGTCTGGGAACGAAAACGGACCCAGAGGCTTTTCGATTTCGAATACCGCATTGAAATCTATGTGCCTGCACACAAGCGAAAATTCGGCTACTACGTTCTGCCTTTTCTTCTTGACGAACGGCTCGCGGCACGACTCGACCTCAAGGCGGACCGAGAGGCCGGCACGCTGAAAGTACTTGGGTCCTACTGCGAACCGGACCTCGACACCTCCTTTGTCGCCGAACGACTGGCACCGGAGTTGGAGCGATTTGCCCAGTGGCTGGGCCTGAACGATGTTTCCATTGACGCGAGGGGCGACATGTCGAAAGCCCTCAAGGATGTAAGGCGTTAGACAGACATGACAGATCTCAGGAGCCTTCTTTCGCACCGGTTTGGCTCTTCACCGGACGTTGACCCAGAAGTCGAAGACAGTGACATTGCCCGGCAACTGGCGCAACGTGGCTCCTGCAGGCGCTTCCGGAAGGATCCGGTTTCGCCCCAGTTGGTGGAAACACTGTGTGCGCTGGCCTTGTGTACGCCAACAAAAAGCGACCTTCAGCAGCGAGACATCATCATTGTAGACAATCAAGAACAGCGACGGTCGATCAATACTCTGCTTGGCAACAGCCCCTGGGTCGCGGATGCGCCCGCTTTTCTTGTTTTTTGCGGTAACAACAGGCGCCACCGGCAAATACACACCTGGCATGGTCGGAAG
This sequence comes from Alphaproteobacteria bacterium, assembly GCA_021775805.1. Classification (GTDB taxonomy): domain Bacteria; phylum Pseudomonadota; class Alphaproteobacteria; order Rhizobiales; family JAJFHC01; genus JAJFHC01. The sequence continues at coordinate 284,512 of JAJFHD010000090.1, read as the reverse complement.
TTTGTGAACGACCATCTCGACGCGTTCTTCAATGCGGCCGTAGACGCAGGGATCGCCTTGTCAGGCTTTGTCATGGCCGCCGAGAGTATCGGCCTTGGCTGCTGTCCGATCAGCGCCATACGCAATTGCGCCGACGACGTCAGCACTTTGTTGGATCTGCCCCAGTTCGTGTTCCCGGTGGCGGGCCTTGCATTGGGCTACCCGGATGACACAACAGACGCAAGCCTGCGCCTGCCGTTGAAGGCCACGGTTCACCGCAACCGTTTTGACGACAGCTCTATCCATCAGGATATTGCCGCCTACGACAGCCGGCGGATGAAACGCCAACCCTACGCAACCCAAAAATTTGAAGACCGGTTCGGCAAGGCGGTCGACTACTCGTGGTCCGACGACAAATCCAGACAATACTCCGAACCCGAGCGCACAGATTTCGGATCACATGTGCGTGCGAAGGGGTTCAAACTGGATTGACCTGAGCGGAGAATGCTCGACACTCCCTGTCATGCGTTGGTCCCGGGCCATACGCTGATTTGGAGGTTTCATGCAGCTTGAAAATGCTTCGAATGCCCTGACGTATCGTGCTCTGCATGCCACGGTGCTGGCGATTCTTTTGACTCTGTCAGCCACGTCGGCCGATGCGCGATCTTTGGAATTTCTTCTTCGCCACAAAGTGCAACTCAAGGCGTCGTTTTGGGGCGTTACAGAGACGGATGGCGTTGTTGCAGCGGTCGGGCTCAAAGGCCGGGTGGGCATCTCGCAGGACAGAACGGCCTGGTCGACGCACGCACCTGACCAAGGCGTCCATCTGCTTGGCGCGGCAAGCGGCAGCGCCGGATTGTTCACGGTCGGCGGCAAGGGTTTCACGTCGGGCACAGGTGCCGTGTTCAGGGCCGATCGCCGGTCGGGTGCCTTAACCGAAATTGCGCAATCGAACGGGCCTCTTTATGAGATCCGGTTCTTTAATGAAATGGTCGGGCACGCTGTCGGCGCCAACGGCGCAATGGTCCGCACGGAAGATGGCGGCGAGACCTGGAAGACAGTTTCATCAGGCACAGCGCAAAACCTTTGGGGCTTGAAATTTACCTCGCCATACACCGGATTGATCGGCGGCGGCGAAACACCGTGGCAGAATCAGAACAAGTCGTCCGGCATCATTCGACGGACCACTGATGCCGGTCGAACCTGGAACACGGTTCACACGGGCAATCAGCGGATCAGTGATTTCTCCTTCGTAAACAAACATATCGGATTTGCCAGTGGCGTTGGCGGGCTTCTCCTTAAATCGATCGATGGCGGCGCGTCATGGCATATTGTCGGCAAGACGCCACTGGTGACGATTGTCAATGCCTTGGCGTTTGTGGATGCGCGGTGCGGCCTCATTGTCGGTGCCGGCGGAACCGCGTACATGACACGAGATGGCGGCGTAACCTGGCCGGGACGATTGACGGTTACCAAGGGTAGTTTTCTCGAAGCTCTCGCCCCAAGCCGCCGAACGCCGGACGGCTACTGGGTTGTCGGGGGCGACGGCACGATCGGGCTAATTGACCTGGGTGGATTTTGCCATCGATAGTGCAGGCGTGCGTTTCCCAGAGTGGGCTAGGTGAATGCGGATGGTGTTACTGTGAAGACCGGCCTTGCCTGACGGAAACTTATCTCATGACGTCCATTGCGTAGTTGATCAGCCGCCCTTCCGGTTCCGCTCATAAGGTCCGGATATGACAATGCGGTCTCCAATGGAAATGGACCATCCACCGATTGGTCTCGCGAGACATCCGGCGCAAAGCGGATACAACAAGCCGTCCTGTCTGGTCTCTGGGAAACAACCCGGGCGGCGGCCCAGCCTCCGGACGGGTTGTGCAGTCTCATCTTCTGACCCGCCCGGACCACTGCAATTGGCCAAGCGTTTTCGCCGACCGGGCGACGTCGAGTTCAACCTCGCCGATGCGTAGCCGCCTGCCGATCCATTCAGAAGTGCAGTCCGGCTGTTCCCTTTCAATCTTTTCTGGACAAAACATCCTGGGTTGTTAACGCTTCTGTTGTCTGAAAAATCACAAGGAGATGGGGCATCCATGGCAACTTCGTTCAATCAACCCCTGGGCGGCAACGACATGCCCCGGTTCGGTGGCCCTGCCACCATGATGCGGCTCCCCACCCAACCGACCGCCGCAGGGCTCGACGTTTGTTTTGTTGGCATTCCTATGGACATTGGGACATCCAACAGATCGGGCACGCGACATGGGCCCCGCCAGATTCGCGCCGAATCCTGCATGCTCAGACCGTACAACATGGCAACCGGAGCGGCTCCGTTCGAAAAACTTCAAGTGGCGGATGTTGGCGATGTCGCCATCAATACTTTCGATCTCAAAGATTCGGTGTTGCGTATCGAAAAAGCGTACGATGACATTCTTTCGCACGACTGCGTTCCCCTGGGCATCGGCGGCGACCACACGCTGACTCTGCCAATCTTGCGCGCAATCAAGAAGAAACACGGTCCGGTTGCTCTGGTGCATGTCGATGCCCACGCAGATGTTAACGACCGGATGTTCGGAGAAACGATTGCCCACGGCACGCCGTTCAGAAGGGCCGTCGAAGAAGACCTTCTGGTCAATGACAAAGTCTTTCAGATCGGTCTGCGCGGCACCGGATATGCACCAGAGGACTTTGACTGGCCCCGACGCCAAGGGTTCACGGTCGTCACGGCAGAAGAATGCTGGCACAAGTCCCTGACACCACTTATGGCGGAAATTCGCAACACGATCGGAAATCATCCGACATATATCAGCTACGATATCGACAGTCTCGACCCGGCTTTTGCACCGGGTACAGGAACAGTGGAGATCGGCGGCCTGACCATCTGGCAAGGGCTGGAGATCGTGCGCGGTTGCTCTGGCCTCAACGTGGTGGGCGGAGATCTGGTCGAAGTGTCGCCACCCTACGACCCAACAGGCAATACCGCGCTCATTGGTGCCAATTTGCTATATGAAATGCTCTGTATTTTGCCGGGCGTGTGACACGCCGGGCAAAGCCCGGCGTGTCAACGCGACCTAACATCCCCCCAGAAAAACTGGGACGTGTCTAGTAACGGACCGCTGGAGTAGTCCGTATGTTCCACCATCGCTCACTGAAGGTTGGCCAGACGATGCAATTCCCGTTTCATCCGCAACATGAACTGCATCGCTTGTTCTCCAATAAACATCGGAGGAAGTTACCCCCGGTCGCCACATGTTTATCCATGATAATAGTTAACAAATCGTGGTACTGTACTGTACAGTACACAAATACTGACCACCCCACTTTTGCGTACTGAATTTTCATTTTGCCCTCTGACAAAACAAAATCGGATAGATCCAACGAAGCATCAGGGCCCTCTACTGAAGGGAAACCGAATGGAGATCTATCGCCCAAGCAGAGGATGAAGCGAACACAGATTCTCGCTGCGGCAACCAACATTTTCATCGAGAACGGCTTCGACGGCACAAATGTTGACGCCATCGTGGATGCTATCGGCGGGTCAAAGAGCACGGTTTACCGTTTTTTTGGCAGCAAGGAAGGACTGTTCCAGTCGGTTGGCGCATATATCTCGGAGCGGTCCAACGCCATTTTCGATGCGGCGGTATCGGAGTTGGATAGTGAACCTGACACTGTAGAGAATCTGCAGGAAGGCCTGACCCGCTTTGCCGGACGCTACCTGACATCACTGCTGGCGGCCAATGTCTACGCTCCGATCCGGGCTGTTGTCCGCTCATCAGGCGTTGCGCCAGGCGTCTCGGAGGCTTTTTTTGACAACGGACCGGTACGAGAGGCCCGTATTCTTTCTGAACATTTTCAGTCGTGCAATCAACTCGGATTGTTGGTCTTGGATCAGCCGCAAACTGCAGCGGAACAGTTTCTGGGCATGCTCCGATCCAACGCTGTGTTGAAAATGTACTTCGTCTCAAATCCAATGCCGCCATCAGACGAGGAAATCACATCGATGAGCAACAATGCCGTCAGGTTGTTCATGTACGGTGCGTGCAATCCGATTAAGGCACCCGAAAAAAGCAACTGACTGACCGATTGTTGTGAGCCCGGTAACCCCGGCTTCCTCTCAAGCAGGGTTCCGCCGCAAACGCGCAACGCGCAACGCGAAAGTATGGTAAGCGCCGTTCAACCGCTTGCCGTCAACGCCTTCTTGATCTCGCCCCTTGCCCAGATGTAGCCTTGACGTTTTGCTTCGGCGGACAGGCGGCGCAGGTCCATCTTGACTTTGGCGCTCATGTTGCCTTCCCGGACCGCAGCCAGCGCGCGCCCGCGTGCCACGAAGAAGTCGGCCCAGGGCAAAGCTTCGTGCCGCGTGTACCTCTCAAGGTGTCCGGCGTACCTGAGGGCATCCTGATTGCGCCCACTTGTGAGTGCAGCGTCAATCGCATCACGGTAGAATCGCAGGTAATTGTGACTGATGGCCCCCTTCTTGAGAATGCGCGTCGCTTCAGAGAAAGCCGACTCTCGCGTGCGGTCCTTCTTGGCAATCATGATGATTCCGCCAAGGACCACGCCGCCCTGGAATCCTGGGCCGGTCTCCCTGGCGATCTTTATCGCCTCCCCCAGCATGGCGCGGCCTTCATCTTCTCTACGCAGTTCCACCAGGGCACGGGCCATGAAGGCGGCCACCGGCGCACGATATCGAAGTGCGCCGATCAATTCGATGAGCTCAAAGGCCCGTTCAGCATGTGTCAACACCAACTCATACTGCCCGAGATCAAAGAGCGACGAGCAAATGAGCAATTGAGCATCTATCTCCGCACTGTGGTGGCCCATGTGTGCGGCTTCCGTAACAACGGTCATGGCCTGTTCAACCACATCGCGCAGCGGATCACTGTAAAACTGGGCGTGGCCAGCCGTTGATCTGTTCGCCATCTCGATATTGCGGAAGTCGTGTTGACGCGCAATCTCAACCGACTGCCAGTAGTGACTGAAAGCACTAACCATTTTGGCGCGGGCATAATTGGCATCTCCCAGGCCGCTGTGAGCGCTGGCCAGATCCTCCCAGGCATCCGAGGCACGGCCAAACTTGATCGCGAGCTTCTGTTGTTCCTCGACTTTGTCGATCTTTCCAAGCGGGAAACAGAAGTTCCCACGGAGGCGGTGGATATGAGCCAGATCCAGGTTTGACGACAATCGGGTGGCCGCTTCTTCAGCAGTGTCAAGCATTTCAAGTGCTTCATCGTAGCGTTCGAGCAACCGGTGCCCGACGGCCTCGCCTATGGCGGCTTTGCATTTGTGAGAATCGTCAGCACTCAAAGCGCCGGCCTTGCGGAAGGTCTGCACGGACTCCGCGACAAGTCCAAGTTTTCGTAAAACCTCTGCTTCGAGGCAGGTCAACATCCACCGGTCCTTGGGAGCAGATACAATCTGAACGCCATGACGTGCCAGTCTCAATGCCGATTCAAATCGGTAATGAGATGCTTCAATTTCAGCGGCCCTGACATACGCGGCGGGCGCATGGGGGTCTGCTGCACACCCCAAATGATGGGCATGCAAGAGCGGGTCACGATCCGCAAAAAATCCGGCAGCGCGCAGATGCAGTTCCTGTCGGGTTCGGCGTTCCAGAATGCTGTAGAGCGTCTCGTGCATCATCGGCTGCCTGAAAACCAGACGCTTGCCGTCTTTCGCCAGAATTTGCTCCTCAAGCAGAGTAGCCGGATCAAACGCCTCATCACCGAGAACGAATCTCAGTGAATCCAGAGAGAATCTCTGCCCTATGACAGACGCTGCCAGTATAGCGTCTCCGTCGTCCTCGGTCAGTCCATCAGTTCGGGCGAGGACGGCGCCATGGATGTTGGAAGGGATATCACCAGAGCCACTGACGATCGACGACAGCATGAGTTGTTCGAGAAAAAGGGGATTGCCTTGTCCCCGGCCGATGCATTGCAACATTCGAGGAGAATCCGGGTCACCGAATGCCGCAGTAAGCACGGTTGCATCTTCAGGTTTAAGCGGTTCCAGGCGGATCGTTCGGGAGTCATTGGCCTGAAGTGCGGCAATCCATTCAGGGTTTAGCGGTGCTGTCTGTTTGCGCGCCGTCGCCACGAACACAACACACTGATCAGCAAGATCCTTGACCAGGTTTGCGAGTATCGCAAGATCCAAAGGTTTGGCGTCGTGGATGTCTTCAATCGTGACACACGTCGGCGTATCGCCCCGAACCGCCCTGAAAAGCTCCGCCAGAAGAGTACACCGGGCATACTCAAACTCATCCTTGTCCAGCAGATCAAGTATGACCCTTGTGTTTGGAGTCTGGGCAACGCCAAGGAGATCGTAAAGAAACGGGCGGCTGCTTTCGTCAACCAGCCCATCTGAGATGGCCTTGTTTGCCGCCCCCTCCATTTCCTGAGGAGACGCGTCACGTGACACTCTGAGAAGCACACAAACAAAGTGCCCGACAAGCGACTGACCGATCCCCATTCCGGAATTGAAGGCCCTTACGCCAATATGGGACAGACCGGCTCGTTGTGACCGTTCGACAAATTCCTCGAGAAGTCTCGTCTTGCCGACACCCGCATCGCCGATGACCAGAAATGCATGGCCTTTTTTTGACGCCTTGGCATTCTCCACCATCCGCGCAAATCTGGATACTTCCGTATCCCTCCCGACCATCGGAGTGGACCTGAAACGCTCGGTGTCCGAGACGATGGATTTCACCCGCCAAACACGCAGAGGCTCTTTGTGGCTCTTGACGTCAATCTCTCCGGCCGTTTCGCACTGCACCAACCGTGATACGGCCTGATAGACATCATTTGACAACACTGTTTCGCGAGACCCGGCCATGCCGTCCAAACGGGACGCAAGATTTATCGCGTCATTGACTGCCTGATACTCTTTCTGGGTAGCCGGTTCGTCACCATCCACCTCAATGGTCACGGTGGAGATACCTATTTGCGCCGAGAACTTTACGCCGACGGCTTCACTCGCAACTTCGACAGCGTCATGGATTGCAAACGACGCCCGAACGGCGTTCTCGATGTCGTTGCCACGATTTATCGGTGTACCAAATAGACCGATAACAGCATCTCCCACATGCTTATGGACGACGCCATGCCGTTCTTCGACCGAGGCGTCGACCGCATCGAAATAGCGTTGATGGAGATCAGCCAGTTGCTCTTCGTCCAAATTGTCTTTCAGACCGGCATACCCGGCTATGTCTACAAACAGCGCAGCGACTTTCCGGCGTTGCCGCAGCGCTTTTGGAAACGTCGGTTCCTGGGCTTCCTGGGTCTGAACGGCCGCCTGTTCGATCTCCCTGTTCTGAACAGGTTTTGCCACCGGTTCCGGTCTGTTGTCCTGATCGACCGCCTTAACAACCGACGATGAGGGACTTTCCACTTGTTCAGGCCGTTGCTCGATGTCCGAAATCTTGACTGTACTCACGGGGCTGTCGTTGGCCGGCTGCGTGTCGCCTTGCGGATGACGAATTCTGGTTGGAATCTCTTGATTGATGGGCGTTTTCGGCGCCGCGTTCTCGGGCGTACGCATGCTCTCGATCGCGGCAATCAGCTTTTTGCGATGGCCAAGCGACGACACACCGAGTTCCTTTAGATCCGCCTCCGAGAGCACCAACAGGACATCAGCGTCAATGTCATTTTCAATAAAGCTGGGAGCGTATTGTCCAAACCCAAGGCTGCCCAGCCAATCAGCTATGTTCATCCAGATTATTCCTTCGCCCGGCCCGAGCAGGTCCCAAAAGGGCGAACATTGAACAACTAAACCCGACTTGCGTTTTGTACAGCCGTTGCGATTCTGCCACAAGCAAGCATATCAAAATTCAACCGCGCTTGAACCGCCTCGGCCCAAAAATGACAAAATCATGAGGAACGGCCGGTGGCCGCTCCCGACCGATCACGCTGCAGTTTGCAAGCGGCGACGCGATGGCAGGCAGACCGATGCGTGGATAAACCGAATTCAGGACGATTAGCTGGTGCAGGATGCCGCGATAATACCGGTCGTCAACTCCCAGCCAATCCTTGGGAAGGTGCCTTATACGTCAAAGAAGACGGTTTCTCGTTCGCCCTGCATGTGAACATCAAAACGGTAGACAGTGGTCCCATCGCGTTCTTCCCGTTTCGCAATCAGAGTGTCCTTGCGGTCTTGGGGAACCAGAGACAGGACCCGATCAGCCAGGTTCGCTGTCTCCTCGTCGTTGAAATAGACGCGCGTATAAACATGGCTCAGCATTCCGCGCATGAATATCGTCAGGGTGACGTGCGGGGCCTGGCCGTCGCCAATCTGTCCGGGCTTCACTGTTTCAAATCTGTACCCGCCGTCCGCGCCCGTACCAACGCGACCGAATCCGGAAAAGTCTGGATCCAGATAGTTGTCTGTTCGGTCGTCGTCAGGGTGGTTGTAGCGACCGTGCCCGTTCGCCTGCCAGATTTCGATCATGGCGTCAGCAATCGGCTGACCTTCACCGTCCAGGACGCGACCGGCAAGGTGAATGCGTTCGCCTTCATTGCGCTCGTCTGCGAGTGTGCCATCAGCAATGCTTGGAAAAGAATACCCAAATTGTTGAGGTGTCAGACCATAGGCAAAGAATGGCCCGACGGTCTGGGATGGGGATTGCTTAAGTTTCATGGTTCAGGTCTCCATGGGCGTGGCAAGGCGCCCCCGCAGAACAATGTCAAAAACGTAGCCCAAGGCAAACTCCGGTTCAGTGACATCCAGAGAGAATTCTGCGACCAGCGATGCGCGTGACGATTCATCCGGCAGACTTTGGAATATTGGGTCGAGCGCCAGTAATGGATCGCCAGGGAAATACATTTGGGTGACCAGTCTGGTGGCAAGACTGGGACCAAACAGCGAAAAGTGGATATGATTTGGCCGCCAGGCATTGTGATGATTGCGCCACGGATAGGCACCCGGTTTTAGGGTTCTGAACAGGTAGCAACCGTCCGCATCAGTCACGCACCTGCCACCACCGAAGAAGTTGGGATCGATTGGTGCGTCATGCTGATCGACATTATGAATGTATCGGCCCGCAGCGTTTGCCTGCCAGACTTCGACCAGGATGCCGGAGACCGGCCTTGCAGTTTCATCCAGTACACGGCCGGTGACAATGATGCGTTCGCCGAGCGGTTCACTGTCCCTGATCCCGTTCTTCGTCAGGTCGCTGTCGAGTGGCCCAACACTCTCATGTCCGAAGACCGGGCCGGTGATTTCGGAAAGTGACTGCGGTATTGCAATCAGAGGGCGCTTTGGACCGCGCAGGGCTGTCGAGTGGTAACCTTTGTCTATGTAAGCAGGCTGTCGAGACCAATCCCTGGCCGCGTAGGTTTCTTTGCTCATAGTGACCTCCAGAAAACATTCGGGCAATTATGTCGACATCTCCCGCACGGAACACTATGACATTCCCTACGTCGGCAAGCACTCTCCTGAAATGACTTTTTGACAGAAAATGGTGCACAACCGGAATGTGTCGGAGCGCGGTGAGCCGGCAATTTGACCATGGCTGTGTGTTGTGAGGTTGTTCCCGGTTGCTGTAAAGTCTGTGAGAATCACAGGCTCCTGGAAAGTGTAAAATGCGCATGAAAAACCTAGCTGCTAAATTTTTCGTCTCGGCTGTCTTTTTCGGGACAGTCGGCATGGCCTGGGGAATTGTCATGTCAAACAGTCAAGACACCTCGATGTTGGCAGCACACGCCCATCTCATGGTGATAGGCTGGGTGAGTTTCGCTATTTTCGGTCTCTTCTACAATGCCTTTCCGCGTGAGGCCGAACGACGTCTTGCCACAGTCCAATTCTGGGCGTCACAGGCGGGACTCGTTACGTTGATTCCCGGCATTGCGCTGGTGTCTGCCGCCCACCCTCTCGGTGCTCCGCTTGCCGCGATCGGTTCGATTCTGTCTCTGGCCTCGATGGTCATGTTCGGATTGATTGCTGCGCGGGGTTGGCGATAGGTCGAAATTTCCCGGGATTGCACCTTCTGGCATCATGGCCGCAATTGATCCCGATCAATGATCTTGCGACGTAAGACCTATTGAATGTTGCCACATATGGGTCGTCTCAACGTCAGGATCTAAATCACATGAACAAGCTTGCACGATGGGCGGTGAAGCTTTCCTTTTGCATTATGGGCGGTCTGACGGCATCGGCAGACGAAAAGGATGCGTATTCTCCGCATCCGGTACCAACCCAGATCGAAGATTTCGGCGGCGGATTTATACTGGCACTTGGCGGTAAACTGTACGACGACATCTGGACCATGACAGCGACCCCTGCTCCGCCCGGGACACATCCTGCCTATCCAAAATCCCTGCCCCAGATCGGCCCGACGAGTCGCCGCTGTGTCAGTTGCCATGGATGGGACTACAAGGGTAAGGACGGTGAACGTGGCAAGCTCGGTTCAATCGACGCCTTTGTTTCGCTGAAACCGCTGGCCGGGCAGGATCCGAAGTTGATTGAAAGTCGCATCTTAGGCCCACCTCATGACTATCCACCTGAAGTCATGAGCGAAATGACCGTCGCTTTGCTTTCCCTGTTCGTCAGTTTGGGACAAGTGGATCAGTCCCTGATACTGGACAAACAGGGACGCGCTTCCGGTGATCCGGTGCGCGGGCGAGATATTTTTGAAGGCGCGTGCATGAATTGCCATCAACCCGACGGCAAGGCGCATCTGATCGGGGAGTACGGCGACAAGTCATCATTGGGATGGATTGCACGAAACCGGCCCGAACAGGCATTGCACAAGATTCTCTATGGTGTTCCGTCCGCCGAAATGCTCTCCATGCGGTTTCTTCTGGACCGTCAGATCGCCGATCTGTTTGCATATCTGCAAACCATGGACGCAAACTGATCCGCGTCGGCGCCTGTTGTGCGACTATCGAGGCTATTCCAGCGCGATCGGAATACGGACAGTCGCTTCCAGTCCACCGGCATCGAGGTTCTCGAGAGTGATTTCTCCGCCATGGTTGCGGACAATGGACCGGGCAATTGAAAGGCCAAGCCCGGCACCGCCAGTCTCCCGGTTGCGCGACGTTTCGAGACGGGCAAACGGCTCAAAAACATCATCAATCTTATCCCAAGGAATGCCTGGACCTTGATCCGAAATGCGGACAAGGGCCTCCCCTCCCTCCTCGCATGCCGACACCCGGGCCGTCTGGCCATACACCACAGCGTTCTCGATCAGGTTTCGGATCGCCCGCTTGATTGCAATTGGCCGGCATCGGCACACGATTGGCGATGCGATGGAACAGGATACATCGTGACCCATTTCAACGAACTCGCTGCACACTGACTGGACAATCGCGCCAACATCGATGGACTGGGTGTCCTCCTGGGCCGCTTCCTCGCGGGCAAATGCAAGGGTTGATTCGATCATTGCCTGCATCTCGTCGAGCGTTTCGATGATCTTCCTGCGTGATTCCGCATCGTCCACGAACTCGGCGCGCAGACGCAGACTTGTGATCGGTGTCCGCAGGTCATGGCTGATTGCCGCCAACATTCTGGTGCGGTCGTCGACGAACCTCACCAAGCGCTCGCGCATCTCATTGAAGGCCCGGATTGTACGGCGAACCTCCTGGGGGCCGGAGAGCTCGAGTGGAACAACGTGTTCCCCGCGTCCGAACCGGTCGGCTGCATCCGCGAGAGTCTTCATGGGTCTGGTAATCCGGCGAATCATGACGATCACGATCACGATGATTGACGTGGCCATCAGCAGCAGTGAAACGAGCCAGGGCCCGCGAAGACGGAACCGGCCGGAATGGGCATCGGCATAGAGATTTAGCCAACGCCCGGTCAATAACTTAACAGACAGGAGAACACCATTGGAGGGTCCCCGTCTCCATCGTCGCTCGTGTTGTTTGTTCCGTTTGTCCACTTGTGACCACTGGTCACGATGCTTGCTGGCCTCGTGTTTTGGAACAGACAAATCAATTCGAAGCTGCCGTTCCGGCGTGCCCAATGCGGTTGCCATCGCGTCACGCAGCTGCTGCACTTTGGAGCCGATCTTGCCGTTGTCTGTGATGGCGCTGTGTTCTGAGATCCAAAACTGCAACCGGCGTGTACTGGCTGTTGCCACAAGACTTCCGTGAAGTTCAGTTGGGCTCCCTTCCACAAGTCGCACCATCGCGGCGGTTCGACCAACCAGGAATTCGCGGTTGATCAGCGACAGCACTTCCCGGCGCTCGCGATAGAACAGCAATCCGGTGGCAATCTGGGCAACGACGAGGGCGATAAGAAGAAGAACGATCAACCGCCCTGCAATACTTTGCGGAATGAGCCGTTTCATAGCCGTTCGACCGTGTCACTGAATTTGTATCCGCCGCCCCAGACAGTCAAAACCAGGTTTGGGTGTTTGGGATCATCTTCGATCTTGCGGCGTAACCGCGACACCTGATTGTCTATGCTGCGGTCAAAAACCCGAGCCGAACGTCCCCTTGTCAGATCGAGCAACTGGTCCCGGTTCAGGACCATGCCCGGCCGGCTTAGGAAGACCGTTAGCAGAAGAAATTCTCCCGAACTCAAGACCTCGACAGTGCCCGTATCGTCCGTCAACTCGCGCTTGTCCGCATCAAGCGTCCAGCGGCCGAACCTGTAGCGCTCGCCGGTTTCAGGCTCCTTGCTTGGAGGCAGAGCGGTTGCCCGGCGCAAGACCGCCTTGATGCGGGCAAGAAGTTCGCGTGGGTTGAACGGCTTTGTTACATAATCGTCTGCGCCCAGTTCAAGACCGACGATCCGGTCGGTCTCCTCCGCCATCGCAGTCAGCAGTATTACTGGCAACGAAGTGGTTTCGCGAAGATGACGACACAGGGACAGACCGTCCTCTCCCGGCATCATTACATCCAGAACAACGAGATCGAACGCCGCCGATTTTAGTGATTTTCGAGCCGCGGCGGCATCCATGGCGGTGGTTACCCGCAATCCGTGTTTTGCGAGAAATTTGCCAAGCAGTTCGCGGATATCGTGATGATCGTCCACGACGAGAATGTGAGGCGTCGTATCCATGGGGGTATTCTATAACGGGTTAAGATTGACAGAAAATGGTTGTAATGCAGTGCTTGGCTGGAAAAATTGTAACAGGATGTATCAGCAGCCAATGCTGGCACATTATGCGACCAAAGCCATAGCTTCTCGCCGTAGTTCTGCGACAAATCGCGACCATATCAGGTATGTCCAATGAACAAACCAACGAGGTTGAAGATGAACAAAGGTAAAAAGATTGCTGTCGCGGCCATTGCAGCGGTGGCCCTGGGGTCTGCAGGTGTTGCCGGCGTGGCTTATGCTGATCGAAGCTGGGGCGGAGGTTACGGCAAACACCACGGCTCCAAGAGCCATGGCATGGGTTTCCGCCGTGGCATCATGAAGAACCTCATTGAGCGCCATGACGTCGATAAAGACGGCAAGATCACACGCGAAGAGGTCACGCAGACACAAAAGGATCTTGTCAAGAAATACGACGCCGATGGCAACGGATCCCTGTCGCTTGACGAATTCAAGCCGCTCTGGCTCGATCTTTCATCCATGGGAATGGTCCGGGTGTTCCAGTTCTTCGATGCCGATGGCGATGCCGGTGTCTCGTTCGCCGAAGTCGACGCGCCAACCGATCACATGTTCGATCGCATGGACCGGAACGACGACGGTGTCATTTCCAAAGACGATCGGGGTCGGCGCGGATGGCGTCACCGTGAACGCAAAGAAAAGCGGCAAAACGCCGATTGATCCTGACGCAACGCCTCAGGGGAAGGTTTTTGATCAACCTTCCCCTTTGCAAACCAATACCCGCGCCGGAGTAACCTTAAGCATTGGTTAACCATGTGAATCTACCATTCCCCTACCGTTTGGGGTAACTGTTCTTCGACAGCTCGGCAAACGTACTTTTCCAGTCTAGGATGCTCGGGCGGATCACGTGTCGAAATCAGCTCACACAGCACTTAATGAACTGACCCTTCATTTGGCCCTGCATGTCCACAATGAATTGTCCTCAGGTGCCGGCTCAAAAGACAAAACCAGCCAGGAACTAGATCGTGCCATCCGGATGTTCGAGCAATCCTGTTCGGCTTCAGGTCCGAAGATCGCGACCTCTTCAGCAACTGTCGGGAACGTCGCGGGAATCGTTGATCGTAACGAAGCCCTGCTTGCTGACTTCGGTCGCTTCGCAGAATGGGTCCGCGATCTCCTCGACCATTCCGATGCTCCGCAAACCGCTCAGGCGCAAAGCCTGGACAAAATCCGAAACCTTGCGACAAGCCTCATTCTTAAACGTATCGCGCATCTGGAATCCGATGGACTGACACCGGCGACATCAACTGAACCATCGATCGGCAATGGCGACCAGACTCAACTCGCATCCGCTGTTCTTCTGCTCTCGTCGGTTGCCGCTTTGAGTTGCCGACCGTCAATCGAACACGACGCAAGCACGGCGTCTTCGAAGAAACTCCCTGACACGCAGCCGGCAAAAGAGACAGACCTGCAACTTAGAGACATGTCTCATGAGCAATTGTTCAACGTCGTATCGTTGATGGATCAAGGCGTGTTGGCCTATGATTTCGACGATAACATTATTGTTGCAAACGACCGAATTCGGGAACTTCTGGACGTTCCCGCAGAACTTCTCGAGCCCGGATCTCCCCGACGCGCACTAGTGGAGTTCGGTGCCCGCCGTGGTGACTACGGAGAGACCGGACCGGATGTCGTGGAACGTGTCATGGCGAATTTCAAACCGGGCAGCACGTCCGTGATGGAACGCACGACAAAATCCACCGGAAAAGTCTTCCGTGTACTCAGCCGGCCGTTACCCGGCGGCGGTGGTGTAGCGACCTATACGGACATCACGGCGTTGAAGCGGCAACAGGAACAGATCAACGAGAATGCCCGGGCGCTCACCGTAATCATCAACAATTCCAAGCAAGGCATGTCGTGGATCGACAACAATCTCGTATTGCGTGCCTGTAACACAGAGTTCATGCGGCTCCTTAATTTTCCGCAAGATCAGATCAAGATTGGCGATCCCTTCGACCATATTATCAGGTTCAATGCCAAGCGTGGCGAATACGGTCCCGGCGACGTAGAAACCCAGGTTGCCGAACGGGTGGCCCTGGCAAAGAAATTCGAGGCCCATAGTTTTGAACGCACCCGAGACGACGGAACCATTATTCAGATTGATGGATTTCCGGTACCCGAAGGTGGGTTCGTCACGTTTTACATGGATGTCACCCGGGAACGGCGTCGGGAAGCAGAGCTCAAGAAAACATCGGACACGCTCCGGCTCATTCTCGACAATACACGGCACGGTCTGACATGGTGCGACGAGGATATGATCCTACGCGCCTACAATGCGAGATTTGCCGATAATTTCGATCTGGCAAAACACAACATTGAGGTTGGCCACCCGATTGAAAAAGTCATGCGGCTGAACGCGGAAAATGGCGATTATGGCCCCGGCGATCTGGATGAATTGGTCAAACAGAGACTGGCGGTCTTTGCAGCCAACGAGCCGCAAACGATGGAAAGCACACGGCCGGACGGAACGATCATCAGATTCGAAAGCAACCCGGTGCCCGAGGGCGGGTTCGTGACCGCCTATCTAGACATCACCGAAGAAAGGAAACGGGAAAGCGAACTCCAACGTGCCCGTGAAAATGCCGAGGCGGCGTTGCAGGCGAAGTCTGACTTCCTGGCCAATATGAGCCATGAAATCAGGACCCCGATGAATGGTGTTCTCGGGATGGCTGAGATACTGTCGCGCACGTCGCTCGATGAGCGCCAATCCAGGTGTGTCGAAACCATCACCAAGTCCGGCTCGGCACTCATAACGATTATCAATGATATACTCGACTTTTCAAAAATCGAAGCCGGGAAGATCGAGCTGGATCCGGTTTCGTTCAACCTGCGCAATGCGATCGAAGATGTCGCAACGCTCATGTCGAGCGGCATCGAGGAAAAGAGCCTTGAGCTTATTACAAGGGTAAACCCCGATCTGCCCGAGCACCTGATCGGAGATGCCGGCCGTATACGACAGATTGTAACCAACCTGGTGGGTAACGCTGTCAAGTTCACTCACTCAGGGCATGTTCTGATCGACGTGGACGGTGACGTCCAAAGTGGTGCTGCCAACCTGAAAATCGCAGTAGCGGACACCGGCATCGGGATCCCTGAACACAAGCTGAGCAACATTTTCGACAAGTTCCAACAAGCCGATACCTCGTCGACACGCCAGTATGGCGGAACCGGATTGGGCCTTACCATTTCCAAACGGCTGATCGAACTGATGGGCGGAGAAATTGGCATCGAGTCGACTTATGGCCGGGGTTCAAGATTCTGGTTTTCCGTCAATATGGCGATAGACGAGCGCGAATCGGTCAACCCTTCACGGAACCAGAGTGTCGGTGCGCTCAGAGTTCTTTTGGTCGACGACATTCCTCTGAACCTTGAAATTCTCCGCGAGCAAATCGAGAACTGGGGCATGACGGCCGTCAGTGCCCCGAGTGGGCACAACGCCATCTCGACACTCAGGAAGGCAAAGTCTGACGGCAAGCCTTTTGACGTTGCTGTCCTTGATTTTCAGATGCCCGATATGGATGGTGAGGAGCTGGCGCGTGCAATCAAGTCCGACAGCGATATTGCCGACCTGCCGCTCATCATGCTGACATCGGTGGGCCAGGTTGGGGATGCCCGCAAATTCAGGGAAATCGGGGTGGCCGGCTTTTTGATGAAGCCGACACGCTCATCCCAGTTGCTGGAGACAATCTGCGAAGTCGTCAAAATGACGCCCACAGACTCGGTTCAGGTTGTTGAGAGATCCGAAATGTCTCCTGACACTCATTGCAATCCAACGCCGTCCGCGCGACGACGGGTTCTGGTCGCTGAAGATAACGAGGTCAATCAACTGGTCGTCGAACAGATGCTCGAAGGCCTGAACATATCTCTCATGGTCACGAACAATGGTCGTGAGGCCCTGGAAACATTCGAAACCCACGGTGCAGATGTCATCCTCATGGACGTGTCCATGCCGGTAATGGATGGCTATGAGGCGACCAAGTCCATACGCGCCCTGGAAGCGCGTAACGGACTTCTCAGAACCCCCATAATCGCACTCACGGCACATGTGATGGAAAACGATCGCAAACGCTGCACGGATGTCGGCATGGATGATTACCTGCCGAAACCGATCGCCATGGATCCGCTGACCGCGATGTTGGAGAAATGGCTGTGTCGGGCGGACGACTCCCAGGAAGCGGCGTCCAAAGGCGCGTATGCTGAATCCGCGTAGATCAGGTCGACCCAATCGTCACCGGCTCTCAATTTCTTCACGCAGCATCTCAAGCTTCAACCAATGCTCTTCAACCTCGGCGAGTTCAGCCTCGGCCGCTTTTAGAGCATCTGCAGTTTTCTGAAACAGCCCGGAGTCTTTGCGAAAGAGATCCGATTGACCCAATGTCGCATTGTGGAGGGTTATGGCCTCTTCAAGCTCTTTCATTCGTTTTGGCAAGCTCTCCAGCGCGAACTTGTCCTTGAATGACAACTTCCGCGCCTTTTCGGCGGGTCTGGCCTGGGGCGCCGCCGGAACCCTCGATCTTACCGGTTCAGCCCTCCCCTCCCGGCCGGCTGGAGATGCCTGGCCACGCTGGGCCAGCATGTCGGAGTATCCGCCAGCGTATTCGACCCACCGGCCGTCCCCATTACTGGCAACCGTCGTTGTGACAATCCGGTCGAGGAAATCACGGTCATGGCTTACCAAAAGAATTGTTCCCTTGTAGTTGGCAAGCTGTTCCTGAAGCAGGTCCAAGGTTTCCAAATCCAGATCATTTGTCGGCTCATCAAGGACCAGGAAGTTGGACGGCCGGGCAAGTGCGCGGGCAAGCATGAGCCTGCCGCGCTCGCCACCCGATAGCCGGGCAATGGGTGTTCCGGCCTGTTCAGGAGCAAACAGAAAATCCTTCATGTAACTCATGACATGCTTGGCATTGTCTCCGACGAATACAGTGTCGCCCTCACCACCGGTCAGCGCCTCTTTGAGAGTCCAGTCCGGGTTGAGGCTGCTTCTCCCCTGGTCCAATGTCACCATCTCAAGACTCGATCCAATCTTGACCGTCCCTGAATCCGGCAGGAGTTTTCCGGTGAGCAATTTGATGAGTGTTGTCTTTCCTGCGCCATTGGGTCCGACGATTCCCAGGCGGTCACCCCGCTGGACGCGAACATCGAAGTCGGAAACCACACTATGACCGCCAAAGCTCTTGGAAATTTCCTTAGCTTCGATCACCAGTTTTCCAGAGATGGCCCCCTTGCTCACCGTCATGGCAACAGAACCGGCTGCTTGCCGGTATTCTCGTCTCGACTTACGCAGATCATGAAGCGCCGCCAATCGCTTCTGGTTGCGCTTGCGCCGCGCGGTGACGCCATAGCGCAGCCAATGATCTTCCATGACGATCTTGCGATCGATCTTGTGTTGATCCAGTTCCTCCTGTTGGAGGATCGCGTCGCGCCAGTTTTCGAATTCCGAAAAACTGTTGCTCATTCGGCGGGCCTTGCCCCGGTCGAGCCAGACAGTTGCCCTTGAGAGCTTTTCAAGGAATCTCCGGTCGTGGCTGATCATGACTATCGCCGAACGCATTTGCGCCAGTTCCTTTTCAAGCCACTCGATGGCTGGAAGGTCCAGGTGGTTGGTCGGTTCATCGAGTAGAATGATATCGGGCTGGGGGGCAAGAACGCGGGCAAGCGCGCTGCGCCGCAACTCGCCTCCAGACAAGTGGCGCGTGTCCTCGTTGCCCGTCAGTCCGAGTTGTTCCAAAAGATACATTGCCCGATACGCGTCATCTCCGGGCGCGAGACCCGCCTCGACATAGTCCAGCGTTGTCGAAAAAGCCGATAGATCCGGTTCCTGTGGCAAATAGCGCACGGTTACGCCGGGCTGGAGAAACCTTTCTCCGTCATCCATCTCAACCTGGCCGTCAGCTATCTTGAGCAGTGTCGATTTCCCGGATCCGTTGCGACCGACAAGACAGATCCTCTCGCCTTGGGAAACCGCGAGTTCGACGCCTTTCAACACCGGGTCGCCGCCGAATGTCAGCTCGACATCTCGCAAATGTAATAAAGGTGGGGCCATCGCACGCGCTTGTAGCGATACATTGTCTTCCGGGCAAGACGCCTGTTGACCGGCAGGTGTCAAATCCGCCTGGTCAGCTGTTGCATACAACTCCTTCTTGTGATGGTGTGGCAGACGATTATGCAATCAAATCTTTGATCTACCGGCCCTTCGAATGACCTTCGTTGCGACATTTCTATCCCGAACCTTGCTTGTATGCATCGCCTTGCTCATGGGCCTGTCGCAACTGTCAATTGGGCCGTCGAGTGCGGCGACAAAGGAGGCGCCCGAGAAGTACAACCGGGGCACGATGCGGTTCTTCGTCCTGAGAGACGAGCCCAAGCCCCTGCCGGATATCAGCTTCCTTGATTCGGAAAACCGGGTTCGGCAGATTTCGGAATGGCGGGGCCGTGTTCTCCTTGTGAATTTGTGGGCAACGTGGTGCGCGCCCTGTCGAGAGGAAATGCCGGCGCTCGACAGATTGCAGGGCATCCTCGGCGGTGAGGATTTTGAAGTCATTGCCATAAGCATCGATGAAAAGGGACTGAAGGTGGCAGGCGATTTCCACAAGGAAATCGGCGTCAAGAATCTCAAGTTGTTTGGTGATCCAAGCAACAGAGTCTACAGGGAGTTGCGCGCAATTGGTCTGCCGATGACCTACCTGATCAACCGATCACAGGAAGAAACCGCCTGGTATCCAGGGGCTCTTGAGTGGGATTCAGAGGATGCACTGCGCCTGTTGAGGGCGGCCATAGACGGCAACCTGCCGGGACATTGACGACCGCAGCGGCTCATCAGCCGGCGCTGGAGTGCCGGAGTGCCGTCGGACGATGCCCTAAATTTTGCCGGCAGACTGAAGGTACTCGATGACCTGATCGGCGAGCGTATCGACATCATGCCGGTGCGACTGCAACGTCAGCTCGGCAAGTTCCGGGGGCTCATAGTCGGAATCGATACCGGTAAAATTCTTGATCTGCCCGGCACGTGCTTTCTGATAGAGCCCCTTCGGGTCGCGGGCTTCGCAGACGGACAGAGGCGTATCCATGAAGACTTCGATAAATTCGCCGTCGTCCATCAACTCCCGGGCCATTCGCCGCTCGCTGCGGAACGGCGAGATGAAGGACACCAGCACGATCAATCCGGCGTCAGCCATGAGTCTGGCGACTTCCGCCACCCGGCGGATGTTCTCCACCCTGTCCTGATCGGTGAATCCCAGATCCCGATTCAGGCCGTGGCGTACATTGTCCCCGTCCAGCAGATACGTGTGATGACCAAAGGTTTTGAGCTTTTGTTCAATGCGGTCAGCCGCAGCCGATTTGCCGGCCCCGGAAAAACCGGTAAACCAAAGAATGCAGGGTTTCTGGCCTTTCAGCAGTGCACGAGCGGTTTTGTCGAGTTTGGTTTCCTGCCATGACAGATTGGTCGCGCGGCGCAGTCCAAATCGAACGACACCAAACCCTGCCGTCTTGCCGGAGGACTTGTCCAGCAACACGAACGATCCGGTTGCAGGGATCTTTTCAAATTCATCAAACGCCATGTCACGGTTAAGGCTGAGATTGCAGAGGCCGATTTCACCGGAGGACAACACCTTCGCTGCCACATGTTCCGATGTTTCGGGGTTCAGCTTGTGCTTGAGATCCGTAACCTGCGCGGTTGTCTCGAATGCTCCCGCCTTGATACTGTACTGCCGTTCCGGCAAGAGCGGTGTCTGATCCAACCATAGGATATGGGCGGCAAACTGGTCCGTATGTTCAGGCGCATCCAGAACACTTCCGATGATATCGCCGGGGTGCAGCACGGTTCCGGGCGTGAGTGTCACTGTTGCGCTTTTTCCATCGATATCGCCGTGACTCAAAACTTCGGACTTTCTGTCGGCCGGGCATACAACGACTTCCTTGCCGACAGTCAAGCACCCGGAAAGCACCATGCCGTGAGCAACCATACCCGCATCGGTTTGTTTGTAATTCTGAACGCCAAACCGAAGTGGCGCCTGCTCCTGCGATGCTGTGACTGGAAGACTTGCGAGAATCTTTTTCCAGGATTGTCCGTCGGTCCAATCGGCGTATTCCTGTCTGCTGTCGCTGATGGTCCCCTGCTGGCAGGCGAATGCAAGGCCGATTGCGTTCTCTATTTCGAACCTGGAAGCGGTTTCGGCAAAATCATCACTCAGATCGGAAAACAGGTTTCTGTCATCCGGCTTGAGCCCGGTTACCGCCAAAACGGTTGAGCTAATCCCCAAGAGCTGCAGGATGCTGAGCTGGTCGACAATACTTTCATCCCGTTTCTGCGGTCGCTCGACGACCATAACGACCAACTCCGGCAGATGGTCTCCGGCAGCAATACTTGGCAAGGTCTGCGATATATGTGACGCGGTACGTATCTCCAGCTTCCGGTCCGGACACGCCGTAGCTAACCAATTGCCGATATGGTCGCGGCCGGCTGGGTCACGCCCGCAGATCAATACTGTGTTCGTCATGTTCCACTGACCTCATTGCGGTCGGCCACGCAACGGTCAGGCCAACCTGCGATCCTTGTCGTGTCCAGGACGTGCTCTTTGCCTGACGACACGCGTAAACACAAAATTTTCAGTTATGGCGTCGGTATCGTCATGGCAACAAATTTGCAAGGGATTGATGCGGCACTGGAGTTTTTTTGTTTCCTGTCTGCTTTAACCAAGGTACCACCAGACGAAGACCATTCGATCGAACGAAATCCGGAGGACTTTATGCGATTGCTTGTGTTTCAACACATCGCCTGTGAACACCCGGGAATCTTCCGCCGTTTTCTTCGCCAAGACGGCATTTCATGGGATGCCGTTCAGCTGGATGAAGGCGATCAGATCCCTGATCTCTCCGGTTATGATGCACTCTGGGTCATGGGCGGTCCGATGGACGTTTGGGAAACGGATCAGCACCCGTGGCTGGTTTCCGAGAAATCGGCGATACGCCGATGGGTACGTGAACTCAACAAACCTTTTCTGGGCCTGTGCCTTGGGCATCAGTTGCTGGCGGATTCGCTGGACGGCAAGTGCGGGCCTCAGTCGCCCGCTGAGATCGGTATTCTGGACGTAAGCCTGACCGACGCCGGACGCACCGATCCAATCATGCAGAATGTCGACACGACCATGAAATGTCTGCAATGGCATTCGGTCCAGGTAACCCAGATGCCGAGAGATGGCGAGATCCTGGCCTCGTCCGATGTTTGTGCCTGTCAGGCCATGCGCGTCGGGAGCCTAGCCTACAGCATGCAGTTTCACATGGAGCTCGAGCCGACGACCATTGCCAACTGGGGTGCCATCCCGGCATATGCGAATGCTCTGGAACAAACCCTTGGCCCAGGGTCTCTCGACAAGATGGCGATGGATGCCGATCGCCACATGGCAGGCATTGAACAGAACGCCCGACAACTCTACGAAAACTTCAAACGGTTGATGGTCGCTTGAACTCCAGGCAGAAACCGAGCTCCGGTGGAATTGGACTTGCGTTGCTGACAGGCAAGCACTAACATTTTGCTTGTCTCCTGCTATGGAGGCAGCTTTTTTAACAAAAGGCGCTTGTTCTCAGGGCAGGGTGAAATTCCTGACCGGCGGTATCCTTCAACCGAGAAGGGAGCCCGCGAGCGCCCATCGCCAATACGATGGGGTCAGCAGATCCGGTGAGATGCCGGAGCCGACGGTTACAGTCCGGATGGGAGAGAATAAGCCGCATGGAACTCACCATTTGTGGTGGTTCTGGCGTCTGTAGCCAATGACGGCCCGAAGGTCGGAATTGTTTACGCTTCCCAACAAAACAGGCCCTGATTCTGGTTCGCCCGACTTTGGAGTGAAAACCATGAATCAGATTGCAAAAGAACCATCGATACTGGCCCGATTTGGCGCGCCCTACGAAAGGGTAGAATCAGCGGTTGAGCATATGAGGCTTGGCGGCGGTGTGCTTGTTGTGGATGACGAAAACCGTGAAAACGAAGGCGACATTATCTTTGCAGCCGACACAGTGACCACGGAGCAGATGACCAGGCTCATCCGCGATTGCGTGGGAATTGTCTGTCTCACCTTAACGGAGAGCAAAATCCGGGAACTTGAGCTGCCGCAGATGGTAGGCGACAACACCTGCAGGATGGGGACGGCATTCACGGTCTCGATAGACGCCAAGGAAGGTGTCACGACGGGAGTGTCCGCGGCTGATCGTGTCAGGACGATCAAAACGGCAGTTGCCGACGACTGTTCGCCTGCCGCCCTTGCCCGGCCCGGTCACGTCTTTCCCCTCCGCGCTCATCCCGGAGGTGTTCTGGCCCGGAACGGCCATACCGAAGCATCCGTGGAACTCGCCGCAATGGCCGGCCACAGACCTGCCGGTGTCATATGCGAACTCATGAATGACGATGGAACCATGGCCAGACTGCCGGAGATCGTTCAGTATGCGGAAAAGCACCAAATGCCGGTGGTCACAATTGCCGACATCATTGCATACCGGCGCTGTCTGACGATGGCAGCCGACTGAACCACGCCCCTCTCATTAGGGTCTGTTGAGGATCTGGATTGTAGCGTCGGTTTCACCAGATTGGCCCATTTGCGCGGTCTTGTCAGAAACAGATGTGTGCCAGTGCAACGAGGGCTGGACGGGTGCTTCGGATTCAACTATTATTTTGAATGAACATTCAATCAATATTCTAATTGATCACATTCACGGGAAGGAGCAGGTCATGTCTGTTGATGGAGTACCGGCCCAATGGGACCGAAGCGGCCTGCCCGGCTGGTCCTACACCAGCCCTGAAATGCTTGAGCTCGAGAAGGAACATGTCTTTCGGCGCAGCTGGCAGATTGTCGGACATGTGAATGATATTCCCGAGTCCGGGAACTACATGTGCCTCGATTTCTTTGGTGAGCGTGCTGTCGTCGTCCGCGGCCATGACGGCCTGGTCCGTGCCTTTCACAACGTTTGCCGCCATCGCGGTTCGCGCGTCGTCGCAGAAGCCCAGGGGCAATGCAAGGCGGCCCTGGTCTGCCCGTTTCACGGATGGGCCTTCAACCTTGACGGCACCTTGAAGGCTGCCCCAAGACCCAGACACCTGCCCACACTCGATCCAGTGCAACACGGCCTCAAGCCGATCGAAATGGAAATCTGGTGCGGCTTCGTGTTTATCCGGTTCAAGTCCGGTCCTCAACCATCGATCGCTGAGTTGATGGAACCCTTCATGCCGGAAATCTCGCATTATCGAATGGACAAGCTGGTTCCGACAGAAGGCTTTTGGACGGGCTCCACACCGGTGAACTGGAAGGCGGTCGTGGATGTTGACAACGAGGGCTACCACGTTCCCATCGCTCATCCGGGGCTGCAGGATCTTTACGGTGACCACTATATGGACGAGGCTCCGGTAAACGGTGTCACCCGGTCTCACGGCCGCTTCAACGACGGACCGGCGCGCCTGTGGAGTGTTCAGCGGTACAAGACCCACCTGCCTGAATTCGAACACCTACCTCCAGAACAAAGGAATATCTGGGTCTACTACGGTATATTTCCCTCTACCGTCGTTTATCTCTATCCCGAGACCGTGGGATTCTACCAGCAATTCCCTATATCCGAGAACCAAACCGTCCTGAGAGGCGCCGCCTACATGCAGCCCGATGCCGACCGCCGTTCGAAGCTCGCTCGTTACCTAAGCACCCGCATTGACCGTGATACGACCAAGGAGGACGTGCAGCTCACGATCTGGTCGTGTGAAGCCACCAAGTCGAGCGGCTATGACGGTATAATATTGTCCGACCTGGAATACGGCGTGCGGGCCTACCACGATATGCTGCGCAATCTCATGCCGGTCCTGAACGAAGACGAAGCGCCGCCGCCGGGTACACTTGCACAGATGAACGAGCAACTGATCGGACAATCGCCTTCACCTTGAACCGCTGCTGCCCACGAAGCGATTGAGACATTCTGCATTGCCCTATGAGCCGCGTTTCTTGGTCAGGTCGCCCTCAAATTGAATTGGTGATCCGTCGGTAAAGCGTGAGATTCTAAACGATGCCGGATCAACAATGGGATTGTCGCCTGTCACAAGATCTGCGGCAAGCCTGCCGGCTCCCGGTCCAATCCCGAAACCATGGCCGCTGAATCCGGTGGCGACAGTCAGTCCCGGAAGATCGTCCACCGGCGAAATTACCGGGACTATGTCCGGTGTCACATCTATGTAGCCAGCCCATCGTTCGGCAATGCTGGCACGCGCGAAAAACGGAACCCTGTCACGCACCTTGTCAAACACGCGATCAAGTGTGGGGTGATGAGGTTCGGGATCGAGAACACGGGTCTTTTCGAACGGAGACGGTTTCTCCATCGACCACCGTCGCGGCGTCGAGGCTTCTTCAACAAACCGGGATCCAAGTCGAAGCTTCGTCTTCTGGTGTTCAGCCCGAAAAAGCGGGAAAAATTTGGAAAACAACCGGAAACTGTCCGGAACGATGTCGGCAACAGTCGATGTTCCCGGGGCAATCGTGTACCCGCCATCCTGACGCCGGCGCACTGAAAAGTCGTTGTCGACGAAGGCACAGTCGGTCAACAGGTCCATCGGAGCAGTGCGCATAACCGACGACAGCACTTTCAGCTGTGGCAGTTCAACGCCCAGACTGCCCAGGAACAGCCGTGACCACGCCCCGCCGCAGACCACGACAGAATGTGTTTTCACCGTCCCGTGTTCGGTCACGACGCCGCTTAGTCGACCGCCTTCCAGAACAACGCCGCGAACAGCGCAACGAGTGATCACAGAACCTCCGTTCTGCTGAACGGCCCTCGCGAGGGCAGGCGCTGCCCTGGACGGCTCGGCCCGCCCATCACTTGGCGTCAGGAGCCCGCCGACCGAACTGCCGGCGTGACCGGGCACCAGATCAGACAATTCGTCGCTCGTAACCAACCGGCTGTCCAACTGATAGATTTTTACCCGGTCGACCCAATCCTGGAATCCGGCCATGTCCTGTTCGCTTTCGCCAATATACAGAACACCTCCTTGCCGGTACCCGACATCCGCTTCGATATCCTGCTCCAATCGACGCCAGATCTTCATGCTTTCCAATATCAGAGGAACCTCGCGGATATCCCTGCCCTGTTGGCGGCACCAGCCCCAGTTGCGGCTGGATTGCTCGCCGCCAATCCGTCCCTTTTCACAGAGCAGTACAGATACGCCCTTTTGTGCAAGTGCCCAGGCCGTGGAACAACCGACGATACCGCCGCCTACGACAACCACGTCGGCCCGTTCAGGAAGATCGCTTTCGGTCGCAAGCGGTTCGACAAAAGGTGACATCATTGATCTCGCATTGTTGGGCGGCACCGGCGGAAACCGGCATTCACATCGTGTCCGCTCCGGTTTGTACCATGTGAAATGCAGTTCTTCTGACAGTCGAATTGCCGCATTTCCAGCCATATCCTCATGACGTCAGTTGATATAATTGATAGCGTGCCTCAACTGAAACGTTCCGGAAAGACCGCAAGCGATGCCGCGCCCCCTGACAGACTTCAAAGCTCTCACGTTTGATTGCTACGGCACCCTCATTGACTGGGAGAGCGGCATCTGGGACGCGCTGCAACCGCTCATAACATCGAGCGGCAGAAACGATATCGACCGTGGCAAGGCTCTTGCACTCTTTGCCCAGGCCGAACATCAACAGCAAGCTGCAATGCCCGGCCAGACATATCCCGAACTTCTGACCAACGTTCATCGCGGCGCCGCCAAGTTGATGGGCATCGATTCTTCCGACGATATGGATGAGAATTTTGGAAGTTCGGTTGCTTACTGGCCCGCATTTCCAGACACCGCCGATGCCCTTCGGATCCTCAAACGGCATTACAAACTGGTGATTCTTTCGAACGTGAACAGGGATGGCTTCGCCGCCTCCAACAGAAAGCTCGGTGTGACCTTCGATGCGGTCTACACGGCAGAGGATGTCGGCTCATACAAACCCGACCCCGCCAACTTCCATTATATGCTGGACCATCTGAAGTCGGGTTTCGGACTCGAGAAAGACGACATTCTTCACACCGCCCAAAGCCTGTTCCATGACCACGTTCCGGCCACCGGGTTTGGCCTTTCCAAAGCCTGGATCGACCGACAGGGCCTGTCCAAAGGTGGCGACTGGGGCGCGACAGCACAGGTCGCTGAACGGCCGGAGTTCGACTTCATATTCTCGACGATGATGGAAATGGCCTTAGCCGTTCGAAACGCTGCTGGCTGACGCCGGCTGCAACCACACCTCGAGGGGCGATCCATGACAGACACGGTTGTGAAGACTTTGCCGGCCGGAACAATAAGATACGATGAAGTTGTCGCCGCACGTGCCCCCTGGAGCGGACTTGTCAGAAAAGGCGAAATTCTTCGCCTGGTCGATCTTGAAGGCCAACAGGCGATTGACTTCCTTTGCTACAATGCGAACGATGCAGCCGATCGCTACCACGCTGCCAATACGATCAAGATTCCCGGTCAGGTCTATCTCAACAAGGGATCGGTGTTGTGGTCGGTTCATGCCCACAAGCTGATGACGATAATTGAAGATTCTTGCGGCAAGCACGACACAATCTTCGGTTGCTGCTCCTTTGCTCTTGATGAAGTTCGTTATGGGGCGACCAATCCGGAGAGCTGCCAGCGAAACTTCGAACGCGAGCTCGCCAAACACGGCCTGGGGCCCGAGGTCATCGTCTCGAATGTCAATTTCTTCATGAATGTGCCGATCGAAAAAGACGGAACAGCCGGCATTGCAGACAGTCTGTCGAAACCGGGCGACTACGTCGATCTCAGAGCCGAAATGGATGTCCTTGCGGTGCTGTCCAACTGCCCGGAGGCTCTCAATCCCGCAACCGGATCAGGTCCGACGCCGATCCGGGTTCAGATCTACCATCCGTAAGGGGATTGTGGAGTATTGCGCCTTGCTTGGACAGGTGATTGCCGGCACGGCTCGACACCTCAACGGGTCAAAGCCCGGCCAATGACAATATTTTGAATGTCGCTGGTCCCATCCATGAACTCTGTTACCCGGCAGCCGGACAGCTGGCGGGCCAGAGGATGGTCGCGTTTCAATCCGTTCGCTCCCATGATCTGCATGGCCGACGCCAATCCGTCGAAGACACTGCGGGCGGCAAACTTCTTGACATGAGCGGCAATGGTTGTTGTCGCTTCATCGCGATCAAGCATTGCTGCCGCCCTGAATGTCAGTTGCCGGCTTGCCTCCAACTGGGTTGCGATTTCGCAGAGTTTCCATTGTTGCCCCTGATGAAGGGAAACCGGTTGTCCGAATGCAATGCGGCTTCCGGAGTAGTCAAGCGCAGTTCTCAACCCTGCTTCAAGCACCCCATTGCAGATGGCACCGACACCGATCCGGGCAACGTCAATGCCCCGCATGGCGCGTTTGAAACCCTCTCCCGGCGGCGCAATCACGTCCCCCATCGGTACTTTGCAGTCACGCAACACGGCCCCGCAGGCGCCCATGGCATGGGATCCGAGCAAATCATAGGGGTCACTGAAATCAATGCCTGGCATACCGGCATCAACGGCAAACGCCGCGATCCCCCGAGCCCGTGATCCAGCTTCGGTTTGCGCGAAAACTGCCAGGTAGTCGGCGCTTTGCCCATTCGTGACCCATGCTTTCTCACCATTCAAAACGTAGGCATCCGAATCCTGGCGTGCAGTACACGCTATCGCAGTCGCGTCAGAGCCGACGTCGGGTTCAGTCAGCAAAAACGCTCCGATGGCTTCCCCGGACATCATTATTTGAAGATAGCGGTCGCGAATCCTGTCATTTGTGCCCCGTGCCAGGCTGTAGACAGCATTGCAATGGACCGCGAGGGCGCAAGCGAATCCGACATCGAATTTGGCAAGCTCGCCCAGAACGCAGGCAAATGTCGTGAAGCTGGAGCCTTTACCGCCCAATGCTTCAGGAACCACAAGCGGCGCAACCAAACCGGCTGCCGCCCGTAGCGTCTGTGTAGGTTGTTGCCGTTGGCGTTCCCAAGCTTCGGCATGGGGCTGAACTTGCCGCACACCAAACTCATTGGCCTGTTCCACAAGGTCTTCATCGACCGGTTGTTCCGGTCCTGATGCGAGTTCAAGTCCCATATCACCTTCTCCCTGGAAAAAACTTTCTGGATCTTGACCGGTGTTTCAAACCGCAGCTCCGTGGAACCGCGCAGGTGACAAAGCGGAAACGTCGACGCCGGCGGCGACAATGTCGCCGGGTATCGTCTGGGAGAGCGCAAGCGCCGCCGCAAGCCGCGACAACGTCGGAGACGTCTGAATGCCATAACCGCCCTGCCCGGCGAGCCAGAAGAATCCGGAAACCTCCGGATCATATCCGACAACCGGATCTCCATCACTGCCAAAGGTTCTCAAACCGCCCCATGTGTGATCCAACCGCCTTACTTCCACATCCATGACCTGCTGAAACTTATCGATCGCCTCGGCAATCAGCATGTCGTCGGCCCAGGCATCGTGAGGTTCAACCACGGTCGCGTCGGCAGGTGAAACCATGAGCTTGCCGCTCATGGGCTTGAAATAGAAGGTCTCGCCAGCGCCGAAAACCAGCGGATAGTTCGAAATATCCCAACTGTCGGGCGGCGTGATCAGGGCAGCGCTGCGTCTCTTGGGCTGAAGACCCACAGGCCGGACGCCCGCCAAGGCTGCCACTGCATCGCACCACGCCCCGGCCGCGTTGACGACCAGCGGCGTGCGCCAGTCGCCCGCAGAGGTTTCAACCAGCCAACCCGTGCCTTCCCGGGAGAGCGCCTTTACCTCCGCCCTGCAATGGAGTTGCCCGGCCAACCTGCGGAATTCACGAAGGAAGCCCTGATGCAGCAGATCGACGTCGATATCCAGTGCACCCTCGTCAATAAGCGCAACAGACACGGCATCGGTTTTCAGGGGCGGCACACGGTCTTTTGCCTCATCCAGCGACATTTGCACCATGCCGAGTTCCTGAGCCTCACGCACATGGTCGCCATCGCCCTCACCTCCGATCATCAGGATACCTCGCGGGGAGAGCAACGGGCCGTCACAGAACCCGTCATCAGGAGACATGAAGAATGAGCGGCTTGCGCTGGTCAGGGAAATTATCGAGGGCGGACCATAGCCGGGAACGAAGGTTGCAGCCGACCGTCCTGTTGAGTGGTATCCGGGCTGGTCTTCGCGTTCAAGCAGAACGACGCTCGCGTGCGGGGCTAGTCTTGCAGCGACAGATGCCCCGGCAATCCCCGCACCGATCACGACGATATCCGTATCCATGGTCATAGGCACTGGTCCGCGTTGTTGTCGATTACGAGGCAGCGTTACTTTGCATCGCATTGAACTGAGAGGCCGCAAAGGCGGGATACGTCGTGGCGATCGTTTGGGTGACGACGCCGCGCATCAAATCAAGAGTTTCGTGGTCAGGCACCTCTGTTTCCGGAACCGTTTCGGGGACATCAAAGTCAAATCCGGTATTGTCCTTCACCTCTTCCACAGAATGACCGGGGTGAACACTGATAAGTCTGAAACGCCCTTCCTGCCGGTTGAAATGCATCACGCAAAGTCCGGTTACCAAGGCATGGGGCCCTCCCGGCCGATAGATGTTGGAGGGGCTCACGCCCGGTGCGCTGATAAAACCGACCTTAGGTACAAACACCCGACGTGTGTGCTCCTCCTTGAACAGAATCACACGCGGAACCATAAAATAGAGGTAGGCCGAACCGAAGGCGCCCGACCAGCGGGTCTCCATTTCGGGATAAGGGCCGACACCATGCAGATTGATGTTGGCTTGCCCGTCAATTTGCCCGCCACTCAAAAAAAAGGCATCCAGCCTGCCCTGTCCGGCGCAGTCAAACAGGTCGACACCGCCTTCTGTCCGGTACTCGGGCAACTGACATCCGATGATGGATACCTTGGCACCGGTACGCGCTCGGGCCAATATGGCCGCTGAACCGGGGATTGGTGACAGAACACCCACAGCAATATGCCTGCAGTTACCGAGCAACCGCGAAATAGCGGCAATCATTATTTCGGTCCGAGTGACTTGCTGTGTCATTCAGCGGCCATCGGATCAGCAAGAATATTTGCGTCAACATAACGCTGGAAGCCTTCCGGCGTTCCCGCCGCCAAACAATAGCGCCTGATCTCATCTGCATCGGCAACGTAGCGCCCCGGCAGGTTCATCGGCCACGCGCCATTTCTGGCCACCGCCAGGGCGGTAATGTAAAATGCCGGAATTGCCCCCGGGCTAAGCTGTTCGTTCTCGAGAATATTGTCATCGACAATTTTCTCTGCAGTCGCAAAGGTCTGTTTTGCAGCCTGGGCCATAATCCGCAGTTCTGACTGACGACCGATCCAGACATTGCCGAACCGATCCGCCAGCGGCACATGCATGATGGCAATATCCGGTTGAATGGCAGGGAGTGTCACGATCGGGTCGTCGGAACCGTGCGGGTTGTCGATAACGATGAAGTCGGGACGCTGGGCCAGAATGTCCGAGCCGATCAGACCGCGCATCGGCATGAACGGTATGCCCTTCTGCGCGGCCTGCAAACCGGCGTAAACCGCCGGGCAGGTCGCGTCCAGAATGTTGACCTGACCGGATTTCACAGCTCTGGCAAAACACGATGCGGGACCATGCTCGCCCATCGACACGCCTGCTGTCTCGATCGTCGACACGCATCCGGCACCGATCAGAAGATCCGGCAGCATGCCGCCGGTGGGAACTGTGACAACATGGAGACCCCTGGCGCCGCGTCTCACCAGAGCCCGTCCAATTTCCATAGGAACGCCACCGTCTTTGAACATGGCGACCTTTGAACCGTCGGCAATGCTTTTAGCGATATCATCCGCAGTCGCGGCAGATTTGTCATTCATATGGGAAACACCGTCACCTATCTTGAGCTAATCACTCCGGTTACATTTCAAGTTGCTTCGACGCCATGGCAAACCCGGTCCGGGACTTCGCGCCTTCAGACCAGAACGCCAGCAGTGTTACGTCACTGCCTGCGGGTTGGGTGACCCGGCTTCAGCCGGTTTTCCCGTGTCTGCCTCGGTTGGCGCCGCCGGCGCAGTCAATGTTGTGCTTACCTTGCTCTCTGGCGCTTCGGTGGAAACACCAGTTGTTTTGAGAGCCGGATCAACGACAGCATCGACAGGACTGCTGACGGGTTCGACAGCCAGCGGCTGGTCCGTGATTGGCTTGGGACCGGTTTCCTCAATGAACGGGGTGAGCTTTGCCCGAAACTCACCGGCAAGATCACTGTATCCGCGAGACAGAGCAATAAGATACCGTCTGAACAACGAAGCACCCAAGGCCACATCAAACTGGCCACTTCCTCTCAGACCTTCTTCGATCTTCGATATGCCTTCAAGATATGCCGGTTGCGCATACCGGCCGGCAGCACCAAATTTCTCAGGCGACCCAAAATGGGTGTCGAACAGCCTCGACATTGCCGTCACGCCCGACGACACAACAATGTAGCGGTCGGGATTTCGGTCGTCTGTGGTTGCCAACAACCGCGCGAACTCGGCTCTAAGTGCCTTACGAGTCTTACCGGCTCCGGCATGTGCCAGTCTTCCTGTTTTGATATCGCGTCGTTTGATGGCCCTGATACCGATATCGAGGGCAATAATGACAGGCAATGTCATCATGCAAATGATCAGCAATGGTTTGATGTCTTCGGTTTGCTCCTGGGTCGGCGTCACCGTCAAACCGGTCTCTCTTGCGAATTCTGCACCGAACCACGCTCCGGCCAGCCCCAGCGCATCGACCGCCGCGACAATCAGCAGCACAGCGATTGCGGTGAGGACCCGTGCCTTCAACATGTTATCCAGCAGCGTCAGCAAGCCGCGGCCATGAAGTTCGATCACGCCGAGAGCGGCTGCCGAGAGAAGAAAAAATGTGCCACCCAGCACAAGTACCCATTGAACAGAATCGGACACGCCGAAATTCAATCCACAAACAATCAAGCCGAAAATAAAAGCGAGAACGTACGTTACGATATGCATTGCGCAGTTAGCCTCCCTGCACAGTGAACCTCTTTGCACGGCACGTTAGCCCAAAGCGATCACAAACGGCAATCTATGACGGTTCTGGTTGCGAATTATATTTGCCGGTGCAAAACTCAGGCAGGCCGTCCTACTGCAAGTAGTTCCTCAGTCCCTCCAGGCACCCTAGCCACCCGGCTTCGTGGCTGCGCTGCGCGGTCCGGTTAACGATCCTGGAATGTTCGACGATCACTTCGGTCTTGCCGGCCCGATCCACAAACCGAACACAAACGCGCTCCGTCACGGCCCCAGACTGTATGGCCGGAGGATCGGTGTGCCAGGTGAAAACGAGCAGATGCGGCGCTTCGATGCGTTCGAACCTCCCGGTGATCCACAGGACCGAACCATCGGCGAACTCATTGGCGATACGATAAGTCCCGCCAACCCGTAAATCCACATCGCATGCCGTACAGGTAACTTGAGCCGGGCCCCACCATTTCATAATGTGCTCGGGCTTCGTCCACGCCTGAAACACAGCGTCAACGTCACCATCTATTGTCCGGCGAACAACAAGTGTGAGACTTGAGTCCGGATCTTGTCCGAGTGTCATTTGGACCCACCGGACTGGACGTCTTCCGACCGCAAAATGCCCTTCATGTGATCCGAAAGTGACTCTAGTGAGTCTTCCCAGAAGTGCTGGTAATGATCCAGCCAGGCGTGGGCATCGCGCAGGCAAGCCTCATTCAGAGAGCAAACACTGACACGGCCAGCAACGTTCTTATGGATCAATCCGGCGGACTCAAGCGTCTTCAGATGTTTTGACACGCCATTGAGCGACATTGCAAACGGCTCCGCCAGTGCCGTCACATTGGCCGGGCCGTTCGTCAACCGCGAGATAATCGCGCGCCGCGTCGGGTCGGACAAGGCGTGGAATATACGGTCCAGCTTCCGTTCTGATTCGGCCTTGGTCATCGACCTTCCCCCTTTGGCTTGACTATATTCAACCATATGGTTGAATACAATAACCTGCATCCATCGCCAAACGCGCATTGAAGGGAACATCCATGCCGACCAGCATTCACCAGGAAGTGGAAATCAACGCAGACCCTGGAGACATCTACCCCATCTTCATGGACGAAAGAGTTCACAGCGACTTTTCCGGCGGCACGTCGAAAATCAGCACGGACGTCGGCGGATTCGCATCTATGCATGATGGGCAGATCGTGGCCCGCAATCTTGAACTGGAGCCGGATCAGAAAATCGTGCAGGCGTGGCGTGTGGTGTCGTGGGAGGAAGGCCTTTACACAATTCTGCGCATTCAGTTGACCGCAGTCGAAAACGGGACCCGTGTCACCCTGGACCAGACAGGCTGCGCTGAGGACACGGTCGAACATCTGGCGGCAGGCTGGCGGACACGGTACTGGGAACCGCTGAGCGAACGTTTTGGAAGCGGTTCATAACCTGGGAACTTGCATAGTTGCACTGCTAAATCGATGTGCTAATCTTGACCATCTTCTGAGGGAAAGGAATAGTCATGCGACTCTGGAAGCTTACTGTGATTGGGCTCCTCTGGAGCGTTGTGTCTGTTCAGGCTGCCGACAGACAAACCATCCTCAAATCCTGCCATGAGGTACTCAGAATGTCAGCCACCGGTTGCAAGTGTATTGCCGACAGGGTCGAAAGTGAATTCAACGACGCCCAGCGGGCGTTCTTCATGGGGATCATTACAAAGGATCGGACGGCGATGGCGGCCGCCCAGAAAAATCTGGCCCCAGATGATATGACTTTCATTTCCGGCAAAATGGAACAGATGCCGCAGGAGTGTGCAGGAGGTTGACTCTCTTACAAATTTCAAACGATCACAGTCGAAGTGTGTGCTGACCGCACGCGCCGGGTCGGTGAAAAGTCAACTGATGTCGGGCATTTGTCTGCAACATGAGTTCAGAGTGAGGAATTCTCCATGAAGCTACTCCGGTTCGTCTTGATCCTGGGTTCTATGGCGTTGTCATTCGCATTCGTTTCAACCGCGCTCAACGCCGCCGAACGGGGCATGATCATTCTTGACGGTTCAGGTTCGATGTGGGGACGGATTGACGGTTCGGAAAAAATCTCTGTCGCCCGAGAAGTTCTTTCCCAGGTGCTTCAATCGATTCCTCCGGACCTGTCGCTCGGCCTCATGACATACGGTCATCGGGAGAAGGGCAACTGTAGTGACATTGAAGTGCTTGTTCCGATCTCTCCCGACGCGGGCGGCCGGATCAGCAATGCGGCCGGGGACATCAATCCGAAAGGCAAGACGCCGCTGACGGCTGCCGTCAGACAGGCCGCCGAAGCCCTGAAATATACGGAAGACAAGGCAACCGTCATCCTGATCACGGATGGAATCGAGACCTGCAACGCGGACCCGTGTGCTCTCGCGCGTGAACTCAAGAAAACCGGCGTTGGCTTGAAAGTACACGTCGTCGGTTTTGGCCTTTCCGCGGAAGAAGGCCGTCAGGTGTCCTGTATCGCGGAAGAAACCGGGGGCCTCTACATTCAAGCCGACAACGCCGCGGCCCTCGGTGACGCGCTGACCGACTCGGTTCTCGAGGTGACGGCGTCGGAACAGCCCGTGGCGCCGGAAGCAGAGCCAGAAACCGCGGAAGTCGCAGAATTGCCCAGCGCAAATCTCGACGCTCCCGAACAGGTGGAAATTGCCAGGCGGTTCACGGTGACCTGGGATGGACCCGGCGAGAAGTACGATTACGTCTCGTTGTTCGACCCCGACGGCAACAACGGTGAAGGCAGGAGGATTCGCGACCGCCGACTGCAGACGTCGGGATATGATAAGCGTCAGGTGACCCTTGTTGCTCCGGTAAAACCGGGGCCCTACGAACTTCGCTATTACTACGGTGCCGCCCGCGCGGTAATTGGTACGCGCGCCATTGAGATTATCGATGCGGAGGTCTCCTTGTCGGCACTTCCGACCGTCGACATAGGCCGCCGGTTCAAGGTGGAATGGGTTGGCCCAGGTGGCCGACGGGATGTTGTACAAATTGTTGATCCGACAGCCAATCAGGGCGAGGGAAAACCGATCCGCGGCAAGCGGGTCGTTAACGGCGACTTTGACAACAAGACGGTTGATCTCGTTGCACCGGCCGAGCCTGGATTCTATAGACTGCAGTACTGGAACGGAGAGAACAATAAGGTCCTTGCCACCCGTGAGATTGAGGTGCTGGAGGCCGAGGTTTCCCTTGGTGCGCCGCAGAGCGTCGCAATTGGTGCCACCTTCACTGTCGAGTGGATCGGTCCCGGTGGCCGCAGGGATGCGGTTCAGATTGTTGACCCCAAAGGCAATCAGGGCGAAGGAAAGCGGGTCCGGGAAAAACGCCTGACCAATGGCGATTTCGACAATCAGAAAATTCGTTTGCCGGCTCCCGCACGTCCCGGAGTTTATGAACTGCGTTACTGGAATGGTGAAAACCGCACAGTTCTCGCCACACGCCAGATTGAGGTGAAGGATGCCGAAGTAGGCATTGACGCGCCCGAAAGCGTCGGGATCGGGTCTACGATCAAGGTGTCCTGGACGGGTCCTGGCGCCAATCGGGACGCAATACAGTTGTTTGATCCCGACACCGGTGGGGGTCGAAGCAAGGTGCTGCGATCTGCCAGGCTGGTGAACGGAGAATTCGAGGCGCGCACGGTAAAAATGAATGCCACAGCCAAGCCGAAGCAACTGATGCTGCGCTATTGGAGCGGTGACAGCCGTTTGGTTTTGGCGACAAGACCGATTGAAATCAAGGCGACTCCCGTTTCTCTTGACGGTCCGGAGGCAGCGGTCGCTGGCGAGTCGTTTTCGGTTTCATGGCAGGGCCCCGGCGCATATCGGGATTCGATCCAGATCTTCGATCCGGCGTCAGGCGCAAAAGGCAAGGTCCTGGCGGCGGCCAGGCTTGTCAACGGCGACTATGATGGGCGAATTGCAAAGATCAAGGCACCGAAGAAACCCGGCAACTATGTTCTGCGTTATTGGAATGCCGACAACAGTGCCGTGCTCGCCGAGGTCCCTGTCGCCATACACTAAATTTGTCAGGAACATTCAACGGAACACAATATGCCGGCAACGATTACGGATCCGGAGATGCTGAAATATATCCGGTTGGTTCACGAACACTATCCGCCCGATCCCAACAAACTGTCGGCAGACGAAGACCGGCGGCACTACGACAAATTATGTGCCGTGTTTCAGGGCAACCGCCCGGACGATATCGCCGTCGAAGACGTGAAGATAAATGCCAGGTCGCCGGATCGGGAATTGGCGATCAGACACTATCGAGCCGGTCAGCCTCAGACCGGATCAAAGTCAGTCTTGCTCTACCTGCACGGCGGCGGGTTTATAGTCGGCGGGCTGGAAAGCCATGACTCGATCTGTGCGGAAATCTGCGCCGACAGCGGTCTGGAAGTTGTCGCGCTCGACTATCGCCTGGCACCCGATCACCTGTTTCCCGCAGCGCTCGATGATGCGCAGGAGGCATACCTTCACCTTCTGAAGGACGGCAGATCCGTGGTCGTTGGCGGAGACAGTGCCGGCGGCTGTCTCGCGGTTGGGGTTTGTCTGCGTGCCAGGCGCATGGGCTTTGCCATGCCTTTGGGCCAACTGTTGATCTATCCGGGCCTAGGAGGCGACCCAGACAAAGGCTCATACATCGAGCATGCGGAGGCACCAATGCTGACCCGCACCGATTGTCTGCATTACTTCCAGGTATACTCGGGTGGTCAGCTACGCGGCCTCGCCAACAACCCCGAACTGTCACCACTCGTGGCGGAGACCTTCGCCGGTTTGCCGCCGGCTTCGATATTCAGCGCAGATGTGGATCCATTGCGTGATGATGCGTCAGAGTACGCCAATCGTCTGCGCAAGGATGGTGTCGCTGTCCGTTACCGCAATGAGGAACAACTGGTTCATGGGTATTTGCGCGCGCGCCGGACAAGCCGACGCGCAGCAAAAAGCTTTGCCTCAATCTGTGACTCGCTATCCTGGCTGACCGGCCTCGATTGCCGTGACCCTGCCGGACCGGATAGCGGATAAACCCAGGTCCTTGTCTTCGACAGCATTCCGCTGAATTTCGGCAGCGGTATCAACCGGCGTTAGCAATTTCCTGAAGACGGCTGTGCAGGGCCCTGTCCAACTGTATAACGCCGCTGGAGACTGTTTCTTCAGCCTTTTGTCTTGCGCGTTCACCGGGCAGGCGGATTGCGTCAACGCCGTCCTGGCGTCTTGACTGTTTCAATCGCGTTTTCAAGGTTGAGACGGCATGGCTGAACGTCCCTTCCGCACCGAGCGCCGACGGTTGTATCGCGATGAATGCCATACCGCGGTTCGTCGCGGAATCCGCGTCACCAACGATACCGGCACCCACTAACGGACCGGTAATCAGTTCTATCATCAAGGCCAGTCCGGACCCCTTGTGCCCGTCAAAAGGCATGATGGCGCCTTCAAGCGCGGTTGCGGGATCTGTCGTGGCGTGGCCGGACGAATCCACGGCAACACCAATTGGGAGAAACTCATTTCGATTACGGGCTTCTATGATTCCGAACCAGGCCATTGCGGCAGTGGCCATATCAAGGACAAGCGGATCCGTTTCGGTCGGAACCGCGATGGCAATGGGATTGGTTCCAAAAACCGGATCAATTCCTCCTGCGATCGCAACTGCCTTTGGCGAACCGGCCATGACAATTCCTACATATCCTTCTCCCGCCATCTTTTCCGCGTAATACCCGATCGCTCCGGTTGACGTGCTGGTGTTGCAGGTTCCTACAAATGCGATGCCGAACTCACCGGCTATCCGGATCGCTTCTTCCGTCGCCATATAAGACACAACCATACCGGAACACTGATTTCCATTCAGCCTCAGGGTTGCACCATGGGAGGCCACCACACCGACCTGCGAGGCTTCCGGTGGCGGCGTGACGGTACCTTCCACTATTTTGATCAGGCCCTGATTGTTGCCGCGCAACTGGGCATACATAAGCACGTCACGGACAATATCCGCTTCGAACCCTTCAAGACCGGTCTTTATTAGACAGACCTCAACAAGATCTTTCAGTTCGTCGAGCGGAACGGCTACGTACTCAACTTCCGCCATCTCGTTCCCACCTAACTCCCGCAGCTAAAAATCCGGTAACCGCAAAGCGTCTGTCTACACTCCCGTCCGGTATTGGACGCTTCGCGTAATCAACACCTTAATGTCAACAATGACGTGATTGGACACTTGTGTCGAGCGTTCTTGAATACCGGCAACGTCACACAAAAGACACGTTGATCGTGGAATCGAACAATGGTTCGCCATTTTGTGAATATTCCGGGAACCAAATTTGGGTAGGATCGTTATGTCAAATCAGTGCCGTTGCACGTCAGCCGCACACGTAGTTGAGCCTAAGCTGGAAATCACGACGGCAGAGGTTCTGGAACAAGACGGTCGCAAATCAAGCGAGGGATTAAGCAGAATGGATCGACGATCACTAATACTCGGCGGAGTGGCCTTTGCCGCCTCGGGCTCCGCTGCATTCTCGGAAGCCAGGGAAATACGTTACAATTTCAAATCGGCTTATGCGAACAATGGCACGTTCAGCAAACGGTACCGGGGCAAAAAACGCGTCAAGTATTCGACCCGCGAGCGGCCCGGTACGATTGTCATCAGCACCCGCGAGCGGGCTCTGTATTTCGTACTGAACAACCGAGAAGCAATCCGCTATGGCGTCGGCGTCGGGCGCCAAGGGTTTTCCTGGACAGGTGTGGCAAGCATCAAACGGAAAGCGGAATGGCCGTCTTGGCATCCGCCAAAAGAAATGATCGAGCGTGAGCTCAAACAATACGGACGCCGGATTCCGGATTTCATGCCGGGAGGCCCCGAGAATCCGCTCGGGGCGAGAGCGTTGTATCTGTATCAGGGCAGCAAGGATACGCTTTACCGTATCCATGGAACAAATCGTCCGGGATCCATCGGCCTTGCTGTATCCAGCGGATGTATCCGCATGCTCAACAATGAAGTTGTCGATCTTTACAATCGCGTCAACTATGGCGCAAAAGTCGTCGTCATTTAGGCCGTTTGACTGCCAGGAAGAGCGGGGCCTTCAACGTGGTCCCGCTTTTTTGGTACAAAATCGATGACCTCTAATGATCCCAGATAAGGATTGCGGAACTTTTCCGGCACTGGAACGTTCTACAGATAGACTACAAAACCAGACAAATGGCGGAGACGACGTGGTGTTCAAACAATCCGATGCTATACGATCGGAATTCGACCATGTGCTGGAAACGCAGCTGGATGCGCTCTATCGCACGGCGTTCCGCATGCTGTCGTCACGTGAAGATGCTGAAGATGCCGTACAGGACACCTGTGGCAAGGCCTTGCGCAGTCTCGACACGTTCAAACCGGGAAGCAGCATGGCGGCCTGGGTGTTCAGAATTCTGTCGAATACCTGCATTGACAAACTGAGGGCGCGAAAGCGTGCTGTGCACATTCCGATAGACTCCGAAGCCGTTGCCAATCGACCCGAGCTCCGGCAGACCGACGCCACACCGGAAAACGAGACGCATCGCAATGCCATAATGCAACGGACGAAAGACGCCATCGACAACCTGCCGGACGAAATGAAGCCGGTGGTTCAACTGATCATTATCGAGGAGTTTAGTTATGCAGATGCAGCACAGGCCCTCGAACTGCCAATTGGCACAATACGTTCCCGCCTGAGCAGAGCCCGGCAAAGACTTTGCTATGCACTTGCCGATATCCTGGATGCGTCTGTTGCCGATGCCGGGCACGAACAATCGTCCCCACCTCTTCGCCTTGTGAAATGAGGCAGATCATGACAATCAACGACTGCAAGATTGACCTGGAAGCGTTTGTCGATGGACAATGTTCTCCGCAAGACTCGTCAAACGTTCTTTCACACTTGGCTGAGTGCGATCGGTGCGCCAAGGAAGCCCTGAGGCTGGAGCAACTCACCCTGCTGCTTCGCGACGAATTTGGCACAGAAACGGCACCGGATTCACTGCGTGCGTCTGTTGACGAACTGAGTAACCAGCCGGTATCTGTGGCGGCGCCTTCGCCGGCCTTTTTGAACAAACGACGGTTTCTCATCGGTGCCGGCGGAACGCTTGCTGCAGGCATTGCCGGCTTTCTGCTCCTGCCGTCCGTCCGGACGTCGCTTTCAGGTTCGACGGACCTGGTTCAGACGTTCTTTGAAGACTTTGAAACCTATTTACTCAAAGGCAAGGTCGTTGACGTTGCGGAACAGGACATGGTCGCCCTCGCCTCCTGGTATGAAGCACGGCTGAATTTTCCGTTGCCGCCGCTACGCTCTCAAGGTGACGGAATCGCCCTTACCGGCGGCAGGTTGTGCTGGCTGCTTCATCGACGGCTCGCTTCGTTGAGCTATAACGGCGAAGATGGCCCGATGCTGCTTTACGTCATGAAAGCGGACGAACTCGAACTGCCATCAGGTGAGAATTACGATGCCCTTGGGTCCGAATTCTCCTGGCACCGGCATGGCTCCAAGACAGGCGTGGTCTGGAAGAGCCACGGGCTGGTATTTGCCCTGATTGGCAGTCGCGAATTGAAGCGGATGGAGGAAATCGCCGTTTCGCTGGCTGGGCCTCGCGGCTCCAAAGCTTGAGTTGGCTTCGGATCCGGCATCCAGGCAAAAACGATTTGGTATCACACCGGACAACATTTGGCAGCGATGACCGGAAACGCAGACGCAAAGAACTTTGACAGACGGGCGTTCGTATCAAGCGCCGCGGCATCGGTGTTGGTGTTGCCGTCACAGGCAACACTGGCGGCCACCCCAATTACACCACACCAGACAGAAGGTCCGTTTTATCCAGACCGAAAGGACTTGTTCGCTGACATCGACAATGACCTCGTATTGATCGCGTCGAAAGCGAAACAGGCGGGCGGAAAAATCCTGCATCTGCGTGGGACCGTCCTTGGTTCGCACGGCCAACCGCTTCCGGAGCAGGTCGTCGAAATTTGGCAATGTGACATTAACGGGCGGTATCTGAGCCGAAAGGACTGGTCGCTCCGGCGCTTGCGGGATAGCTACTTTCAGGGTTTTGGCTCAACGTTCACAAATACTGACGGTGAGTACTCCTTCAGAACCATAAGACCCGTGCCCTATACCGGCCGCACGCCGCATATCCATGTCAAGGTTCGCAATTCTTCGGGAGACGAACTCACAACACAGATGTATGTGGCAGGTGACACCGGGAATGCACAAGATGGCCTCTACAACCATCTTTCCAGAAGCGAACGGCAACAGGTGACCGTGGACCTCCGGCACACTACCAACAACGATCTTGTGGGTTTCTTCGACATCGTTGTGCCGTGGCGGACGTAGCGCCATTTGAGTTACCATTCTGAATCTACGTCTCGGGCATCGCGACACTCTCGCGCCACCTCGAAACACCTTTCGATCGATATACCGCCGCAAGATCTTGCTCGGTTCTTTCCTGTTTTTCTTCGCTGCCGGCTGGTTCAACTTGGACCTGCTCTCAAAGCATGGGCAGAGGCGATGGCCTGTGAGGCGGCGGCAGGGCGCTGTCTATGGCGGCAAGGTCGGTTTCGTCAAGCCTGATATCGAGGGCTTCAACATTTGCTTGGACATGCCCCCTGGAGGCAGCTTTTGGAATGGCAATGACGTTTTGGTTTCGCACTACCCAGGCGAGAGCCACCTGCAGAGGCAACACACCGTGCTTTTCGGCGACCGAACGCAGAACCGGAACATTGTGCAGACGGCCTTGCTCAAGCGGTGAATATGCCATCGGCATCACACCATGGCCACGGCAGGCCTCAAGGAGTTGCCACTCGGCTTCCCGGCGGGATGGATTGTACAAAATCTGGTTGATCACCGTTTCTCCACCTCCCGGCTTCGCACACCATTCATCAAGCTCAGTCGTGTCAAAATTACTGACGCCAAAATGGCGGATTTTTCCGTCTACCTTCAAGTCCCTGAAGGCATCGATTGTTTCCGCTACCGGAACACTACCGGGCCAGTGCAACAGATAAAGATCAATGAAGTCGGTATCCAACCTTCTCAGGGACCTCTCACAGGCAGTGATCACCCCATTACGGTCCGCATTGAACGGGTAGACTTTCGACACGACGAACGCTCGATCGCGCTGCCCGGACAAGGCCTGCCCGACCACTTCTTCGGCACCTCCATCGGCATACATTTCTGCAGTGTCGATGAGGGTGAGACCGAGGTCCATGCCAAACCTCAACGCGTCGGCTTCTTCTTCGCGCCGGTTCGGGCGTTCGCCCATATGCCATGTGCCCTGACCAAGCAGGGGCACCTGTTCACCTGCAGCGATTTCAATCATCGGCAACGACATGGAAGCAAACCCGGCTGAGAGCGGCCCTGTCCTGACCGTCACCTTGCAGCATAACAACCAAAACCGGGCTTGCGGAGATTTACGGCAGAATTTCGTTCATTTTGTCCTGCGTTTGTTTTGCGTGTGACAATCCGACGAAGTAGTGTTGTGAACTGCTTCGTACGACAATCCCGGAGACACTGATGACGGCCCTGACACAAGAACAGATCGCGTTTTATGAAACCAACGGGTTTCTGGTGGTGGAAGACGCGGTGTCGAAAACGCAATTATCTGCGCTGCAAGACGACTTCAACCAATGGGTCGAGGAGAGCCGGGAACATAGCGAGCCCTATGGTGAAACTGTCAACAACAGACCGCGGTTCGATCTGGAACCCGGCCATTCGCGCGATCAGCCTGCATTACGGCGTGTGAACGCGCCGATCGAGGTATCCGACGCCTATTTCGACGCAATGGGCAACAGTCGGGTAACCGATTGTATCGGCGATCTTGTCGGGCCGAACGTCAAGCTTCACCACACCAAGATTAATTCCAAACTGCCGGGGGCAAAGACGGTGGTCAAATGGCACCAGGACTTTGCCTTTACGCCACACAGCAATGACGACGTTGTAACCGCCCTGCTCATGGTCGACGACGTGACTGAAGAGA
The DNA here is from genome assembly GCA_021775805.1 of Alphaproteobacteria bacterium. Lineage (GTDB taxonomy): Bacteria > Pseudomonadota > Alphaproteobacteria > Rhizobiales > JAJFHC01 > JAJFHC01. The sequence continues at coordinate 240,479 of JAJFHD010000090.1, read as the reverse complement.
ACGGGCCGCTGGAGGTCTTGCCCGGTTCGCATCGCGGTGCCCTTCACGAACTTTGGCATGGTGGACTCTTCACCGGCGCAGTTCACGACGATGTGGCGACGGAGTGTGCAAAGGAGGCGGTCCTGTGCACCGGAAAAGCCGGTTCGGTTTGCCTGATGCATTCCCGCTTGCTTCACGGGTCGGCGCCCAATCGATCCAGCCAGCCGAGGACCTTGTTCATTTGCGTCTACTCGGCCGAGGATGCCGTACCGCTTTCGCCCAACCCGATGCCGACCCGACACGAAGGCTTATTGGTGAAGGGAGAAAGAACCGGCACCGTGCGATCGATTGACTATCGGGTCACGTTGCCGCAACTCCCGAGCACGGCCTCGTTCTTTGACCAACAAGCCAACCATGACGATGCTGTAAAGGGTGCTGCATGACTGCCAGGCCCCCCAACATTCTGTTTATTCAAACCGACCAGCTTACGGCATCGGCGCTCAGGGCCTACGGCGATACTGTCTGTCAATCACCGCATCTCGATCGTCTGGCAGAGGAAGGTGTGGTCTTCGACACTGCCTATTGCAATTATCCCCTATGCGCACCGTCCCGGTTTTCCATGGCCTCGGGGTTGTTGCCGTCGAAAATCGGGGCATATGACAACGGTTCGGAATTTCCAAGTTCGATCCCCACCTATGCCCATTACCTGCGCGAACAGGGGTATCAGACCTGCCTTTCCGGCAAGATGCATTTTGTCGGTCCGGATCAGCTGCACGGTTTCGAGGAAAGGCTGACGACCGATATCTACCCATCTGACTTCAGCTGGTCGGCTGACTGGACCGACACCGGCCGTAGCGATCCAAACGACGACCGCGCCTTGCGCATTGCCGGGCCATGCCGACGGTCGGTGCAGATCGACTATGACGACGACGTCTGCTTCAAGGCTGTGCGGAAGATCTACGACATCGCCCGGTCAAACGATGAACGTCCGTTTTTCCTGCAGGCCTCGTTCACGCATCCCCATGATCCCTATCTCTGCCTGAAGGAACACTGGGATCGTTATGACGGTCTGAACGTGCCCGCGCCCGAAATCGGCGCGCTGCCGCGCGATGCCCATGACGCCCATTCCCTGCGCCTTCTCGATCTTGTGGGCATGCTTGACAAGAGTTATCCGGATGAGTGGATCGCCAATGCAAAACGCGCCTATTACGGCTCGATCAGCTATATCGACGATCGCATTGGCGAGCTGCTCACCGCCCTCGACGACACCGGGTTGAGCGACAACACGGTCATCGTCTTCACGTCCGATCACGGCGAAATGCTTGGCGAACGGGGGATGTGGTTCAAGCGTACGTTTTTCGAGAAATCTCTGCGCGTTCCCCTTATCATCCATGCACCCGGAAGATACAAACCTGGCCGGGTAGAGACGTTTTCGTCGCTTCTCGATATATTGCCCACCCTGCTGTCGATCGCCAGCGACGGCAACTGGAATGATGCAAGCGATGTACTGGACGGCACCGACCTCACCCGTTTCATCGGGCAGGAAGGTGTTAGCGAAATTCGCCCCGTGTTGGCGGAGTATTTGAGCGAAATGACGCTTGCGCCGCTTTTCATGATCCGGCGGGGACGTTTCAAGTTCATCACCAGTTCCGCCGATCCGGATCTGTGTTTCGATCTGGAAGAGGACCCCAATGAACTTGAAAACATCGCCGAACGGCCGGATATGGAGCGTACCGTTGCCATCTTCCGCCGGCTTGCAAGCGAAACCTGGGATGCGGACGAGATCACAAAGGATGTTCTGCTCAGCCAGCGCCGCCGACGCCTGATAGAAGACGCCATGGGTCAAGGCGCCCGGATCAGTTGGGACTACGGCGAGGACCCTGGCGACGTTGTACCCTGGTACCGTGGCCAGCGGGGATACAATGAATGGGCGTTCGAACACATTCCGGTGGACAAAGAGTGACCCACCGTGACGCCCGAAGGTTGGTGCACGATGTCGACTCCACGGAAAGCAGTCTTATGGTTTTTCAGAGTTTGCATTCAAGCGCAGAAATGATCGCCCGTGCCGGTCGCGGAACGCACAGACTTGCCTATTTCCGGTTCCATTTCGGCGGTTTCCGGAAGCCTCGTGCAGTTCCAAATGACCCGTGATACCATGGCCGCAGTCTAACATTGGCAAGCCGTTGCGTATTAAGAGAGGAACTAACCATGGGAAAGGTTCTTTCAGAAGCTGCTGTCGCGCAGTTTCACGAGGAGGGATACTACTTCCCAACTCCTGTACTTTCCGACACGGAAGTAGCCGACTTGCGCCGTCAACTGGAAGGGGTGGAAGCCGCTCAGGGTGGCGCGCTCCATCCCGAACAGCGCAACAAGGGCCACCTCCTGTTCAAATGGCTGGACGACCTCATCCGCGACCCCCGCGTGGTGGATCCCATGGCAGACATCCTCGGGCCGGACATCCTGTGCTGGAACACCCTGTTCTGGATCAAGAATGCCAATACGGACAGTTATGTCTCTTGGCATCAGGACGTGACCTATTGGGGGCTGAAAGGCGGCGACGTCATTACGGCTTGGATTGCCCTTTCGCCGGCATCGGAGGAAAGCGGTTGCATGCGGGTCATGCCCGGCACCCACAAGGGTGACACTCTCGCCCATGAGGACCGTTACGATCAGGCAAACATGCTGACGCGCGGACAGGAAATTGCGGTGGACGTCGACGAGTCAAAGGCCGTGTCCATGCCGCTTGTTCCAGGGTCGATGTCAATGCATAACATCAAGCTGGCGCATGCATCCGGGCCCAACAGATCGAGTGACCGGCGCATTGGTGTTTCCATGCACTACATGCCCACCTCCGCTTACCAGGCGGTCGGCAACTGGGACAGTGCGGCTCTTGTGCGTGGCGCGGACCGGCACGGCAACTTCGAGCACACGCCGAGACCTGCATGTGATTTCGACATGGAAGCGGTCGCGTTCCATGAGCGCGCATCGGCTGCCGTGCGCGAAATTCTGTATCACGGCGCCGACAGGAAAACACAACGCCTCTGAGTGCAATCGACTAAGTGGAATCGAAACAACGGAACACCAACGACCGTGAATGTCCGCGCAAAAGACCTTGTCAGTGACGAACAACTTGCCCAGGTCCGGGCACGCTCTAACCTGCGCGGTCTCTGGCTGGTGTTTCACGCCTGGGCAATCATCGTTGCTGCCATGGTGGTGTTTGCGATCTGGACCAATCCGGTAACTTTCCTGGTCTGCGCCTTCATTATCGGTGGCCGCCAGCTGGGATTGTCGATCCTCGTTCACGATGCGGCGCATGGACTTCTGCTTGACAACCGCCAAGCCAACAACACCGTCAGTCAGTGGCTTTGCGCCTGGCCCACTTTTGCAGACACCGGTGTTTATCGCACGTATCACCTCAAACACCACGCCCGGACACAACAGCCTGACGATCCCGATCTGGTGTTGAGCGCGCCGTTTCCGGTGACACGCAAGAGCCTCATGCGGAAATTCCTGCGCGACCTTTCGGGTCAAACCGGACTTAGTCAACGATTGGCCCAGATCCAGGCGGGGTTTGGAAAACCGGAGTGGCCGGCAGAGCGCCGCCGGCGCCATTTCCTGGAGTCGCTGGGCGGCCCGTTGGCAATCAACACCCTCCTGCTGGCAATCCTGTCGCTCGCCGGTTACTGGTGGCTCTACCCGGCACTCTGGCTCATCCCGTTGCTCACGACCTATCAGCTGGTTCTGAGAATCCGCAACATCGCAGAACACGCAATGGTTCCCGACGACAGCGACCCGTTCCGCAATGCCAGAACCACAATGGCAAATACACTGGAGCGGATCTTCCTGGCGCCCTATTGGGTCAATTACCATGTGGAGCATCATCTTTTGATGTGGGTGCCGTGCTACAATCTGGCTAAGCTGCACCGATTCATCCAAGCCGGTCCGCAGGGTCATCGTGTTGAAAAGACGACAGGCTATCTGAACGTTTTGCGCATGGCGTCATCCTTGTCGGATGATGAAGACAGGCGCGGAAATCGGGTGCAAACCAAGCGCCGACGGTTTGCCGGGCTTGTCATGGAAGAAGACAGTGCTCCCACATAGGGCGCCCGTTACTGACGATTTGAAACCCCATATCTGGATGACGAGCGACAGGCAACAGGCGCGGTCACGACCCCGCCCAACGCGCCGACATTAAAGCATACGAGAACTGAACGGAGACCCAAGTGACAACCGAGATTATCAACCACGACCGTTGCATCAATTACATCGAGTTCAATGTGGCCGATACCGCCCGGTCAAAGAATTTCTACGGGCAGGTCTTTGGCTGGACATTTACGGATTTCGGACCGACTTACTGCGAGTTCTGCGACGGTCATATGAAGGGTGGTTTCGACGCAAGTCTGGAACCGGCACCGGGCGGTCCTCTGGTTGTCCTTTACGGGACAGACCTGTCGAATCTCAAAAGTCGGGTAGAAGAAGCTGGCGGCGTGATCGTCAAACCGATCTTCGAGTTTCCCGGCGGCCACCGGTTCCATTTCAAAGACCTGGACGGATATGAACTTGCGGTCTGGACGGAAACGTAGATCATGGGATCCGACAAAAATCCGTCGCCGTAATCGCCGGGGGCCAACCAGTTCAAGCGGCAGATGGTACAAGCGCCGATACGAACGCCTCTCGGATAGACCGCGCGAGGCTCCGAACAGCGTGTGTGTCCCTGTCCGGGTTTGTCCGGAGTACCACTCTCGATGCGCGCAATGGCGGGAAACCGTCCTGTTCCCGCAACGCTCTGGAGTCAGGCGGCATTGTGCTCTGGCTCATGGCTGCGATGGCAATCCCCGACGACACCGCCGCCTGGATACCGGTGAGACTGCGGCTGACATAAGCGACGCGAAACGGCTTGCCTGAGGTTTCGAGCTGTTCAATGGCGGGGTCACGCCACCAGCACCCCTGTTCAAACAAAGCGATCGGAACGGGCGTCTGATCCTGTGCAAGATGTTGGGCCGCGGCCACCCAGACTGTTGAATCATGGGCCAGCACCTCGGCCGGCGTCTCTGTGTCCGGAACGACAGCAACCGCCAGGTCAAGCGATCCCTCACTCAACGACGCCAAGAGCTCCTCGCTGGTTTCGCAGGTAATTGTGACGTGCACGCCGGAATGAATTTGTGTGAATCTTGTCAGGATGTTGCGCAGAACAGGTGAAGTATATTCTTCAGGGACACCCACCCTGACGGCCCCGTGCAACGGCTTGGTTCGCAAGGCTTCTGTCGCCTGATCGAGCAATGACAGGATCCGGCGGGCTCTGGCGACGAGCGCTTCTCCGTCAGATGTCAGGCTGACGCCACGCGCCCGCCGGTCAAATAGCGGCCTGCCGGCAATGGCCTCCAGTTTTTTCATCTGCATGCTAACGGCGGACTGAGTTCGTTCAACGCGCTCTGCCGCGTTCGTAAAGCTGCCGGTGTCCGCAACCGCAATCAGCGTCCGCAGAAGTTCGCTTTCCATCGGAGCATACATGAAAACTATCCATTCGATTATTTTATGTCACTATATCTACTCATTTGTTCAATTGATGTCTAGGACAAACCCACCGTTTTCCGGAAAGGGCAATATTGTGTGTTCTGGAAAGGTCGGTCTTGCTACCCAGTTCGAAAATTCGCAGACTTTGGACGTCTTGATGTCGCTCGAGCGGGATCGACTGCCCCGTTCTCAATCGTGAGAGTTTCCCGCGTGTGGTCGCCTCCAGGATTAGAGGCGCTTCAGAAGAACAGACGGCATTCAGTGACGGTAACTGTCATCGGTTTCGTCAAGCAAGCGAAGCATAGGTGCCCACACCCGCGCGCCCTTTGGCTCCTCACCGGGTGCGCCAGCAGATTCATACAGATCCTGAACGATCTGCTCCGACGGCACGATGGCTTCCTGGCCCGACGCAAGGACGTCGACCTGAATTTTGCAGGCCATTTCGACAAAGTACAGATAGTAGAATGCCTCTGCAGTCGTCCTGCCGCACGCCAGTAACCCGTGGTTGTGCATGACCATTATGAACTTGTCCGCCATATCACGGGCAAGGGCTTCACACTCGCCCGCCTCATTGGTGACGTCCTGATACTCATGATAGGCGATTGTCGGCAGCAAAATGTTGGCATGCTGGGACAAAGGCAACACACCGCACTTCATGGCGGACACGGCAGCGCCAGCGCGCGAATGCGTGTGAGCCGCAACGTTAACGTCGGGGCGCGCCTTCAAAATTGCGGTGTGGATAAGGTGCCCGGCCTGATTGTAGGGCTCGTCGCCGGACATAACATTGCCGTCGAAATCAACCCGCAGCAGGTTCGAGGCCGTGACTTCATGAAACAGCAGACCGTCGCGTTTAATGAGATACTGCTGCGGTTCACCGGGAACGCGCGCGGAGATGTGCGTATAGATCAGATCGGTCCAGCCGAACCGTACATAGAGCCTGTGCAGGGCAGCCAATTCGACTCTCGCCTGCCATTCGCCTTCTGACATGCGCGGTTGAGAGATGCTTTCCACATTTGATGCCATGGACCCTACTCCAATCAGTGCCTGACCGCTCCCAAACGGGTGATCATCGAACATTCCCGAGTACACCGGCACGCTACGGTTTCACGATACGCTCCGTCAAGCCCGTTGCATATCGCGACAGACGAGCGTCAAGCCGACCCGAGCGCACTCATGACCAGAGCGTGGAAATGGTGGACCGCATGCTCGCTTGTGTGGCTTCGTTCCGCATCGATGACGAATCGTCCCTGATGATAGCCCCGCGACTTGAGACCCCGCTGCACACTTTCCACCAGCCCGACATCCTCTGGCCCAAGTACATCATTGAAATAGCCCATAACGGCGTTCTCCGTTTTGGTCATCTGATCGTCGGGCGCGTAGTAAGTAAACTCCTGATGGGTCAGTTCCGCCGCCAGGGGCAGAAACGAAAACATGGCGACGCCCTGGGCACCGGCAAAGGTTACGAAGGCCAAACACGGCCAGACAAATATGGTCGAGAAGTTCTGGGGTTCGCCCACGTCCTCGAATTCATAGGCTGCATTGGCGGGCCGGCAATGGCCATGTTGTATGGACCAGTTCCGGTGGGTCTCGACGACATAACTGTCCATGTCGACGAGGTCGACAAACGCATGGTGGCTGGGCGCGCAGTGGTAACATTCGAGAAGATTATCGCCGACGTTCTTCCAGTTGCCCTTGATGTCAAACTCGACAGCCCGCGCCTGTTGCAGGCCGTCAACATCGGGACAGAACTGGCGCACCGCGCTTTCCAGACCCGGATAGTGATCCGACATTGGTGCCGCATCGGGATCGAGATTGACGAAGACAAACCCACAGAAGGCCTCGACCCGGATCGCCCGGAGACCGAAGTCGTTCTTGTCAAATGCCTTCAGCCCCTCGCAAAGCCGGGCCGTTACCAGCCTGCCGTCATCGCCATAGGCCCAGGCGTGATAGGGACAGGTGATGACGTTCTTGATCCGCCCTGAACCCTTCAGCAACTCATGGCCGCGATGCTGGCAAACGTTGTAGAAGGCCCGGAGATCGCCATCCTTTGCCCTGATGACAAAGATATTCTGGCCAAGGATGTCAGCCGTCACAAACGCGCCCGGATCAGAAAGGCTGCCCGCATGACCGACATAGATCCACTGCCGGTAAAAGATCGCGGACTTTTCGCGTTCCAATGCCTCTTCATCGACATAGAGGTTCGCGGGCATTGTATAGGACAACTCGGGATCCACATCGAAGCGATCAATCGTTAAGTCCGGCAATTCATAAGCGTTGGCCATGCCAAGTCTCCCGACGGTTTGAAGTCACTCTTTCACGACAGCTCAGCTCCCAGCGCGTCGACGACCAACTTCTGAAAGTGGTGAACAGCATGCTCACTGAGTTCCGACTTGGTTTTGTCGACGACGAAACGCCCCTGGTTGTAACCCTTCGATCTCAGCCCTTTCTGCACCGACAGACAAAGGGATATGTCCTCAGGCTGCAGCACGTCACGCTGATACTCGATGGCGTCCTTCAGCTGTCCGGTCACCTTGCCTTCCGGCACGAACCAGTCCTGGTACTCTATGGTCCGTTCCGGTCCCGCCGGTATGATCTGAAGGGTAGAGATATTCGGTTCGCCCGGATAGACCCAGATCGTCAGGTTGGGCCAGAGGAACCAGCCGGCATAGCCGAAGTCGACCTCACCCTTTTTGAAGGAATAGGCATTATTCTCGGTAGACCGTGCCGCGTTGGATACTTGGCTCGAGTAGAGCTGATGGGTTTTCGTGGAGTAACTATCCATGTCGACGAGGTCGACAAAATCCTTGTGCGCGGTGTGGCAATGATAGCATTCCAGGAAGTTGTCGATCATGACCTTCCAGTTGCAGTCCACATCGTAAGTGTCGCGCCGGGCAAATGCCAGAGTATCGATCTGCGGTGCGTAATGGCGGATCTCTTCTTCGAGATCGCCGGTCTGTTCTTTCAGTGTGGCCGCGTCAGGATCGAGGTTGACAAAGACAAAGCCGCAAAACTCCTCGACTCGTACCGGCTTCAGGGAGAAGTCGCATTTTCTGAAGTTTTCCATGTCATCGGTATTGCGTGCGGCCTTGAGTGTGCCGTCAAAATCATATGCCCAGGCATGGTAAGGGCACACGATCAGGTTTGCCCTGCCCGACCCGGTCAGCAGTTCATGACCGCGATGCTGGCAGACATTATAGAAGGCACGGAGTTCGCCGCTGCGGGTGCGCCCGACAAATACACTCTGGTCGTGGATCTGCGTGGTGATGTAGCACCCCGGATCGGCCACCTGGCTCTTGTGGCCTGCACACCACCAGGAGCGATAGAATATGGCTTCTTTTTCGAGATCGAAGATTTGCCGGTCGAAATAGAAGCGTGCGGGAATTGTGTGTGATTGCCTGGGATCGCCGCAAAATGGCGCGTCCCCTTCGGCCAACCGCAATATAGGAATATTCATCTGTACCTCCTTCGCCACCGCCACCCTTGAGGGCGTCCGTCGCCTGATTGGACAAACCCTCTATGCATAAGCTACCGTGAAGTTATTGTCGGCACAAACGACGGTTTCTAAGGCAAATTAATAAGCGTGAGTTATGGATAATTTGAGACAGCAGCTTCCTCCCCTTGACCCTCTTGTTTCGTTCGAGGCTGCCGCTCGCCTGCAGAGTTTTACTGCGGCTGCCCGGGAACTGAACATTTCCCAAGCCGCCGTCAGTCAGCAGATCAGGAATCTGGAGAAAAGCGTCGGTCGCCCGTTGTTCGAGCGAGCGCACCGCGCGGTCAGGCTTACACCGACCGGCCAGGACTTCCGGCACACGGTTTCGTCCGTGCTCTCCCATCTGGTCAATGCCGTGCAGGAAATCAGATCGTCGCCCTTGGAAGGCCGATTGACGATCGCGACAGATCAGTCTGTGGCCGCCATGTGGCTGATCCCCAGGCTGCAGGATTTCCAGTCCGCCAATCCCATGCTCAGCCTGCGTATCATCTCATCGGATGATCTTGCCGACAGTTTCGCCGACGGTGTGGACGTGGCCATCGTCAGCGGCCACGGAACATGGCCTGGGTATGAATCACAACTGCTTTTCGAAGAGGAAGCCTTCCCGGTTTGCAGCCCTGCATATCTTCACTCGGCCGCGCCGATCACCTCCCCGGGAGACATGACGCATTGTGCCCTCCTCGACCTTGAAGATGACCATTGGTACTGGATGAGCTGGAGGGTGTGGCTCACCGAAAACGGCGTCAGTCTGCCGGCGCAACATCGAAGCCTCAGAATCAACAGCTATCCCCTGGTCATCGAAGCCGCCAAGAACGGACAGGGCATAGCCCTGGGCTGGCGCTATCTCATCGATGATGCCCTGCTTGCGGGAACCTTGGTCCGTCCGCTTGACGGGTCGATATCAACCGGCACCGGCTACCACGTCATTTGGCGGAATCATGTGGACCGTTCGGTAGAAGCGATCTCATTTTGCGAATGGCTGGTGCGCCAGAGAGATGGTCAGATACTCGCCATCTGAAAATCCGGCCGGACTGGGGCCTGTTGAGCATCAGGGCGGCGGTCGGGATATGCCGCTGGGAGCTCTGCGGCTCCGGGACTCGAACAACTCGAACAGAGCCTTCAGTGCGACTGCACTTATCACGACCGTGCCGCCAACGATGGTCCAGTAGGTCGGCACTTCTCCGACAAACAGCCAGACCCAGATGGGCCCAGTACCAAACTCCAGAAGCATGAAGAGTGTCAGCTCAGCGGCGACCAGGTAGCGCGAGGCGATGATGAACATCCAGTTGCCGATACCGCTCAGACCGGCGCCCCACAGAATGCATAAAAGCAGATCGTTGGTTGATATGGTCAGGTCGTCATACCGGGCAACGAACGCAGAGACAACGAGTATGCCGCTCGTCACGATGAGGATCGGGAGCATGTCGATCTGTCGGTTGCGGCGAACAATCACGGCGTAGATCGAAAATGATACCGCAGTGCACAGAGCCATGAGATTGCCGAACATGGATCCGATACCGAACCCTTCAACGAGCATGACAAATATTCCAGCACCGGCAAATATCATCGTCACTAAAGTAGTCGTTTGCAACTTTTCCTTGAGAATGATCCGGGCCAGCAGCGCCGTTATGAACGGAATACCGCTCAACATGAAAAGTGTGTTTGCAACAGTCGTGCTGGTCAGAGCGATCAGATAGGCCATGCCGCCCATCGACATGATCAAGCCGCCGATCCAGCCTTGAACACCGATCCGTTTCAAATTGCCGAAAAAACGGCCCCGCGACCGAAAAGCGATAAGGACGGAAACAGCCACGAGAAACGCAAACGACCGGTAGAGTGCGATTTTCCAGATATCGACGGTTTCGATGTTACGGACGATAACGCCGCTGAAACTGATCAGGATGGAACTCACGATCATCATCGCCACCGCGATGCGGTACCATCTCACAGACTCCGGGTTGACGCAGGTTTCCCCGAGACCGGTGGTGCGGGCATCGCCGATGTCGTCCATGTGTCCCGCATCTCCAAAAAACGGCTTACTGTCAATTCACCTTAATGCTTCGCGCACCCAATCCAACCGATCCTGACCGAAATGCATGACGCCACCAACAAACATTGTTGGCACGCCGAAGGCCCCTCGGTCGACGGCTTCGGCGGTATCGTCAATCAAAGCCTGTTTCACATCGGGTGTCTGGATGGCGTCGGCAACCTCTTGGGCGTCAATTCCGGCGTCGGCAAGAACCGACATAATGACAACCGGATCGTTCATGTTTTTCTGATCGACCCAGACGGCTTCGAACATTGCCGTGTTGTAAGGTTTCAGGCAACCCTGGCCTTTCGCCCACATTGCACCGCGCATGAGTGGCAGGGTGTTGATGATAAAATGGGGGTTCATGGCATAAGGGACGCCATAACGGGCAGCGAACCTTTCCATGTCGGCAAACATCCACTGTCCTTTGGCTTCAATAGCCACCGGCGTCTGATTTCCCGTTGCCTTGAAGAGACCCCCAAGCAGGATCGGTTTCAGGACAAGTTCAGCTCCGGTTTCGGCGCACAAGCGTGGCAGTTGCGTCCACGCCAGGTAGGCCGCGGGGCTGCCAAAATCGTAATAGAAATCTATCTGACTGTTCATACCAGCAACGGTCCGTATCAATTCAGTGCGGCTACCATGGCTCAACATAGGTGCGGACGTCCATTTCAAATGTCCACGCGGATCTGGGCTGGACGTGAAGTTGCCAATAGCACTCCGCCAACTCGTCCGGTTTCATGACACCGTCCTCCGGCCTCTTCTCGAACCAGTCGGGAAAAACCTCGCGTGTCCATTTGGTATCGATCGGACCGTCGATGACCACATGCGCCACGTGAATGCCGCGCGGCCCCAACTCCCGCGCCATGCTTTGAGCGGTAGCCCGCAAGGCATGCTTGCCACCGGCGAATGCCGCAAAGCCATCGGCGCCGCGCACGCTGGCGGTTGCGCCCGTAAACAATATTGTGCCGCGACCCCGGTCAACCATCCGTTTGGCAACTTCCCGGCCATTGAGGAATCCGGCAAAAGCGCACATCTCCCAGACCTTTCGATAAACCCGTGCCGTGGTTTCGAGGATCGAAAACCGGACGTTGCCGCCGACATTGAACACCAGGACATCAATCGGACCGATGTCGTGTTCTGTGCTGCTGATGAGACGTTCGACATCAGCTTCAACCCGTGCGTCGGTATGGATGGCCGTCACACTGCCACCGCCGGATTCGATATCCTTTGCCAGTGGCTCAAGACTGCCTCGCCTTCGGGTGGCGACAATGTGGAAGCCTTCCCTGGCAAACCGCCTCGCGATTGCCGACCCCAGGAAATCACCGGCGCCAACGACCAACGCGACCTTCTTTTTGCTTGGATTGGTCATGATGTGGGACCCTTGTGATCAGGAACTCAACCGAAATGTCATGACCCAACGACCAGATTCGAAATGCGTTATGCCCGGTACAAAAGGACCACCGCTATTGCGCGGGCCGTTCGAGGTTCATGTCTTTCCGAAGCTGTTTGCTGCTTCCCGGTTTCCAGATGTACTGGTCCAGAATGTAGTGGTGCATTTGCAGACCTGAGGTCAGTATGACAAAGAACGCAATCCACGTTGTTTCTCCTAGGAAAGTGGACTCGCCGAGAGGCGGGCCATACTGGCAAATGGGAATTCTATTGAGCAGACACCCCAATCCCCAGACCGGCACCGAACCAAACAGGATGGCTACTCCCATCCAGATCCAAAATTTCCTGGTCATTTTTGCCGCAAGACCGAATCTGCGCTCAGCGTTTTCCTCGCGGCCATACCGGTTCCGATTGTAGAACCACACGATCGCCAGATATTGGATGTCATGGTAGATGGTTACAATCGCCGTAAAGGTCAAAAGGCCCGTCATCAACAGGTGTTCCGTGTAACACATGTAGATATGCAAGGGCAGAACCGCTGCGAAAAACATGCATTTGGGCAGGTTCACCGTTTGACCGGTCAGAATTTTCATCGCCTGACGCGTGATAAATATCGCCACGAGGGAAACCACAACAACGACAGTCGCTGCAACAACCCATTGATCCCAGTGCAACTGACCTGCAAAAGAAGGCACATCCGAAAGACCAGTCAGTTGGGGGAACGGCTCTATCGATGGCAGACCAACCCTTTGACGTGTGTGATCATGACGTCCCAGAAATGCCAGGAACGGCACAAGCAGACATCCGTAGAGCACTGCCGAGTCCAGCTTTGCGTCGAACGTGCCGGTCTCGCCGTTCTTGCGGTGATACAGCCGCATAACGCCATAGTGTTGGCGAGTGATATGCCAATATGCCCAAAGACTTACTCCAATCTTGAACAACAGCCACGGCCACAGGAAGAACTCCATGCCGGCTTTCATGGACGCAAACGCCAGCGCAATCGCTATCGGCCCGATAAGAAACACACCCAACGTGGCGATCAAAAGCGGTTTTCGCGCCTGCCACTCGACCTTGTCGAAATATGTTCTGCTGTAGGTTGCAAAGAAGTGCGGCGTATCGAGTGTCATGACCCAGACGAACCATACGATCAGCATGTTCCATCCCAGCACGGTATGCATGGCAAAGACCGAATAAGCGGCGGCGACCGAGCCGATCAACCAAATCAGGTCGTCACGCGGTCCGAGAATCCAGTTGGTATTGAACGCCCGCGGCCCAACCCTGTGCACTCCGGGTATCCCTGTGCCAACGCTCATTCGATCGTTCCTCCCATGCCAGAAACTACAAGCAGTCACCGGCTGGATCAATTGAAAGTCGCCCGCTCGGCTTCATTCCGAACGGACGACGCTTGTACAATATCGGTTATTCAAACCAATTGGCCTAGACGCCCGTTGGTTGGCTAGACACCCATTTCCGTCACGAACTTGGTCCGAAGAAAGGCCTCCAGCCCTTCGATACCGCCTTCGGATCCATATCCACTCTCGTTGACACCGCCGAAGGGTGTCTCAGGCGTGGAAACACCCAGATGATTGATCCCCACAAGACCTGTGTCCAAAGCGCCGGCCAGGGCGGAAGCACGGGCGCCATCCTTGGTAAAGGCATAGGCAGCCAGTCCCACTTCAACTTTGTTGGCACGGTTTACCACGTCGTCGAAATCCCGGAACGACGCCACCGGCGCGACCGGACCAAAGGGTTCATCGTTCATGATAAGAGCATCTTCGGGCACGTTCTTCAGGACCGTGGGGGCGAAGAAGTGCCCCTGATTTCCGATGCGTTCACCGCCTGTCAGCAGTTCGGCGCCGCGATCCTTGGCATCGGCGACCAGTTTTTCCATCCAGTCGATTCGACGCTCGGCGATCAGCGGTCCCATCTGAACACCATCATCCATGCCGTTGCCGACTTTGAAATCCGATGCCTTCTGCGCGAACGAATCCGTGAACCGGTCAAGCAGGCTTTCCTGAATATAGAAACGAGACGGGGAAATGCAGACCTGGCCGGCATTGCGGAATTTGCCGGCGATCGCGAGCGTTGCGGCGGCTTCGACATCGGCATCTTCGAACACTATGAAGGGTGCCTGTCCCCCAAGTTCCATTGTGCATCGCTTCAAGGTGTCTGCGGCAAGTTTCTGGAGGTGCTTGCCAACGGCGACGCTGCCTGTAAAGGACAGTTTGCGCAGTACAGGTGACGCCAGGACATGGCGTGCGACTTCGTCGGGCACACCGAAAACAACATTGATTACACCAGCGGGAACTCCCGCCTCATGAAAACACCTGGCAATCGCCAGACAGGTCCCGGGCGTTTCCTCGCTCGCCTTGATCACGATCGAACATCCTGCGGCAAGCGCGCCGGCGACTTTGCGAATGACGTTTACGCCGGGAAAGTTCCAGGCGACAAACGCGGCGGCCGGGCCAACCGGTTCCTTGGTCACCATCTGACGGGCGCCCGGGAAACGTGGCGGCACAAGCCGGCCATAGGCACGCTTGCCTTCTTCGCCGTACCATCGGATGGCGCCGATGACAAAATCGAGTTCCAGTTTCGCCTCTCCAACGGGCTTGCCCATTTCAAGTGTCAATGTGGTGGCGATGGCATCCTTGCGCTCTTCCATCAGGCGGGCGGCCTGTTCCATGATTCCCTGGCGTGCGACCGCCGTCATGGAACGCCACTCCTTGAAGCCTTCGGCGCAGGCCGCAATAGCGGCGTCCAGATCGGCGGCACTGGCGTGAGGAAGTTGGCCCAACACTTCTTCGGTCGCCGGATTGATAACGGGCTCGGTCTTGCCGGATGTTCCTTGCGTCCAGTCGCCGCCAATAAACAGTGAAAGCTTTTCGTATTCCATTATGCTCTTCCCAAAATTTAACAGAAATCATTCTCAGACTCGGCACCCCGATAGACCGCGGCGCGCATCGACAAGAGGCGACACACCTGTTGCTATAGCCAGGGTCATCTCCAATGTTTGGAGATCACATAGACGGGTTGCGGCGCTTACGTCAAATCCGAGGAACCGGGAATCAAGATCCGACAGTCGCGCAATAAAACTGCGGACACGGAAAAAAGCACCGAAACCAGTCGAGTCGCAAGCGGATTGCCGTCATGCGGAAATCTGCTGCTTGTCAGGTCAGACTTTCACCCTTCGAAATCGGCCTCCATCGCGCGGGCGCATCTCTTGCGCACTCTTCAACGAAATATGCTTGATGCGGCTCCAGGCGTCTGCGCTCAGTTCAAAATATACTGACCATCAACTTTGCGCCATTCACCCGGCCCGATCAGCCGCTTGTGCGCAAAACGGACAGAGTGCAGTTTGCCGTCGAGTTTCTCCTGCCAAAAATCGAGGAACTTGTGCATTTCGGGAAAATCCGGCGCAAGATCGTACTGCTGCCAAATGTACGATTGCAGCAATGCAGGGAAGTCCGGCAAATGGTACAGGATGCTGGCTGTGGTCATGCCATATCCATTGAGCTGCATTTCAATTTCCCGTTTCTGCATCTCGTCGTTCCTCTTGTTGATGACGATATGCAAATGATGCAATCAATGTCTTGTCAGCACAAGCTTGACAGGGAAATTAGTCGATTGATTTCATAATTTTAGCAGCATTGCCTAATGAGTGCTATCAATCTGGGCTTTATGGAATATCAGCATCGGTCCGGCGCGCGAATCGCCGGTGTCGGCAAAAATATCGGACCAGACTAGTTACTCTGTACCGCGATACACCTTGACGTGGTTTGCCGGCTTTCAGTCCTCAGGAAACGCCGGATCGATCTTGCCTGTGTCGGCGTCGGCGGCAAATGGCTCGTCTTCGGCTTCCAACGCATAGACAGAAGGTGATGTCTTGGGTACGGGCATGAAATCCATTGCCTCGACCCTGTCGCGTCCCCTCGTCACCAGCAGTCGAATCGACAGGAATACCGCCAGCACTCCCAGCACCGCCGAAACGAAGACAAAGAGCCCGCCCGGATCGCCATCCTGCATGACCAGCGCGGCGACCGGCGGTCCGAGCATGGCGCCGGCGGAATAGAGCAACAACAGTCCACCGCTGATTTCCACGAACCGGTTGTTCGCCACGTTGTCGTTGGCATGGGCCAAGCATAGAGCGTAGAGAGGAACCATGAGCCCGCCGTGGGCTATGGCAACACCGTAGGTTAGCCAGACCGAATTCATTTCCCAAAACGCTATCACTAAACCGGTGACGACAGTGCCAAGGGCGGTGCAAATGATCACGAGGCGCCGGTCAATGCTGTCAGACAGCCGGCCAAGCGGCCATTGGGAGATCGTGCCGCCCAGTACAAAGGCCGCCATAAAAACTGTGATCTGCAGGACGTCCATGCCCCGTTGCTGACCGAATACGGGCCCCAGCGACCAGAACGCGCCTTCGGCCATGCCGACCAGCAAACATCCGATCGCCCCAGCGGGAGAAACCCGCAAGAGTTCCGCCAGGTTTAGTTTCGCAGACGGGATAGGCTTGGGGGTGGTGGTCGGCGTCAGGGCAAGCGGCACGATTGAGATACAAACCAGCATCGCAACAAATGAAAACAGCGCCTGAGACTTGGTATCCTCGAGATTGACCATTAGCTGGCCAATCATTGTGGCGATGTTGCCGACAATAATGTAGATCGACAGCACGCGCCCCCGGATTTCGTTTCCGGACTGGTCGTTGAGCCAGCTTTCCGCAACCAGGAACAAAACCGCCAGACAGACGCCCGTCAGAAAGCGCAGCACACCCCAGGCATAGGGGTCAAGAGCAAGGGGAAACACCAGCGTCAGAGCGGCAAAGAGCGCTGCGGAACCCGCGAAACAACGGATATGGCCGACGGAGCTGATGAGTACCGGACCGCAAAAACAACCAACAACGAACCCGGCAAAGTAGGCGGTGCCCAACAGGCCCACCAACGTGGTCGAAAACTGTTCCTGGTCCGCCCGCAGCGGCAACAGTGTCTGAAACAATGCGGAACCGGCAAGCACGAAGCCTGCGCAAAGGAGCAGCATGGCAATGGAAGATGTCCGGCTGAGGACAATTCTCGACATTGCACGTTCCAATCATGTTCGAGGGACGGCCCTGTGTCCCGTTCACGGTGACCACCGTCACTGTAGCGATTCTCGATGCGCGACAACAGTATCGTTGATCTTGAGATCGGCACATACTAATTGAACCCGTTTACAATCGTTCAAGGCTGTTACCGGGATGGGAACTCGCCATCAATCAGATCCCTTCGTGAAATTGGTCGAAGGCGCAAGGAGAACAATTCCGTGAGTATTTTGAATCCAGTCGACATCGAAGGCGTGGTCGAGACTATCCTGGTCAGAAATCACGGCTCGGAAGATCTGCAGACCTGCCGGGTCGATGACGTCGCCGTTTCGTTTGCAGGCTTTGCCGGCGATACTCACGCCGGCCTGACAAGACTCTCGGATGTTCGCGTCCGCAAGACCTATACCAACAAGACCATAATTCGAAACACGCGGCAGGTTTCCATATTGTCGAGCGAAGAACTGCATGGGATTGCCGATCACATGGGCATAACGGAAGTCAGGCCTGAATGGGTCGGCGCAAATCTCGTGATGTCCGGAATTCCCGAATTGACCTTGTTGCCGCCGTCGACACGCATGATCTTCTCATCCGGGGCATCGCTGGTCGTGGACATGGAAAACGCACCGTGCCGCTACCCGGGCGACATGATCGATAGACACCACCCGGGCTATGGCCGCCACTTCGTAGCCGCCGCAGCGAACAAACGCGGACTGACGGCGTGGGTCGAAAAAGAAGGGCACATTCGTGCAAACGACAAAGTTTCGCTTCATCTTCCGCCACAACGGTTCTGGCGCCCCGGCAGTGCACAATGAGCCGCTCATACAGAATGTTCCCGACACCATCTTTAAATCAGCGGTTACTCACGCCATTTAGCGCTTGAGTAGGATCATCAGAATATCAACGACCTCAATCGGCCGGCAATTTTGACAATGACAGACGCTTCACCAACACACAGCGCTTCTCCCGCACATAGTTTCGTTCAGCGGGTAATCGAATCGGAAATTACCAGGCGCATAATAATCGGCGTCATCATCATGAATGCAGTGGTTCTGGGGCTCGAAACCTCACCGACCATTATGCAATCTGTGGGCGGTTTGTTGCGTTGGCTCGACACAATCGCCCTGAGCATCTTTGTCGTCGAAATTGGGCTCAAGTTCTTTGTCTATCGACTTTCGTTCTTTCGCAATCCCTGGAACATCTTTGACTTCGTGATCGTCGCCGTATCGCTGGCCCCGGTTGCCGAAGGGTTCTCCGTTCTGCGCGCCCTGCGTGTCCTGAGAGCCTTCCGACTTATCTCTGCAGTACCCAGCATGAAGCTGGTCATGCAGGCCCTGCTCCAGGCGATTCCGGGGATGGCATCGGTGGTCGCCCTGCTGTTGCTGGTGTTCTATGTCACGTCTGTCATGGCGACCAAATTATTTGGCGCCGATTTCGACGCCTGGTTCGGCACGGTCGGACGGTCGGCATATTCTCTGTTTCAGATTATGACCCTGGAATCCTGGTCCATGGGGATCGTGCGCCCGGTAATGGAACTCCATCCATGGGCGTGGGCGTTTTTTGTCCCCTTCATTCTCGTCGTGACCTTCGCCGTTTTGAACCTTTTTATCGCCATCATCGTCAATTCGATGCACGATGCGGCGTCCGAAAACGACCCTCATGCGGCGGCTCAAGAAGACGCGTTGCGCGCCCTGACTGCTGAAATTGCCAATCTCAGAGCGGAAGTTGCGGAGATTCGTGCTCCAGCCGCGGAGCGCGCCGGAACCGTTTCAGCGCGTGGAGGTTAACGTTTTTTGGGCTTTGTGTCGTTGTAGTAGCTCTCATAACGCTTGGCGGCATCTCCCAGGTCGATTTCACGACTGTCCCAGATATCATTGATGCTGCCCGGCCTCACATCGTCCAGCGACAAATCGAGATCTTCGTCATCCGACACGTGCCGGTCGTCGTCTTCCGGAGTTTCACGGCGCGCCTTTCGCCCCCTCATGGATCGTGGCGCGTTTTCCAGGTCGTCGTAATCCCGTCTCACAGGATCAGGCCGTTCGGAAAAATCCGATGGTTCTTCGCTGTCATCCGGATAATCGGATAATTCATCCTGGTACTCCGGTTCGACCGGTTCGCTCTCGCCATAGCTGTCGTCCCGGCCGAACACCGGATACTCGTCACGCTGCCCCCGCTCGATAGTACGCGGAACAGGCGCCCGCCTGGATGGCGACGGCCTGTCACCGTCATTCCACATCTCATCGATTTTTTCCGGCGATATGTCGCTCAATCGGACAAGTTTCTTTTTCAGTGGAATACGTTCTGGAACGACATCATGGTCATGCCCCGACCGCTCTTCCGGAACCGGCCGCTCAGAGTGCGTGCGTACGGTACTGACTGCCGCGGGTCGCTCCACTTTAGGCAATTCGACGGAGCGTTCCACAACCGGCCGCACGCTAGGCACGGGCTCTCGTTCAACTCTGGGATCCACTTCGGAAAAGTGTCGCGTTTCAACATACTGCGTCAGGATCGGCCGCTCGATATCCAGTATGTCTCGCTTGACCGGTGTCGTATCCGGCACAATTTCCGGTTCAGCTCTAATTTCATTGTCGGGTTTTGGCGCTTGGGCAAAAAACGGGTTGACTGTGTCGGTGCCCGTCTCACGTACCGGCCGCTCAAGCGCTGTCAAAATGAGGACAATTATCCTGATCGCCGCACTCCACTCCTCTTCGGAAAGACTGGGAATGCTTTCACGGACACAGTGAGGAATTGCCTCTTCTTCAAGTGCCCAGACGATATCGGAGAGTAGGATTGACTTGCCGGAAATCATCGGTCCGAGCCATGTTACGGGCTCAGAGCCATCGGCGATCGCACCGAATTCAATATGCTGAACGAGGCTGACGTTGTCCGGCGTTTCAGATCCGACCGCAAGCAAAGCGTCGCGCACTCGCGCAGTCGCTGGACCGAGGTCCGACGGCTTGGGTATCCGATTTGCCTGAACGATGCTTGTAAGCGCATCCCAGAGCAACCGGCTCGTGTACGTGTTTACACCCATTCGGTTCCTCGCGGCAGGAACGGATGCGGTTGGCCAACATGAACGGCACCCGTTTGCAGCGTAAAACGACCATATCAGGTCTCAATATGCTTCTTGCACAATCTCAGTCCAACTAGCCCTATAGCCACTTGCATTGATTGCGTCTTTGCAAGTATGGGCAGGCAATAAACTGACGGGGCAAAAAATCTCCAAACCATGAATCTACCACCGAAACGGATCGTATAATAGATCTCGACTATGTTTTAACCAGACGCGGTTGCGTCGCAACCAATTAGCAAGCAGCGCCTTCGGATTTGCCGATCACTCCGAAAACCAGTCACAACCGCAGGACTGAAATTCGCGGCTGCTGATATAACGCCAATGCTGTGGCATTGGTAGTTTAATCAACTCAAGTGCGTCATATTTTCAGCACCAATTTCAGCTGCTGTCGCAGCTGGATCCTGCATCGCTCTAAAAGTCGACAATTTTTTCAAGCGGTTGGCCGGTATTCCAACGTTCGAGATTGTCGGCAAAAAACTGAGCGAACCGGGCTGGCCAGTCGCTCACACTGTCCGCCGCGTGAGGTGTCAGGACGGCATTCTCCATGGACCACAATGGGCTGTCTTCCGGTAATGGTTCAGTTTCAAACACATCGAGGTATGCGGCTTTGATGCTCCCGCTTCGCAGGGCATCCACGAGTGCTGCCTCATCGACCACGCCGCCCCGGGCGGTGTTGAGCAGACAGGCGCCCGGCTTCATCAAGTCCAGTTCATCACGGCCGATCATGTGTCTGGTTTCGTTTACCAGCCTGACGTGAAGGCTTACGTAATCGGCTTCCCTGAGGCATTCATGCAGGGCGTCCATTGATTTCATGCGATCTATGGCGGGATGCGGAGTAGAATTTCTTCGCAAACCTGTCACCGACATACCCATTGCGGTGGCCTTTTGGGCAACCAGCCCGCCAATCGCTCCGACACCGACAATCAACAGCGATTTGCCGGCCAGCCCTTCAAACGAAATCTGTCGCCACTGCGACTTGTTCTGCTGGTCGCGATAGATGTGGAGGTTTCCATTGAGTGTCAGTATTGCGCCAATCACCGTCTCCGACAGAAACGGTGCCAGCACTCCAGCCCCATTGGTTACGGTCATGCGCTCCCGGTCCCATGGCACGATATGCTCATATCCGGACCCGCCGACCTGGAACCACCGGACGGAAGGATAGTGCAGCGCCGTCACGTGTTCAGAACCGGGGAACTCCGGTGACTTCAGCGAAAAAACGACATCGGGATTGAGCTTTTCGAGGGCTGGGCCGACTTCCTCGGCACGCGCGGCGTACTCGATTTCGGTATCAGGGAATCTTTCGGACAATATCGGCCTGATCTCCGCCGCGCGATCGCAAATGACAAGAACGCTCGATTTCGGCATGACGGAGTCCCCCTCTTATGTTCTGCCATCTGCACTATTGCCGATGGTGCAGTTCTAGCGTGTCTTCGTACCAGAGCGAACGAAGTTGTTCCACAGCTGAGCCGATTCCAACTGCCCCGCTTCCGAGGAGCGAAACCTTGGTGTTTTTAGCAGACTGATTGCTCATCGGCCCTTGCGTCCTGGTGAAGTATTCGGTCATTCTGGCCCGCTCAGTGAAACAGCCCGCGGATGGAACATGCCAGGCCCCCTACACGGATACCGTATCGTCGACCTCACTGCCATGGTTTCAGGCCCCCTGGCAACAATGCTCCTGGCGGACCAGGGAGCCGATGTCATCAAGGTTGAAAACCCCAACGGTGGAGATTTTACCCGTGCGGTTTCGACCAGACGCGGCGGGTTTTCCGCGTCTTTCCTCAACAACAACAGAAACAAGAGGTCCATCGCCCTGAACCTCAAGGAACCGGCGGAACTGGAAGCACTCAAAAAGCTTCTCGGTGGCGCTGACGTGTTCATCCAGAACTTTCGCCCCGGCGTTATCGAACGTATGGGCCTGGGGGAAGACGTGGTGCGAAGCCTTTCTCCGGAGATTATCTATGTCTCGATCTGCGGCTTTGGAGACAGCGGCCCTTATGCGGACAAACCTGTATACGACCCGCTTGTTCAGGCCCTGTCCGGTCTGACGACGATCCAGGCCGGGTCCGATTCCGAACGTCCGAGGCTGGTTCGCACGATATTGCCCGACAAGCTTTCAGGCATCACTGCCGCTCAAGCCATCACAGCGGCCCTGGTCTCACGGGAACGGACCGGCAAGGGCCAGCATGTGCGCGTTTCGATGCTCGACAGCGTCGTGTCGTTTCTCTGGAACTCGGACATGGGCGGGCACACATTCGTGGGAGAGGAAATACAGTCGGATAGAGCGCAAAGCTTCATAGACCTGATCTACGAAACGACCGATGGATATATCAGTGTGGCGGTTCAAAGCGACAAGGAATGGAATGGTCTTGTACGAGCCCTGAACAAACCGGAATGGCTGGAGGACGAGCGGTTTCGCACCGCGTCCCTGAGACAGAAGAATATTGATGACCGTCTGACGTTGACACAGCAAGTTTTGGCCACGCGCAGTTCGGCAGAGTGGCTGGCAAGGCTTGAAGCTGAAGACGTGCCCTGCGCCCCGGTCCTGAATCGTCGCGATGTGATTCACAACGAGCAGATCAAGGCGAACGGCACGATCATGGAATTTGATCACCCCGTGGCAGGCCCATTGAGACAGGCCAGGCCGGCGGCCAGATTTTCTCAAACCCCGACCGAACTGCGCCACGCCGCACCAGGTCTCGGCCAGCACACGCAAGAGGTTCTCCGGGAACTGGGCATTCCTCAGGAAGAGATCGACGGTCTGATGGACAGACTGACATGAAGAAGCGCCACGCAAGGGTGAAGGAATGATCAATTTCTATTACTGGCCGACGCCCAACGGATGGAAAGTGTCGATCATGCTGGAGGAGTGCGGCCTGGCATACAAGACCGTGCCGGTGAACATCGGCAAGGGAGATCAGTTCGATCCGGCGTTTCTCGCAATCAGCCCGAACAATCGAATGCCTGCCATTGTCGATCATGATGTCGATGGCGCACCGGTGTCAGTGTTCGAATCCGGAGCGATCATGATCTATCTGGCTGAAAAAACCGGTCGTTTCATGCCGGGTGGCGATCCAGGCCGCAAAGAAGCGATGGAATGGCTGTTCTGGCAAGTCGGCAACCTCGGGCCCATGGCTGGTCAGATCAGCCATTTCGTGAACTACGCGCAAGGCGAACACGACTACTCCCGAACACGCTACGCAAATGAATACAACCGGTGCATCGGTGTTCTGGAAACACGGTTGAACGGTCGCGACTATATTCTCGATGAGTATTCGATCGTGGACATGATCTGCTGGCCCTGGATCCTTATCGCCAAACCGCTCGGCCAACCACTCGACGAGTTTCCCAACGTAAAGCGCTGGCGCCAGTCCATCAAGGAACGCCCCGCCGTACAGCGCGGGGTCGACCTGGGCAAGGAACTTCGACGTTCCGCCCCGCCCAGCGACGAGGAACGCAAGATCCTTTTCAATCAATCGGCAAAGTCTGTTGGTCCATCGGCCTCAGGCTAGGATTGTCATCGACAGCAAACAGCAGGCCCGGCCCATGTTCAAGGATTGCAGAGAAAACATCGTCACCGCTCAATGCGAGGCAGCGGTTTTGTCTCTGGACGAGGCGGTTTCGGACTACGCCCGCTTCGGGGTCAATGCCGGCAAACACCTGAAGCAGGCCCTTGGTCATGATCCCGACTTTGCAATGGCACATTGCCTGAAGGGCTATTTCTTCAAGATGTTTTCGGTCCCCGCACTGGAGATCAAGGCCGCGCAATGTGGCGAGACCGCTGTCTCATTGTGTGCCTCGCAGGGCGCCACGGAGAGGGAGCGGATGCACGCCTGTGCATTGGTCGCCTGGGCGTCGGGGGATATGCGGCGTGCCACAACCCTTTGGGAAGACATCCTGCGCAGCCACCCCCGCGATTTTCTGGCGTTGAAGCTGGCTCATTTCACGCATTTCTACATGGGCGCATCCACAGAAATCAGGGACTCCGTCGGTCGGGTTCTCGAGCACTGGGATGAGACTGTGCCGGAATACAGTTATCTCCTTGGCATGTACGCGTTCGGTCTTGAGGAGTCCGCCCAGTATGAAGCGGCTGAACGGACGGGCCGTGAAGCGGTCGGCCTGCAGCCGAATGACCCCTGGGCAATTCACGCGGTCACCCACGTGCTGGAAATGCAGGATCGCCGGCGCGACGGTATCGAGTGGTTGACGTCGCTTGAAGGGCACTGGTCCGACGGAAGCAACTTCATCTATCACGTCTGGTGGCATCTGGCGCTCATGCATCTTGAGGAGGAAGATGTCCCGAGCGTCCTCAATATCTACGACACCCGGATACGGTCGGAACAAACCGACGAGTACCTGGACATTTCAAACGCGACGTCACTGCTTTGGCGCCTGGGCGAACGCGGTGTAGATGTGGGAAACAGGTGGCAGGAACTGGCAGAGCGAAGCCGCAGCCACACCAACGAGAATCTTCTGGTCTTCGCCGATGTTCATTACGCGCTTGCCTTGGGCGCGTGTTCGGATGCCGGGGCTTTGCGTACTCTGATATCGTCGATGGAAGACGCTGCGAAGCAGAAAGGCGTCACACAGGCCGAAGTCTACTCACAAGCGGGCATCCCCGTCTGTCGTGCCATCGAGGCGTGGTACAAGGAGGACTACGATACCGCAGTCGAGGGGATTGTCCCGGTTCTGAATCAGATCAAGACGATCGGCGGCAGTCACGCGCAGCGAGACGTGTTCCGTCAACTCGCCGTATCGGCAGCCTTGAAATCGGGCCGATTTGACGTGGCGCAGTCGTTACTCGAGCAAAGAATGAAGGAGCGGCCCAACAACTTGTGGGGCTGGAAACGACTGTCGGCAGCCCATGATGGACTTGGTGACGTGGCGGCGGCCGACCGCGCCCGCGAAACCGCACGATCATTGGTCGGTTAGGCGGCTGGAACCCAAGAATCTGGCAAAAATACCACATTTCTCGTGGCCGTTAACCAATAATTAACCAAGCGAAAATAGCCGGTTTCGCAAAGGAATCAACTAAGATAAAGTGCTATCAGCGTGGATGCGCTCACGGGGATTTTATGATGTCGGCAGATCAAAGTTACGACGATGGTCAGGAGAACAGGCCTGACGTACAGCAATTTTTGAAGCAACTTCACGCCAGAAAGGCTCGCAAAGACAATAGAGGTGGCAATCCGGCGCCGCCGAACTTTGCACCACAGGAATTGAGCACGGTTTCGCCAACTCCAAAACCCGTCGCGCGCCAGGCGCCGCCTCAACAAAGACTACCGTCACGGGTGGCCCCTGCCCTTGAGTCTCGGCACGGCCCGGAAGTTCGTCGGGAACCGCAACCCAGAGGCCCGGAAAGGATGCTCGACGAGCGTGCGCCACAGGAGCCCGCCTACGAGCAGGGCTCACCTGACGAACATCCGCATGCCGGACGCATTCATGCGGACCGCGCTGTCAGGGAACGCGACGCTCCCTGCGGCCCAACGGCACCGGAAGCCAGCGCACAACCGGCAAGTGCAAAATCTCATGGCAATGAGAGAATTTCTCGTAATCGCGAGATGGTCGACAGGCTTCTTGCACCAGATAGCGGGACATCGGATACCGTCCAGGTTGAAACAGAAAAGACCAAAAGGCTGGCATTCGGCCTCAGCGCTCTCAGTATGATGCTGTCGCTTCTTGTGGTGGTGTTTGCACCTGTGGGACGGGAAGTGATTTCCCTTGGGGCAGCAACCGGATTTGTCGTCCTGGCCGCCGTCATATTTGGTTACGACCGATTCTTTTCAACTCCACGTCAGTGATGCCTGCGTCCATCGTGTCACTGCTGTCGAAGTGACTGGCCGCAGTCAATCTGGAATTATTGATGTAGCTCTTTTCAGCAAAATGACGTAGGGGTGAACCCATACTTTTTCATCCGGTTCTGCCTGCGTCCTAAAGCGTGTCGCAATTTATGGGATTCATTCCTGGTGCTGATCGGCATTGCACCGCCATGCCTTTGGCTTTACCGGCCTCCCTGATTGTCGTCCTCGTGCGCCGACACGAGGACCTCCAGCGTTGCAACTCTGGAGATGCCCGTGTCAAGCACGTGTATGACAGTTTTTAAGGACGTCTCGTGCAGCCGTGAAGTCTGTCGATGAGTACAATCAAACGCGAAACGCTTTAGTGTCATGAAGAACATTCGTCCATCAGCTCCCCGCACCATTCGGTGGCTCACCGTATTGGTAGTGGCCGGGCTGAGCACTTCGGTAAGTGCGCAGAACAGCGAAAACACACTGCTCGAGGCAAACCAGCAAGAGGTTCGCGCAGAACTCATTTTCAAGGATGCCGGTCAGTCATTGCCCGTGCTTGAAAGCCGCAACAAGGATGACGGCCTGCTGGTGATTACGGGAACCTATAGTTCTCCGGAAGGCAAAGTCGAAGGCCTCGTTATCAACAAGGGTACGGTCGTCAGATCGGGTGTGTACCCGTGGGACGGTCTGCTAACTGTAAATCCATCAGGAAAAATCTCACTGGCAAACGTCAGTGAGGTCGATGTTGCCGGAAACCGGCTTAACCTGAGAGCCAACAAGAGCGATAGAAAAGCGTTCTTCAAACATGCGGGCGCGGCCAAACTGTCGGCAATTCAATCCCACCTTCTGGTCACCGAAGGGCAGGTCGATGTCAAACAGCGCGACGACGCAAAGGAATTCCGCCGCCGGATCATCATAGAGGATTTTCAAGGCCGGATTTCCGTATTCGATTCAACCCCACAGCGCATAACCCTGTACGAAGCCGCTCGCATTTCCAAAGAAATGTACGGCGCCCGCTTTGCAATCAATCTCGATATGGGGACATACGATTTCTGTTTCCGGAAGTTGCCGGGAAAAGAAGGCAGCTCCTGCGGTCTGATTTCCGACACGTCCAAGCTCACCAACCTTTTGAAGTTTTCATTCAAATAGTGGAATCCTGGTACGCTGGTCTGGATTGATGCCCGCAGCCCCGATGCCTTTGGAAAAGTTCGATGTTGTCTTTGGAATTCCTGCGTACCAATGCCCGTCTTCTGGGATTTGGTGTCGCCATGGCGCTGTTTTCCAGCTTCGGTCAGACCTTCTACATTTCGCTTTTCGGCAGCGATATCCGCAATACGTTCGATCTTGGACATGGTGATTTCGGGTCGCTTTACGCCGCCGCCACGCTTTCAAGCGCCGTGATGATCATGTGTTTCGGGTGGTTGATTGACCGTTACAGTCTGAAGCTATTTTCCTGTGTGACACTTCTGGGACTGGCAATAGCCTGTACGGCCATGGCGCAGCTTTCGGGCATCGTCGCGTTCGCCTTCACGCTCTTCGCTCTGCGGTTCTTCGGACAAGGCCTGATCAGCCACGCCTCGGTCGTGACCATGGGACGGTACTTTACGAAACAAAGGGGCCGCGCTATTGCCGTGGCATCATTCGGCCATTCCATCGCCGAGGTGATGCTTCCTCCCCTGGTCGTCCTGGCGCTTGGATTGTTTGCATGGCAAACGGTCTGGCAGTCTGCCGCCGTATTTCTGGTGGTCATTGCCGTTCCGACGGTTATCTGGATATTGCATTCAATCCCCGTGTCGCCCGAGGCGGTCCATGAGCGAACAGCAGAAGCAAACCAGATCGATTGGACGGTCGGTCAAACGCTTACCGATCCCGGTCTATATATGCGATTGCCGGTCACACTTGCGACGTCGGCGCTTGGAACCGGGCTGGTGTTCCATCAGGTGCATATCGCTGAAACGAAGGGCTGGTCACTCGCCCTGATTGCGGGCTCGTTCAGTTTCTACGCGGTAATGGCCATTATCGCGACAGTGGCCGCCGGCATCCTCGTCGACAGAGTGTCTGCGACCCGCCTGATGCCCTATTACCTCCTGCCCCTCGGTGTGACCTGCGTTTTGATCGCGACCCTGGATGCCGATTGGGGGGCGCCGGTCTATTACGGTGTGATGGGAATTTCGTCGGGAATTCATTTCGGCGTCACCGGCGCCGTCTGGGCGGAGCTTTACGGTGTGCGTCATCTCGGTGCCATTCGATCCGTGATGCAAGCAGCCATGGTGTTCTCGTCGGGCATAATGCCGGCGATCATGGGCATCCTGTTTGATTGGGGCGTGTCGATCGCGACGATCGGCTGGAGCGCGGCTGTCTATTGCCTGCTCAGCTCCGTGCTTTCCGGTTTTGCGTCGAAACCAAACCGGGATACACCACTCGGACAGCCAAGAAATACGCCTGTTGTCTAAATGGGCAAGTCCTGCCGGAACCTCATCCGAGTGAGCACCGAAGCAAGCGTCGCCTGAACGGCAATCAGCGTGAGCCGACACGAGGACCAAACAGGCCGCCGGTTCCGGATCTGATCGTGCCATCAACCGACGAATCGGGTTGGCTTGACCGGCCCTCGGGAGAATCGGAACTGTGGCACGCTACAGGGCTTTCAGACTGCGCCTTGCGGTTATCGAAAGCAGGACGATCAGAACGATCCCGGTAGTCCCGTAAAAGGGCAGGATCGTGCGCAGCGTCTCTTCGTTGACGGTGTCCGTTCCCGCGGCAAACCACGCGCTCACGAAGAGCATTGCGCTCAAGGTCAGCCTGCCGAACAGATTCTGGAAGGAGAGATACGTTGCCCGGTAACCGCTTTCAATTCGCGGATGGATAATCTCGAGAATCAATGGCCTTGAAAGAGCATCAGGCACCATGCGCACGATCAGCAGAAATATCGCGGCGGGATGGACAAGAAAAGCCAGCGCCATAATCAAACCCGTCTGCATCGACATCGCCAACATGAGATTTCCTATGGTTCCTATGCGGCTTCTCAAGGCAAGCACCCCTGCACCGGCAATGACCGACACGGTCATCATGGTTGCGATGATGAGGCCGGATACAAACGGCGTTTCTGCGGCAAAGCCTGCTTTCGCAAGTGTCTCTTTCAGATACGGTTGCGCAAAGACATAAGGAACATGGCTGAGCACGTAAGCCCCAACCGCGAAAACGAAAATCCACAACAAGGCACGGTCCTGAACCCGCTTCAACACGACGGCAATCTGCCGCAAAGGAGCGTGTGCAGGGGCTTGACCGGGCGGGTGTGGCGGTTCACGGAAGAAGCATACCAGTGCCAGTCCGCAAAAAGCGGTCATTGCAGTCAGCAGATAAGCAGGCCTTACTGAGCCCAACGATATCAAACCGCCCGCTGCAGCAGAAACCGCGAGCGCACCATATGTAAATCGCCACGACCGTGCTTCCTGGGCCGCAACTTCATCCTGTCTTTGTTCGGCGACAAGTGAATCATAAAGCAGCGCACTGTCTGTTCCCGATGCAAAGGCGCTGCCAGCACCGAGCAGAATTTGCGCAAAGGCGAACATCTCAAAACTTCCCGCCCCGTATAGCAGCAAACAGCCCGTGATGTTTGCGATCATGGCAATCGCCAGGGTAACCCGGCGTCCCAGATAATCCGAGAAATACCCCGACGGCACCTCCACCATGACTGTGCTCAGATCAAGAATTGCCGCCAACAAAATGGCTTCGCCAGCCGTGACGATGCTTTCGAAGTATAGAAACCAGGCAGCTTGCCAGAACAGCAGGCTGCGACAGAGCTGGAAATAGGGATACAGGACGATGTTTCTGTTCATGGAGCCTTCAGGGCGCTGATTGTATTGCTTCTTGTCCGGGCGCTGCGGCAAGAAAACAGTTGTGGGGAAAGGCCTTGGCGTGTGTTTACTTCATTGCCCGGGCGGCATGAATAGCCTCGACCGCCCAATCGACTATCGCATCGACATCATCCAGCACATCATCGGGCACCCGATAGTATTTCCTGACATCGACTGTTCCGCCCTTCTTGTTGTACGAAAAAGGTTCGCTGTCGGCATCCTCATACTTGAGACGGGTCTGTTCATCGACGACGAAATACAAGGTTCCCCCCATGACCATCGCAAACTGAACACCATCCTGGCGAAACGCGCGTCCGCTAAAAAACCTTTGCTCGTCAAGGTGCCCCAACGGCTCCAGGAGCTCACGAACGTAATTCAGAAAACTCTCGCTGACCGCCATCTATCTGGGCTCCTTTGGAACATGAACGCCGTTCAATCACAGCCCGGCCGCTTGTCAATGCCAATACTCTACATCAGTTTTCTGTCAGCAACTGTCAGGATGAATACTGATTCCAGTTGTGTTTGCTCAGTTGTGTCTCCAAAGTCCGTTTTCTTTGAATGACCCTCCATGCAGGCATCTTGAATGACACCCAAGTCCAACGTGTTTCTCGAAGACTGGAACACTCCGTTCGAAATTCCTCCGTTCGAGAAGATATCTGCGGACCAGTTTCTGCCGGCGTTCGAAAAAGCGTTCAGCGAACATCGCGAGGAAATCACAACGATTGCCGATAATCCGGCATCGCCGGATTTCCAGAACACGATCGAGGCGCTGGAACGCGGCGGCCGTTTGCTTGAGCGTGTCAGCAGCGTGTTTTTCACACTCGCCGGCACCGACACCAATGATGCCCTTCAGGAGATTCAAACAAAGATCGCCCCTGCCCTGTCGCGGCACTACAGCGACATTTATCTGAACGAAGCTCTGTTCAACCGCATCCATGCACTGCACGGTTCCATGGACAGCCTGGATTTGAACAAGGAGCAACGGCAGGTTCTCGACCGATATAACACGGCATTTGAACGAAGCGGTGCAGCTCTGACCGCAGAAGAAAAACTGCGAATGAAGGAGATCTCTGCAACACATGCGACCCTGACCACTTCATTCGCCCAGAATGTCCTGGCCGACGAACGTGAATTCACACTTGAGCTCGATTCAGAGCCTGACCTTGCCGGTCTTCCGGAATTCGTTGTGCAGAATGCTGCGGCGGCGGCAAGCGATCGTGGGCTTGACGGAAAATTCGCCATTACCCTCGCCAGATCGAGTATCGATCCCTTCCTGACTTTTTCCGCCAGGCGGGACCTGCGGGAAAAGGCATTTGCTGCCTGGATCAAGCGCGGTGATAACGGCGGCACTGCCGACAACCGGGACATCATTTCGCAAATCGTTTCGCTGAGGCACGAACAGGCGACGTTGCTCGGATATGACTCATTCGCCGATTTTGCTCTCGATGACACCATGGCGGGCACCCCGCAAGCGGTGGAAGATTTGTTGCTGGCCGTATGGGAGCCGGCTCGGGCACGGGCACAGGAAGAGCGCGATCAGCTCCAGGCCATGATCGCCGCGGAAGGTGGAAATTTTGATCTCCAGGCGTGGGACTGGCGCTACTACTCGGAAAAGGCCCGCAAGCATTACCACGACCTCGATGAGACGGAACTGAATCCCTACTTCCAGCTGGAACAAATGATCAAGGCCGCCTTCTACACCGCCGAAATGTTGTTCGGCCTGCGGTTTGAAGAAAAAACAGACTTGCCCCGTTATCACGAAGATGTGCGCACCTGGGAGGTCCTTGATCGTGATGGCGGGCACATCGGCATTTTCTGTGGCGACTATTTCGCGCGTCCGTCAAAGAGAAGCGGTGCCTGGATGCAGCAGTTGAGACCACAGCACCGTTGCGGCGGTGATATCCGCCCGATCATTCTCAACGTCATGAACTTTTCAAAGGGTGCAGGCCGCGGTCCGACGCTATTGAGTTTTGACGATGCCCGCACGCTGTTTCATGAATTCGGACACGCCCTGCACGGCCTCCTTTCGGATGTGACGTATCCCCTTATCGCGGGTACCAAGGTGTCGCGGGACTTCGTTGAATTGCCGTCACAACTCTACGAGCACTGGCTGTCTCAGCCCGGCATCCTTGAACGATTCGCCACCCACTGTGAAACCGGTGCGCCTATCCCCGCGACGTTGCTCAAGCGCCTGCTCGATTCGCTCACATTCAATCAGGGTTTTTCGACGGTGGAATACGTTTCGTGTGCGCTTGTCGATCTTAACCTGCATCGCACAGCGCCCGATGAGTTCGGGGACGCAGCATCGTTCGAAACAAGACAACTCGCGCAAATCAATATGCCCGACGAGATTGTCATGCGCCACAGGCTGCCCCATTTCCTGCATCTGTTTTCCTCGTATTCCTACGCGTCTGCGTATTACAGCTATATGTGGTCGGAGGTCATGGATGCCGATGCGTTCGGCGCGTTCGAAGAAGCCGGCGACATATTTGATCCGGATACCGCGCGAAGGCTGCACCGTGAGATTTACTCCAGCGGCGGGCGTAACGATCCCAACGATGCCTACATCGCTTTCAGGGGCCACCCCCCGCAAATTGAATCCTTGCTGGAAAGACGAGGATTGGCATGACTGCCGTCAACCCACTTCCGCTACTCGGTGGTTGCATCCAACCGACTCCGATGCAAGATTATTGTAGGTTACGGGTAGGCAAGGTGTTTCGGGGGGAACAAAGTGGCTGATTTTTCGTGCTATGTGTCCATTGAAAACAGGACACATGTGCCGATGACAATGGTCGGGACACCATTGGACCCGTCGCTGGGCTTCTGGAAAATGCCCCCACCGCCGGTGATTGCGCCGGGGCGTTCATCGCCGGACATTCATTTGTGTGACCGGACAGGCCCTTATGGAACACTGGGCAATGTTAGCTACGTCCTCCACTATGCGGATGCAGAATATTTCGTCGGGTTTCGGTTTTCAGATCCGTTTACCGGACGTAACGAAGCTTCGGCCTGCGTAACAATCCACAACTACTCGGATCCTTCGCTGCCGGCCAACTCCGGTATGATCAGGCCGACGTTGAGCGCGCGCGCCGGTGAAGAAGGGATCTGGGCCCACCAGCTGCCTGAAAGCGGCCATCCGCTGCGCATAAAATATGTTGTGGAAGAAGTCTCGTCCGGCACGATAATGCGGATCAACCGACTGACTGGCGTAAAGCTATCAGAACTGGATGACGAAACCTATCTGATCACAACCGCGGCAGACAGTCCGTTCCGCATGCCCGCCGATGCCCAGTTCCGGAAGTTCAAAAAGGCCGGAGACCAATGGGACCCATCGGGTGCAATTCACCTGGCAGACAACGACCCGGCATTCGATCTTGTCATAAAGGAGTATGATCCGGTCAGCCCCGATGACCGCCTCGGTGCGGTCCGCGTCAACCCCGTTGAAAAGTCCTTGACCACTTATTGGTCCAATGGTGAACTTTACAAAACCGATTTCAACTACGAGCAGCCGAGCGTCCTGACATTGCACAGTTTCAACCTTAGCAACCGCGACGCCACTTCAGCCGTCGATTTCCGTGGCGGACTTGCAGACCCCAGTGTTGAATCGACTTACGACCTTGAGATTTCCTTCTCCAGAATTGGCGCCTGAGGGACTGTTCTCTTGCACCCAGACCGCGAATGTGATTAGTCCGGCGTTCCTACTCGGTTCGTCGGTTTGAGATGTCATACAAACTTTTCTTTTTTGGGTCTTTGCAGGATGATGATCTCTTCGAGATCGTCATTGGCCGCCCGTCGTCGGCCTTCAACCGGTCTCAGGCCGTGTTGCGTGACCATGTGGTCGAGCGCCTTCGCGAGTTTCCTTATCCGCGCCTTGTGAGGGCCCCTGGACAGGTGGTCAACGGAACGCTTGTTGGCGGACTTGAACATTGGGAGATTGAGCGAACGAGTTTCTACGAAACCTCAGAATATGATCTGCTCACCCTGACCGTGGAAACCGACACAGGCCCTGTCGATGCCGGTTGCTTCATTGCGACCGACACACAGGAAACCATGGCCGAAACCGGACGTCCGTGGTCAATCGACGACTGGAGAAGACAGGCCAAGGCCGTTGCGATGGCGGAGGCGGAAGTCGCAATGGGCTCCTATTTCGGTCGAATTCCCAGAGACCAGATTGACGATTACTGGGAAGAGATCGAAGAGCAGGCGCAGAAACTGCTTGCCGACCGGATGAGACAACAAACCGACGTCGCCTGATGCTTTCTTGATTCAAGAGCGCTGACCGTCCCCTGAAAACGACAGTGCCCCTGCCTCGAAAGACAGGGGCTACCGTGACCGGTTCGAAACCGGTTACCCAGAAGGGGACTGGGAGCTTGACCGTATGTCGAAATGCCATGCCGGACAAGCGTCGTCGCGATTAACCATGAATCAGCCCTTAACGTCTGTCGCAAAAAAACGCAGATCTCGCGTCATGCAGATCTCGTGTCAGATTGTTCGGAGATAGGGAAGAGCGCCAACGCCCGCGACCATCAGGGCAAACACAAACATGCCCAGATAGGTCAGCCCCCGCTGCCTTACGGGCCTGTCATCAGGCGAGAACACCCAGGCAAGTACCCGTGCCATCAGATAGATCAGAAATGCCGGCGCTACGGCAAAGACGATCACAAATGTGTAGTATCGCCTCAGATCTTCAGGCGGTGTGTAGAGCGCATAGAGGCAGGCGCCAAGCGCAAACACCAGGAACACAAAATAAAGTCGTGTTCCAAGCCTCAGTACGGCACGCGACAGCATCATGATCGAATTATGTGGAATCAAACACCGGACCGCAAGGCATCAAATCACTGGCCATCGCATTATCCGCAGACCATCACACGATGGTTGTCTGAATCAGGACGATCTGTCCGCGGCTGACTTGGCCAGAAGGTTGCCGATCTCGCCGGCCTGATCCGTCGGAATCGGTACCAGCAGCCTGCTTGTCCCGACAACCAGAGACAATGCCACGAAGTTCGGATCCTGCAGCGGTACCGTACCGATCATGGCAGGAGGCGGCATCGCCACCGAGTAGAGGCTGTCCTGGGCCGGCGTGTTCTGTTTGGCGGATGCGTCAAGTTCCACGAACAATCTCGAAATGATGTCTACACACATCTTCTGATCGGCAACAAATCTGACGGCTTCACCGCCATCCCTTACACCGACGACTTCGATGTTCCCGTCTTCTGTTTGCCTTGAATAGGCACCGTCCTTGGTCGGTGTGTCGTCCATCAGTTACCCTTCCTGATAAGTCGTGGTTGGTTGAATCGGGCGCTATTGTGCTAAGGTGCCTTGTCGATAAGAGGCGCCCATCCCGTCCTCAGAATCCTCGAACCGGCGATCTTAAAAATTGTATTGCGGAGCCCGACCTTCAATTTCCCTTCCAGCCTGACAGTAGCCATTCTGCGTACGGACTGTTCCTGCACATATTGAATGCGCGGGCGGCGGCGTGTCTCGTAAGCCTCCAGGCATGCGGGAATATCCCCGCTGTTTTCAGCCAGCGACTCCGCCAACACCAGCGCATCTTCCATCGCCATGGCCGCTCCTTGAGCAAGTGTTGGCAATGTCGCATGGGCCGCATCGCCGATCAGAACCGCGCCGGCCTTCCGCCATGTTTCGAGAGAGACCTGCTTCAATCCGTCCTTCACGGCATTCTTTTTATCGTCGCCTTCAAGAACCGATGCTGCCGCTGCTCCAAAATCCTGGAATTCAGCGGCCACATCTCCACCGGAAGGTCCGAGATCCTGTGCACAAACCATCGCGTAGACGTACACATTTCGCTCATCTATCGGCATGATCAGTAAAGCACGCCTTTCGCCGATCATGTAACGGGGCGATGTCACTCCCGCCGGCCGTGCGGTAATGTAGCGCCAGCACTGATAGCCCATAAACTCCGGAGGTTGTTCATCCGGGAAGAGGAGCTTTCTGGTCAGTGAATTGATTCCATCCGCACCGATGACGAGATCGAACGTTTCAGTCGTTCCGTTGGAGAATCTAACCATTGAACCGTCCGCCGCATGGGCGATTTCGACGGGTTCGACGCCTAGATGGATATCCGGTCCATTGAGACGGTCCCACAGCGCTCTGTGAAAAACCGATCGGCGCAACGCGACAAACGGCGGCCAGTCCCTGGTCGGACCGGTGGTTTTAGTCAGGTCAAGAGCCGCCAGTTCGCGGCCCTGCCCGTCGGTGTAGATAATATGGGATATTCGTGTGGCCCGGCGCTCCAGAAATACGCCCAAGCCCAGTTGGCCTGCCGCCCGTACGGCGTTTGCCGGCAAGTGCAGTCCGGTCCCCTCCTCGTCAAAGGTCCTGCGTTTCTCGACCACGCGCGCGGTCAGCCCCAATTGCCGTAACGCGATTGCAATGGACAAGCCGGCAATCCCAGCGCCCACGATCAGCACCCGAATATTCGATGACGTCAACGGCACAGATGTCTTTCCCCAGTAGATCGAATCCCTTCACCCCCAGTAATGCACAAATGCAGACGACACAGAACGGCCGCGGCAAATCTGTTGTGCAAAATCCGGTAGACGTGGTCTTCTTCGTGTTCTTGTTACCTTGTTGATTGGCGAACCGATTTGACCGGGACCAACCAACGCCAATTGATCACGATGTAGCACATCTCTCGTGGGTGGCCCAATGAGACATTTGGGCTGGATCGCCGACAAATCCACCTATTCCGGACGATGGGACGAATTTGGCCCGATCGGTCACGATGGCAGAATCCGTGCCCGCCGAGCACACGTGCAACCAGATCAATGGCCAAGTGTCCGATAGGACTCAGTAACCGTAGGAACGCCGGTTATTTGGAATAAACCTGTTGATAGGGTCCTCGACATCTATATCGGAGTAACCCAACAGACGGCCGCCAAAGTAGATCCTTTCCGTAATGCTCCCTCCTTTGCCGCTGAGGACTCTTGCACGGGCCTGCTTGATACGATCAATCGGTATCGAAACACTGCCATACCTTTCCCAAAGATAACCCACCTTTCGGTAGGCACGGAGCCGAATGCGGCTGCCATGCCGGCTCTTGCGAATGATGAATTCGTTGCCTTTGACGGCATATACACCGTTGCGTTCGTTGGCGCGGGCATCGACCGGCTGCGATAAACCGAACAATGGTACGAGAACGGCCGCCGCCACAAACACCGCAAATATTGTCCTGGCAAACATCGGAATCTCCTTCTGACTACCGAAACCTATGACACAAACTGGTGCAAAATTGCGTCAATCCAAGGGGTGGTTTGATTCTCCGCCTTTCAACAAAAAGTCATGAAATAATTTTGCCAACAGGTGGTCGCGGCATCTTATGGTAATTTGTACTTTAGAATCAGTATTGAGTTCCAAGATTTTGTGAGATTCAGATCAGACGATGTCGGAAAATCCAAATTCCGGACGCCCGCCGTTAAAACGGGACACCGAAACCGGCATTACCTCTTGTTTCATGCCGGATGGTGAGCGCCAGACGTAC
Source organism: Alphaproteobacteria bacterium (assembly GCA_021775805.1). Lineage (GTDB taxonomy): Bacteria > Pseudomonadota > Alphaproteobacteria > Rhizobiales > JAJFHC01 > JAJFHC01. The sequence goes on along the minus strand of JAJFHD010000090.1, from coordinate 202,790 downwards.
AGTGACTTTCTGCAGCTTGACGTCTTGCTGGAACTCCAGAAAACGTTCCAGGATCCACCGCAGCGGGACGAACTGCTGTTCATCATGATACATCAGGTCAGCGAGTTGTGGCTGAAACTCCTCTATTCTGAACTCGAACATGCCCGCCAGCACATCCAGAAGGATGAACTCAGATCCTGTCAAAAGTGTTTCTCCAGGGTAAAAGCCATAGAGGAGCAGCTGATCAGTGCCTGGAAAGTTCTGCTGACCATGACGACGGCAGACTACAAGAGCTTTCGCCACGCTTTGGGACAGTCGTCCGGATTTCAAAGTTGGGGTTACAGACGGGTGGAGTTCATTCTTGGAAACAAGGATGCCGGCCATCTGGATGTGCATGCCCATGATCCAAAGGCTCATGGAATTCTGTCGCAGGCGTTGGTGGCGCCGTCGATCTATGATGCCCTGCTGCAGCTGTTAAGTGACCGGGGGTTTGGCGTTCCTCAGGAACTTCTGAACCGTGACCGGCGCGAACCCTATGGCGGCGACCCGTCGGTACTGGAAATCTGGCGTCAGATTTACAGCGACCCCCATGCGCATTGGGATTTGTACGAACTGGGGGAAATTCTCATGGACGTGGAGGGCTTGTTCCAACGCTGGAGGTTCGATCACGCTTCTGCAGTCGAAAGGATCATTGGTCATCAGAAAGGCACAGGCGGGTCTTCGGGCGTCGGCTACCTCAAGGCCGCCCTCAACCTTCGGTTCTTTCACGACCTTTACGATGTGCGCAATACGCTGCTCGGGACGGGATAGGACATGACGGATTATGACAACATGTCGGTCGACGACCTGGAGCGCGAATACTCCCCTAGCTCGATGATTGAGGGTGATGCCTCGCGCTACCTGACACTGTATTCGCAATTGAGTGCCCAGGCTCGGCAATCGCCCCTGTTCAATGCCGATCTGGCATATGGTGCACAAAAGGGTCAGGTCCTTGATTTTTTCAGATCCGGCCGCCCCGAACCTTCTCCGCTTCACATCTTCATCCACGGTGGCTACTGGCAGGAACTCAACCACAAGCAATCGGCAATCATGGTACCCTGGCTGACCGAACGAGGCATTGCGCATGCGGTCCTTAACTACACCCTTGCGCCGCACGCGACGATCGAGCAGATGGTCGAGGAATGCAGGACTGCAATCCAGTGGCTTGCCAACCGCCATGAGCTGCTTGGCGTTGATCCTCAACAAATCAGTGTGTCCGGCCACAGTGCCGGCGCCCATTTGCTTGCCATGGTTTTGAGCACACCGGGATCGGACGAATCCGAAATGATCCTGCCCATAAAATCGGCTCTCATGATCAGCGGTATTTTCGACATCCGACCGATCCGACATACCTATATCAACGAGCCGCTTCAATTGTCGGAATTCAATGCCATGGCCTGGAGTCCGCTGTTTCGCAAGGTCATCTCGCCCTGTCCGACACATATTGCCGTCGGGCGCAACGAGACGCCGGAGTTCCACCGGCAGTCGGATGCTTATCGCGCCCATCTGGAAAAGCAGGGGGTCCGGACCAGCCTTGCCATTTACGAGGGGTACAACCACTTCGACCTTCCCCTGGCGCTCGACGAAATCGACCGGCAGGCGAATCTCTCAGGCATCGGTGTATTCTGACCGCGCGCATGAACCGCATGGCCGGCACCGCATTGCGATTTCAATGGTCCCTTCGCACCAATAGTATGGGGAATGAGTGTTGCAGTTGTTTCCAACAGATGGAGCTTTCTTGTCGTGCCAAAGTTTATAGTTCAGGTTCTTCTGGCTGTTCTCGTTCTTTCCACATCGTCAGTTTTCCTGGCGGCGGCTGAATTCAAGTCAGGGTCAATCGTCATCAAGGATCCGTGGGGCCGTGCGACAATCTCGAATCGTCCCGGCGTCACGTACGCCATGATTCACAACATGGGTAGCCAGAGTGACACCCTGAAGTCGGCGTCGAGCCCGATTGCCGAACGGATTGAAATTCACACCCACACAATGACCGATGGCGTCATGCAGATGCGCAAGGTCGACTCTCTCGATATTCCCGCGAACGGCATGGCGATGCTCAAACCCGGCGGTCATCACCTCATGATGTTCGGTTTGAGCAAGGCTCTCAAGAAGGGTCAGTTGATCACGGTGACTCTTACCTTTGAAAAAGCGGGATCGGTTGACATCATGGTGCCCGTGGGCTCCATCGGCGCCAGCGGACCGGACCACAGCGGTCATTCACAGTAAAACGAACCACACGGCATGGTGGCCAGGCAGGACGACGTTACCCTATTTGCCATGTCCAGACACCTGATCTCCATTTCGAGTTAGGTAATAGGCAGCGAGTATCGGGAGAAACGTCACGACCACGACCACCATCGCGACAACATTCGTCACCGGTCTCTGACGCGGGCGGACAAGTTCCTCCAGCATCCAGATCGGCAAGGTGGTCTGTTGGCCGGCTGTAAAGGTGGTGACGATCACCTCGTCAAAAGACAGAGCGAAGGCGAGCATGCCGCCGGCCAGCAAGGCGGTCGCGATGTTAGGCAGGATGACAAACCGGAACGTCTGGAAACCGTCTGCGCCGAGATCCATTGAGGCATCGATCAGGGAGGCCGACGTGCGCCGGAAACGGGCGACGGCGTTGTTGTAGACAACCACGACACAGAACGTGGCATGCCCCAGAATAATGGTCCAAACGGAGAATGGCACCTCGGCCAGATTGAAGGCAGAGCGCAGGGCGATACCTGTGATAATTCCCGGCAATGCTATGGGCAGGATCACGAGGAGAGAAATCGCCTCCCGGCCAAAGAATTTTGAACGCGACACCGCAGCGGCACACAGCGTTCCCAAAACCAGGGCAATCGCCGTCGAAATAGAGGCTACTTTCACCGAAAGAGCCAGCGCGTCCCAGACGTCCGGACGGCCCCAGGCAACCGCAAACCATTTGATTGTCAGCCCCGGTGGGGGCCACTGATAGCTCTTTTCTTCTGTGGTGAAGGCGTAAACGAATATCAGCAAGATCGGCAGATGAAGAAACAACAGGCCAGCTGCAGCTGCGATCTTCAGACCAAGCGGCGCTCTGTTGTTTCGATCAGAGGGCATCAAATGCTCCCTGCCTCTTGGCCATCGCGAGATAGAAGCCCATGATGACGATCGGCACGACGGTAAAGGCTGCTGCAAGCGGGATGTTGCCGGCGGTGCCTTGATGGGCATAGACCGCCTGACCGATGAACAGCCTGGACGATCCGATGATTTGCGGAATGATGTAGTCGCCGAGCGTCAGGGAGAACGTGAAGATCGATCCGGCGATCACGCCGGGCAGCGCAAGCGGCAACAGGACGTGCCGGAACGTCTGGAAGGGTTGGCCACCGAGATCGGACGAGGCCTCGAGCAGGTTTGCCGGCACCCTTTCCAGCGCTGCCTGCATTGGCAAAATCATGAACGGCAGCCAGACATAGAGAAACACCAGACAGGTTCCGGTGTAGCTGACCGACAAAGAATTGCCGCCGATGATCGGGATGGCCAACACCGCCTCCAGCAACCATGTGAGGTGCAGTTTGGCAAACAGCCAATTCAAGATGCCTTCCTTGGCAAGGATGAGCTTCCAGGCATAGATCTTGACCAGGTAACTCGACCACAGCGGCAGCATGATGCCGAGGTAGAAGACCGCCTTCCATTTTCCGGTTGCGTAGCGTGCCGCATAATAAGCAATTGGAAAAGCGACAATGGCTGCAGCGACCGTCACCACGGCTGCCATGGAAACAGTGCGCACGATAATGTCGAGATTGGCGGGGATCAGCAGTTCGCCATAGGTCTTGAGTGTAAACTCATGCTTCACAAGACCCGTGAATTCATCGATCGCGTAAAAACTTTGCACAAGCAAGGCGAACAATGAACCGAGGTAGACGATGCCAAGCCAGAGCACCGGCGGCAGGAGAAGCAAAAAGAGAAACATGCGCGGATTGCGCCAGATGGCATCAGACAGAGTTCCGGCGACCCCTGCCCGTCCTGAGACGATTGCCGTGTTTCGGGAGCTCATGTCTCCGCAGCCATGATCTGAACATCTTCCAAGCTCCAGTCGACCCGGACCGTGTCGCCTTCGTTTGGCAACGCCTCGGTCGATGGCGCCACAGCGCTGAGGCGAACGCCATCGAGTTCAAGACCAAGACGGGTAAGCCCGCCCAGATAATTGCGTGAAACGACTTTGGCTTCGCGGCCGCCGCTGGCCACCAGCCGCACGGCTTCCGGCCTCAGGCTTGCCCATTCGCGTTCTTCAGACTGTCCTTTGCCCGCAAAACCAGCGGGCACGACATTCGAGGAACCGACAAAATCGGCAACAAACCTTGTGTTGGGGCGCTGGTAGATGTCTTCAGGGGTGCCGGTCTGAATGATTTGGCCGTCGTTGAACACCGCCACACGATCCGCCATAGAAAGCGCTTCGCCCTGATCATGGGTCACAAAAACGAATGTGATGCCCAGGCTTTTTTGGAGCAGCTTAAGTTCTTCCTGCATTTGTTCGCGCAGCTTCAGATCCAGAGCGCCTAGCGGTTCGTCGAGCAGAAGCACCTTGGGCTTGTTCACAAGCGCGCGCGCCAGCGCCACACGTTGGCGTTGACCGCCGGATAGTTCGCCTGGCCGACGGGCGCCATATCCGGGAAGTTTCACCAGTTCAAGAGCGTCTTCAGCAGAGGCAAGGCGTTCGGTTTTGCCGACGCCTTTGATCATCAGCCCGTAAGCCACATTGTGGGCAACGGTCAAATGAGGAAACAGGGCGTAATCCTGGAACACGGTATTGACACTGCGCCGGTAGGGTGGCGTGCCTTCGGCGGTAGCGCCGAAAATCTCGATATGACCTGCCGTCGGTTGCTCGAACCCGGCGATCAGACGCAAACACGTCGTCTTGCCTGAACCGGAGGGGCCGAGCATGGCGAAGAATTCACCTTCGCGGATCTTCAGGTCGATTCCGTCAATGGCGCGGACCTGTCCGAAGTGTCGCGAGACCTTTGAAAACAGGACAGCTGTCGTCATGGCAAAACCTGTAACAGCGTCCGCCGCAACATCCGGCGGACGCTGAATGAATTCAGAACAAGAGAGGTGATGTGATCAACGGCCGCCGATCACACCGATATAGTCCGACACCCAACGGTAATAGGGTACACACGCCTCCTGGCTCGCGCATTTGGAAACCGGCGTTTGCCAGAATTTGATCTTGCCGAAATCGTCCATGCCGTTGGTGGTGCACCCGGCTGCGGTCTGCATGCCGCGACCGTCAGTGCAGGCGGCAGGCACGGCCGGGTTGGCGCCGAACCAGACAGAAAGGTCGCTCTGCAAGTTGGAGGACAAGGTGTGTTCCATCCACATGTAGGCGCAGTTTGGGTTTGCCGCGTCGGCATGCATCATGGTCGTGTCGGCCCAGCCAGTGGCGCCCTCCTGAGGGATTGTCGACTTTATGGGCTGCTTGTCACCGGCCAGCAGGTTGACCTGGAAAGGCCATGAACCCGACGCCACGACGCCTTCATTCTTGAAGTCGTCAATCTGGATAAAGGCATCATGCCAGTATCTTGAAACCAGTTTGCGTTGCTGACGCAACAGATCGAGTGCTGCCTTGTATTGCTTTTCGTTCAATTCGTAAGGACTTTTTATCCCCAGGTCCGGCTGGTGGAACATCAGAAAGTTTGCCGCGTCGGCTACGTGAATTGGCCCATCATAGGCCTGGACCCGTCCCTTGTTCGACTTGCCGTCGCCAAGCGTCGTTTCCTCAAACACCACGCTCCAGCTCTTCGGCGCTTCCTTGAACGCCGTGGTGTTGTACATCAGGACATTCGGTCCCCACATGTAGGGCGTTCCGTAGTGGGTTCCGTTGACGGTATGCCATGGGGCGTTCTTCAACCGATCGTCTACAGTTTTCCAGCTTGGGATGAGATCGATGTTGACCGGTTGCACACGTTTGCCCGCAATCAGGCGTAACGATGCATCACCGGATGCTGTTACCAGGTCAAAGCCGCCTTCGTTCATCAGCGCGACCATTTCGTCGGACGTGTTGGCCGTTTTGATGTTCACCTTGCAACTGGTTTTCTCCTCGAATTTGGTGACCCAGTCGAACTTCTTGTCGGTCTCGCCGCGCTCTATGTAGCCGGGCCAGGCAACGATGTTTACCTGGCCTTCTCCGGCTCCGATCTTCGTGATCATTTCTGCAGCGGATGTCTGTCCGGCAATCGCGGCAACAAGGGCCAACCCCGAGCAAATTTTGACTATCGATTTCATGTTTCTCTCCCGTTTGGATGCGGCCGGTTTCCTCGACCGTCAAAGCCAGAACTCAGGCTAGCAGAATTGGTTGGTTTCACAATTTCAATTCTCACATCGCAGAACAGTCATACGGTTTTCCTTGGCGGCAATCGGAACCGCTTGGTATAGAGGCGGCTCTTTTTACAACATTCGCTGGGATGAGGACTCACCGTGGCCAGAATCGAAACCGTTGACGAGCTTAGACGCCTTTACAAGCAACCAAGCGGGCGTGCTGTTGACAAAGTGATGTCCCGGCTGGAACCGCATTCCGTGCGGTTCATTGGCCTGTCGCCGTTTGTCGTGCTTTCAACGCAAGGCTCGGACGGTGCTGCCGACATAACGCCGCGTGGCGAAAACCCCGGGTTCGTGCAGGTGATTGACGACACCACGCTCGCCCTGCCGGACCGTCCGGGAAACAATCGGCTGGATAGCATGACCAACCTGCTTGAGAATCCCGCCGTCGGATTGATGTTTATGATACCGGGGGTCGACGAGGTTTTACGGATTCACGGAACTGCCCAAATTCGAGATGACGCAGAGCTGACAGAGCGGTTCGCCGTAGATGGGAAAACCCCGGTGACCATCCTGCTGATTCACATTCAGGAGTCGTACCTCCATTGCGCAAAGGCGATCCTGCGCTCAGATATCTGGAATCCGGAAAACAGAATTGACCGTGCGACCCTTCCCTCCATGGGACAGATGATCAAGGATCAGGTCGGTTCGACCGAACCCGCAGAAGACCAGGACGACATGATTAAACGCTATCGCGAGGTGCTTTACTGATGACGGAGTCCAACGACGCCCTCCGCAACGCCTTTGCCAAGGTTTCGGCAGCGACGGTCATGACCCAGTTGTTCAAACGTGGCTTGAGGTCTGCGTGGATGCGCGGTGTCTCGCCGCTGGAATCTCCGCCGGTGAGGTTCTGCGGACAGGCCTTCACCGTGCGGTTTGTCCCCAGCCGCGAACACGAAGATACCATGGCGACATACGCCGATCCTGAATACCCGGCGCGCAAGGCAATCGAAATTGCACCGGAGGGCAGCGTCCTTGTGATGGATGGCCACGGTGACGCCGGCGCGGCCATGCTCGGAGATATCCTGGCGGCACGCCTCAAGAAGCGCAATCTGGCAGGCGTGGTTACCGATGCCGGCGTACGGGACGCTCAGGCCGTGATTGAAGTCGGTCTGCCGATACAGTGTTCGGGACCGGCCGCACCGGCAAGTATCACCCGTCACAAGGCCGTCGACCTCGACGTGCCTGTGGCGTGTGGCGGAATTGCTGTCTATCCCGGCGACTGGGTCGTCGCCGATGGGGACGGGGTTGTTGTGGTTCCACAGAACCTCGCACAGGAGGTTGCCGACGCGGCCGTCGAACAGGAGACACTGGAAACCTGGATTCTCAGCAAGGTTCAGGAGGGTCGATCGACTGCAGGTCTCTACCCGATGAACGCGGCAACGCAGGCGGAATACGAGGCCTGGCGTCAGTCACAGGGCGACCACTGAGACCGAGTCATTCAGCTGACGTCACCTGCTCCTGCTCTTGCGCCAGTTCTTCCGTCTTCTTGGCCATGAACTCCTTGGCAGCCTCGGAGCAAACATGGCGAACGACCTTGTTCCAGTCAGACGGCAGCAGTTCGCGGCTTGCCTTGTGCATTTCGATCTTGAGATCGTAAGTGTATTCGACCTCAATCGGATCAATCGGTATGCGCTGGCTCAAACGTTCCTGCCTGGAGATCATTTCTTCAGCGATCGCTGTCTGGAACATCACCCCCAACCCCAGTATCGCACTAATCACTACGAATTTCCGGCTCATCATATCGGCACTCTCCTCCCTTGAAATACGCATCCGCACGCCTCACCCGGACACAATGTTGAACCATAATCGACAGTGCAGCAAAGAAATTGTCACACTCTGATACCGGGCCGCTGCGGGCGACCGCCATGAGACCACGCCCCCACCCCCGCTCCCGTGCGGTATTTCGTGCCTGTCTGCATGACAAAAATCGGTTTAAAGGCTGCCATGTCATCGTTTTGATTGTGTACAGCCGGAGTTTCCGATGGTCCCGGCGGAGAAGAGACCGATCATGTTGCAAAGCCACCGCAATCCGACGCATCAGACAGAAAGACCGTCCAAACCCGAGGCAACACTGTTTCAGGAATGGCTGATGGGAGTGCTTGCAGACCAGCATGCGCCATAATTAGTCGCGAGCCTGATCCCATTACGCTCAGCTTGCGAATCCCGTACACAATGACTATAGAAACTCAACTTTCAGATTGGAACGGCGGGCGTATCAGGCATCTTTGATCCTAGTACGGACATCAGATTGTCGTTTGTTTCTATCGTGTTAGGATGTTATTCTGAACTGCGGCGTTTAGAACAACTGTAGCAAGCCGAAGGGCTGGCCGGACGAGCAGAACAAAAAAACGAAATGAGCCGCGCGACTGTACATGAATCCCATGGTGGTGACCGGACTAACGATTGGCTGGATATGTCCTTAAGTAACCGCGCCCATAAAGATGCGCAGCAGCGCACGATCAAACGTCTTGCGGAATATTCCACCGCCGCCTATCGCGCGGAGTACGAACAGATTCCGGTTCAGTATCGTGCCGAATACAAGCGCCCTGTCGATCAACGGCGGGTCTTCAAGAAGTGGCACGGCAAGGACTCGGTTGAAGCTCAGGTTTATGACGAGGAGATATCTGGCCGATCCGGAGTCAAAGCAGCCTCGATGCCAATCTCCCAACGACCGCGAGTCGATCCCGACACTTTGAAGGACTATTCGCCCCCGGCCCCTCGCCGCCCGATGCCCAACGCCAATGATTTTTCCGGCAGGCCACCCAGGAAGCAGGGTCTCGCCGCGAAAGCCGAGCGTCACGCAGACAACGACCATGAACGCAGTTCCGACTTGAACGACATGTTCGCGGAGTTCGAGAGCCAGAGCGCATTGGGACCAACGGTCAGGATTTCAGTCGCCATAACCTGTATTGCCACCTTGGTGCTGACAGTCGTCTATTTCATCTGACAGACCTGCACTGTCGGGCGAGCACGTCAATGTGCACCACTTTTCGAACTCGCCATGATTTACAGTGTCGGTCGAACCATGACAGTGTTGAAGCCGTGCCCTTCCATCAGATGGCGGTTAACAAGTGATGGCAATTGAACCCTTTCCCCTCAAGGACTTCTTCATGTCGACCGAGGCGGCACAGGCCGATCTCAATCTGAGCCCGTCCTATGCCGAGCCCATGGCGCTTTCCGAACTCCTTGCACTGGCCGGACCCGACCATCCAAAATTTGAGGACATTTCGCTTGGATATCCGCCGATTCACGGCAGTGCCGCACTGAGGGCGCAAATCGCCACGCATTACGGCAGTTTCGATGCGGGCAACATCATGGTGACGAACGGTCTTGACGATGCACTGGGTACAATCGGCCTCGCTCTGGCCGGCCCGGGCGACCGCATCATCGTTCAGACCCCCTGCTACCAGACGCACAGATCGGTAGCCGCCTGGCGTGGCGTAAAGGTCATCGAATGGCCGTGCATTGAGGCAAACGGCTGGGCACCGGATCTGGGATACCTGGAAGATCTGCTCAAAGAGCCAACCCGGTTCGTCGTGCTCTGCACCCCGCACAACCCAACCGGTTTTACACCGGACGAGGACTTCCGGCGCCGTCTGGTCAGTCTGTTGAGGACCAGCGACACACCTCTGATTGCGGATGAGATCTACACCGGCCTGCCCGACACCGCTGAACGCTATGCTCCGTTGGCCTGCGAGTATGAGAATGCGGTCTCACTTCACGGGCTCTCGAAAACACTAGGGCTTCCTGGCCTCAGAGTTGGATGGATGGCGACGCAAAATCTCTCACTTTTGTCAGACGTCAAAGAGATCAAGGACCATTTCAACAGCTTCATCACAGCGCCGAGTGAGTTTCTCGCAGCGCTGGCGCTCGAAATGTTGTCGGAAATTCTGGCCCGGAATTCAGCAATTGTCGCCGACAACATCACCCGTGCGGACGCGTTCTTTCAACGACACGGGAACCTGTTCGACTGGACAACCCCGGCCGCTGGGGTAAATGCGTTTCCCAGGTGGCTTGGACCGGGCAACGCCGAGACGGTGAGCATGCAACTCATGAAGGACCACAAGCTGCTGCTGGCCTCAAGTTCGCGGTTCAATTGGGGGACCGAACATTTCCGCGTGGGGTTGGGATGCCGGTCTTTTGCGCAGGCGCTCGGCAGACTGGATGAATTTCTCGATCAAATGTGACACACTGAACAGCCACGGCAAACCTTCAGGGGGAGTCACACCGTACGATCAACAATCTGGCCTGGACCGCCGTTCGGATCAGGAACGGCACCTTGTGAAGCCGCCTGAAGGTTCTGAGCCGTCTGCAGGAGCGCGTTGCCGACATTGGCTTCGGCCTGGAAAGCTTTTTTTGCAACTGCCACCTGAATCGACTGCGCTGTTTGCGCTTGCGTAACCGCGAGCGCTGCAGATGTCAAAGAGCCCACGCTCATGTGCCGTCCCCAATTATGTGCAAAACCAGAACCCAACAATAGGGGACTTATGCTTAACAGGTTATGACGATTGTCACCCTGAACGGATTTCCAATCATGTTTGCAAGCAAATTGGACGACCCCCTGCCCTCAGCCCAGCCGCCGCCGGATTCAGTGTGGGCGGCGACGGCAATGCCCGCGAAACCCTATCCCGGCCTGGACGCTTCAGTGGAGACAGACGTGGCCGTCGTCGGAGCAGGCTTCACAGGCCTTCATGCAGCCCTTGTTCTTGCGGCACAGGGACGTCGTGTTACCGTCATTGAGGCCAATCAACCCGGCTGGGGCGCTTCGGGGCGCAATGGCGGTCAGGTCATTCCCGGGCTCCATGCGTCACCATCGGCGTTGGTGCGCCGTTATGGCCGAACACGCGGCGAGCGTTGGTTTAAAGCGGGTCTAGAGAGCGCCAACACGCTGTTTGAGGTCATCAGAACGCATCACCTCGAATGCGATGCTCTGCAGCCGGGATATATGACGCTTGCCCACAACGACCGCGCGCTGACACGACTGACGGTTGAACTCGAAGAGATTGCCCAGTTGAATCCGCGCATGCGCATGATTGCCGGGGACGAGGCCCGACTGTTGACGGGGTCGCATGCATTCCCCGGTGCTCTGTTGGCGGAAACCGGTGGCAGCGTACATCCGCTCAAACTATGCCAGGCACTGGCAGGGCGAGCCTCGGAGCTTGGCGCCAAAATCTACGGTGACACGACCGTAACCGGAATTTCCCAGAACGATGACCGCTGGCGCCTGGTTACAACGTCCGGAACAATCTCCGCCCATGGGCTGATACTTGCGTCGAACACCTACACATACGGTCTGTTTCCGCCTGTCCACAGAGGATTTGTGCGCGTGTGCAGTTTTCAGGCCGCCACAGCGCCCCTGGGCAGCCGTGCCGACCACATACTTCCCCAAGGCCATGCAGCCAGCGATACCCGCCGTCTGCTGCACTATTTTAGAAAGAGCCCGGATGGCCGCATCATCATGGGCGGCCGAGCGCCTTTCCGCACGGACGTAACCCTGAATGATGCCCAGCCGTTGCGCGAGGGTATCGCGATGTTCTTTCCTGAATTCGCGGACGAGCCGCTTACAACGTGCTGGGCGGGTTGGGTCGGCTTTACTCTGTCGCATTTGCCGGTTCTGGCGCAAATTGGCAAGCGCGGGTTTGCAGTTTACGGCTACAATGCCTCGGGCGTTGCCCTGTCCAGCGTTCTCGGCCGTGACGCCGCCCGACTTGCGTCAGGCATGGACGCTTGCGAGGCAGATGTACCCATCGACCATGCAACACCGGTGCCGTTTCACCGCTTCAGCAGGTTGGGAGCATCGATCGCCATCAAGGGGTATTCTGTACTGGACCGCCTGGGGCTTTGACCGGAATGTGCAATCAAATGATTGAACCGCGAATTAGTGTGCTTGTTGTCTGTGATTTTGTCAGTGCCGCCGGCAAAAACTGGAATGACGAGCAGGCTAGCCTGGAAGCATTCGAAGCACAGGACTTGGAGGAAACCTTTGAAGTCGTGCTTGTCGATTCGGAGTTTTATGCCGACACCTATCCCGACGCTCTGAGAGTTCAGTTTCCGAATGTGAAGGTGCACTTCCTGCCCGAAACAACGTCCATCGGACTGAAAGACGCCGGCGTAAAGCTTTGCTCGGGAGACCTGATTGCGATTACCGAAGCCGACGCAATTCCAGCCAAGAGTTGGCTGCGCTTGTTGGTCAGCGCAATAGACAACCATGATGAGTACGATGTTGTCAGCGGTCTCACGGTCTACGAGCCGCCAACGAGCCTGAAACGGGTCATGACGCTCATCGACCGGGCTTACATGGATACCGGCTCGCTCGGGCCATGCGAACACTTCTCGCCGAACGGTGCCGTGTTCAGACGCAAGTTCCTCTCCCGGTCTCATCCACCAATGGATGAAACGCCATTTGTGGTTCAACACTACCGCAACAACAGGAACTTGGAAGCCGGCATCAAGTTTCTGGTCGAACCCGGTGCTGTGATGGTTCACGCCTTTGGCGGTTTACCCTTCGTCTACGACCTCGCCAGGCAGAAAGGCACGCAGTTTGGCAGGATGGCGTGTCTTGAAGGAGTGGCGTCAGGCCAACGCGTTGTCACGGTTGCGCGGTTAACTCTTGACGAGTGTCGTTCCGGCCTGCGCACTTTCCATAGAGTTCGGCGGCGTTATCTTCGCTGGTACGACTTCCCGCTCTACGTCGCGATGCTTATTTTCACGTTGGCTGTTGCCGTCCCGCCAATGTGGCAAGCCCTTAGCGGCCAGAAACGACCTGCAGGTTCAGCTTACCGCTAGACCGTATCTGGTCTTGGGCATCACTACCCCAGGATCTGAGGACGATGGTTGGGTGTAAACAACACAGGGATATCACTCTGATCCCGGCATGAGCCGGAAGGCTCGACATCGAGCGACAGCGCATCATCGTCGAGCAGGCGGTAGTTGATTGTGACGTCAGCCAGCGCCAGGCCATCGTGAATGGTAAAAACGAGCGTTTCGTCGACAAACAGGTCGCAACCGGCGGTATTAGTCTGATCCGCAAATGCAACTGCCGGATACATCATCACCGCCAACAGAAGCCAAATCCACGATCCGCGTTGCCACCCTGCCATACTCTCGGTCTTTCACTGCTACACAAACCCGATTACATGTCTCACAGCCTAGCCGCGAAACGTTAAGAGGCCTGTAAGGCAGTCGGTCAAATTGGCAGGACATTGGCAACTTCCGGGGCAAATCTCTGCCTATCAGATGACCCTATTCGGGGTCGACGTAGCCGGTCTTTCTCAGAAATGCCAGCAACGCCGTTGGATAGCCCGGATACTCCGACCACTTCAAACAGGTTGAACCGGCATCATAGCCACCGGAACAGTATCTCAGTCCCCATTCCGATTTTCGATCGTAGAGCGCGAGCAGTGTTCGCCACGCCTCCTCGAATTCTCCGAGCCGGGCTCTGGTTGCCGTGTATCCAGCGAGTATGCCGTTGGGTTCGCTGGCTGTTTTGATGGTTTCCTCGATTGGCAGCAGGGCGTTCAGATGATTGCGATGGACAGATTGAAAAGCCGGTTCGGAGGACACGTCCACCAGCTTTCTGCCGCGCACCTGCTGAATTCTCATGGGCGGGTAACTGCCGGCATAGGAAGAGAATTGATAATGAAATCGCTGGTCCGGACTGGAGAACTCATAAACTCCGTCACCGTCCTCATCGCTGACCGTTGCCCGGTCGCCGTCAAACGGACCAGCTTCCAGGCGGTACCAGCGGCTGCCTTCGGGCGAGGCTGAAGCCACCCGAATTACAGTGCAACAATGCGCGCCGCCGGAATAGGTGGACAGCAGCACCTCCGGATAGGGATTGCCGGGATCAAGCTCCAGGATCTGAGCGGTCGCCGTCGGCCAGGCAAAACCCGACACTTCCCCTTGCATGATCATGACACGCCGGTTGAGACGCCGGACTTCGATCATGGGAACACGGATCCTGGCTTCCTCGTTTTCCCATCCAAGCTCCGCTCCGGTCTTGATTTCGTAGTAAAGCCTGACGGCAATCTGGCCACTCCGGGCCACCGCCGTCCCGCCTTTGGTTGTCTGGTCGAGGGTCACTTCCAGAATTTTGGCATGGGCATTTCCCTGCCAGACCAAGGTTGTACCCAGGACGAGAAAAACGAGAAACAACAGGATCAATGATGGAAATTGCCGGTTCATTTCATGGCACGCCAACGCTGTTAAGGACTTCGTCTCGTCCAATTTCCGTGGCGACTATATAAATGTGGCTGCCCCGCACAACTCGTGCCGGCAACCGGCGCACAACCGCAATACCTTCAGCCTCGAACTTCAGTTCCACAGGTGGACGGTCGACCTCCTCAAGCGAGTAAATGCGTGCCGCGACCGTGCCAGCCTGCACGTATTCACCCAAGTCAACCGCCGTTTCGCAAATTCCGGTGATCGGGGATGACACGAGCGAGCTTCCGGTCATGGCATCCAGAAAGGTTGTCGTGCCGCTTTCCTGCTTTCTCTCCGCCGGCAACAAACCAAGATGGACGAGCGCATTGTTCAAACCTTTGTGGCCAATCCGTGTTGCTAACCGGTCGACCCCTGCTCCTCCCGACAATTCGTTCGAGATAAACGGGACACCAAGCGATTGCGCTGTCGGATCGAAACCCGAGGGCGCTTCCTCGCCGTGGACAACAAAGGTGTAAGGCGCGCCGAAGGCCTCGGCCAGTTCGAGGCTTCTGGCAAAAACCGTTCTGTCGCGGCACGTGCACAGGAATGCGCAAGCCAGGTAGTCGGCACTGTCACCGCCGGAATGAAAGTCGATGCCGGCATCGCACAGCGGCAGCAACGCCTGTGTCACGAAACCGGCAATGGCCGAGGTCGGGCCGGCATCGTCAGCTCCCGGAAAGCACCGGTTGAGGTTGCCGCCATCAAGTGGCGAGACACGGGCATCGTCGATCACGGCCGGATAGTTTAGCGCCGGCAGGATAATCAGACGGCCGGTAATGTCGTCGGGTTCAGTCTCCAGGATCAACCGCCGCAGAATGACCTGACCTTCGTATTCATTGCCGTGATTGCCGGCGGTCAGAAGAACTGTCGGACCAGGTCCGTTTGCAATGACGACGATCGGGATTGGGATTGTTGCAAAGGCGTTTTCATTGTCGGAGTGTGAAAGGTCCAAACTACCAAAACGCTTACCGTCACTCTCCAGGTCCAAGGCGCACGAAATACCCTGTGTATGCTTCAACTGACTCAACTCCAAGAAATGACTATCGCATGCTGTCCCATCCGAAATCGACAGGCAAGACAGCATTAAGGCACGCACACCGTGATTTGTCTCGAACTTCAAGACTCTACGCAGTAATGCCGCGATGGAAAACCGTCGCCCCTTGATACTTCGGTCGTTCAGTTCGAGAAACTTGTACTTTTCGACCCCAGACGGCAAGATTGACGCAAAATGGGGAGTTGGCCATGCGGTTCAATGCGTTCGTGTTAAGATTTGTATTTGCCTTGGTTTCATCGTGTCTGTCGTGTGCTGCAGCTTCGGCACAAACATTCCTCGACAGACCGGTCATCGTCGGCGGGCGCGCGGACGTGGACGCGTGCAGCGGCACCGGCAGCGTGCGCGGCTTGAACCCCCAAGGCGACAATTTCTTGGCGGTCAGGTCAGGCCCATCGGCGAAATACACCAAGCTGGATGAACTCCACACAGACGATATCGTCTATCTGTGCGATGAAGTCGGTAAATGGCTGGGCGTGGTGTACACTCCGGGCGACACCGATTGCGGCGTCTTTACGCCGTGGCCGAGCGCCAGGCCCTATACCGGACCATGCCGGGTCGGCTGGGTTTTTCGCAAATACATACGCCCTTTGGCCAACTAGACCGGATACGGCCTAGGGTCTGCGGGTGTTGGCCTGTGTCGGCACGCCCCGCCCCTTAGCGGGCATCGATGCGGCATTGGAAGCAGTTGTTGGACGCCGACCGTACGTGCGCATAGACAATATCGGTATCCTCGAACAAGCGGCGTGCCGCCTCTTCAATATCCTTTGATGCCACGACCTGGCCCGAACCATAGATAATGCGGTCATCGTGCCCATACCCTCGGATCATGTAGGTCGGCGAACTGGAAAGCACCTCAGGTATGTGTTCCGCGTTTTCAAATCGCATGCAGGCCTTCCTGTGAAGGAAAATGGGGCCAATTTCCGCATAGGGCTGCGGTTGTGGGAAGGGCCGATAAGCCAGAACCAGCATAGGTTCACCCGGCGCGATGAAATCCAGGCAATGGCGGCATGGATTGCCGGGCCCGTTCGAAACATGCTCTTCGGGGCGCTGGCCGTTGGCGTCCAACGCACCACTGCGAAATGCTTCGGCGGTTTCGGTCGGCATGGCGTGAATTCTGATTGCTGACATCTGCGGTCTACCTTCTGCTGCAGGATACGACCGCCAGATGATCCCAGTGTCTCTGGAAACGCCACCCGATCCTTGTGGTTAGCCTTTCCTAAACGAAATCATCTTGTGGGGAACAATCTTGCCGTGGCGCTCGGTTTCATAGGATTGCTCCGAAATGCGCTCAAATCCGAGATCGTCAATTCTGGCAATCTCGGTTGGTGTCAATGGCCATGGCGGACCGTCCAGATTCATCCCCTCTGCCGCAACGCGCGTGATCATCAGCAAGGTCCCGCCGTTGCGGACAAGATTGGCAATCGCCGCAAACCCTGCTTCTCGCGCTTCCGCCTGAAGCGCCTGCAGGGTGTAGCACTCATGTACGAGATCAAATCCGCCCTGCCACTGCTCGGGCAGATCGAAGAGATCGTGAACGCCGTACTGAACAGCCGTGTCCGGAAACCGTCGCCTGGCCCAATCTATCGCGTCGCCAACAAGGTCAAAGGCCGCGGTGTCATATCCAGCTTGGGCCATGGCTTCGGCGTTATCGCCAAGGCCACAGGCGATGTCGATGGCCTTGAGACCGGCACCCGGATGCCCTGACAGCCATTCCAGCAATCGCTCCTTCGGTGCCAAATCCGCCCAAGGTACACCTGCCGGATCATCGCCTGCACGACGGTAAACCTGGTCGAACCAGGTAGAACCCGGCGGCTCGTTTCCGGCCGCTGATGTCATAATGTCCTGTACGGCACTGCGCGCGGCTGCCCGGCGATGCTCGAAGTCATCCTCTGCGGTCACGATCTTCCCACCTGTTCTGAACAATCCATATGCTCATATAGGGCAGTCGGAAGAAACTTTCACGCCGCGGCTTTTGGACCCCGGCCCGTTATGTGAGAAACTGCGTCATGCAAACGGTTGTACGAACGGCTTTCCTTTGTCTTGTTTCTATAGTCATCGGATCGCTTGTTCCGCCGGTGATCGTGCGCGGGCTTGGATCGGGATATTCAGGAGACTCATTCTTTACCCTCGATACCAACGGACGAATTGGCTTGATCCTGCTCACAGCCGTTCTCACGACGGCTCTACTGCTCCTGTGCGTGTTGAAGACGAGAACCCTCCTTTCATTCAGGAGCCGCCACTGGAAACGCGGGAGACTCCTGACGCTTGCCATGGACGTGGCGGGCACAATTGCGCTGGCATACCTCGCCTTGTATCTGGCCCCTCAGTTCTTTTATCTCTATTTCCAGTTCATCATCGAAGGCCTGCCGCACCAACTGGTCATTGGTTGGCCGCCCTCGTTGCGGGACTTCATCCGCCTGACATTGTCCGTCAGCCCAGCGTCTCTTTCACTCCATTTGCAGGGCCTCACGGTAAGAACGCTCGTCATACTGACAATCCTGCTGCACATAGTGCCCAAAACAGACCGGATGACAAATTCAACGTTACCCGGCCGAGACTGAAATTCTGCCTTTCAGTTCTGCCCTGAATCCCCATATTGTGGTGGTCCCTTTCAATACTCAGGCGCGGACCACAAATGGCTCAAAATGCACGTCCGGGTCGCTGCATGCGGATTACGGTGCTGCTGGTAATCGCCATCGGTGGAATAGTCTTTCTTTCCACCGGTTTGACGCTCGTACTGTCGGGGAAGGCCGCCTATCGTAACACTTTTGAACTGCTGCAACTGAGCACATCACTGTTGATCGAGTCGGTTGAAGACGAGGTTCGCGATCACATTATGCCGGCCATGAACATCTCGGTGTACATCGCAAAACTTGTTGCCAGTGGTGACCTTGACCCTGGCAACCATGACCGTTTGCTTGGTGCCCTGCAAGGGTCGATTGCCGCCGCACCGCAAATCGCCGGGATCGTGCTTTGGGACAAAAACCTGCGGGAGACTCTTGTCCTGAGGCAACCGGACGGTAACCTTGCCATCTCCCAGGGCAATATTGTCAAAAAACCTGGTCTTATTCGCATGGTCAATGCGACGCGTCTGGGCGGCAAAGCCCGATGGGGGCAGCCTGGCGGCACGGATGGCAACATCTATATCAACGCAGGAGCGCCTCTTTTTTACAACGGTGAGTACTGGGGGGTCATCTCAACCGGTGTTACGGTGTCCGAATTTTCGTCGAACTTACAGGTTCTGGGACGGGAACTTGAAATGACGGCGTTCATTCTGTACGGCGACCATTACGTCCTCGCCCACCCGGAATTGGCACAGAAAAGTCATACTGCGGCGACCGGGATTGTGTCGTTCCTGCCGGCGATCAAGACCATTAAGGACCCCGTCATTCACGCATTTCGCGATACTCCATCGATCAAGGATCCCAAAATCAAGGGCGCGGAAATTCGCGAACTCGATGTGGACGGGACGTCCTTTCTGGCGCTTTCCAGAACCAACTCGTCGTTTGGCGACGTGCCCTGGCACATCGGGATCTATGCACCTTTGGATGACCTTGACGATCAGGTCAAACGGCTCTTCGGATCTTTGATTGCCGGTGTCGGTGTCTTGGTGCTCGCAATTGTGTGCGCAATTTTCCTCGCCCGCAGAATTGCCCGGCCGATTCAAATTCTGGCAGATGCGGCGGAGCGTGTCGGACGGCTGGAGCTTGACACCATCAAACCCCTGCCAAGATCACGTATCAGGGAACTCGACGAACAGTCGGTCGCCTTCAATCGGATGGTCGAAGGCTTGAAATGGTTCGAGACATATGTCCCCAAGACGCTGGTGAAACGCCTGATCGCCGATCAGGGCGCACCGACGATCGATTCCCGGGAAGTCGAACTCACCGTTATGTTCACCGATATCGTGGGATTCACCGCGATCACGGAATCTATGACGCCGGGTGACGTTGCAGAAATGCTCAATGACTATTTTGAAATTCTAGGGACCTGCATCGAAGCCGAAGGCGGCACACTGGACAAATATATCGGCGACGCCGTCATGGCCTTTTGGGGTGCCCCCGAAGATCAGCCCGATCATGCGGCGCGCGCCTGCCGAGCGGCCTTGCGTATCGGGCAAGCGCTTGAGGACGCCTCACACCGGCACAGCCGGTTTCCTAAACTCAGGACCAAGATCGCGCTGCACACAGGCCCTCTTCTTGTCGGAAACATCGGTGCCCGCTCACGAATGAACTACACTGTAATCGGGGATACGGTGAACACCTGCAGCCGCATCGAGTCGCTTTGCAGAAGTTTTGACGATGGTGGATCTGTCATTGCCCTTGCCAGCGAGGACACCGCCAACCGGGTCAGAAACGGTACCGATAATTTGGACAGCGGCTTTCTTTTTGAGGACGTTGGGTCGTTTGACGTCAAAGGCAGGGCCGCATCGGTTGCCGTGTGCCGCCTCAGGCCAAATGGGTCGCGGAACGGATCGTAAGGTTGCCGTTGTGATGTAACCGTCGCGGTGCTAGGGGATCTTAGGTCTGACCGACGGCGACCTCCCTCAGACACCGGACATCCCGCCTTGCCGAATCTTCTCCTTTACCTCCTCGTCGTCGTGATCTGGGGCTCCACGTGGATCATGATCAAATTTCAGATCGGCATTGTTGAGCCGGAACTCTCGGTTGCCTATAGGTTTGCGATAGCCTCCGCCTGCATGTTCTTGTGGGCCTGGGTGTTGCGATTGCCCCTCAGATTCAGCCCGCGCGATCACCTTTTTATCGCACTCCAGGGTATTCTGATTTTCTCGATGAACTTCTTTCTGTTCTATCAGGCGACAAACCTGCTCACGACCGGTCTTATCGCTGTGATATTCTCAACCAGTTCAATCCTGACGACGGTTTTCAACTCGCTGTTTCTTCGTCGTGTTCCCGACACCCGGCTCATAGCGGGTACAATTCTTGGCATTACCGGTATCGGTGCAATCTTTTGGACGGAGCTCTCTTCTTTCAGTTTCGGTTCAGGATCCGGTTTCGGACTGCTGCTCTGTCTCGGTGGAACACTATGCTTTTCTTTGGGCGGCATTGTTGCCGGGAGAAATCAGGCTGCGGGACTTTCGGTGCGCGGCGGTACGGCGTGGGCGATGGCCTACGGCACACTCTTGTTGTTCACAATAATGGTTATCAAGGGCGGCGCCGTGAATTTCGACCCGTCGTTTGCCTATGTGAGTTCGCTGTTGTATCTCGCAGTATTCGGCTCGGTGTTGGCCTTTGCCTGCTATTTCGCGCTCATCGCACGGATCGGCGCCGAACGTGCAGCCTACGCGACGGTCCTGTTTCCAATCGTTGCCCTGTCGCTTTCCACAGTGTTTGAGGGATATCACTGGAACCTTGCGGCACTCGCCGGTGTCGCCTTGACGCTTGCCGGAAACGTCATGGTCCTGCGGACCGGAAACAAAGTCAGCAACTGACTTCTGACGCCTTACGGACTTGTGCCGAAGTGTCCGCCGTAATCGTCATTCTACAGGAATGCGATAACTGACCGGCCCGCCGTTTGCCTCGCCGTCGAAGAAGAAAAGAACTTCAACTTCGGCTTCGCTCCGATTGTGCCGAAATACCGTCATCGCTTCCGGCGTCAGGGATTTCTTCGTAAATTCGCCAATCTTCCGAACTTCGCTTTCAGCGCCGGGGCCGCCCCAATACCACAATGCCGATACGACACCTTCACCCTGCTTGAATTCCGCGCAATCTCCTTTTTCTGCTGCTTTTGCCTGTGATGTGCCTGAGAGAACCAGAAAACCCTGGCCGAACGGTTCAAGCGCGCGAATGCCTGCACCGGTTTCCAACTTCAACATATGCAATTCCGGGGACTGGATTTCACCTTTCAGGTATGCCTCTGTGTTCTCCGAAATCACGAAAGCGGCATCACCATCGACGGGACTTCTCAATCCGAAGAACATCCGGTTGTTGTGGCTTGCAAGCCCCTCGATGTTGAACCCGTTGTTCTGCAGGCATCGGGTCCAACTATCCCGGAAAACCTCCGGTGCCTGCCTGGCCAGATGCTTGAACAGGCGGTGGACCATTCCCTTGGGGCCGTTGTCAAGCGCGCGGACACCGGCCGCAACCGGTCTGGCTTCATCGTCTTTCCTGCGCTGGGTCGGCCAGACACTCAGTCCGCCTTCTTCAAAGTCGACCAGAAAAACGCCAAATCGTTCCGACTGATCGTTACCCTTTCGCGAAAGCCCGTGAGAGCCAGTCAATGCAATGTTGTTATCGACAACCGCTGCGCCCTCGATATCCAGTTCCTTCGGCTTTTTCTTATCGTTCCCCTTCTTGCTGACATCCGTATCCTCAAGATAGACAAAACGTATAGGCGTTATGGTGTGGGCGTTACGGTCGAGGCGCACGACCTCAACAAAACGGGTTTCGTCGGAGGCCACGATACAGTGTGTCGCCGACACACAGGCAACGGCGCTTACGTCCCCAGCGTGCTCGGCCAGTCTGCGTGCGCTTATGGCCGGTTTGACACACCAACCGCGCCCGGGAACCGGTGCACCGTCGACTTTGAAGGTCGGAATATCCCTCGCCTTGCATTCAGTACCCGGCGTCGATTGAGCCGCAGAAGAACTGGGGTAAAGGGTGCTTACGACAAACGTGAAAAAGACACCGGCGATCAATGTCTTGATCGCGGCGCCCGCACCACACCTGCCTGCAGCAACCCCTGCCACTCATTACCTCACAATTTAGCCCCAGTTCCTGCAACGGTTGACCACGCAATCATAGCCAAATTGGGGCAACAATGGGAGTCATAGCGTCGTCCGATCGTTCGGCCTATAACCCCATACATACATGTAGTCTGTTTTCGATCAGAATTCGCCGCCTAATAGACGCAAATTTTGGCCATTGAAAGACCCGTCGATTTTTCCGGTCACGGTCTTCAACCGCACAGGTTGCTGGACTCGCGAAAACTTCAAGAGGATGACTGAATTGGACGATACACAACACGGATTGGTTGGATCCTCCGTTTCGCGACGTGAGGATGACCGGTTGGTTCGCGGCGGCGGATCGTACATCGATGATCTTTCTTTTGCCGATCAGGGACATATGGTTCTCGTTCGATCCCCGTTTGCGCACGCGACAATTGGCGCCGTCGAGGTATCGCAAGCCTGTTCAATGCCGGGTGTTCGATCGGTTCTCACCGCAAAGGAGATCGAGACTGCGGGGCTCAGACCGCTCGGCTGTCACACGACCATCCCGGGCCAGCGCAATGTGGTCCGTCCCATCATCGCCGCATCGCGTGTCAGACACATTGGCGAGATCGTGGCGGCTGTAATTGCCGATACAAAATCTCATGCGCGTGATGCTGCTGAAGCGGTTGATGTAGACTACCAAGAGCTACCGGTCGCCGCAGACCTGAACACCGGTCTTCACAGCAGTGCCACGCCGATACACGAGCCAGCTCCGGGAAACATCGGTTACACCTGGCAGAATGGAGACGCGGAAGCCGTCGCATCCGCTTTCGACTCGGCAGCCAGTGTGGCGTCCCTGACCGTGGAGAACAATCGCGTAATCATCAATCCGATGGAAACCAGAGGCGCCATCGGCCTTTTTGACCGCAATGACGGTCGCTTCTGCCTGCATGCGCCCACCCAGGGTGTCCATCTCATCAGAAACATTCTCGCCGAGGAAATATTTGATGTTCCCCTGGAAAACATTCGTGTTGTAACGGGAGATGTGGGTGGTGCCTTCGGCATGAAGTTTCAGGCCTATCCGGAGCTTGTTCTTGTGTTGCTGGGCGCAAAGCTTACTGGACGCCCGGTCAAATGGATCGCGGACAGGACAGAATCCTTTCTCTGCGATGTGCATGGTCGTGCCCAGAGCAACACCATAGAATTGGCGCTCGACGCCGACGGGAATTTCACCGGGCTTCGCATGGACGCCCTTGCCGACCTTGGTGCCTATTTCACGACCTTTACGACCGCCGTGGCCACCGTCAGCGGGACCCGTGCGCTGGGTCATACCTACAGGATACCGGCGATCCATGTGCGGGTCAGAGGGGTATTCACCAATACCCCGCCTGTAGAGGCCTATCGAGGCGCCGGCAAACCGGAAATGGTCTATGCTCTGGAACGGCTAATCGAGAAAGTTGCCGCAGAGCGCCGGCACGATTCTATTGTGCTGCGAAGACAGAACCTTATCCAATCAACCGATTTGCCTTACGAGAATCCACTTGGGGAAATCATCGACAGCGGCGATTTTCAAGCGGTCATGGACCGGGCCTTGAGCCGGGCGGACTGGAACGGGTTTGCCAACAGACGCACCTTCGCCGTGGCTCGAGGCAAGCTGGCGGGCATTGGCATCGGTCTCCATATCCATGCAACCGGTGCCTTCACGGATGAACTGACCAGGATCGACGTCGACGGCGCGCGCCGGGTTGTAACCGTGAGAACGGGAACCCAGACCGGCGGCCAGGGCCATGAAACCGTGTTTGCCCAAATTGTCGCAGATCGGCTGGATATCCCGATGGAGGCCATCGACATCCATCAAGGCGATACCGCCGAACTCGAAACCGGCGCGGGCACGGGTGGTTCTTCGGCATTGCCGATTGCAGCCGTCAACATGGCCCGGGCCGCTGTCCAACTTGTCGATCATGGCAGGACGCTGGCATCGTTTGCTCTTGAAGCCTCACCGGCCGACATCAATTATGAGGCAGGCTTCTTCTGCGTCACAGGGACTGACAGGAAGATAGATCTCTTTGCATTGGCGACCCAGGCTGCCGACATGACGGATCTACCCGATGACGTCGACAACTCCCTTGAAACCGGTTGTGTTTTCACAGGACCCTACACATCCTACCCCAATGGGTGTTATGTGGCCGAAGTCGAGGTCGACCCCGAGACCGGGCATGTGGATCTACTGCGCCTTACAACCGTTGACGACATCGGCACGGTCATCAATCCGGTCATAGCCGGCGGCCAGATTGCCGGCGGCGTCGCGCAGTCGCTGGGACAGGCGCTTCTGGAGCACACCGTCTTCGAACCGGAGACCGGCCAGTTGCAGTCGGGCTCCCTGATGGACTATTGCCTGCCCCGGGCCGACAATTTTCCGCACTATGAGCCCGAGTTCCGCGGCATTGCCTGCAAGATCAATCCCCTTGGTGTCAAAGGGGCCGGCGAACTGGGTTGCATCGGTGGGCTGGCCCCGGTTGTCAATGCCGTCATCAATGCCCTGACTCCGCTTGGCGTGAATCATATCGACATGCCAATGACGCCAGAACGGGTATGGACTGCAATAAACAGAGCCGGCAAACCGATACGAGATTCCGATCCAGCACTCCGGTAACGCGGTGAATCGGCAATTCTTCGCTTGCTCTTTTCAAGACCAGAAGCGACGTTGACACCATGGCTGCTCCCGACACCCCACATTCGTCAAACGCCGGAGAGGATACCACGAGGGCGATGGTCCTGATGATTGCCGCGATGCTGTGGCTGCCTTGCATCGATGCGCTTGCCAAGACCCTGAGTGCGACGATCCCGTCGGGCCAGATATCCTGGAGCCGGTTCCTGTTCCAGACACTCTTTCTTCTGCCGTTCTTCCTGCTCGGCAAACGACCGCTCAAGCGTCCGCGCTATCTGGTCCATGCCGCCCGTGGATGCCTGATTGCCCTGGCGACACTGCTTTTCTTCTCGGCACTCAAGACAATGCCGCTTGCGGAAACCATCGCCATATTCTTCGTCGAACCGCTTATCCTGACTTTGCTCTGTGTGGTGTTTCTGAAGGAACCGATCGGTTGGCGGCGACTGACTGCGGTAGGCGTCGGTTTTATCGGCGCGCTGATCGTTATCCGACCCAGTTACGAAAACTTCGGGTTGCCGGCGATTTTTCCGCTCGGTGCGGCTTTCGCTTTCGCCAGCTACCTTCTGCTGACTCGCAGCATGGCGCAGAAGGAGGGTGCCGTGCCGCTGCAACTCGTGACCGGTGTGTTCGGCGGGTTGATCATGAGCGTTGCACTGCTTGCCGGGTCGCTCGCCGGGGTCGATGTGCTTGACCCGGTCTGGCCGACAGCCTTCGAATGGCTGCTGCTTGCAGGCGTCGGCGTCGTTGCGACCACCGGTCATCTGCTCGTGGTCCATGC
Source organism: Alphaproteobacteria bacterium (assembly GCA_021775805.1). Taxonomy (GTDB): domain Bacteria; phylum Pseudomonadota; class Alphaproteobacteria; order Rhizobiales; family JAJFHC01; genus JAJFHC01. The sequence continues at coordinate 177,058 of JAJFHD010000090.1, read as the reverse complement.
CTTCAGGCGGGCTGAAGGGGCCATTCTTGCGCCGTTTCAATATCTGGAGATCATCTCCGCCACGTTTCTCGGCCTGTTCATTTTTGACGAATTTCCTGATCTGACAACCTGGTTTGGCGTGATGGTAATCGTCGGGTCGGGCACCTACGTGTTCTATCGCGAGCACAAGACTGCCCGGGCTTCCTAAAACCGGGCAGCATCGGTCGAATTCCTGTCACCCGGCAACAACCGCAAGAACGATCAGGGGTTTCTAGACTTTCTCGAGACATGCGCCAGCACGCCCATGAATATGACCGCTGCCGAAATTACCAGGCAAAGATAGTATACGTTTGCAGTTGACATGATCTGGTCCTCCCTGTTGGAAAACCCGCTCATAGCCAGAGCACAGCCGACATGCTTTGATCTCGATCAAACTTTACGGAAGTGCAACCAGACAAGACGCCATTTTCATTCGGGAACCGGATCGTCGAATTCGATCCGTTCAGCCTTTGTCATGTTACGCTCAAAACCCATCTGGCGGCGTTTCTCGTCATCTGCAATCTTCAATCTGCCGGCAAACTCGACAAAATCCGGCATCCAGTCACCGGACTTGAGAGCGTCCACATCGACAACCGTCCACACATTTGGCAGGCCATTGCCGTCGGGCTCCACATCAAGGCCCATGACGTCCTGGCCGTCCACCTGCAACGACAGAAGTCCGGCTTCTTCGGCCTGGACAATCGACCGGTTGACGGGATCAAGACGCAATACGTACGTCCGGCCCATCCATCGCCATGTCAAAAGTTTGAGGCTATCGGAGGTTTCGTCCTGATTTGCCGCCTCGTCAAATTCAAGCTCATGCATCCCGGCAGGTCTCGCCCACTCGCCACGCTGCGTCATGTCCGGCCAGTTCCACATTATCTCCAGCAGGATTGCAGCGCCCTCGCCGACCCCGCTTTCCTGAACATAGTGACGGGCGCGGTCGAGTTTTTCGTCGACTTCCACGGCCTTGCGCTCATGAACAGCCTGTGCCTCCAAAGCGGCTTCTTCGAGTTGCCGCCGAACCCGGGAGGCGGCATCGGTGTAGACATCGTCTTCGTTGGCAGGCAGCGGTTCGCTCGCAGGTGCTTCTTCCTCAACCAGTTTCGCTTTTGCCGCCTTCTCGGCTGCTTTCCGGGCCTTGCGGGAGATTTTCGATGGCTTTGAGCGCGACCCGCCGATGACCGACCACAAAACGAAGATCAGCGCCACAAGAGCAACCATGAGCAAAATGAATTGTTGGTCGTCCATAACTTCTTCGATGTTCCTACGCTCTGGACCCGAGGCGTCTGGCACAAGAGCCGCACGTCAACATGCCGGGACAAAGGCCGCAAATCCTAACTGACCGTCTATGAAAGATAAGGAAAAAGATCAAGATGTCGACCGTTGCGATAAAGAGAGGAGTGGCGCCCTCAAACCAGGCTGATGCTTAACGTAGTCTGCCCGGGCCTTCAATACGATAAAACCACCTCGAACGCCCGCACAAACACCGGCACGCACAACTGAACCGTGGACGTGGACAGGTGCCCTCATCTGAATTGACCCTTGAGGCTCACAAACCATAGTGGTCTGCGAGCGTATCCAGCCCGACCTTCAGTATGTCGGTCGCCGACGCACGGGCCTGAGATGCATCCCTGCGGCCAAAGTGCTTTCGTCCGGCGTCGACGAGATCGAGTTCGTCAATGAGGATAGCAATTATTATGGTGCACAGCGGATTGCCCAGAACGGCGCACGCGGCACGCAACCGCTGTCGGACATGAGCCTGGACTTCGGTGATTGCCATTCCGCCACGATCGGACGCAACTCTGGGAGTGTCCGAATACGACGCCGTGGTTCGCTGTCCCTGCCCGGAGAACCACCAGTCCTTCTGAAACCGTTCACCGGCAGTTGCCTGGCGTGCGCTTAACGTTCGACGGCGTTTCATGCGCTCCAACGGGCCATGGTCGGTGACCCGGTGTACACAGGCTGCAGTCCCGCTGCCGTCAACCTCAACATTTGTGAGTTCGACCTCCCCGGCGGCCCTCTTCAAGCGTTCGGCAGTGGGAGCGACACACTGTCCGAACCGGACCGGTGCAAGGGAAACCTGTCTTTGCCGGCGGCTTGCCGATTTCCCTGCAGATCTTCGCCTTCGCGCTGTCACGACGGCACCTCGTCGGCCGGCAGGGCAATATCCCCGCGCTTTACCGCCCGGTTCATTGCCGCTCGAAACCGGGCCTCGTTTCTGGCGAACCACTCCCTGCCCGTGAAGGCTTCAGGGCATTCGGGCTCCATCAGGCCGCGTTGCGTCAGCCGGATCTCGACTGCACTTTCTGTAGTGGCAAGACGCACGGCAATTTCGTCACATGACAGATCTTCATGCCAGAGAGACTCGAGCCTGGAATCGCGCTCAGGCGTCCAACCGTGTGCACCACCACGGGACTGATACCCCCGGCGCAATCGGTTCGAAACCTTTCCTGCGCGGGGACGGCGTGCCTGTCCGTTGGTAGTCCGCGCCAATCCGAGTCGGCCAATTTTTCCAAGAACTGCATTTCGCGTCTTGCCAAGTTGATCTGCAATTTGTACCGCCGTCGCGCCCGCTTTCCACATGGCAGCGGCGCGGCAGGCCTCTTCTTGCGACCATGGGCTTCTCGTTCGAAAGCACCTGTCAGTGAGATCCTGGGGTGTTACAGTCATTTACGGCAATCCTTTCATTTCCTGAATCAGCGTCAGCAATAGCCCCGACCACCGCCCTGCAACGGCTGCACGCGCGAATGTCCAAACTCTTCGGCGACCAAAATTCAGCTCTGGGTTTGCTTCGACGGTCCTATCGTCCGACATGAAATCGAAATATTCCAAATAATACATCTACTGTATATATCTGCAATACCATTAATACATTTTTTGTATAGACAGAGTCGTTTTTCCATGCGATAACCGATTCCATGCTGGAGAGAAATGTTACATTAGCGGACAACATCCGCAGGGTTCGGGAGGCTCTAGGAGAGACTCAGGGGCAATTCGCAACACGATTTGGTGTGGAACAGCCGACTGTCAGCCGCTGGGAACGGGCTGTAAGCCCGCCCGAGCGTAAGTACCTTTCCGCAATGGCGGGGCTTGCCGGTGTTGACGAGGCGTCCTTCGTCTATGATGAAACTTCCGCGAACCTGGTGCCGGTTGTTGGTTATGCGTCAGGTGGCGATGAATGGATTCCGGTCGATGATTACGCCCAGGGTGACGGGATGGAACCGGTGGAGCTTTCCCTGGGCGATGCCGATCCGATTGCGATCATGGTTCGCGGAGAGTCCATGGCGCCAGTGTACAGGAACGGCGATGTTCTGATCTGTTCCCGGCAAGGCGGTACGGATCTGTCTGCAGCTCTCAATCGCGACTGCGTGGTCAGAACCGTGGATGGGCGCTGTTACATCAAGTTCCTGCTCAGGGGCGATCGGCCCGGACGCTTTCGACTGCGGTCCTACAACGTTTCGTTTCCCGACATGGAAGGCGAGGCCCTGGATTGGGCCGCGCCGGTTATGTGGGTGAAACGCGGGCGATAACCGGCGCCGTAGAGTTTGGGCGTTGGCCGTCTGATCGACATGGCGCCTCCCAACCCAAGTGTCGCCAGCAATACCATCGTTCAACGTTTCCCCACAGAATTCGAGCGACTCAATTATACAATATTTACATGACTCTCTTGACCCACACATACAGAAATTGTATTTTTCGGTTGTCACCGGGATCGCCGGCGTTGATTGCACCGGCCCTTCCCACCCTCAGATCTCGCCTCCCTCCCCTGCCGCTGGGATCTGGGGTTCAGCGCTCCCGGAGGTCCGGCACGGATGTTTCTGCCGTCCGCTCCGGGAGCGCCTCGTGGCCGTTCCTTCCGGGTTTTTCACCCTCCAAATCAGGAGTCGCTTAATGGTCCGACGGCGTCCTTGTTCTTCCAGCCCTGTCCGGAGGGTGGTCGGAAGCGTACGATCACCCTCCACCCCGGCTTTTTCGCGCAGGCGCCTTTTTCGGCGATCTGCTGCGGCCCTGGCCAGAAATACGGTTCATCGCCCCGTGACGCGACTGAACGCGCTGGATCCTTATGAAGAACTTTCACGCCAGGATGCCATCCATCGCGCCGCGGTCGCGGTCATTGAGGACGTACGGAGAGCTTTGACTGAGCTTGCCGAGGCTTCGAATGACCACGCGTACCGGGTGATCTGTGAACAGGAAGATTGGCCGCAGCGCATTGAAGACAGCCTCAGCGATCTCATGGAGGACAGTTTTGCGTGTCTTCCCGACGCAATTGCCCGGGCGGCACAGGAATTGGGGAGAGAAGAATGACGAGACAGGTGCCAGTGCGCAATGTGCCATTTGTTCTGACGACGATCGGCGACATTTCTCGAACCACGTATGAAATGTGGGCCTGGTGTCCTGAGTGCATGCGTGGCCGGGAGCTTGACCTTGACCAGTTGACGGTTCAACTGGGCGCCGAGTTTCCGTACATGCAACTCAAGAACGTTCTGGTATGCACGGCATGTGGAAGACGTGGATGCGTCGCCCACTTCTCGCATAAATCGGGCACCACCCGGTGACAAGCCTGAGTTCCGCATGAGGCAGCGGCCGAGGTCAGATCCGGATAAAGACGTTATCGTTTTCGACCTTGACCGGATAGGTCTTCAGGTCGCCGCACACCGGGGCGCCCTTCGCCTTGCCGGTCGGGATGTGAAACCGGCCCTGATGCAAAGGGCATTCGATGATATCGTCGGTGACGAGATCGATCCCCGGAGAGGCCGCATTTGTGGCGACAAAACCGGTCATGCTCAAATCCAGACCGGAGAGATTCAGCTGCGATAATCAGGCTCGTCGCGATCAAGCAATGTCTTCAGGTCGCTGAAATGCCGCTCTGCCTGACCGGGGTAGGTTTCGGCTTCAACCGCCGTTTTCTCTGCAATTTCGTCGGACAAGACCCGCAAAGGCCTGCCGGTCGACAAGGCAGTCACAAGGGTTTCCGCAGCTCTCTCGAAATAGTAAAGGCGGTTGAAAGTATCCGCGACCGAACTTCCAATCACCATGATCCCGTGATTCCCCATCAGCAACACGCGGTGTTTCGGATCGCGCAGCAAAGTACAGCAGCGTTCGGCTTCTTCTTCAAAGGCGATACCGCCGAACTCTTCATCAAGGGCCACCCGGTTGAAAAACAGGGCGGTATTCTGGTCGATGGGAGGCATCGAACTGTCCTGCAACGCGGCAAGTGCGGTGGCATATTTCGAATGCACGTGAAGGGCACAGACGGCGTGGGGGCAGTTGCGGTGAATCGCACTATGTAGCCACCAGGCGGTCAGGTCGGGGGCATCGGGCCGTTCGAGGGTTTCTTCATCGTTGGCGTCAAGCAACAGAAGATTGCTTGCCGTGACGAGCCCGAAATGAACCTGATTGGGATTCATGAGAAACCTGGACCCATCGTCACTGACCACAAGGCTGAAATGGTTGGCAACCGCTTCGTGCCAGTTAAGGCGGGCGGTCCAGCGAAATGCGGCCGCCAGGTCGACGCGTTCCGCGTAATAGTCGAGGTTGGTGCCCCTCGTGTCGGCGATGTTGGCAATGCTCATGACGCTTCTCCCACTCAAGTCAACCCGAAAATGCGTGCTGCGTTCGACAATCGCAAACGAAAAATATTGACCCAATTCATTAGGATGACTAATGCATCAGTTATGATGACGGAAAATCGCCTCCCACCCCTGAACTGGCTGAGAGCATTTGAGGCGTCTGCCCGGCATTTGAGCTTCACGGAGGCCGCGGGCGAACTAGGCATGACGCAGTCGGCTGTCAGCCAACAGATCAAGAGCCTTGAGAGTTTTCTCGGTCGCCCGTTGTTTCTGCGGCGCCCGCGCGCGCTGCAACTGACCGATTCAGCCCGTACGTATCTGCCGACAGTGCAGGCGGCGTTTTCGATGCTCAACGAAGGAACAGAGACGTTTCTTGGAAACGATCCCGATACGACGCTGGACATTCATTCCAACCTAGCCTTCACCGTCCTGTGGCTGACACCGCGGATCGACAGGTTCCTTGCTGACCATCCGTGGGTGGTTCTCAACATTTCGACTTCTGTCTGGACGACGGAATACACCAGGCCCTATGCCAGCGTTGAAATCCGGTTTGGCGGCGGCATGTGGGAAGGCGTTCCCGGCGAACGCCTGGTGTCGGAGTTTTACTACCCGGTATGCTCTCCCGAAATCGCCAACACTCTGAGCGGCCCCAGCAGCATTTCCGGCCATCGTCTGATTGATGTAAGCGGCATGCTGGAGAGTTGGGAGTCCTGGTTTCGGGCGGCCGGCATCGGCGGTCGGGGGGCTTTGCCGGTTCACCGGGCCAGCACCTATGTCGTCACTCTGGAAATGGCGCGCAGATCGCTGGGGGTCGCCCTTGCGCATGATCTCGTGGCAACGCCGTTTCTTGAGACGGGCGAACTTGCTCAGCCGTTCGACATCAAACTCCCGCAAAAGGAAGCCTACTACCTGATTACACCGCCGGAGGGCACCATGAACCCGGCGGCCCTGGCATTCAGGGAATGGCTGCTTGCAGAAATGACATTGCCGGCGTGAAGCAGGCGATGGCTCGATTTACACAGGACACCAGACCGGGGAAGACCAATCGACACGCATATCCATGCAATTCACGGTCCCCGATCTTGCATTAGTCCGATTGATGAAGGATCGTCATCTTTTATATTCGGAGGACGCCATGCAAATCCGACAGTCCGGTTCGGATGACACAGCAACCGTTGGGAGTCTGGTTCACAGACTCCTGTGCGAGTTGGACCCCAGCCATGCGGAGTCCTACGATTTGGAGGATTACTGCAATCGCTCACGCGCGGTATTGGGACTGCCTGACAGGGCCTGGGCCTACATAGCGTCCGACATGGACCTCGACGTCGGTGTTATCGTTCTGAACGAATGCGCTGCCATCTATGCCAACGGGCTGTTTGGCGAAATAACGGAACTCTACGTTGCGCCGGAGTTCCGTTCGAAGGGTATCGCGCCGCAACTGATCCAGGCGGCTCGGGACCACGGCCACGTGCGCGGCTGGACATGTCTTGAGGTCGGAGCGCCGCCTCTGCCGCAATGGCAGAGAACTCTCGATTTTTACCTGAATTCGGGTTTTGAAACCGTCGGGCCACGCCTCAAGCTGCCGCTTTGAATCCACGATGTCTCGCAGCAAACCTGATAGACACGCCCGGGACCGAGGGAGGATACGATGTCAAAAAAACTGATCCTGAATGCTGTATCGCAAGGCCTTGCCCGAATAACGCTCAATCGACCGGAAAAAGCCAATGCGGTGAATTCCGCCATGCTTGGTGAACTCGGCGAGATCATCGACGCGTTGTGCGGCGACAGCAACGTTCGCGCTGTCCTGATTACCGGCGCCGGCGGGCGGGTGTTCTGTGCCGGGGCGGATCTTGACGAGCTTGGCGGCAAGACATCGGACTCACAGACGGCTCGTGCATTCGATCAAACCTGGGACAGTCTGGCGGGGAGAATTGCCAGCCTGCCGGCATTGACGATTGCCTGCTGGAACGGAACCTGCGCCGGTGGCGGCTTGAGCCTTTCGCTTGGCTGTGATCTGCGGATTGCGGCGGAACAGGCGCAAACATTCTATCCGGTGCTGCGTAATGGTGTGCTTCCCTCGGCCGGGGATGTCAGCCGATTTCACGAACTGATCGGACCGTCGCGGACAAAGATGCTCTTGCTCGGCGGCCATCGGCTGACCGCAAACGAAGCCCTGGAATGGGGATTGGTCGACATGGTCGTTCCTGAGTATGCCCTTGAGGACACGGCCCTGCAACTGTGCGCGGCAGCACTGGCCGCTCCCCAAGCTCGCGTGAATGCGTTCAAAAAGGCCATCGGTGTCAGAGATGCCGATCACGAGACCAGAGACTTGTGCTACCGCGCCGTTTACGATCACGACAGCGAGGCCACTGTCGCCTTGCGAGGACGCCGGCCGTGAGCGTCATGGGCACACTGCGGGTCGTCGATCTCACAGCACATCTTTCGGGCCCCTTCTGCACGTGGACGCTTGCCAGTCTGGGCATGGAGGTCATTAAGGTCGAACCGCCGGCAGGCGGTGAACTCGCCCGGGAAACGCCTCCTTTCGTCAACGGCCACAGCCTCTACTTTGACAGTCTCAACCGCGGCAAGAAGAGCCTCGTTCTTGATTTGAAGACACTCGGCGGTCGCGAAGCCCTGCACAGGCTGGTGGCGCGATCGGACGTATTTGTGGAAAATTTCAGGCCCGGTGTCCGTGACCGGCTGGGGTGCTCGGACGAAACACTAAATTCCGTCAACCCGAACCTCGTGATCGCTTCAATTTCGGGCTTTGGGCAGACCGGGCCCCTTGCCGACCGGCCCGCCTTCGACATAATCGTTCAGGCGATGAGCGGCATGATGAGCATTAACGGCCAGGAAGGCGCACCGGGCGTTAGAGTTGGCTTCTCGATCGGCGACATTGCCGCAGGCCTGTTCGCCGCAATCGGCATCCTGTCGAGGCTTTATGAGCGGGACACGAGCCAGCGCCACTTCCCCGGGGCACTCGACATCTCAATGCTGGCCAGTCAGATCGCATGCCTGGAAAATGCATATGCCCGATGGCTCAACGCCGGCGATGTGCCCGAGCCGATCGGATCCCGCCATCCATCCATGACCCCATTCGAAGCCTTCGAGGCCGGTGACGGGCCACTGGTTATCGGCATTGGCGGCGACCGCGACTGGCCGGTTCTCTGCACCATTCTGGGCGCCACGGACCTACGCGACGACCCACGCTTCAAAACCACTGCCGGGCGGCTTGACCACCGTGACTTGCTGGAAACAATGATCAACGAAATCCTGCGTACACAGCCCGTGGCAATCTGGCTCGAACGTCTGCATAACGCCGGCATTGCGTGCGGACCGGTGAACTCGGTGCCAGACTTTGCATCATCCGACCTGATCCGGGAAATCGGCGGTCTGAGCGACGTCTCCACACCGGGGGAGAAAACCATGACATACGCGGCTCATCCTCTGCGGGACAACGCAGCAGTCCCTGAACGGGCCGCACCCAAACTCGGAGAGCACTCGAGTGAAATTCTTCGCGATCTAGGGTACGGACCCAGCGAGATTACCGCGCTGACGGAACGATCCTGATCCCCGGCTAGCTGCGTCCGGCCGCAAGTTCCGCTTCGCGTTGCCGCATGAGTTTCGACCGATACCGGCTTTGCACGATGTCGATCAGGACAAGGACCACGATAACAAAATAGAACGTGCTCTTGGCCATCGGCTCGACTGCAAATCCGAACAGCTTCAGATGCGACAGGTGGCCGCCCTCTGACAGCAGCATAATGCCGACGATGAAAAGGATGAACAGACCAAGGACTTCATACATGCGGTTTTTCTTGAGGAACTCCGCCACATGGTCGGCCATCCAAATCATGAGGATGCCCGAAATGACGATGGCCGCTGCCATGACGAGGAAGACGTCGGTCAGGGCCAGCGCCGACAGAATGGAGTCGAATGAAAACACGAGATTCATAACGGTGATCCAGACGATCGCCGACAGCACGGAACGCTGGCCGCCGTTGGCACCGTGTCCCAGGTCGTCTACAGCGAGCATATGGAAGATCTCTTTGACGGCGGTATAGATGATGAAGACACCGCCCAGAAGAACGATGAAGCCATGAACGTTGACGTCCCCTTCCAGAATCCCCGTCCAATTGACGCTGAAGAACGGTTCCTGAAAATACTGAATCGCGCTCATGACGCCGAACAACAAGACAACCCGCAACACCAGTGCCATGCCGATGCCGAGCCTGCGAACGTAGGCCTGTCTGTGTGCCGCAACTCTTTTCGACTCGATGGACACATACAGAAGGTTGTCGAAACCCAGAACCGCCTGTAGCAGCGTCAGCATTGCCAGGGTTGCCAGATTGTCGAGGGTAAACAGTCCTTCCATTGCGCCGCCTCCATTCTAAATTCTTGAAGCATGATCAATGGCGGGACTTGATCGAAAATACAAGCGCGCATGGTTCTTTTGTTCCGGCAAATCGTCCCCATATCGATTGGACCGTCACAAGCTCACAAGTTCACAAGAAGGGTGCTCGTTCCGACATGAATGAAATTTCAAGATTTTTGGTGATTGCAGTCTTGTTCGGTGCACCTCTGGGTCCCGCAAAAGCCGAACCCGCCGAAAACTTATGGGGCAGTTGCAAAGCCGAAAACGCAGTGGTGGCCGTCAGCGGTTGCACAAGGCTAATCGACTCCAATTCGATTGGCGGCGAAGACCTGGTCCTGGCCTATCTCAACCGGGGGAAAGGGCACCTGAGAGCAGGTGACGGCAGATCCGCGCTCCTGGACCTCAACAAGGCCATCACAATCGGCCCGTCGTCGCCGCGACGACACAGAGTGCTATTCTATCGGGGTTTGGTGCAGACGACGCTCAAGAAATACGCAGATGCAACGAAGAACTTCAACGATGCGATCAAAATTCAGCCCGACAACCCGGAGTATCTTTTCAACCGCGGTGTCGTCTACAGCATCCGACGGCACTACAAACGCGCCGCCTTCGACTTCAGCAAGACGATTGCCCTGGCGCCTCAGAACTACGAGGCCTACAACGCGCGCGGCAGCGTATTGCTCAGGCTCCGCCGTTTCAAAGCGGCCATTCAGGATTTCAGCAGATCGAGTGTTCTCAAACCCGATCTGGCCATCACCTACTATTTCCGGTCGCTGGCCTATACCCAGATCGGGCGGCGCGATCTCGCCCGCAAAGACAAGCGACGGGCACTGGATCTCAATCCGAAATTGTTGAACTGACGAACCGCGCAAATTGCGCGTGCGATGAATTTCGCCTATTTCAGTCAACTGACGGCGTTGTGCTGTACCAAAAATAATACGAGGGAGTCACGAATGCGCAAGGACATCTGGGGATACCAATTATCGACCGAGTCAAGCGATGCAGCCCAGTCGATCAGTACGGCGACCTCCTCATTCATAACCTGGCGCACGGACACGATGGCTCACCTGGATGCCGCCATCTCTGCCGATCCCGGCATCGGGTTGCCGCACGCCATCAAAGGTTTGCTCCTGTTTGGCATGCGTAACCCGGACCATTACCCGGCCGCAAGAGCCGCTCTCGCAGCAGCCAAAAACAGCCAGCCTGCCCGAACCGACCGCGAGAAGCATTATGTGGCAGCTCTTGAGGCAAGCCTGGCAGGCAGAATTACCGAAGCCGTCACGCACTATGAGGCCATTGCTGCAGAGTCGCCGCTGGACCTTTTGGCCTTGCGGCTATCGCAATTCGAGCTGTTCTGGATCGGCGAGGTCGGCTGGATGCGGGACATCTCTGAACGCGCCGCGGCACATTGGTCGGAGGCCATTCCCTCATATTCGGCATTCCTTGCCCTGCGGTCGTTCGGGCTGGAGGAAAACGGTCACTATGAAAGTGCCGAGGCATTCGGCAAGGAGTCGGTTGCCCGTGACCCGGGCGATTGCTGGGGTGCGCACGCGGTTGCCCATGTGCTCATCATGCAAGGACGACTGGACGAAGGTGTTCAATGGATCGAAGGGCTGACAGGAAACTGGGAGAGCGCCAATCACATCGTCCATCACCTGTGGTGGCATCTTGCTCTGTTCTATGCCGAAAGCGGGGACTATCCATCAGCCCTGCAGATTTACGACGAGCGCCTGCGAAATCTGGAGTCGCCTCTGATGAAGGCCATTCCCGACCTCTACATAGACCTGCAAAACGATATCTCGATCCTGAGACGCCTGGAACTCCGGGGCGTCGATGTGGGAGACCGCTGGCAACCGCTCGCCGACCTCGCCCGCCCCCGGATCGGCAATCATGCAAGTCCGTTCACAAGCGCCCATAGTGTCATCGCCTTGAGCCGTGCCGGTTATGACGATGACGCCCTTGAGACAATCCAACGGATCAGAGACTACGTCTCGTCCGGTGAAGGTACGCTCACGGCACGCTACAGCGCTGCCGGTTTGCCGGCGAGCGAAGCCGCCTATGCGCATTGCAGGGGGGAATTCGGGCGCGTGATCGACCTGATCATGCCGGCTCGCCGTAACTTGTGGCAGATGGGCGGCAGTCACGCTCAACGTGACCTGTTCTTTCAGCTGGCAGTCGATGCCGCATTTAAATCCGAGCGGCCGGACGTGCTCAGGCTGCTGTTTGGTGATTTCCAGGGTTTTGGCCTTGAACACATCGCCGAACGTTCAAGTTACGCCGACGCCTTTGCGTCGCTTCACTGACGCCGATAAACAGCACGATCAGTAAGTTGAAAATGCGGTGACCGATCTACGGCCACCGCATTGGGTTCAATCGACGATCAGACCATCGCGAAGATGCGGGCTGGGCCACCGGTGCCGCCGCGGTTCTTTGGAGCACCGACCACAAGTGTCGCGCCTTTTGCCGGGACCTTGTCCAGATTGGCGAGGCATTCTATGCCCCAACGGTTGGTCGGCAACCAGGCATAATGTGTTGCAAAATCGCCGGACATTCCGAAGTCGAGCGAGAGTGTGTCCACGGCTATGCCGACTGCTTTGCCGCCTTCCATCAGCATCTTGGTTGCTTCGATATGGAAGCCTGGGAAGTGCATCTTCTTTTCGGCATCCGCATTACGGAACTTGTCGGAATTTACGTGCTTGTCCCAGCCTGAATTCATCGCGATACAGGCCTTGTCGGGTATCGGCCCGTTCTTGGAGACCCACGCCTTGATGTCATCGGGTGTGACTTGTGCGTCCGCATTCTCCGCTGCCTTAGCCTTGATGTCGATGACACATAAGGGAACAACGAGATTTTCGACGGGTATTTCCGCTACCGATTGGCCATCGTCGGAAAAGTGCAGCGGTGCATCCATGTGCGTTCCCGTGTGTTCGTTGAGACGCATTTCAAACAGATTGAAACCATCCTTTTTGAGTGTGAATTGCTGCTCCATGAACAATTGCTGGCCGCCGCCCCAGGTCGGAAATTGCTCATGCAGTTCGTGGGTCATGTCTTCCACCGAACCATGACCATCCGCCAATGCTGCAGGAACTGAGACGCCTGCCGTAACAGCAAGTGCGGCCGCACCCCCGGCTGCCGTGCGGAAAACATCGCGCCTCGACAACATCTTTTCCTTGACCGAATTCATCACGCAAACATCACACATTTTCGGAGTCTCCCTTTTTGTTCATCCGAAAACCTAACAGAACCCGGCGCTGGTGCAACCTCCCCAACCCGGTTAGGGTTTGATGAGCAAACGCAATTTGATTTAGGGTCGGAACATGGCGCAGGATCACTGGTCGAAAGGCGATGACATACCGGGCGATGGGGCATTTCGACGGACTAAACTAAAGGGCACGGATATTGAATCGACCTTTGCCGGCGCCCTGTCATTCATGCGCCGCAAGTACACCAGAGACCTGTCGGGCGTGGATATCGCCGTCTCAGGCATTCCATTCGATCTCGCCGTCACCAACAGGCCGGGCACGCGCTTCGGGCCCGAAGCCGTACGCAAGGCCTCCGCCCACCATGCCTGGGGTCCGATCTGGCCCTGGATGTTCGATCCTTTCGATACCCTTGCGGTTGTCGACTATGGCGACTGCTATTTCGACTACGGGATCCAGGCTGAGATCAAAACCACGATAGAGGCACACGCCAGGCAGATCCTTGATGCCGATGTCGGCATGTTGACCATCGGCGGCGATCACTCAATCACCTACCCGCTTTTGTGCGCTCATGCCGAAAAACACGGGCCCCTGTCGCTTGTGCAGTTTGACGCGCACCGGGATGTGGAGGCCGACGAAGGCGGCAGGATCGATCACGGCACCATGTTCAATTATGCGATCCGTGACGGCGTCATCGATCCCGAACGCTCGATCCAGGTTGGCATTCGCACAACATTCCACGGCGAACGGCGGCATGGCATGACCATCCTGTATGCCGACCAGGTTCACGATATGACCGCGGCGGCGGTTGCCCAGGAGATAGAGCGGGTGGTGGGCGATCACAAAACCTATCTCACATTCGATATCGATTGCCTCGATCCCGCCTTCGCACCGGGCACCGGCACACCGGTTCCGGGAGGTCTGTCGACCCATCAGGCCTTGTCCATCCTGCGACTGCTGACGGACATCAACTTTGTGGCAGCCGACGTGGTCGAAGTGTCGCCGGCCTATGACGTCGGCGAGATTTCCTCCCTTGCGGCAGCTACCGTTGCGCTTGAATACCTATGCCTGCGCGCACATCAGGCCGGGGCCGTCGGTCAAGACCTGCTTGAGTGAATTGCAGGGTCGACCATGTCAGCCCCGCTAACCCCATACGCCTTCTTAAAATAAAAAAGCGCCCGTCCGGGAGGGGGTGGACGGGCGCTTACGCAACTTTGGGGAGGAGTTGCATTAGGAGAGAGAGCTTGGGGAGGGTCATCTCTCTCACAGGCTACATTTGGTCATCACGCCCGCCCGCTTCAAGGGTAAAAGTTAAGAAAATGACTCCAGACTTGAGCTCTGTTGTTACAAGGCAACACTTCCGCTGACTAGCCCGACGCGGTCACAAAAAATGCACCCGGATCGGGGGAGCTCCGGGTGCATTTCCGACCTTTGGAGAGGTTCGTTTGGCGATGGGAACCGAGGAATTCCCACTGCCGACGCCTCAAGTGGCGCTGAAACTTATTATCATTGGAAATGTGCTCCCTGACGAAACAAATCACGGTAAGAGTTCCGTGAACCTGTTGTTATCGCGACATTTCCGACGTGCCCCTAAATGTCACGGCCGGCTTTCGCTCCTTCCGCCACGGCAAACGTTACGGTTCGGGGCGCGAGAGCATCGCCGATGACAAGGGTTTCAACGCCGGACTGTGTAGCGGCCTGCTGTAGCGTATCCCTGGCCACCCTGCCCTGCCAGTCGACGATGAGATCAACCCCATCGATCCGGGTTTGCAATCCGGAGAACTGATTGCGCAATGTTACGTTTTCGCCGTCAGATGCCACGATATACTCGCCCGTGCGGAACGTCACACCGTTTTTAAGCAGATGCTGATGGATTGTCGTCCTGACCACGGCATCGACGTCTTCGCCGACGACGAACTCGCTGGTGACCACGGTGACCTTCTTGCCTTTGGTTGCAAGAACCTCTGCGGCCGTCAGCCCTTCCCGACCGCCGCCCTCGTCACGAACAAGGGCATGGCGAAACGTCAGGTCGGGGTTCATCAGCACATATTCCGGCGTCACGATGCGTATACCGGCGTTAGAAACTTCGGCCGGCAGGCTCGATGTTGCGGCCGCCGAACCGGTCGCCAGGATTAGCACATCGCAGTCGAGGTCGGGCACCATGTCCAGGGTAATATCGGCGTTGAGCTCAACGCGGACCTGAAACAGGGAAAGCTGTGACTTTCGCCAGTCGATGGCCTTGCGCAATTCCCTGGTCAACGGACCGGAGGCCCACAGGTCGAGCCGCCCGCCCAGCCTGTCACCTGCTTCGAAGAGGGTAACCGCATGACCTCTTTTTGCAGCGGTCAGGGCCGCCTCCATTCCGGCCGGACCGCCTCCGATGACGGCAACTCTGCGAGGCGTCGCGGCAACCGGAAGATCGATTTCGTCTTGTCCGCCGGCAGCAGTGGGATTGTGAAAACACCGCAAAGGACCGCCCGTGAGCGTGATGCAGACATTGGCACCGACACAAGGCCGGATCTCGCCTTCGCGACCGCTTGACATCTTGCGAACGATTTCCGGATCGGCGATGTGCGCTCTCGTCATGGCAACCATATCGGCCTTGCCGTCCCGGACGATTGCTTCCGCCAGGCGCGGATCGGTTATGCGGCCTGCCGTGAAGACCGGAATGTCGACGGCGTTCTTGATCGCCGCGGCCAAAGGGACATAGACGCCGTGAGCCATCGGCGTGGGACCCCAGTGGAGCATCCGCTCGAGGCGGTTGTAGTTCGTGCCGACAATGACATTGAGATAGTCAACCTTTCCGGTGCCCGCGAGGGCTTGCCCAATCTCGATCATGTCGTTCTGATCCAGACCGCCCGGCGCCCGTTCATCGCCCGGAATGCGCATGCCGAGCACCAGATCCGGGCCCAGGGAATGACGAGTCGCTTCAACGACTTCGAACGCAAACCTCATCCGGTTTTTCAGGGAACCGCCATACCCATCGGTGCGGCGGTTGCTCAGTGGCGACAGGAAGGCCGCAATCAGGAAGCCGAAGGCCGAGAGCAGCTCGACACCGTCAAGGCCGCCGTCGCGCGCACGGCCGGCGGCTGCGGCAAATGCTGCCGTCATTTCATCGATTTCCGCAATTGTCATCTCGTGCGGTGTTTCGCGTGCCAGTTCCGATTGAACGGGAGACGGAGCCCACAGCGGCCGGCCAACATCGGAAACCTTCAGGGTCGCTGCACTGTGGGCCAGTTGGGCCAGAATCATGCCGCCCTCCTCGTGGACCGCCGCCGCCAGGCGGCGATAGCCGGGGACGATACTGTCATCGAGGTTCTGGAGGCTGTAGGCCGTGCCCAATGTGCCGGTCGGATGCACCCCTTGCGCGCCGGTGATCTGCAGCCCGGCACCGCCTCGGGCGCGCGCGCGATGATAGGCGATGTAACGGTCGGAGGGCAGATTGTTCTCAGCCAATCGTGGCACGTGGCCGGTCACCAGGACCCGGTTTCTGACGGTCTTGGGGCCAACCTGAAGGGGACTTAGCAAATTCGGAAAATCGGCACTCATCGGGATGTCCGGTCTTGTTGAAAAAACATCGTTAAGGTGTCACGACACCGGGCCACTTTGTGCCGTCGGGATACACCCACGTGACGGGAACCGGACTGGCAGCCAGATCCGCTGTCATGCCGTAGCAATCCCACTTGGGCGAAGGCGGCCACAGGGAACAATACTGGTCGCCTGACACTTTCCAGCGGCCGGGCGACGGCTGATCCCCATTGAGGACGAAGACCGTACCGCCGTCCTTGCCGAACGTCTGGGTCCAGCCGCGTCCGTTGCGGCTGCCGGTTACGGTTTTGCCAGCCAGCACCTCCACGATTTCGGCACCGTTGATCGGACCTTCTCCGGCCTCCGATCCGGCGGGCAGTGCCCAAACGGCAACCGCCAGCACACATGCTGTTACCCTGATCGCATTCATAACCGACCTCCACGCTGGGAGAGAGCCTGCCACACAGCGGGCCGCAACGCGACTGCAATTTGTTGCCGCCAGGACCGTCCGTCGCAAGTCCCGCGCCAGAGCCATTGCGGCCGGTTTCGTCAGGCCCGCCAAACAGATATTGGCAAACCCCGGTCGGGAGGATAAGTCTGTGATCATGAAAGACTCAGATGAACTCTCTCCGGAGACACTGACCGCACACGGCGCCTACGCCGGCGATGCGGCTACAGGCGGCGTGGTGCCGCCTATTCAACCGTCATCGACGTTTTCGCGCGATGAGAACTACAACCTCACTGTCGAAAACCACGGGTATGCCCGTGACAAAAACCCGACTTTCGGTCATGCAGAATCCCTGTTGGCGAAGCTCGAGGGCGGTGCGGAGGCCATTACATTTTCCTCGGGCATGGCCGCTGCAGTCGCCGTGTTCCAGGCATTGAAACCCGGCGATCATGTTGTCGCGCCAAAGGTCATGTATTGGGGTCTGAGGCACTGGCTCTTGGAGTTCTCCGAGACCTGGGGCATCGATGTCGATCTGTTCGATGCCAGCGAAGATGGCGCCCTGCAAGCAGCAATCCGTCCCGGCCGGACGCGGCTGGTGTGGATCGAGACGCCCTGCAACCCGACCTGGGACCTTATCGACATCGCGGAAGCGGCGAACATCGCCCATGAAGCCGGCGCCCTTCTGGCTGTGGACTCGACCGTCGCAACACCAGTCCTGACACGCCCCATCGCATTGGGCGCCGATATCGTGTTTCATTCTGCAACCAAGTACCTCAATGGCCATAGCGACATCGTCGCCGGGGCGCTTGTCGGCGCCCGTCAGGACGACTTGTGGGCCAGGATCCGGAAGAACCGCGAACACGGCGGCGCCATCCTGGGAACGTTTGAATCCTGGCTGCTGCTGCGCGGCATGCGCACATTGTTTCTCCGGGTCCGTCAGGCGAGCGACAATGCGCTCGCCGTTGCCCGCCATTTCGACACCCACCCAAAAGTAGCACGGGTTCTTTACCCGGGCCTGCAGAGCCACCCCGGTCACGAAATTGCCCGCAGGCAGATGAACGGCGGATTTGGCGGCATGCTTTCGATGCAGATCGATGGCGGCGAGAGCAAGGCACTCCAAGCCGCCGGAAACTGTCGCTTGTTCGTCCGCGCCACATCTCTGGGCGGGGTCGAAAGCCTGATCGAACACAGGGCCACGTCGGAAGGGCCGACCAGCCCGATCCCCCGGGATCTGTTGCGCCTGTCGGTGGGCATCGAAAAACCTGAAGACCTGATCGCCGACATCGATCAGGCTCTTGCGGCGATTTGACAAGTGACGGTGTCCTGCACGGATCGGTGGCACAGGCTCAGATCTATCGTGTGTCATTGCCTGACTGTTTTGCTGGCCTTCGGCCTGTCGATACCGGCAGAGCGCGCCAATGCGTTCAATCTGGCCGGCTCGGAATGGTCGATTGCCTTCCTGGCAGGCGTATCAGCGCCGCCCGGTGTTGATGCTTTTGTCCAATTTTCCGGTGGCGGGCAGGTTCGCGGCAATGGCGGCTGCAACAGGTTTTTTGGGACTTATCGTACGATCGACGACGTCATCACAATTGGCCCGCTTGCATCGACCAAAAAGCTCTGTCGCGAGAATGTGATGGAATTCGAAGGGAATTTCATGGCCGCCCTGCAACACAGCCACAAGGTTTCAGGCGGGCATCTGGCGATTGCGCTTGCTGCCCGCGACGGCCGCCTGCTGCTCAGGTTGAAACGCCGCGACTGGGATTGACGCTTGACCGATCAGCCCAGTTTGACGGCGGTGCCATTGACGGAAACCATAAGCATGCTGGAGGTTTCGCCCAGTGCTTCATAATCAATGTCAACGCCCACGATTGCGTCCGCGCCAAGGTCTTCGGCTTCCTCGATCATGTCTTCTATTGCCAGCTTGCGGCCGTCGCGCAGAACTTTCTGGTAGGAACCTGAACGCCCTCCGACCACATCGCGGATATTGGCAAAGAAATCCCGGACGATGTTGGCGCCAAGGACACACTCGCCGGCAACAACACCGAGCACTTCCACTGCCTGCTCCCCCGGAACTGTATCGGTTGTTGTCACGATCATGATCGGCCTTCCCTTCGTTGGCTGCAAACGACACTGCTGCGATGATGCCGCGGCCCCGGAATTCAACTCCACGGGAGCAGAACAACAGACTTATCGCATCTGGCTGCCGCCTCTATCCCACCCGATTCAGCCGAATGCTGGTTTCGGTGTCGCGTACATCGGGCATTTCCCTGATCTTGTCCAGAACGGAATCGAGTTTTGCCAGAGACCTTGTACGCAGCTCCACGACAAGGTCAAACGAACCACTGAGAGAGTGGACTTCGAACACGGACGAAACTTTCTTCAGCGCAGCGACAGTTACCCGGTTGTCGTTGGCGTTCAACCGCACAAGCGTAAATGCGCTTATCAATCTGTCTTCGTCCGCTACGCCCAGTTCGACCGTGAACCGTGCAATCACGCCCTGATGCTTCAATTTGGCAATCCGGTTCTGAATCGTCGCCCGCGACACTTTCAGTCTCTTTGCCAGATCCGTAATTGGCATCCGGGCATCGTGCAGAAGATTCTGCAGGAGATCGTGATCGAGTTGGTCCATCATCCCGTGCTTCCAGATTGTCCAAACTGTTATATCATTATGAGAATAATCTGACATTTTGACAATAGTTTATGCCTTTTCGCTAGCGCGACTTTCCTGTTTCATTGGGCCTTCCAGCGACTCAACTCTTCGGGGAATCGGGCACAATGACATTTCAAGACATCCTGGCGGCCTGCGGTCTGTCATCCGACATGCTTGCAGGCGGCGACCTGGCCGTGAGCACGCCTGTGGACGGTTCAATTATCGCAAGGCTCAGGACTCATTCGTCTGGCGACGTGGAGACAGCGATCGATGCCGCCCGCACAGCCTTCGGCACCTGGCGACAGGTGCCGGCGCCCAGAAGAGGCGAGCTTGTGCGGCTGATCGGCGAGGAACTGCGCGCCGACAAAGAAAAGCTCGGTGCCCTGGTCAGCCTGGAGTGCGGCAAGATTCTTCAGGAAGGTCTGGGCGAAGTTCAGGAGATGATCGATATCTGTGACTTTGCCGTCGGCCTCTCACGGCAGCTTTACGGCCTGACGATCGCCTCGGAACGACCGGGTCACGCCATGCGCGAAACCTGGCATCCGATGGGTGTGTGCGGCATCATCACGGCTTTCAACTTTCCCGTGGCACCATGGTGCTGGAACGCAGCCCTCGCCCTGGTATGCGGCGATCCGATCATCTGGAAACCATCGGAAAAGACACCGTTGACGGCCCTTGCCACACAGAAGATTTGCGAGCGTGCGCTCAAGCGGTTTGGCGATGCTCCCGAGGGTCTCATTCAGACCGTGATCGGCGAGCGGCAGATCGGCGAGGTTCTCACAACCAGCAAAAGCGTGGCGGTTGTTTCGGCCACCGGCTCGGTGCGCATGGGCAAAGCGGTATCGGTGGCACTCGCGCAGCGGTTCGGCCGATGCATCCTTGAACTGGGCGGCAACAACGCAATGATCGTCGCACCGACGGCGGATCTCGAAATGGCGATACGCGCAATCGTGTTTTCGGCCGTCGGCACGGCCGGACAAAGGTGCACAAGTCTGCGCCGGCTGATTGTTCACGACAGCATCTACGACCAGCTCGTGGCCCGTCTGAAAACAACCTATGACGGCCTGCCGATAGGCAACCCGCTGGAGGACGGCGTGCTTGTGGGGCCGCTGATCGACTCCGACGCAGCGGCCGCGATGGACCGGGCCCTTGAACAGGCAAAGGCCGATGGCGGACAGGTTCATGGGTCAGGGCCGGCACTGCAGGACGACTACCCCAATGCCGCCTACGCTCGCCCGGCCATTGTCGAAATGCCGTCGCAAACAGCCATTGTGTGCGAAGAGACATTCGCTCCCATCCTCTATGTCATGAAATACGACACACTTGATGGCGCCATCGCCCTTCACAACGCGGTGCCACAGGGTTTGTCGTCGTGCATCTTTTCGACGGATGTGCGCGAAACCGAGACCTTTCTGTCATCGGTCGGGTCCGATTGCGGCATCGCCAACGTGAACATTGGTCCTTCCGGTGCGGAAATCGGCGGGGCATTCGGCGGTGAGAAGGACACCGGCGGCGGCCGGGAGTCCGGGTCGGATGCCTGGAAGGGCTACATGCGGCGCCAGACCAACACGATCAATTACTCCCGCGATCTGCCGCTCGCACAGGGCATCACCTTCGATATCTGAACTCCACGCAACAGAGAACAAACTCATGAAAAAGATCATGGTCCTCGGCCTTGGCAAGGTCGGCACGCTGGCAGCACACCTGTTGCATGACTCCGGTTTCGACGTTTCAGGTTTCGACAAGAGTCCGCCACAGACGCCGTTGCCATTTGCTGTAGATTCAGCGGATCTGGAAAACATCGATCATCTGCTGCCGCAGTTCGAGGCGACAGATGCCGTGCTCTCCTGTCTGCCCTTCCATCTCAACACCCCGATCGCTGCCGCGGCTCACAAGGCGGGCATCCACTACTTCGATCTCACCGAAGACGTCAAGACGACCGAAAACATCCTGGAAATGAGCAAGACCGCGCGCGGATTGATGGCACCGCAATGCGGACTGGCACCGGGCTTCGTGGGTATTGTCGGCGCCTCCCAGATCGCCCTGTTCGACACCTGCCGATCGGTCAGGATGAGGGTCGGCGCCCTGCCCCAGAACCCGACGGGCCTTATGGGATATGCCTTCAACTGGTCGGCTGAGGGAGTGGTCAACGAATATCTCAACGACTGCGAGGTGATCGAAAGCGGCGAGCGCAAGTGGATTTCGCCGATGGAATGGCACGAGACCCTCTACATCGACGGCGTCAAGCTGGAAGCCTTCACCACATCGGGCGGCTTGGGCACCATGTGCGACACCTATCACGGACAGGTGGAAAATATCGACTACAAGACCATGCGTTATCCCGGACATATGGATCTGATGAACTTCTTTTTCCACGAACTTCTCATGCGCGACCGCCGCGAGATTGCCGGCGAAATCCTGGTCAATGCCAAACCGCCGGTCGACGACGATGTGGTCTATGTCCATGTGGCATCCGAAGGCCGGATCGGGGGCCGCCTCGCCCGCAAGGAATTTGTTCATGGTTACAAGCCCGTCGAGATCTCGGGCGCCCGCCGCACCGCAATTGCCTGGACGACATCGGCATCTGTGGTCGCGGTCATCGAAATGGTCCGTGCCGGTGTGCTGCCGGCACAGGGGTTCCTGAAGCAGGAAGACATCCCCCTGGACGCATTCCTGTCAACCCGGACGGGCAATCTGTTTCAGATTGCATGACGTCGATTTCGAGTTTCGCGGCACCGGCAAATCGATCCCGGGCCTTGTGCCTGGAAAACAGCGGGCAGCGGACACAATTGTCCGGCAAGTCAACTTTAACGGGCCTCGCGTCGTTTGACACTTGCACGCGTCTCACGGTGGGTAATGTAAATCCCTGCCGCCACAACAATGCCTGCTCCGATCAGAACCCAGCGGTCAGGTATCTCGTTCCACAAAAGAAATCCGAGAATGATGGCCCAGATGAGAGCGGCATACTCAAGTGTGGCGTTGACGGCTGCCGGCAAGTGACGATAGGCGACAATGACCAGGAAGTGTGCCGTACCCCCAATCAATCCGATGGACAGGAAGATTGCCATGGAAAATCCGTTTGGGGGCTGCCACGTGGCCACGGCAAAGGGTGTCATGATCACGCCGGCAATGATCGTGGTGTAAGTGAATATCGACGTGTTTGTTTCCGTCGACGTCAACCGACGGGTAAAGAGCACGGCAAAGGCAAACAGGAAGGCAGACGCAACGATCAACAGCATTTCAAGCTGAAAACTGCCAAATCCCGGTCGCAGAATGACCAGCATGCCCAGGAAACCGACCGCCACGGCGGCCCATCGGTGCGGTCCCACCCGTTCCCCCAGAATCGGCATTGAAAGCGCGGTTATGAAGAGAGGCGCGGTGAAGGCCACGGCGATGGCGTCCCCCAGCTTGACATATCTCAACCCCCAGAAAAACAGGAGCAACGTGAGACACATCAAAACCGCACGGACCAGATGGGCAACAGGTTTTGATGTGCGCAAGCTGACACCGCCGGCATACCAGATGGCAATGCCCATGGGAATCAGGCCGAACAGGTAGCGGAAAAACACGATCTGGCTGGCATGATACCCCTCGCCACCGAGCCATTTGGCGGCAGCATCGGTGATCGCAAACATCAGCGTTGCAAGGAGCAGGGATGATGCCCCCCGCGCTTTCAGATCATCTGAGGATTGCCCAATACTGGCCACGTTGTCTCAACTTCACCGCTTGAACCGCCTGTCTGGCGAACAGACACATGTTGCTGACCTACAGGAGGAGCCGACGGCGCGCAACGATGATCGTGCCGAACGGCCCGGTACAAGCCGGGTTCAAATTTACAAGACGGCAGGAAACTGTGTCGATATTCTTGGTGAAATTCGATTCGAACGATGCCGGCAGTAACAATCCATGAAGGACATTGCCTGAAGTGGCCTTGGACGCAGCAAGAACGATCGAGCGACTTCGGCAGCACGTGGCTGCCGGGTTGCTGGTGTTGTTTGTTGTCGCCGCTGCACACCCGACCAACGCAGTCGCTCAATCCGTCGACCCGGAACAAATTGTTTCGAAGCTCGGGTTGCAGACCGAACTGCCCAAGACCGAGAAAAAGAAGCCATCCAGCCGGCAATCGGTTCGCATTGCACTTCCCGGTTGGGTCCCCTACTTGTTGATCGGTTTGTTCGGTGTGCTGATAGCGGCGATGATTGCACGAGAGCTAAACCGGCGAGGGCTCGCAGGTTCGTTCAGATCGGCAAAAACCCCGCAAAAAGTAGACATCGAAAAGGTACGCGATGCCCACGCGCTGGGAAACATCGATGCCTACATCGCTGCACTGTTGCGTGAACTGGCCACGACCACCGATTTTGCCGCGGGCGTTCACCGCATGCTGCTGGAAGCAATTGCGATCATAAAACCGTCCCTGAATTTTCATCTGTCCGACGCCTTTACCAGTCGCGAACTCATACGCAAACTGGATCTGATTCCTTCGCGTGAAGAACAGCTTGCCCTGATCATCCGGTGTGTCGAGCACAGCCACTTTGGCGGCCTTGCCATTACACGTCAGGATTTCGATCGGTGCTTCGACGCCTTCAGTGCGCTGGTGGCTCCTGCAAAGACGGGTTCTCATGGCTGACACCACGTCCAGTGAATCCGGCGGGTTTTCCACCAAGATCGTGTTTGGCCTGATCGGCGCCGGCCTCATTCTGTTTCTTGCGGCTTTGCTGGTGACCTTGAGCCCACAGGAAACGCTCTCCAAGAAAGACCGTTATGGCGCCGGGATGAAGTCGAAATCGGTACTCGGATACGCCGGTTTTGCCGATCTGCTCGAACGCCACGGATTTCAGGTCGTGAGAGAGCGTTATGCGGCTCAGATTGACCGGCATGACCGGGCCAATGGCGTTCGGGTGATTGCCGAACCTGTCATCGGGGCGTCCAAACAGCGCCGAAGCCATTTCACCCGGCGAACAAACCATCCAGCGGTTTTGGTCGTTCTGCCCAAAAGGTATCCCGGACTTCCGGCAGCAAAAGGATGGCTGCGCTCAGTTGGCAAGTATTCTGACAAGACCGCTTTGTCACCGCTGAGAATACTGGACGGGAATGCCAGTATCACCGATAGCAAAAAGGCGCTTCGCACATCCGGGGGCACGATCATATTGCCAGAGTCGACGACCCCGCGTCAGTTGTTCAAGTCCGGGATTTTCACGCCTCATATAGGTAATGACGATGGCATGCTGGTTGGACGGCTTCAAAAGAACCGACGCGACCTGTGGCTGGTGAGCGACCCGGACCTTCTGAACAATTACGATTTCAGGAACCTGGGCAACATTGCCGCCATAGAGCACATCGTCAGAGCATTCCCCGAGGATAGTGTCGTGGTTTTTGATGAAACCCGGGCGGGATCGGTTCAACCGCCCCGCGAGTTCCTGCAAATTCTGCTTCAGGCACCGCTCTACTATGTTTTGATCTACGCCGTGCTGGTTCTGCTGGTCGCCTTGTGGGCAGCAGCGCCCCGCTTCGGTCCGATCGTCCGACCTGCTGCGGGATCGGAGACCCACGGCAAATCCAGTCTGATCGGTGCGGCTGCGGGGCTTCTCCGTCTGGCCGGACAAGATTCGGAGATCATCCGCCGCTACCTCGGCGCCAGTGTGCGCGACGTTGCACGGCGCAACCATGCCCCGGGCACACTCGATGACACCGGTCTTGTCGCCTGGCTCGACAGGGTCGGAGAGGCGCGCCGGGCAACAAAACCCGACGAACTGGCCCACATGACGGATCGCGTAAACCACCAGATCAAGGCCCGGCACAAACTCGAATTGCTGCGCGAAGCCGGCAGGATCTACAACTGGAAGAGAAGGATGATTCATGGATCTTGAATCGATCAGGACGTTATGCGACCAGATTCGCGTTGAAGTCCGCAAGACCATCATTGGCCATGAAGAAGTCATGGACCTGATGCTGACGGCTCTTTTGTGTGGTGGGCATGTCTTGTTGGAAGGCGTTCCAGGGACCGCCAAGACGCTCCTGTGCCGCTCATTTGCTGCAAGCCTGTCCCTCGACTTCGGCCGGATTCAGTTCACACCCGATCTGATGCCGGGCGATGTGCTGGGGACCAGCCTTTTCGACTTTCGCACCAATGAATTTCATCTGAGCAAGGGACCGATCTTCACGGAGATTCTGCTTGCCGATGAAATCAACCGCACACCGCCAAAGACCCAGGCCGCCATGTTGCAGGTCATGAACGAGCGGATCGTGACCATCGACGGCACTGACTATCCCATGGGGAACGCGTTCATGGTCGTGGCAACCCAGAACCCGATCGAACAGCAGGGCACCTACCCCTTGCCTGAAGCACAACTCGACCGTTTCATGTTCAAGGTCATTGTTGGTTATCCTGATGAGGACGAAGAGCTTCAAATCGTCCGTCTGCACGGACACGAACCGGTCGTCGGAGGCGGTCTGGAGGAACAAATTTCGGCAGTCGTCACACCGGAAGCGCTGACCGGGATCCGCGATGCCATCGAGCGGGTGCGCCTCAATGACGATATCATCGGCTATATCGTCGCGCTCGCCCGTGCGACGCGGGAAACGCCCAACATTTCGTTTGGTGTGTCTGCGCGTGCATCGACCGCGCTGGCGTCTGCGGCCCGATCCTACGCCACATTGAACGGGCGGGACTATGTTATCCCGGATGATGTGAAGTATCTGGCGCTGCCGGCGCTACGGCACAGGATCGTCATGTCGCCGAGCGCTGAAATCGCCGGACAAACCGCGGACAACATTCTCTCCGACCTGATCGCCCAGGTGCCGGCACCGCGATGATCGTGCCCCGGACCAAGGCCGTCATTCTCCTAGGCGCCGGGCTTCCGGTGATGATCGCGACAATGGCGATCACACCAGACGCCTGGGTCTACTGCGTATACGGTGCCGGTGTTCTTGCCGCGGTAGTCGCGGCCGACATGATCATGCTTTATGTCGAACCGCCGCCGGCCTTCGAACTGTCGTTACCCGAAGAGATCGGCATCGGTGAACCGGGCAAGGCCGTTCTTGACCTGACCAGGCACGGCCGTGGCAGGCCATCCCGAACCCAGGCGGTCGTCGAATTCGAAGGACCGCTGGACGAACTCCAGGTTTTCTCCAGTCCCATCGCCGGCGGCGAGACGATCAGCGCCACCCTGCCCTTCAATCCAACCCGGCGCGGCGTCGTCGACGTGACGGCCGTGTGGCTGCGTTACGCCGGACCGTTGGGGCTCAGCGAACGCCGGTTGCGCCGCCCGCTGGGTCTGTCCTGTACCGTCGTTCCCAACATCATGGCGGTTCAGCGGATGGCGCTCGACCTGCAAAAACTTTCGCGGGATTTCGGCCAAAAGCAACAACGGTTTCACGGCGACGGATCGGAGTTCGAAGCCCTCAGAGAATTTGTCCCCGGCATGGACACCCGTTATGTGGACTGGAAGCAATCCGCCCGTCACCGCAAACTGCTGGCCAAGGAAATGAAAGCCGAGCGCAACCACAATGTGATCGTCGCGTTCGACACCGGTCATCTTATGTCTGAACTGGTGGACGGCATGCCGAAACTGGACCATGCCATCAATGCCGGTCTGAAGCTCTCGTCGCTGGCGCTTTCCAGTGGCGATCTTGTCGGTCTTTATTCCTTTGCCGAAGAAGCCGGAGCCTTTATCAGACCAATCCGCGGACAAACCGCTTTCGGGCAGTTCCGCCATCATACGGCGCGCCTGCATTACAGCCCGACGGAAAGCAACTTCACGCTGGCGTTGACGCACCTGTCGGCGCGGCTTCACCGGCGCAGCCTGATTGTGCTCTTTACCGACTTCGTCGATACGGTCTCTGCCGAACTCCTGCTTGACAACATGCGCTTGCTCGCCCAACGCCATCTCATTTTGTTCGTTTGCCTCAAAGATCCCCTTCTTCACAGGCTGATCGACGATCAACCCGCCAATTTCGACTCCGTGGCGGAGGCTGTGGTTGCGGATGAATTTCTCCAGGAGCGGACAGTTGTGTTCGAGAAGCTCCGCAGATTGGGAATTTTCGTGCTCGACGTCGCCGCGGAAGACATGAGCCCCGATCTGATCAATGGCTATCTCGGCATTAAGCAGAAGGAATTGCTGTGATGAGCGACGTTGAGTCCACGCCAGCAGCCAGCCCGGCCGAACCCAGAGAATCGGAATTGTCCGCAGACGCGCTTGCCATGCGAAGCGTGATTTTTCGCCACGAGAGAAAGAGCAGTTGGCAGGAACTGGAAGCGCTCTTGAACCGGATTGAAAAGTCGGGGCTCCGATCCTTGTCGACGCACGACCTGGTGCGGCTGCCCAATCTCTATCGCAGCACCGTATCGTCCCTTTCGGTCGCCCGTTCCATATCCCTGGACAGGAATCTGCTGGACTACCTGGAGGCCCTGTCGGCGCGCGCCTACTTCTATGTGTATGGACCGAGGAAACCGTTTGGGCCCCTGCTTGTGGCATTCTTCGCGTCCGGACTGCCGAATGCGGTGCGGGCGCAACGATGGCCGGTGGCAATCGTCGCCCTGGTTCTCGTAGCGTCCGCAGTTGCCGCCTACATGCTCACAAAGTCGGACGTCAGCTGGTATTCGATGCTGATGCCCGACAGCATGGCCGGAGGACGCGACATTGCCAGCAGCCGTGCGGAACTGCGGTCGACCCTTTACCCGAGCACGCCGGTGCTGGAGCAAAGCTGGCAGGTCTTCTCGTCGTTTCTGTTCACCAACAACACGCGGGTGTCGTTTCTCATGTTTGCCCTGGGCTTTGCCTTGACGGCGCCAACCTTTCTGCTGGTGGTGCACAACGGCATGATCCTCGGTGCCTTCATTGCCCTGTTCGATAATCATGGCCTTCTGATCGACGTTCTGGCCTGGCTCTCGATTCACGGCATCACGGAAATGTCCGCCATCGTTCTGGCCGCAGCGGCCGGCGTTCGTCTTGGCATGACAATTCTGTTTCCAGGAAAACACACACGGGTCGACGCCCTCGCCCGGGAAGGACCACTTGCCGCCCAGGCTGCGATCGGCGCCATGCTGATGCTGATCAGCGCCGCCATACTGGAAGGTTTCTTCCGAAGCTGGGTCCAGGACATAACGGCGCGGTTCGTGATCGGCTTCGTCGCTGGCGGCCTGTGGCTTGCCTACTTCTCCCTGGCCGGCCGGACCAACCGGGATCGAGAACACAGCGATCGGGACACCCGGCCATGACCATGGTCGAAAAGAGCCCCGGGCGTCAGCGCATCGTCACCCTCCTGACGCCAGAGGGCGTGCCCTTGCGGCTGAAACTTGCGGGTATGGGCGACCGCTTGGCAGCATTGTTTCTCGATCTCCTCCTCGGGCATGCGACGGTCATCGCCGTCATCCTTGTGCTGGTTTTTGCTC
Organism: Alphaproteobacteria bacterium; assembly: GCA_021775805.1. Taxonomy (GTDB): domain Bacteria; phylum Pseudomonadota; class Alphaproteobacteria; order Rhizobiales; family JAJFHC01; genus JAJFHC01. The sequence goes on along the minus strand of JAJFHD010000090.1, from coordinate 147,875 downwards.
TGAGCGATCTTGGCGAAACCGATGGCTTGTTTTCAATCGTCATCCTCCTGTTGTTCTTCATAAGGACACCCTACTACATATTTTTCGAGTTGCTGTGGCAGGGGCAGACCCCAGGCAAGCGGGCACTCAAGCTGCAGGTGGTCGACCGGAAAGGCGGCGAACTGCAGGCAAACGCCGTGGTGGCGAGAAACCTGATGCGCGAGATCGAGGTTTTCATACCCCTCAGCATCCTTCTGATGATTACGTTCGGTGACGCGTACGATCCGCAATACTGGCTCTATCTCGGCTGGATCGGCGTGGTCTTGTTAATTCCGTTCTTCAACAGCTACCGCATGCGCGCCGGCGATCTGGTCGCCGGCACGATCGTACTCTACCGGCCGCGCCCTGTACTCGACACAGAGCTTGCGGACGGCAACCGCGCGTTTGCCTTCAGCACACGGCATCTCGAAGCCTATGGCGCATACGAACTGCAAGTGCTCGAAGACATTCTGCGCAACCCCAACCGGCCCGACAGGCGAAAAACCAGGGAAGACATTGCAGGGCGCATTGTGAAAAAAATCGGCTACGAATCGCGCATTTCAGCCGGGGAAACAGATAACTTCCTCGAGGACTTCTACGCCGCACAACGGGCCCACCTGGAGCAGCAGCAACTGCTGGGAGACAAGCGCGCCGATAAACACTACCGCTCCCAAAAACAGACATCGGCCTCGAACAAAGCGGACTGATCCTGTCACTGCCCGCCACAGGGACGGTCCAAGAAACCGGCACAATCAATCGAAAATCGATGCCAACTGCTCGGTGCCCAGACCGTCCTTCAGTTCACGCAGGCGTTTATAAACAATCGCCGTGGCCACGCCCCCAAACAGGGCATAGAAAAAGTTCGACAGGATCTGCCCTGCTCCCATTCCCAGTGCCGCCAGATCGGTCAATCCCAGTGCTGAATTAACCGATTCCATGCCAAACTCGGAAACGACGGCAATCGGCACATTGATGACGATAAGAACGAGATAAAATCCGAACACCGGCCAACGATAGCCTTTTGTCAGTGTTCGGCTGCGTTTGAGCGCCACAACAGGTCCCAGGCGCTCAACCACACATGCTGGAATTGTCACAAACAGGATGACCAGGGCCAATATGCCCGGGACAATCAGCAAGAGCATTCCGCCGGAAATTATGAGGATCTGAAGAATCAGCGCCAAAATTATCACGGGCATGCGCGGGAGCACTCGGCTGACATAGTGCATTACGCTGTGCCGGCGGCCGGCGCGGACGGAGAACGTTGCCTCGGCCACAAATGCAGCGACAAAAACGTTCAACACGATGAAGACGAGAGCCCCCGTCACCACACCAACGATCAACCCGACTTCGTCCGATGAATTGACCAACGAAGGCATGATCCAGCAGTAGACCAGCACAACAGGGGCATAGACCAGGAATGTGAGTCCCAAAAATGGAGACAAATTCATCAGTAGCGTCGAGAACGTGTCCGAAACCGCTCGACCAATGCCAAATGGTTGCGAGTCATTGGCTAGCTCCACCATCCTGAGTGCCCTGTTCCTGCTGAATCACTGTTACGCGACAACAATATGGCATCTCGGATTCTGTCGGCATACGCAAAAATCGAAAATCTTTGAGAACAATCGTGTCAATCGGCAACGCAGAGGACCGGGATGTTGTATCTGGATCTCAAAAACAGACAGAGCGCGGCACTGATGTGCCACGCTCCTTTTCCGCTTGCGCGAAAATGCCTATTTTTGCCCCCGGGCCGATATCGGCTCAGAAATGCAGTATTGTCTATTGCGCTGGATACTTCAAATGCATAATAGTTATTCTCACTATGCGTCTTGATGATATTCGTTCCATTGACCTCAATCTCCTGGTTGCGCTCCGCTTCCTTCTCGACGAGTGCAACATCAGCCGAGCCGCCGAACAGATCGGCCTCAGCCAACCAGCGATGAGCCGGACACTCAAACGTTTGCAGGCAACCCTGGACGATCCGGTCCTGATCCGCACCAAGACCGGTTACAGGCCGTCTCCGCGTGCAACCGAGATCTCCGATGCCTTGGACCGAATGCTGGGTGATCTGGAACTTATCTTTGAGCCGCCGACCTTCGATCCTTCAACCTACCACGGCGAAATCCGGGTTGGTGCGCCCGACTATGAGCTCTTTGTTGTCCTACCGAGCATTCTCTCCGAAGTCCGCGCCAAAGCGCCGGGAATGCGGATTGCTACCCAGTCCATCTCGCCCGACAACCTCACTGCCCTCGAAGATGGCGTCATCGACATAGCGCTGACATCGAGCCCCGACTCCTCAGCCGGCTGTTTCCGCCAAAAACTGTTTGATGAGGAACTGGTTTGCGCCATTTCCAGTAACAACCCAAGCGCCTCGTCAAGGCTCAGTCTTGAGACGTTTGCAAACCTGGGACAGGTGGTTAATCTGGTAACGCCCAACGTTGGATCGGAAATCATCGACGGATACCTTCACAGCCACGGCCTCAGACGCATCGTTGTCGCGCGGACACACAACGTGCTGGCGGCTGTTCAAATGGTGCGCGAATCCGATCTGGTCTCCACTATGAGGAGACGTGTTGCAGAAAAGTTCACAGGCGAAGGCGGACTCGTGATTCACCCGCACCCGGTGCCGCTGCCAAAGTTCGATGTCTTTCAGTACTGGCATGAGCGCCAAAACACCAGCCCGCGCAACATCTGGCTGCGGCGCATCATCGCAAAAGCCTGCCAGGACCTCAAATGACCGGCTGTTTCCAAGCCGGTGACGGCATCTCCCCGAATGGAACAAGTTCCTGCGAGGTACCATGGACCTGAAATCCATCCGCGGTAAGGATCTGAACCTTTTGGTCTCTCTCAAAGCGCTGCTCGATGAGCGCAGCGTGAGCGGCGCCGCCCGGCGTCTGGGTGTTTCACAGCCCGCAATGAGTAGAAATCTCAAACAGCTTCGTGGCCTCTTGGGCGATCAAGTACTTATCCGAACACCCAAGGGATATGAACCGACGGCCCACGGCCGATACATCGAACACGCACTCGATCGGGTGTTATCGGAAGTCGCTCTCATTGCAGAAAGGCCGGTTTTCGATCGCCTGGAAGAAACCGGCGAGATTCGCATTGGCGGCTTTGATTCTGAACTTGGCGTTCTTCTGCCTGAGGTTGTCGCCACTCTGCGTCGTGAAGCGCCCGGGGTTACTGTTCGAGCCGAATCCCTGCATGGGCACAGCCTCGAGCCACTGGAACGCGGTCAGATTGATGTTGCTGTTCTCGCCGGTCCGAACGTGTCGATGGGCTATTTCAGGCGGAAACTGATGGAAGAGGATCGCGTTTGCGTGCTGGCACGCGACAGCCGCGCTGCGCTCGGCCAACTTACGCTGGACGCTTTCGCAGAACTTGACCACGTGTCGATTTCGGTCGCCGGAGTTCGCCGGAGCATAATCGACGACACCCTGGCACGGCATTCGCTTGGACGAAGAGTCGTGGCGCATGTACCTGACTTTCGCCTCGGAGCCAGTCTGGCAGAGAATTCGGATCTTGCCTTGTGTATCCCCAGACACATGGCTCTTCAGATCAGCCGTGCCGGAACACTCGTCATTCGTGAAATTCCTTTCGAGCTGCCGCCGATCGTAATCTATCAGTACTGGCATGAACGACAGGACAAGAGTGCACGTCACATCTGGTTGCGGAGTATCATTCAGCACTCGGCGGCAAGACTGTCATCCCACACCATTTAAGCTGGGGGCCTATGGCAAATCGCCGTCAGTCTTTTTTGTAGCGCGTCAACGCTTCCGCCCAGCCCTGCTGCATTTGTTCAAACGCTTTCAGAGACGCCGTACTCAGGTCGTTCCAGGCGCTCTCGTTTGCCTCCTGCACCTTGCCAAGCATATCCTTGGCATTGTCGATATTGCCCTGCATGTCGGCAACCGCTTTTTCGTAGTCTGCGCGGGCCTGCGTACCGGCATTCTGCATCTGCGCCTGATACTCCCGGATCTGTGCTTCCCACACCCGCATCTGGCTTTCAAGCTGGCGGGCGAAATCAAACTGCATCATGGATCAACCTCCGTAGTGTGTTCGTCCGGCAGCATAGTACGGCAATCACCCGCCCGCCAGTCTTTGGAAATCATCTAACCCGCCGCCTCCAAAAACAACCGGAGGATTTGACATTGAGCTAGGTAGCGCTCTTTCGCGCTTCGCGTCGTGCCAGCTTTTCAGCCAGACGCGGGGCAACACCCGGACGGCTCCACGGACATACCGCCAGGCACAATGCGCAACCGAAGGTCTCGCCAAAGTAGGGAATGCATTTGTCGAAATCCACATACCACTTGTGATTGCCGCGCACAGTCTTTTTCCGGGAGTGGATAGCCTTGGGAGGACAGGCGGTTTCGCATACCCGACAGCTGGCGCAGAATTCGTCGGCGCCAAATTCGTCTCTCGCGTCTGCGACCAAAGGCATGTTGGTCGACACGGCCGAAAGCCTGAAGGAAGAGCCGTAGGTGCGATTGATCAGGGATCCGTGTTTGCCCAGTTCGCCCAAGCCGGCCTCAATTGCCGCCGGTAACATGTTCAGGGCGGTGGCCATGGGGCCGGGAAAGGTCTTTGCCTCGTAACCGCTGGCGAGGATGTAGTTGGCCAGCTTGCGCGCAGCTCTGGCGGCCTGATTGTACTTGTCCGCGACTTCCGTCGCTGCGCGCACGTCTTCAATCGTATTGGGCGCCGTTGACAACAGGTCATAATCCATGGCGACGCCGATGATGACCAGCCAGGGATGCGAGATCTCATAACCTTCGTAGATGTATTCCGGGCGAACCGGGGTCAGGCCAATCAGGTCGGACTCATTGTCGGGTCCAAACGCCTTGATACGCCTTGTCCATTCCGCGGCGTCGGCCTGTTCGATGTTGTCGGAGATTGGAACCGGTCTCGGGCCCCGATCGGCGTCACGTGAATACGTGTGGGCAATTTCAGGCGCCTGGCGGTGGTGGCCGATTACCGCTTGTTGCAGTTCTCCGAACGGCTGCCGGTCGGCCGGGTGCCAGAAAAATGGCTGGGGCGGTCCTTTGGTCTGAACATCGAGGCCGTTTACGTCATTGCCTGACATGTTGGCCGGAAATTTTTTCCTGAATGTATCCTCGTCACGATGGATGTAATCTTCGACGCGATACCCGCCGCCCCCGATTCTATCACCCGTGTCATGACCCTTTCCGTCCATTATTGTGTTCCCTTGTTGTCTGTGGAATTGGCGGCGGGATGTGCCGATGCGTATCCGTCAAACAGCGTCAGCATTTGTGAAAACCAGGCAGCGACCGTGCTGCCGTCGTCCAGTAACCGGAACGGGCTCAACAACCGCGCCCATTGAAACACCGAAAACAGGGCATAGTCGGCGTATCCCTGGCTGGCGCCGCACAAGTAGGGCTGGCGTGACAGTGTCACCTCGGCAGGCTGCAGCAACCGCTCCAGAGTGCGGCGGCCCTTGTCCCGATTGGCCGCTGCATCCTCAAGGGTTTTGCCGAAAATCTGTTCAAAACGATCACGAAAATAAACCCTGTCGGCGGTCGCCACGCGCTGCTCGATGTCGATGGCGACCATCGGCGCAACGCACGGCACAATCGAGCGATCGACCCAACTACACAGCGTACTTGTCAGCCCCGTGCCCATTTCGCCGCCGAAATAGGAATGTTCAGGAACAGTCTCTTCCAGATAGCGGGCAATCGCCCAGGAATCCCTTATCGTCCGGTCTCCGTCGACGAGGATCGGGACCGTGCCGCCGCCGCTGAAGGCGATGGCCTGTTTGTCATGCAGGGCAACCGGACAAAACTCCGGACTGATTGCCTTGTGTTGCAAAGCCATTCGAGCGCGCCAGCTGTAAAGCGAATAGCGCAAGTCGCCGGCGCCACTGAGTTCGTAAAGCTTCATGATTGTCCCGCTTCCGGTCCGGAAAGACGCGCCGCCAGCTTTCCACGCATCACCTTTTGTGTCGGCGTCAGGGGCATCTCGTCTATAAATTCCAGCCGCTCCGGCCATTTGAATTTGGCGATGTCGTCGCGTTCCAGGACAGCGCATACGTCATCCAGAGTCAATCTTGCGTCCCCGCCCAGAACCACAAACAGACACGCGCGCTCGCCGAGCACAGGATCCGGGCACGGCACGATGCAGGATCGTTCGACACCGTCGATGCGATCGACAATGTTTTCAATGTCGATCGGACTGAACTTGACCCCGCCGCGGTTGATGATTTCCTTGACCCGGCCGGTGATCGTGACATGTGCCGCGTCTGCAATGCGCGCCGTATCGCCGGTCTCAAACCAGCCGTCACCGTCAAAGGATGCAACGGTCGCCTCGGGATTGCCGAGGTATCCGGCAAACACCGACGGCCCCTTCACCTGCAGTCGGCCTTCTTTTCCCGCAGGGGCTTCGAGACCGTCTTCTCCCACTATCCTCAGTTGGGTTCCCGGGCTGGCCGCGCCGGCGGTCTGGTGTCGAACGGCCGGGGTATCGGAAGGTCGGGTGTAGCAACCGGCCTGAAGCTCGCTCATGCCCCACAGCTGCGTCGTCACACCATTTGGAAGCTTGTCCTCCACCGCCCTTGCAAGATCCGGCGGCACAGCCGATCCGGAAAGGCAGATGGAACGTACCGACGACAGGTCATGAGTATCGAGCAAACCGGCATTGAGAGACGCGGCAAGATGAGCCGGCGCCGCAAATATCCTGGATGCCCGATGCGCGGCGACGGCCTTGACAAATTCCGGTGGTGAAAACGCAGGCAGAAGCGAACTGGTCGCCCCCGCCAGGAGAGCCAGATGGAACACGAATAATCCGTAGAGATGGGTCATCGGTGCAAGCGTCATAAGTATGTCATCTGCATCGACTTCAAGCTCGGGGATTGAAAGCCGTGCGTTGCACAGGAAATTGCGATAGGCGTGCGGCACGCCTTTGGGGTCGGCGGTCGTCCCGGACGTGTAGAGCAACAGAAAAGGATCGGCGCCGTCAAGGACTGGAAAGTCCGCCGGCGGGACCGACCTCAGAACGTCTTCAAATCCGACGGCACCGTCCGTCTCAGGACCAAGCGCAACGACGTGCTGCAGATCGGGACAGTGCGATTTCATTGAAACCGCCATGTCCGCCGGCCGGACATCCTTGAACCGGGACAAACCAACGAACGCTCTGGCGCCGCCGTGGCGCAACAGAAACTGCAGTTCGGCGCCACGATATGGCATGTGCACAGTCTGCATCACCGCCCCGATGCGGCACAATCCAAGGTAGGCGGTAATGTATTCGGGAATGTTGGGCAGCTGGACCGCAACCACATCGCCCTTCTTGATGCCGAGATTACGCATCCCGGCGGAGAACCTGTCAATGCCGTCCGCCAGTTCGCGATATGTGGTTGCGGCTTCGCCATGGACCAGTGCCGGCTTGTCGGGATGCTCCCGAGACCAGCGATCAACATAGTCGGTCAGCACATCCTGGGTCCAGAATCCCTGACTGGCGTATCGGTCAACGGCCTCAGCCGAAGGAGCGGGAAACACCTGGGTCACTTGTTCACTCCCCTGTTGGCAACCAGTCCGACGCATCCGCACTTGAACAGTGCGGTATGTTTGAAGTATCTTACGTGTAAGGTATTTCAAAGGCAAGCGTCTCTGTTTCCATTCAAACCATGCAGGCAATGTGCTGACGATGAAAACCAAAACCCGCCCGAAGCCCGATCCGGACCTCGTTTCCATGCCGGTCCCGGACAGCGACGACGATGCGGACACGCTTCGTCTCTGGCTCTATCTCGTCAAAACCGTACTGCCGCTGGAACGCGACGTGAGTGTCCAGTTGCAAAGAGAATGCGGGCAGAGTCTTACGCGGTTCGATGTCCTCGCCCAACTCGACCGGCATGGGTCCCAGGGTGTCGGCCAACTGGCACAACGGCTGATTGCCTCTGCCGGCAATATCACATCATTGCTGAACCGCATGGAGCGCGAGGGTCTTGTGTCGCGCGGCAGCGACGATGCCGACCGGCGCGCTCAACGTATCCAGGCAACTGAACTGGGGGTGCAGCTGTATTGGGATATGATACCGGTCCATACCGCGATCATACGGCAACGGTTGGCGCGGGTGTCATCAGGAGATAAGGTCGCCTTGATCAAGCTGCTCAAGAAACTGGTGGACTGACCGTCGCCGACAACCACCCGGCAAAAGCAAAAGAACTCGAAACCATGCCCCCGATTGAACTGCTGCTCCCCTTCTTCATGTCAACGCTCGTGTTTGCACTCATGCCGGGCCCGGCGATTCTGTACACTGCGGCTCAGACGTTGGCGCATGGTCGCCGTGGCGGATTTCACGCCGCCATGGGCATCCACCTGGGCGGCTTCGTACATGTTGCCGCCGCCGCCGCCGGCCTGTCCGCCCTGCTGGCTCACGTTCCGGAAGTGTTTTTTGTCCTGCGGATCGCCGGTGCGTTGTATCTGATCTGGATTGGATTGGGGTTCATACTGAAGCGGAGCGGCAACCCCAATGAGGTGCCCGGCTCAGTCGGCAAAGCCCGGCGGGCATTCCTGGACAGCATCATCGTCGAAGTTTTCAATCCAAAGGCTGCGCTGTTCTACATCGCGTTTCTGCCGCAGTTCGTCGACCCGGCTGCATCCCTGCCGGTATGGCTTCAGCTTGTCGTTCTGGGCTGGTTCGTGAACATCGCCTTTACCGGCGGTGATATTATCACGGTATTCTTCACGTCGGCTGCGGTGTCCCGCATGAAGCAGTCCGGATATGGACAAAGAATCATGCAATGGCTTGCCGGTTCCGTGCTCATCGGGCTGGGTATTAAACTCGCAGTAACAGACAGGTGACGGACCGGCGGTCGCCCGCCAGCGTCATCAACACCACAGCACAATAACTAAAGTGATATGCCCAGTTCGTTCGCCGCAGCGTCCATGCGCACCCAATCTTCCTCAGACATCGGCAGAAAGGGCGGTCTGGGCTGGGACCACGCGGGCATGCCACGGCGTTCGGCAATCAGCCGTTTCATGCCCGGAATTACAGGGAATCCCTCAAACGTGCGGCGGATAAGAACGGCCTTGCCCTGCAGGACTTCCACATCGTCCGCACCATTGACAAATGCATCGAACACGGCCCGGATACCGGATGGGTTGATGTTCGCGGTGGCCGAGATGCATCCGGCTCCGCCGATGCGCAAACCCTGGAGAAGATAGGTCTCCGAACCCGGGAAAAAATCGAGGTCGGGGAACGCGTTGATAAAGGCCTCGGTCGAAGCCCAATCGCCGGAACTGTCCTTGAGACCGGCAATGACACCCGGATAGGCATCGACAAGATGGCGGATCACGCCGTGCGGAATGCCGACCTGGGCGATCGGCGGGATATGGTAGAGCAGGACCTTCAGGCGATCGCTGGCAATGAGGTCGATAATGCTTGCAAATGCCCGGTAGAGCCCTTCTTCCGATGGGTTCTTGTAGTAGAATGGCGGCAGCATCATCACGCCACGGCACCCCAGACCCACCGCGTGTGCGGAAAGCTCAACGGTATCCGGGCCGGCGCAACATCCGGTGCCCGGCACAATTCTCGCGGGATCGATGCCGGCCTCGACCAGGGCATCGAGCGCCTCCCGACGCTCCTTTACTGAAAACGAATTTGCCTCTCCAGTCGTTCCAAACGGCGAAATGCCGTGACACCCGTTGTTCAACAGAAACCGGGCGTGATCCACGAATGCGCCGTGATCCGGGGCGAACGTGCGGTTCAACGGGGTCAGGATCGGTGACCATAGCCCGTGAAACGGACGTTCTTCTGGTGATGGACGGTCGTTCAATTGAGTGCTCCATTGGGCTGGCCTTGGAAATCTGTAGGCGCACGATTGACGCAGATTCTGAAAAAGATCAAGAGAATAGCTGCCCTCGGCTAACGACCGTGATTTTCATGATCGTTGCGGTGCAGATTGTTTCACCCCGCATCGGCCTTAAAGCCGGCGGCTTCAATGCCGCGAACTGCCATCGCCTCATCGGTCTCCCCGGCTTCCCCGGCAACACCGACGGCTCCGATAACCGTCCCGTCGGCATTCCTTGCAAACACGCCGCCTCGGCTGCCCGTGAGGCCGGATCCCATGCTGTTCTGGGCAACCCGGCTGACACCGTGGAACCAGATCGGGAACTCCTCGGCCATTTCTGCAATCGTCCAGGACGGCTTGCCATATGCAATACAAGTGAAGGCCTTTGTCTGCGCGATATGTGCAAGCAGGGGCGCGGCCCCGTTTTCCCGGGCGAATGCGATAGGATGTCCGCCGGCGTCGCATACAGCAACCGCAACACGACGCTGCCCAGACGATCGTTCTCCGGCAAGAGCTTCGCGAATAATGACTTGTGCCTGTTCGAGCGAAAGGTTGGACATAGCTGCGGCCTCCATGGGAATTCCGGATTGAGCTCTCAGAATCATCACGTGCGCGGGCAATCGATGCAACAGGTGATTTTTCCAGACCGGTACCCTACGTTTCGGCACCGCCAGATTGTCGACGCCTGGCGACTATGACGGTGCGGTACCGGGTCACACGGGACCATAAGATGACTCCCGGGCAGTCTCGACGTTTCACCGTCCCAGCATGGAGGGCCCTGCCTTCGCCTGTGCCATGACCAAATCGCAAAACGTGCAGGTGACCAGCGTCGGGACGACCCCCCTTTCTGATTGCAAGTTCTATCCGGGTTTTCAGGCTCATGGTTTCCGGAAACAGACTGACCATGCGCCCGCGGTTGAACCAACACGGCGCATATGACTTGGGCGGCAACCGACATGGGTTCCGGCAAGGATCATGAATGCGACGCCCTCAATCTGGTGAGCCGTTGCCGACGACGGGAGATGGGCCGTACCCGGTGAGACCTGCTCTTCCGCAAGATAGCCGCGGCGCAGCACGCCGAAATGGTTTCGATCTACAAGGAAAACGGCGTCACCTGTCACCATCTGAAGCCGGACGACGTGCTTCACAGGAAACTCTTTGCCCGCGACTCGTCCGCCACGGGCCCCTGGGGCGCCCTGATCTGCCACGTGCAGTTGAAATGCCGGCGTGCCGACTACGTAACGGCGATCGAGTTCTACCAAAGCAACGGGATACCGGTCTGGAAATTTGCCACGGCCGGCCATTTCGAGGGCGGCGATTTTGTCATCCTCGAGCCCGGCGGGGTGCTGATCGGCTATTGTGGCGAGCGTTCAGAAAAGGAAGGGTCCGAACAGGTTGCCTCTTTCGTTCGCGACGAAGGTTGGGAAGCGGTAACGGCGCCGATCAGCCGGGAATTCGTCCACAAGGATGGGTCATGTCGTGCCGTTGGCGGAGAAGCTGCTGGTGGCGTGCGTCGATGCACTGGAGCCATGGGTCGTGACCCAACTCAGGGACTGGGGGTTTGAATTCGTCGATGTTGGATACAGCGAGGCCAAGAACCTGGGCGTCAATCTGGTCGCCTTGGCAACAGCAAGGTCCTGTCGATGAAGGGAGCGGACGATCTGAACGCCAAGATGCGTGCGCTGGAATTGGAGGTTTACGATCCTGACATGTCGATGTTCACGCTGGGCGGTGGCGGCGTACTCTGCCTGGCCCAGGCCCTGTGCCGCGACGCGGCATGAGCCAAACGCCGGGCTTTCAGTTGACTTTCAAACCAAGCATCTCCGATATTATCTTCCAGCTTGTTTCGTGGTCGCCGCAAGTAACCGCAGCACCGGCATCCGCCAGCCGCCTCTGGCGCGCTGGGTCGGTGTGAAATCCTATGAAATGCACGCCACACGCCTGCCCGGCATCCAGGTCGTTGAGATTGTCGCCCAGGAAAACGATGCGCTCCCTGGGCAGTCCCAGATCCTCGACAACCCGGGCCAGCACATCCCGCTTCGGACCGCCATCGTCCGCGGCTCCCGGATAAGCCTTCACAAAGTCCCACATGCCCACCCGTTCCAGGCGGATTCGGGCGGCTTCGCGAAAGTTGGCGGTGGCCGTACCCAGCGCAATGCCACCGTGTCCGCTCAACTGCTCGAGAAGCATTCTTGCGCCGGGTATTTCCGTAACACTTGCCACACCGACCTCAATCGAATTCGACAACACTTCGAAGTACCGGCTCGACGTGGCGTTGAGTTCATCGTCGGTCGGCAACCGGTCCAGATGGCGTTCCAGTATTTCACGGAAGATTTCAACATCGTTCCTGACCCGGTAGCTGTCCCAATCCCGTGACTGCTCCTGCAGACCATAGAGTTCAGTGAACGGGACAAAGACTGCATCCTCCTCCGGTGGCGTGAGGTCCAGAAGCGGACCATCAACATCGAAGATCACGGCGGCATGGGAACGAGTGGTCATGGGCAACAACAGTCCTCCGATTGGAGTTTTGACGTCATATCGCGATTTGGCGGATAATGGCAAATGGCAACGAGATCATCCGATCGTGACCATTTCATCATTGCCATGTTTGAGTAAAGATCGGATCTTGGCGGCAACGAATCCGCACACACTATTCCCGGAGCACACCAATGGCCAAATCCCACTCTGTCCCTGGACCGCTCAAACCCCTGCCCCCGTCAGCGCTGCGGCGGTTGAGCGATGTTAAGGCATTGGGGTTTCGCACGACAGACGACCTGGAATGCGTAAACCATCTGATCGGTCAAGACCGGGCTATGAAGGCGATAGCGTTCGGTTCCAAGATCAAGAAACAGGGCTTCAACCTGTTTGCCCTGGGACCGGCCGGATCTGGGCGGCACTCTTCGGTTCGCTCCTTTCTTGATGGCCATGCCGCCACAGAACCGAAGGCGGATGACTGGATCTACGTGAACAATTTCGATGCACCGCATCGACCCACCGCCATCAGACTGCCGTCGGGCCACGCCCGCCGCCTCCGCGACGGCATGGGCGATCTGATCGATGATCTCAGTGCTGCCCTACCGACCCTGTTTGAATCCGACGAGTATCAGGGCCGGCGGCGCGCGATTGACCAACAATTCGAGGAAGCCCAGGAAAAGGCGTTTGAAGAACTGCAGAAACGTGCCAGTGACGAAAGCATATCGATCATGCGCACGCCGATGGGTTTCGCTTTGGCCCCCACCCATGACGGAAAACCGATCAAGCCGGAAGTATTCAAAACCCTGCCCAAGGCGCAGCGCGAGCACGTCGAAAAGACAATTCAGGAACTGCAGGCCGAATTGGCGCGCGTACTCCAGCAAATGCCCAAGCTCGAGAAACAGCGGCGTGAACAGACCCGCAACCTCGACATGGAGTTTGCCGAAACCGTGGTCGGGACGGCCGTCAGCGATCTGATCTCCACGTTCAAGGATCACCGGGATGTCACGAAGTATCTTGAGTCGGTACGCCAGGACCTGATCGAGAACGCATTTCTGTTCCTGCCTCAGGCGGTTGAAGGCGAGACCGGCCAGGCTGTCGCCGTCGGTGCACCGGGACGCAACGCGCCACAGTTTCGCCGCTACGGGATCAATGTCGTTGTCGCCAACGGCGACGGTATCGATGGCGCTCCGGTGATTACCGAAGATCTGCCGACAATCGCCAATCTGATCGGCCGGATCGAACATGTCTCGCAAATGGGCGCGCTGGTGACCGATTTCATGCTGATCAAACCGGGCGCGCTTCATCGTGCCAATGGCGGTTATCTGATCCTGGACGCCCGCAGGGTCCTGTCTGACGGGCTTGGCTGGAACGCTCTCAAACGATCGCTAACGGCGGATTGCATCAAGATAACATCCGCTGCCGAACAGTTTGGCATGGCCGGCACTGTTTCCCTGGAACCGGACCCGATACCCCTGACGATAAAGGTCGTCCTGATCGGCGATCGCCAACTCTATCATCTGGTGCATCAGCACGATCCGGATTTCAGTGAACTGTTCAAGGTCGAAGCCGATTTCGACGAGGTCATCATCCGATCGGACGACAATACCTGCATGTATGCCCGCCTTGTCGCAACGATTGCGCAACGCGAGAGCCTGAAACCGCTCGAGGCAAAGGCGGTCGCCCGTATTATCGATGAATCTTCGCGCAATGCGGATGATGCGGAGCGGTTGTCGCTGCGTGTGGGTCAGATGGCGGACATTCTGAGAGAGGCCGATTTCTGGGCTGGGGAAGACAAAGCCCGGCGCATAAATGTGCATCATATAAACCGGGCCCTCGAGGAGCGTCACGAACGCTCCGCGCGGATTCGCGAACGATCACTGGAGTACATTACCCGGGAAACAATCCTGATCGACACCGACGACGAAGTGGTCGGGCAGATCAACGGCCTTTCCGTGCTGCAACTGGGAAACATGTCCTTCGGCAAACCGACCAGGATATCGGCCCGGGTTCGCCTGGGAACGGGCAAGGTTGTCGATATCGAACGCGAAGTTGAGCTTGGCGGCCCCTTGCATTCAAAGGGCGTGCTTATCCTTTCGAGCTATCTCGCCTCTCATTTCGCCAAGGACTTTCCGATGTCCCTGGGCGCCAGTCTTGTGTTCGAACAATCCTACGGCGGGGTTGATGGCGACAGTGCATCGAGCACGGAACTCTACGCTCTGCTGTCAGCCCTGTCCGGCGTGGCAATTCGACAGGGACTGGCGGTCACCGGATCGGTCAACCAGTTCGGCCAGGTTCAGGCGATCGGTGGCGTCAATGAGAAGATTGAAGGATATTTTGATATCTGCGCGGCACGAGGGCTGACAGGCAGCCAGGGCGTCCTGATCCCGGTCTCCAACGTGAAGAACCTCATGCTGCGACCGGACATTCAGGATGCGGCGCGGAAAAAACAATTCCAGGTCTATGCGATCGAGACGATCGATCAGGGTATTGAAGTCCTGACCGGCGTCGCCGCCGGCGCCAGGCGAAGCGACGGCACTTTCCCTGACGGCACGATCAACGCTCTTGTGGAAGCGCAGTTGCGCGCCTTTGCCGAGACCAGAAGAGATTTCGCAAAGTCGGGCGCAAACGGGAAAGACTCCGATGAACACTAACAAGCAAGCGGCAGCAAAGCGGCGGGTCGTCGTCGGCCTGGGTACGATCGAGCAGGCAGACCGGATGCTTGACGCGGCGGTTGACCTCGCCGCAACGATGCGCGCAGAATTGTACGGGCTGTTCATAGAGGATCCGGAGATGCTCGATGTCGCGGATCTGCCGTTCACCAGGGTCGTCACCGCGCAGTCACAGGTACAGGCCTTTGACCGGGGGCCTCTCAAGAACAGGACCCGCAGCGATAATTCAGCGTTCAAACGCGCCATATCCATGCGCGCCCAGCGCGCCCGGTTGCCATGGAGTTTCGGCAGGAAGCGCGGTGTGCCTCTTGAGGAAATCAAAAGAGCGACGCGGCCGGGCGACATCGTGGTTTTTCAGAACCCGGCCACCGCGCTTACCGTACGCGATGTTGTTGCCTCGGCCCGAAACGTCGGGGAGAACGTCGGTGGCATCGTCATCACGCCGTTGGGCCAATCATCGAACGTCGGACCGGTCATCGCTTTGGACAACGGGGACGAAGCCAGTGCACACGCGGTTCAATTTGCCCACGAAATTGCCGGCGCAAACGACCGGCATCTCATCATCTTGTTTGTCGGAGACGATCCTGCCGAAACGCGGGCGATCGAAACTCGAAGAGAGGCCTACCTACACGGACAAAATAACATCGACACATTATCGGTCTCGCCGTCCGAAGGCCCTCACATCGCCGCAATCCTGCGAGAACTCTCTCCGGGTTTTGTGGTTGCCGACATGGCAACGTTTGCCACCAGGGACGAGACATGCGGCTGTTGCATCGTTCGCGCAGCACAGGCGCCGGTTCTCCTGCTCAATCACCTGATAGGTGGCTGACTCCGCATCGGGCTATCGGTGACCGTGTTCGTCAATTGGCGAATCGTGGTTAAGTCGTTAGGTTTCCGCGATGACGTTCAAGCTTCAATATGCGGCGCTCCCTTATGTTCATCAGCATGGAGAGATCGAAGTCCTGTTGCTTACCAGCCGCGAGACCAAACGCTGGATCATACCAAAAGGCTGGCCCGAGGACGGTGTCCCGCCACACGAACAGGCGGCAACCGAGGCCTACGAAGAAGGCGGCCTCCAGGGTGCGGTTCAAGAACAAAGCATCGGTTGCTATCACTACGACAAGATAAACAAGAAAGGCGTCGGCATACCGTGCAGGGTTGAGGTCTTTCCCTTGCTGGTCAAGCTTCACTTGCTGCGGTGGCCCGAGAAGAACGAGCGCCGGTTATTCTGGACAACGCCTCAGAACGCAGCGGACCTGGTGGACGAGACGGAACTGGCAAAGCTCATGTGTTCTTTTTCACCCTGATGCCGTCATTCCGCGACGACCTGGGACACCATTGAATAGTCCGTTGGCTTGTCGGCAGGCCAACCCCTCGCCTCCACCAGACGCGAAAGCCAGTTGTCGAAAAAGACGACAGCGCCCTTGCGCCACGACGGATCGCGCGCCGGGTTCGCCTCAGCATCGTCTATTGAAACATTTGCCGGCGGTGCGATCGGTTGCCCCGCGTCCACGTCCCGCCGGTATTCCCGCACCAGCGTATCGGTGTCGTACTCGAAATGGTTGAACATGTAGACCGCGTTGGCGGAAAAATCCTCCAGCATGCACAAGCCGGAGGCATCGCTGGACGCAAGAATTCTGATGCTGCCGTCCCTGGGCAAATCAGCCTCGCGAACTTCTGTGTGACGTGACACGGCGACGGGAAAGCTCGATCCGACTCCGTCCAGAACCCTGGCACCGCTGTCATGAACCGTCTGCTCGAACACGCCAAACAATTTGGCTCCGACCGGGTGTTTGGGGACATCATGGTACACCTTGAGAGCCGCCTGCCCCGCCCAGCACACATGAAGCGACGGCAACTGGCGGTTTTTTGCCCAATTGAGCAATCGCACCATTTCCGGCCAATAGTTGACATCCTCAAACGGCAGTGTTTCCACAGGTGCACCGGTCACGATCAGACCATCGATGCGGTGCGTTTGGGTTTCCGGCCAGGTCCGGTAAAACCGGTCCATGTGGCGTTGCGGCGTGTGACGGGCCTTGTGGCCGGTCGGGCGCAACAGGTTCAAAACCACATCCCGGCCACTTCGCGCCAACATTCTGGAAAATTGTGTTTCAGTCGAAATCCGGTCCGGCATTAGGTTCATTACCGAAACATGCAGGGCCGACGCCGGTGCCTGGCCGTCGTCGGCTACAGACAATCCTTCCCCGCGAAGCACGTCATACGCCGGCAAATCAGCTGAGAGGTAAAGTGTCATTGCTCTTCGTTGCCCTTGTCATGCCCGCACAGTCGGTGCCGAACCGGTTCGATCTCGGGCGTTCCCGTTTCGTGAACCGTTCAACACGCCATCTTTCAAGGTCGCAGGACAATAGTGCCCCTGAATGCCACCGGTTGACAACCACCTGGCCGTGCAACGCCTCCCGGCGGGACACAAGACCCAGCGGGAGGCGGGGATCATGTTCCGATCAGGCGGCTGCGGAATATGAACCGGCTGCAATCAGGGCGTGGTCAAGATCGGCCAGAATGTCGTCGATATGCTCGATGCCGACAGACAGGCGGACATAGCCCGGAGTTACCCCCGCCCTTTTCTGTTCCTGCGGTGACAACTGCGAGTGAGTGGTGCTCGCCGGATGGATGGCAAGCGAGCGGGCGTCACCGATGTTGGCCACATGAAGCAGCAGATTCAGTCCATCAATAAAGCGCTGGCCGGCTTCGATACCGCCCTTGAGTTCAAAACCGACAAGGCCGCCATAGCCGCCCTTCAAGTGAGTGTCCGCCCGCAACCGCTCATCGCCTGTCTGCAAGGACGGATGGGTCACGCTGGAGACTTCCGGGTGAGCATCGAGAAACGCAGCGACCGCTTCCGCATTACGACAATGCTCGCGCATGCGCAACGGCAAGGTTTCCAGTCCCTGGATGAACTGGAAGGCGTTGAACGGGCTCAATGAGCAACCAAGATCCCGCAGGAGCGTGCACCGGGCCTTGACGATGTAGGCGACGGGGCCCATCTCGCGGGTGGCTTGCGTCCAGATGGCGCCATGGTAGCTCGGATCGGGCTGATTGAGCGCGGGGAAACGCCCGGCATTGCCTTCCCAGTCGAAACGGCCGCCGTCAACAATCATGCCGCCAATGGACGTGCCGTGGCCACCGATGTATTTGGTTGTCGAATACACAATGATGTGGGCGCCATGGTCGAACGGACGGCAGATGACCGGAGCCGCGGTATTGTCGACGATAAGCGGCACGCCGATTTCCTCTCCGATAGCCGATACGGCCTGGATGGGAAAGACCTGCAATTTCGGGTTTGGCAGGGTTTCGGCATAATAGGCACGGGTGCGGTCGTCGGTTACGCGCCGGAAATTCTCCGGATCTACCGGATCGACGAAACGCACCTCAATGCCCATGTCTGTGAACGTGTTCGCAAACAGATTCCAGGTTCCACCGTAAATATCTGTGGAACTTACGATATTGTCCCCTGCCCTGGCGATGTTCTGAATTGCCATGGCGGTCGCCGCCTGGCCGGAACTGACCGTCAGTGCCGCGGCACCGCCTTCGAGTATCGCAACCCGTTGCTCAAGCACATCGGATGTAGGGTTCTGAATGCGGGAGTAGATGTTTCCCAGTTCTTCCAAACCGAATAGCCTTGATGCATGCCCGGTGTCCTCAAACGCGTAACACGCGGTCTGATAGATCGGCACAGCCACCGCGTTTGTCGTCGGATCGACTCGAAAACCGGCATGCAGGACCTGGGTTTGGGCGTGGCGTGAATCAACAGTCATGGAATCAATCTCCGTTTTCAGGTTGAGGCAAAGACATGAGTGAGTTGGCGTGTCAGGCCGCCCAGCAGAGCGATACCGGGCGCGCATCGGTCATCTGGAAATGCCCAGACAGGATCGGATTGACGATATGAGGATGAGTAACCGGCAGCATATGACCGGCCCCGCAGACCATGTGGAGCCGGGACGTCGGGATGGCCCGCGCGATCGCTTCAGTCAGCGGTTTGGTTACCGCAGAGGTTTCCATGCCGACGATGGCCAGAACCGGACACCGGATCAGGGAACAGTCGTGCCATGACGCTTGCTCTGCGAAAATGGCTTCGAAGTCACCGAGAATCCTGCCTGTCTTGCCAATCAGGCCCAAGCGGGACGGCGGCTCGATTCGCTGCCAGGCGCCTTTGCCGTTCCAGTAGTCGACAAAATGGGCGATGCCCGACGCTGCTTCATCGCTGGCGGCAGCGGCGGCAACAACCGCATTGACCGACCGGATCTCCAGCACGCGCGCTTCTCCCGGCGCCGTGCCGTCACGCAAAAGATGAAATGCCGCCGGCTCGATCAGTGACAGTGACCGTATGGTTTGTGCGGCTTCGATGGCAACTTTCAGTGCCACCGCACCACCAAACGAGTGCCCCACAAGGTGAACAGGCTCACCGCAATGGGCAATCAGGGCATTGATACATCTGGCGTAAGGGGCAAGCCCAGTGGCTTTCGAAACCGACCGGCCTTGAGACTGCCCGTATCCCGGCAGATCCGGCGCAATAACCCGATAGCGGCGCGACAGGTGATCGATCGTCCGCTGCCATTGTCCACCGGTACTGGCGGTTGAATGGAGCAGGATCACCGGCGTGCCTGTGCCCTTTTCGCGGAAGAATATTCTGGTACCGTCGACGACAATCGAACGGGTGTCGGCACTCTCGCCGGAGCTGTTGTCCGGCGTCATCAGATTGTTGCTCATGTTGTTCTTTTCTTCAGTCGTTTGGGCATCTTTCCGGGGTCGGCCGGCACAGAGTTCCCCGACCACACGAAGGGCCGTGTCGCGAATCGTCGCGACGGCTGTTTCGACAACCCGGTTTCGGGCGCCTTGCCAGAGAGGTCGCCGGTTGCGAACAATGGAAGTCTCGCAGAACCGGCAGTTGACCTGTCATGTCTCGCTATGGGACCGCCTCCGGCCTTCACCGCCGCCATAGACAACGGACGTCACTTCGGCGCGGCTCATGCCGATATCCTTCAAGGTGCGTGCATCGACGCTATAGAGCTGGCGCAGGGCCTGCCGGCGTCTCTGCCAACGATCGAGTGAGGTTAAAACCTGGCGCGCCAGGCCAGCAAGGCGGGTTGTCATCGAATGCCTCACAATGGCGGTTGCGTCATGAAAATGGGTACTGCTCATGTGTCTCTTGCTCCCTGTGCGCCGGGGCCCGGTCTGCGGGTCGGCGTTCGTCCTGAATAGTTTGAAGCCTGAACGAACCCGGTTCACCGGGCTGGTTTTCCGCCTCGTTCTCATGAACAGGGATTTAGGGCGCGTCGGTCACAATTGCGTCAGCCACGGCGTCATAGAGACGTCAAAAGATCTGTGAAAACCCGTCAAAATCAACGATTTGCGATTGACGATGGTTCAGGACCGATACCCGGACGAGAATCACCAACTGAAATTGGACCGCGCAACGCAACGAAGGCAGAAACGACGCGCGGTTAAAAATCCGACCGAACAACTCTGCGCAACTTGGTCCGCGTCAGAACCGATGTAGCTAAGCAGGATCCAGCACGACCGAGGATACTTCAACGCGTGTTTTTCATACCGGGAAAATTGCTGCTAACCTGAGCCCACCAGGCAGGCAGAGGCAAAATCGGGACCGGGCAACACATGGCTGATAACAACCGCAGAATTGTCCTGTTTCTTGCCTTCTCCCAAACCATCACATGGGCGTCGATATTCTATTCGTTTCCAGCGCTTCTGCCACAGTGGGAAACCGACCTTGGCTGGTCGAAAACGGAGATCTCCGGCGCCTTCACCTGCGCCCTGATCGTTTCTGCGGTTGCCGCACCGCTTGCCGGACGGATCATCGATCGGGGACGCGGTGCCGCACTCCTGACGGGCAGTCCGTTGCTGGGGGCCATAGGACTCCTGTGCCTTTCCCAGGTGACATCCCTGTGGGAGTTTTATCTGGCGTGGCTCGTGATCGGTTTGGCCATGGCCGGTGGACTCTATGAAGCGTGTTTTGCCTTCGTGACGCATGTCTTTGGGACAACGGCAAAATCCCGGATTACGACAATCACGCTGATCGCGGGGCTTGCCGGGACGGTATCGTTTCCCAGCGCCCATGCTCTCTCCGAATTGTTCGGGTGGCGTGGGGCGGTGATTTGTTTTGCCCTGGCCACAATCCTGATTTCGGTGCCCCTGGCATTCTGGGCCTCGCGTCTGGCTGATGAAACCGCGGCAGCCGTCCAACCGGTGTCGCTCATGACCACACAGAGCAACCTGGCCATCGCCTTGCGCTCACCGGTCTTCTGGTTGCTCGGGTCGGCATTTGCGCTGGTGGCGCTGGCTCATGGTGTCCTGCTGACCCACCTGCTGCCGTTGCTTGCCGAGCGTGGCGTTCATGCGGAAGCCGCCGTCCTGGCGGCGGCCATGATCGGACCCATGCAGGTGACCGGAAGACTGGCGATGATGGCACTGGAAAAGAAAGTGACCACGGCAACAGTTGCCAACCTTTGCTTCCTGTTCATGGCATTGGCCGCGGCGGCGTTGTATGGCGTAGCCGCCATTCCTGTGATGTTGGTGGTGTTCGTTGTCATGCACGGTGCGGGATACGGGGTTACGAGTATCGTGCGTCCGGTGGTTACGGCGGAATTTCTGGGCCGTGGCCAGTTTGGCGTGATCTCCGGTGCCTTGGCGATCCCCTATATGGGAATGGCCGCCGCCGCACCGACCGTTGCAGCCCTGATCTGGTCGGCGGGCGGATATGACATGGTCATTGTTGCTGCATTCTGTGCCGTCACGGCAGGCTTCGTTGCCTTCCTGACCGCTTCACGGCTGGCCTCACCCCCGGGCTAGAGCAGATGCTGAAACTCACTTTGGAGTTCAGTTCACGTGCGGTCGCAATGCACCGTCGCACCGGCCGCAAACGATGCATGCGAGATCAGCCTCAGTGAGGCCAATATCGAACAATGTGTGCCGGCTGACGCCATAATGCTGGCGAAGCGCCTGGCGCCGAGCCTGCCAACGGTCGATCACCACAACCGCCCGCATCAATGCTCTGTAAACTGTCAGACCGACTGTTCTTGTATCGGCTGGCAAGGGTACTTTCATCCTGGACCCAAACATTTTCCAAACCTCCTCATTTGGAACTTGTGGCACTCCCGTTTTCTCGCTCGGGAGCAAAGTGAAAACAAACCGCGATCCTTCGGGAACAATCGAAATCTCAGAGCTTCACATATTTTCGATTTGTTTTCATATGAACCTTATACATGCCGAATGTCAGTGCAACGTCATTAAAATTGTCAAAGTTGCGTCAATCACGCGTCAAAGTGCGTGAAATCGCAACCAATTCGCTATAAACTCGCACTTCACTCTCCCTCGTGTCTGCGTGAGACATTAGATGAGGGGCCGGGAATTCGGAGGCGCCAAAGGTATGACCTGCCTGTTTCTAAATATGCTTGGGGAACCGCAGGTGCTGGATGCGGATGGCAAGGATCTCCAGATATCAAGCCGCAAGGCCCTGGCCCTTATGGCGTGTCTTGCTTTGACACCGGGGCGCTCCATGCAGCGCGAAGACCTGGTAGCGCTATTGTGGGGCGAGCGGTTTGACCAGCAGGGGCGCCAGAGTCTGAGGCAATCGCTCTACGCTTTACGGCGTTCGCTGGGTGACGAATGTGCGGAGGTCCTGTTCATAGACGGCGAAACCATAGGCCTCGATACGAAACGGATGGACAGCGACGCCTGGCGTTTTGAGGAATTGGTCGATGCCGAGGATGAGCCTTCGCTTCAGGAGGCTGCAAACCTGCACCGGGGCCGGCTGCTTGCCGGCATCGCCATCCGCGATCCCTCCTTCGAGGAATGGCTCACCAATCAACGCCAGCACTTCCGGGATCTTCACTGGCGCGGGCTATACCGGTTGGCCAAGTGCCAGAAACGCAGACGTGACTGGACAGCATCCCTCGACAGTTGCCGCCGGCTTCTGGATATCAACCCGTTACGTGAAAAGACACACCGGCTGATCATGCGTATTCATGCCCAGGGTGGCGACCGGGCGGCGGCTCTGCAGCAGTATTACAAATGTGAGGAATTGCTGCGCAAGGAGCTGAATCTGGAACCGGACATGACCACGATCCGGACTTACGAGGATATCAAGGCTTCTGTCCCCGATGCGGATGAAGATCAGTCCCAACACCCCGCGGCAGCGACGGATTCGGGTCCGAAATCCGACGGCCGGTATTTTTCCGAAGCGAGGCCGGCGGTTGCTGTCTTGAACTTCGAGAATTTGGGCGGTGATCCCAGCCAGGACTACTTTGCGCAAGCCATGACCAGCGACATTGCAACCGCTCTGTCCTACTGGCGCTGGTTTCCCGTGATCGGACAGAGTTCGACCTCCGCGTTCAAGAACAGTTCTATGGGCATAACTGAGATTGCCCGCGAACTGGACGCCCAGTACGTGGTTACCGGCACCGTCAGACTTGCCGGCACACGGGTGCGTATTGCGGTACAGCTGCTCGATGCCGCCACAGCCCACCATCTCTGGGCACAACGATACGATGGCTCGATCGAAGATATCTTCGATGTACAGGACGAAATTACGGAAAAGATCGTTGCTGCGGTCGAACCGGAACTCATGAGGGCCGAGCACAACAGGGCTTTCATGAAGCGGGCAGACGATCTGTCGGCCTGGGACTATGTCATGCGGGCCGACTGGTGCAAGTCCGAGTTGACGCAACAACGCAACGCGGAGGCGATCAAACATCTGCAGGACTCAATTGCGATCGATCCCCTGCTCAGTATCGCCTGGTCGCATCTGGCCCATTGTCATTGGTATGACGGCATATTCGGCTGGAGTACGGATAATGAGTCCTCGTTCCTTGAATCCGACAAGGCGGCGCGCAAGGCGATTTCCCTTGATGACGCCGATTGGCTGGCGCACACGATGCTGGGGCTATGCGACATGTGGAACCGGCAGGATTACGATATGAGCCTAACGCGCCACAAGCGTGCGCTCGACCTGAACCCCAGCGCGTCAATTGCCCATCACTCGATTGCCTGTTCGCTTGAGTTCGCAGGACAACCCGAAGAAGCCATCAACCACCTCACAACGGTGATGCGGCTGGATCCGCAATACGGCAACAACGCAGCGCTGCTTTCCGATCTGTCGTTGTCATATCTGCTGCTTGAACAGTTTGAGGACAGCGCCACCTATGGCCGCAAGGCGGTGTCCCTGCGGCCGGACTATGCGCGCGCCTTTCACCGGCTGGCATCGACGCTGGGGCATCTTGGTGAATTGGAAGAAGCCAAAGCCGCGCTCGACTCGACACAGAGAATTCAGCCCGACTTCTGTCTGGACTATGTAAGATCCACGTACCCCTTCAGGGAAAAAGGACATCTCGACACGCTGATTTCCGGTCTCAAAAAAGCGGGCATGGACAGGTAGAGCCGCCGGTTAACACGGTGCCCGGTTCCGGCTCGACAATCTGAGGGAAACGATGCCGCAGACCTCCAAACCCTTCGGCCGTTCGCTGGAACATTTCCTGCCATTGCTGCCTGCAGAAGAAGTGCTCATCGAAGCCTGCTCAACCGGTAATTTCTCAAATTCGAACAGCCCACGGCCGGAAACACCTGAGCAAGGAAAGTACATCCGCGCGGAGCTGCTTCGTTTCCTGTTACTCGGCGGAGATGAAACCGTGGCGATCCATGAAAAGGGCGTGCGTCTGGACGGGGCTTGGATCGAAGGCGGGCTTGATCTTGTCGGATGCAGTGTTCGCCGTTCCCTGCTGTTGCAAAACTGTACGCTTCACGGCCAGCTTGCACTGCGCGACGCAAAGGTCAGGGGCATCAGACTGCACAACGCCAAGGTCGACGGAATATCAGGCGACCGATTGCAGTGTGACGGTGACATTTCCTTAAGGGAAGGCTTCACGGCGACTGGCGAAATCAGGTTGACCGGCGCCCGGATCGGCGGCGATCTCAGCATCAGTGGCGCCAGCCTTTCTTCCAGCAACAACACCTGCCTTAACCTCGACGGTGCGCGTATTGAAGGTACATTGATGCTGCACGACCTGATTGCCCTGGATGGCGCGGTTTCGCTTGGTGGCGTGAGGACGGCACTCTTTACCGACGATCTGCCAACCTGCAGCAAGATTGCCGAGATCAAGCTCGACGGGTTTCAGTATCAGCGGCTCAGCAAAGATGCGCCGGCAGATGCCTCCACGCGCGTCGACTGGCTGCTCAAGCAACGGTCCAAACATCTTGTTGAGGACTTCCGGGCGCAGCCCTGGGAGCATCTGATACAAGTCCTGCGCGAAATGGGTCATGAAGAAGATGCCCGCAGCGTTGCCATCGCCAAGCAGGTACAACTGAGAAAAGCCGGCAAGTACGCGGGGCTGGGCTTTCCCCTCCACTGGATCTACGGACTTTTGGCAGGTTACGGCTTCCGGCCGATGCGGACTGTCTGCTGGATGATTGGCTTGTGGCTGATCTCTGCGGTCGCATTCCAATATGGTGCCGGCAAGGGATGGATGGGGCCGACCAACCCGTTAATTCACAAAGACGAACAGCTTTCAAATATGTGCCGGACATCCTGGGTCGATTGCGCTGCCGTGCCACCCGAATACACCACCTTCAACCCGCTGATGTATTCCCTTGACATCATACTCCCGCTGGTCAATCTGCAGCAGCAAGTGGACTGGGGACCGATAGTCGTAACGACTGAGAACGAGACCATTCCAGGCGGTGAAGCGCTGCGCTGGCTGATGTGGTTCGAAATCCTTTTTGGCTGGGCTGCCAGCCTGTTGCTGGTGGCAGCGTTGAGCAATCTCATGAAGCGGGAGTGACCATGATCGAGACGCTGATGCAGGAAGTCAGTGAGGACCTTCTGGTCGATAGCCTGTCGAACATGGTTTCGATCCAGAGCGTCAATCCGTTCGACGAAGCAGCCCGCCCCGGCCACCGCGAACAGGAGTTCGCCGAGTACTTCGTCACACAGATGCAGGCGCTCGGTCTGGAAACTGACACGCGGGAACTGGTACCCGGGCGCGCCAATGTCTGGGGCCGGCTGCGTGGCACCGGCGGCGGACCGGCCATCATGCTGGCCGGACACATGGACACGGTCGGGGTTCCCGGCTATCCGACCGCCTTTACGCCGAAAGTTGCCGATGGCCGCTTGCATGGCCGCGGTTCCTGCGACATGAAGGCGGCGCTGGCCTGCTATCTAGAGGTCGTGCGCGTCCTCAGGGACGCCGGCGTTTCGCTCAAAGGTGACTTGATCGTTGCCGGTGTGGCCGACGAGGAGCACCTGATGATCGGCTCCAAGGACTGGGGCCGCAACGGACCCCATGCGGACTTCGGCATTATCGGTGAACCCACCGAACTCGCCGTTTGTCCCGCCCACAAGGGTCAGTACTGCCTGTTCGTCCGGACTTTCGGAAAAGCGGTGCATTCCAGCGTCCCCCATCTGGGCGAGAATGCGATTGAACGCATGGCCCGCATCATCAACGCCTTCGCCGACTACAATGACGAGCTTGCCCGAAGACCGGCCCACC
The DNA here is from genome assembly GCA_021775805.1 of Alphaproteobacteria bacterium. Classification (GTDB taxonomy): domain Bacteria; phylum Pseudomonadota; class Alphaproteobacteria; order Rhizobiales; family JAJFHC01; genus JAJFHC01. The sequence continues at coordinate 121,398 of JAJFHD010000090.1, read as the reverse complement.
CCATGTGCGGTCACGGCACCTTCAACGTCGGCGTCATCAGTGGCGGCAGTATATCGTCGGCGGTTCCGGATTTTTGCCAACTGGAAGTCGACCGGCGCATTCTGCCCGGCGAAACCCGCGAGCGGATTGTCGAAGAATACACGGCCCGCATCGAACCGCTGACCGCAGACGATCCTGGATTTCGATATGAGATCGTCGGCGGCAGTATCGACACGCCGGCTCTGGACGTTCCCCTGGACTCTCCGATCGTCACGGCTCTGGCGCACGCGGCAGAGACTGTTACCGGCGCCCCGGCCGAAGTGAAAGCCCTTGCGGCGGCCACAGATGCTCCGAACATGGGTTTTCCGTCCGTGTTGTGCGGTCCGGGATCGATCGCCCAGGCCCATACGACAGACGAATATGTTGCCATCGACCAACTCACCAAGGCGACCCAGATCTACCTGCACACAATCATGTCGATGACAGGCTGAGAAACACTCCCAAACAGGCCAGAATCGCAACCACCGGCTGACAATCGCGCCTGCATTGATCCAGATCAAAACACCCACATTGGCCTCCTGCTAAGCACGCCTCAGTTAGTTGGTTTGCAGGAAACCGGTCGGTTAGTGGGAATGGGCATGGCAATCGAGATGGCGGGGAAAAACCTGGGCGCGGCGTATGCACGTTTTCGCATGCAAAGGCGGAAGCGCGTTAAGCGCTACGGCAAGAATTTTATCCGTTCCATGTCCGATTTCATTGGCCGTCAGTCCCTGGTCGGGGATGTGCCGGTCTATGACAAGAATGACTTCCCGTTCGTCAAGACCCTTGAGGATAACTGGCACCTGGTTCGCGAAGAAGTCGACGCCATTCTCCAGCATCGCGACGCGATACCGGCTTTCGTGGAAGTCTCTGCCGATCAGAAGAAGATTGCCTCGGACCAGCGCTGGAAGACATTCGTCCTCTTCGGATTCGGAAAACGGGTCGAGACCAGCTGCAGCCATGCGCCGAATACGGCGCGGTTGCTGTCCCAGGTTCCCAATCTTCAGACAGCCTTCTTTTCGATCCTGGGGCCGAACTATCACATCCCGGCGCACCGCGGTGTTTCAAAGACGATCATGCGGTCCCATCTGGCCCTGATTGTGCCAAAGGACCGGGACAACTGCTGGATTCGCGTGGTCGACCAGAACCTCAACTGGGAGGAAGGCAAGGCCTTTGTCTTCGACGACACCTATGATCACGAGGTCTTCAACAACACGGGCGAAGACCGGGTCGTCCTGCTGTTCGATTTCGACCGGCCGATGAAACCGTTGGGCCGGGCCTTACACAAAATCTTCCTGTTCGGTCTTCGCATGACGGCCTATTACCGCGAGCCGAAGAAAAATTTGCTCACTCATGAACAACGGTTTGAAGCGGCGGTGAACCGCGCCCAGGACATGATTGAGAAAACCTGACGTGCTATCGGCGTGCCCGCACACGACGGTGGTGCGCTGCCCCGTTGCCTCTCCGGAGGCAGCGGGGCACCCCTAACCCCGACGGCCCCTAATCACTATGACTTCGAGGCGCTTTCCGGCAGGACAACGGGTTGACCGTGCGGGGTGGCCATGAAAGCCTCCGCCCAGGCCTGCTCGCGTTGCTTCAGTTCTCCGGCCGATACCAGACCGTGACTTCCGGTTAAGGCTTCCAGCGCCTTCAGGGCACATGCATAGTACGTCTGCGCGTCATCCGGTTCGCCGGCGTCTTTAGCTTTCGCGATCTGCATGCCAAGGGAGTCCGACCACTCAGAGGCGGAGAACTTCCCCGCTTCCACGAGACGGGCGGCAACCGCCAGTGTCTGGGCCTGCCACGGCTCATCAAATTGCGGCTCTCCATCCCTTCCGGCCAGAGGCCGCACCGGGTCAGTCGTCGGCTTCAAGGTAGCTCTCCCAAAGATCAAGGTAGATGCAGTCCTTGCGCCCTTGTGCTTCAGGCCACAAGTCCGCCGCCGCAAAAGCTACTGAATAGAGCGGCTCATAGACCTCTTCGCCCCGTGCCTTGGCGTCCGCGAAGACAAATGTTCCGTGATGGGCCTGAACAACCCCGCGCCGGCCCATGGCGTAACGCGGCAGTCGGGTATGTCCGCTGTGCCCGGCAGCGTTGGCTGTGACTTTACTGCCTTTGGCGAATGCGGGTTCGATCTGGTCATCGGTATCGAATTTTGCCGCATGCCTCATTGTCGCGGGAACATCTTGTGCTTTCAGCACCGGACCAAGATCCGGATTAGGGCCTTTGGCGTGCCCCGATACGATCTCTTCCAGACTTGCAACGCCGGAATCAATCATGAGCGCCATGTAGATCTGGGCCCATTGGTCAAAATAGGGCCGGGTCAAGTAATCAACCGGATCGATCAGTTCGCGAACGTGGCGCCACCAGTCAAGCGTCCAGTTGTCGGGCTGCGACATGGCGCCGTTGAGCCCCCACATGCGTGCGTCCCATTCGGTCTTGAACGGGATATCCGGCTCGTCAGTCCTGACCGGCCCGAACCCCTGCACACCGCCTATGTCATGGACACCGTCCATTACGGTGCGCCCCCGCCGACAGGTGGGCGACAGACGTCCGTGCCGATCATGGCATTTCTGCTGACAAGGCCGGCCAGAGCCGGTTCCGACAGGGTGTCCGATCCTTCTGGTCTTTGCGGCAGGACCAGATAACGCAACTCTGCCGTTGAGTCCCAGACACGGATCTCGACGTCGTCGCCGGGCTCAACTCCAAATTCCGCCAGCACCCCGCGGGGATCACGCACCGCCCGCGAGCGGTACTCGTTGGATTTGTACCATGTCGGCGACATTCCCAGAATTGAGAACGGGTAACAGGAACACAAGGTACAGACGACAAGGTTATGGACCGACGGCGTGTTCTCAACGACCTTGAGGTGACCGGAAGCATGCCCGAGAAAACCCATCTCGGTAATCCCGGCCGTGCCGTTTTCCAGCAATCGGGCCTTGAACTCCGAATCGCACCAGGCACGGGCGACCACGGCCGCACCCCGTTTCGGACCGATTTCCTCAGAATAGGTCTCAACCCAGGCATCGACTGCCTGGGGATCGACCATGCCTTTTTCGACCAGGAGGCTCTCAAGAGCCTTGATGCGCAGGGCCGACTCCGAAGGCAGGTGGCTGTGCAGTTCCTGATGGATCCTGGCTACCTTGTCTGAATCGTAGGTCGTCACTGTCGTCTCCAATTTACCGGTGTTGAACACGTCGACTTGATATTACACCATAACACCGCCGCGGTTCTGAGGAACCGTCTTGTCCGGATGTTGCCGTCTGCCGGGACAGGTCAGATCGCCGGCCATGAGGGATCGAGGAATTGCTGAAACTCGATCACGTATCCGTTGGGATCTTCGGCAAAGAAGGCGTAGATATTGAATGCCGGCAACATTTCCGGTTTGCCGCGCGTCGGCACGCCGGCTGACACGAAGCGCTCATACCAGTCGTCGACATCGTCTGTTACAAACGAAATCATGCTGCCAGCTGGCTGAACCACACGTCCCATAATTGCCTTGCACACACCGACAAAACCATTGTCGGAAGACCGGTAGATCCAGGCATCGCCTTCATCGAGCACACGCTCGAAGCCCAGCAGGTCGCCATAAAAAGCATGTGCGCGTTCAAGATCCTCAGTGTAGACCCAACTGATCTGTTGTCGGATTTTCATGGTCCCTGACCCCTTGTCGTTCGCTTTGTGTATTCCAGGTTACAGCGAGATCCCGGCGTGTTTTCAATCGATTCCAGCAACCACACTGCGCCGCTCCATCAGTTCGACATCACGCCAGACACCGGCCATAGGGCCATGCCCCATGCGACCGACACGTTTTCTCGTGCCGAGAATCTTGAATCCGTGCTTGAGATGGAGCGCGATGCTGGGTTTGTTTTCGGGAAAAATGCCGGCCTGGAGGGTCCAGATGCCATTCTCCTCGGAAGCCCCGATCAGGGCGGACATCAGTTGCGAGCCGATTCCATGTCCCCGTGCTTGGCTGGACAGATAGACACTTTCTTCACAAACGCCCCGATAGACATACCGGGCCGAGACCGGTGACAACGCCGCCCACCCCACGACAACGCCGTTCAGCAGCGCGACGATCCGGGAGTGAGGCAGATGCCCGCTTTCCCATGTTTCCCAGTCCGGAACAGCATCGGCAAACGTCGCGTGCCCGGTATCGATGCCGGACTGGTAGATGGCCAGCACGGCCTGTGCATCGTCCGCAGTCATCATCCTGACTGTGCATGGACTTTGGATAGTGTCGGAACCCATGCTTTCCTGCTCGTCAGATTTTCCGGCTGAAGCGGCCTGATGCATCGAAGATCTGCTCCAGCTCCTTGATGCGCGAACTTGTCTGTGGCCAGAGCACATTCTCGACCGACGCGATCAGGGCCTCGACCATGAACAGCGGAGCGACACCGGAGTCCCAGCCCGACGGGACTTCAATTCTGAGACTGAAGGCGTGGGCGGCCTGCCCCGCAATCGAGGAAAGCCACTGATCCGTAAAAAGAACAATCTTGACGCCGCGCTGGTGGGCCATTGCTGCCAGCTCGGACAGAGCCGCCTCGTAGCGCCGCACGTCAAACACGATCAGGACATCGTCCGTTTTCATGTTCAACAGATGGTGGGGCCACAGCGCATGTGATGTGGGCAGCATATGAACACCGGTGCGGACGACCTGCAAATGAGTGAACATGTAGTCGGCAAACGCATGGGTAATCCGCCCGCCAACAAGATGAATGTCGCGGCCGGGATCGACAAGCAACTCCACAACCGAATCGAATTCCTTGTGGTCGACCTGTTTCAGGGATTGCCTGAGGTTTCGTGTGACGGCGTCGGCAAATCGATTGAGAATGTGTTCCGCCGGCGCATCGCTTGCCCACCGATCATGCTTCGCGATAGGATCGGAGAGCGTGGCTTCGAGCTCGTGCCTCAGGGTTCTCTGAAACTCCGGGAACCCGGAAAAGCCCAGCTTTTTGGCAGTTCTCAGCACAGTCGGCGTGGAGACGTCGGCGTTTTTTGCAAATTCCGTAATGCTCACGAGAGCCGCCATCGGATAGTTTGCCATCAAAGCATTGGCAAGCTGTCTTTCGGCTCTTGTCAGTGCACTGAACCGCGCTCTTACCAGCTCGGCCACGGTCATTTTTGTTTTGGATGCTGTCATCGGATATCTCTTACAGACAACATCGCGCGATGTTTCTCTCATGTCAAAATTCTTGCACCAGATTCAATTATGTAAAAAACTTGACAGCCAATCGATGTATTGTAAAATTTTCGACAGCATGATCGACATGCTCCTGAGGGACGCGGCTCCATGACTTCCGGACAACCTGTACTTGCGGATATAGGCTCACCCGCCTTGGTCGTAAATGTGAATGGCTCTTGCCCGGTGGTTGTCATCTGCGAACATGCCAGCAGGCATATTCCTGACACACTTAAAGGTTTGGGTCTTAGCGAGTCGGATCAGCAGAGTCATATTGCCTGGGACATAGGCGCGGAGGCCGTATCGAGGAGGCTCGCCGAGTTGCTGGACGCTCCGCTGATCCTGCAGCGTTATTCGCGGCTCGTGTACGATTGCAACCGGCCACCGACCTCTCATGGCGCCATGCCGGTTGTGAGCGAAACCACGCGCGTTCCGGGGAACGAGGCGTTGGCGTCAGGCGATCGCGAGCAACGCATCAACGAGATCTACGAACCGTTTCACGATCAGGTGAGCGAGATCATCAACAGCATGGCGGACCGCGGCACACTGCCGACGATCGTAACACTTCACACTTTTACGCCAACCTATAAGGGCGTACCGCGCAACCTCGACCTCGGTGTTCTGCATGATTCCGACAGCCGGCTCGCCGATACGATACTGGGATTGTGCGAACAGGAAAGCGGTTTTGATGCCCGCCGAAACGAACCTTACGGGCCGGCGGACGGGGTAACGCATACGCTGGTACGCCATTGTCTGGCGTCCGGCCTCCTAAATGTTATGTTTGAGGTTCGAAACGATCTCGTTGCAGACGAGACCGGGCAGCAGGCCTGGGCATCGACGCTCCATCGGCTTGTGTCACGGGCGATGGGCGAACCTGCGGCGACTCTCGACGCTATTGCCGGAAAGGGCAGACAATCGTGACGGGAATTTGGCCAGAAACCGCAACGAGGCGGACCTCATGAGGTTTGCGCGGGCGTATGTAAGGTATGTCGATGCCGTCAATCGCCGGATTGGCCGGATCATGATGTACGGCATATTTGCCATGGTCGCGATCCTTCTGTGGTCTTCGATTTCCAAGACCTTCTTTGCACCTTCACTGTGGACACTTGAAATCGCCCAATTCGCAATGGTCGCCTATTACATCATGGGTGGCCCCTACTCGATCCAGCTTGGCTCGAACGTGCGGATGGACCTGTTTTACGGCGAATGGTCGGATATGCGAAAAGCGCAAGTTGACGCGATCACCATTCTGTTTCTGCTGTTTTACCTAAGCGTTCTGCTCTATGGCGGGATCGGCTCTACGGCATACTCGCTCGGGCATTTCAAGGACCAGCCGTTCAGTTTCTTTGGTGGTCTGTTCACAGGATCGGAAAGTGTCGGACGTCTGGAGCGCAGCCCGACCGCCTGGCGGCCCTATCTCTGGCCGATCAAGCTCCTCATGTGTTTCGGCATCTTCCTGATGCTTCTGCAGGCCATTTCGGAACTCATCAAGGATGTGGCCAAAATCCGGAAGGTGGCGCTCTGATGTTTCAGAATCTGATGTCTCAGGAACTGATCGCCATTTTCATGTTCGCCACCATGATGCTCATGCTGTTCACCGGCCAGCGTGTGTTTGGTGCAATTGGCGCAATCGGCGCCATTTTTGCAGTCCTGTTGTGGGGCACCGGCGGCTCGGACATCTCGTTTTCGGCCGCCATGAAGGTCATGAAGTGGTATCCGCTCCTGACCCTGCCCATGTTCATTTTCATGGGTTACGTTTTGTCTGAATCGAGGATCGCCGACGACCTCTACAAAATGTTCCATGTCTGGATGGGCGGGCTGAAAGGCGGCCTGGCGATCGGCACTATCGGATTGATGGTGCTGGTGTCTGCAATGAATGGCCTTTCGGTGGCGGGAATGGCGATCGGGGCGACGATCGCGCTGCCCGAACTCCTGCGCCGCGGCTATGACAAGCGAATGGTCACCGGCGTCATCCAGGCCGGCTCCTCACTTGGAATTCTGGTCCCACCCTCAGTGGTGCTGGTACTCTACGCCCTGATCGCCCGCCAGCCAGTCGGCCAGCTCTGGCTTGCCGGCGTTGTGCCCGGGTTGATGATGGCAGCAATGTTCGTGCTTTACATCGCCATTCGCTGTCATCTGCAGCCGGAACTGGGGCCGACCCTTTCGAAAGAAGAACGCGATGTGCCGATGTCGGAGAAGTTGCGGCTGTTGCGCGCCGGACTTCTGCCGGTTGTCATCTTTCTCACCATGATGATCCCGTTCGTGAACGGCTGGACTTCGCTTGTGGAGAGTTCCGCAATTGGCGCCATGACGGCATTCGTTGCAGCCGTCCTCAAAGGGCGAATGACCCGTGAGGTGCTCGAAGTCTCGGTTCGCCAGACGCTTGCGATCTCGTGCATGTTCATGTGGATCATTCTGGCGGCAACCGGCTTCGGTGCGGTTTTTGACGGTCTTGGCGCGGTCAAGGCAATCGATAACCTGTTCACCGAACAGCTTGGCCTCGACCCATGGATGATCCTCATCCTGATGCAACTCTCGTTCATCCTGATGGGCACGTTTCTCGACGACACGGCTATGCTGGTGATCGTCGCGCCACTTTATGTGCCACTGGTGGGGGCACTCGGTTTCGATCTCATCTGGTATGGCGTGCTCTACACGATTACGACTCAGATCGCCTACATGACGCCGCCATTCGGCTACAACCTGTTCCTGATGCGGGCCATGGCCCCGCCGGAAATCAGCCTGAAAGACATATACAGCTCCATATTGCCGTTCGTTTGCGTAATGGTGCTGGCGTTGGTCCTGATCATGACCTTCCCGCAAATCGCGCTATGGCTGCCTGACTATGTCTACGGAAAATGAACCCAACAATGGAAGGAGAGAGACTATAACGACACCGAACATGAACTCGATTTGTAACGCAGAAAAACCCAAAGGGAGGAAATCATGACTTCAAGACGTACCTTCATCAAAGGCGCCGCCGCCACGGTTCCGGTTGCTGCCCTCGCGACGCCTGCCATCGCGCAGTCAAAGATCAAATGGCGCATGCAGACCTATGCCGGGGCCGCATTGGCCGCCCATGTGATCAAGCCTGCAATCGACAGCTTTAACAAGATTGCCGGCGACCAGATGGAAATCGAGCTGTCTTTTGCCGACCAGCTTGTGCCCACGGGAGAATTGTTCCGGGCGATGCAGAAAGGCACGATCGACGCCGTTCAGTCCGACGACGACTCGATGGCGTCGCCGACCGAGGTGACGGTGTTTGGCGGCTACTTCCCCTTCGGCAGCCGTTATTCGCTCGACGTGCCGGTCCTTTTCAACCAGTACGGTCTGGGCGAGATCTGGGACAAGGAGTATTCCGCCGTCGGCGTCAAGCACATTTCCGCCGGCGCATGGGATCCCTGCCATTTTGCCACCAAGGACCCGATCAACAGTCTGGCAGATCTCAAAGGCAAACGGGTCTTCACCTTCCCGACAGCCGGACGCTTCCTCACCCAATTCGGTGTGGTGCCGGTGACGCTTCCCTGGGAAGATATCGAAGTCGCCGTTCAGACCGGCGAGTTGGACGGCGTTGCCTGGTCGGGCATCACCGAAGACTACACCGTTGGCTGGGCAGACGTGACCAACTACTTCCTGACCAACAACATCTCCGGTGCCTGGGCCGGCTCGTTCTTTGCCAACATGGACCGCTGGAACGAACTTCCCGAAAACATGAAGGAACTGCTCAAGGTCTGCATGGACCAGAGCCACTATTACCGTCAATGGTGGTACTGGGGCGGTGAAGCCGATCTTCGTGTCAACGGCACCAAGATGAAGCTGACCACGATTCCGGATGAAGAATGGGCTCAGGTCGAGACAGCTGCTGTCAAGTTCTGGGACGAGATCGCTGCGGAGTCCGAGACCAAGGCCAAGGTGGTCAGTATCTTCCGCAAGTACAATGACGACATGCAGAAGGCCGGCCGTCCGTACCGTTACGGTTGAGTCGAAGACCTACACCAACGAGAAGCACCGGGCCGCCCGGTGCTTCTCATCCTCTTACTTTAATCTCAGGAGATCCCCTGAATGCCCGGCAACCTGTCCCTTGATGAGCTGAAAAAAGCCGTGAAAAGCGGTGAAATCGATACTGTTCTTGCGGCGCAAATCGACATGCAGGGCCGGTTGATGGGCAAGAGATTTCAGGCCGAGTTCTTTGTCGACGGCGCCTGGGAGGAAACCCACAGCTGCAACTACTTGCTCGCGACCGACATGGAGATGGACACGGTCGAGGGGTACAAGTCCACAAGCTGGGCGGCCGGTTACGGCGACTACACCATGAAGCCCGACCTGACGACCCTGCGGCGCATTCCCTGGCTTGAAGGCACGGCTCTGGTTCTGTGCGACACACTCGATCATCACACCCACGAAGACGTCCCTCACGCGCCCCGGGCGATCCTGAAGAAACAGGTGGCCCGGCTGAAAGACATGGGCATGCGCGCCATGATGGCGACCGAGCTCGAGTTTTTCCTGTTCAGGGAAAGCTACGAGGAAGCGGTCGGCAAGGGTTATCGCGGAATTTCGCCAATCAGCGCCTATAACGAGGACTATCATATCTTCCAGACGACCAAGGAAGAAGACGTCATGCGGGCCATCCGCAACGGCCTGCAGGGCGCGGGCATCCCGGTGGAAAACTCGAAGGGCGAGGCGGACGCCGGACAGGAAGAAATCAACGTTCACTATTCCGACGCCCTCGACATGGCCGACAACCACGTCATCATCAAGAACGGCTGCAAGGAAATCGCCTGGTCGAAGGGCCGCGCGCTCACGTTCCTGGCCAAATGGGACTACAACGCCGCCGGCAGTTCCTCGCACCTTCACCAGTCGCTCTGGTCGCTGAAGGGAAAATCGCTGTTTCACGACCCCAAGGGCCAATACGGCATGTCCGATACCATGCGCCACTACATGGCAGGCCTGCTCGCTCATGCCAGCGAGGTCACCTGTTTTCTGGCGCCCTACATCAATTCATACAAACGGTTTCAGGCCGGCACGTTCGCACCGACCAAGGCGATCTGGTCGAAGGACAACCGAACCGCCGGGTACAGGCTGTGTGGCGAAGGCACCAAGGCAATCCGGGTCGAATGCCGGGTCGGCGGCTCGGACCTCAATCCCTATCTGGCCATGGCCGCCCAGATCGCCGCGGGCATCAATGGCATCGAAAACAAGATGGAGCTGGAGCCCGAGTTCAAGGGCGATGCCTACGGGGCGCAAAAGGCCCGCGGCATTCCCGAAACACTGCGGGATGCCACCGCCACACTGAACAAATCGAAGATGCTTCGGGCCGCCATGGGGGATGACGTCATCGACCATTATGTCCATGCCGCGAAGTGGGAACAATTCGAATATGACCGGCGCGTCACCGACTGGGAAGTCGCCCGCGGTTTTGAGCGCGCCTGACGAGATACATCGAGCGAACAGAGAAAAGCGTAGAACCCATGTCCACGATCAAATGTGTTTCCCCGGTTGACGGCAGCGTTTACGCCGAACGTCCAACGGCGTCGGATTCCGAAATTCAGTCCACCTTCGATAAGTCGACAACAGCTCAGCGCGCCTGGAAACAGACGTCTATTTCGGAGCGTGCTGAAATGTGTTCCGCCGCCGTTGACGCCATGCTGGCGATGGCCGACGACATCGTCCCCGAACTGGCCTGGCAGATGGGTCGCCCTGTCCGATACGGTCAAGGTGAACTCGGTGGATTCGAAGAACGAGCCCGTCACATGATCTCCATCGCCGAGGCATCGCTGCATGATGTCGATCCGGGCGACAAAGAAGGGTTCAAACGTTTCATAAGACGCGAGCCGATCGGTACCGTGTTCACGATTGCACCGTGGAATTTTCCATATCTGACGACTGTGAATTCCGTCGTACCCGCCCTGATGGCCGGCAACGCCGTTGTCCTCAAACATGCCTCGAGCACTTTGCTCGTGGCGGAGCGCTTTCAAAAGGCCTTTGACGCAGCGGGTCTGCCCGAGGGTCTGTTCCAGCACTTGGTACTAGATCATGCACAAACCGGTAAGATCATCTCCGACGGCCTGGTCGATATGGTCTGCTTTACCGGTTCAGTCCCCGCCGGACGCACCATGGAGCAGTCGGCCGCAGGCCGGTTCATTCCCGTCGGCCTCGAACTGGGCGGCAAGGACCCGGCCTATGTCAGAGCGGATTGCAACATGGCCCACGCCATCGAAAATCTTGCCGACGGCGCGTTCTTCAACTCCGGGCAGTCATGCTGCGGCATTGAACGGATCTATGTCGACAACTCCGTGCACGACGAATTCGTATCAGGCCTCGCTGACCTCACCCGCCAGTACGTTCTCGGCAACCCCCTGGATGAGGCCACCACCCTTGGACCCCTGGTCAAACCTGCAGCCGCGGATTTTGTCCGCAATCAGATATCGCAAGCGGTTGCCGCCGGGGCAACGGCACACATCGACACCTCCGCATTTGCCATGGACAAGCCCGGGTCCGCCTATCTCGCGCCGCAGGTCCTGACCGGCGTCACGCACAACATGTCGGTTATGACTGAGGAAAGTTTCGGACCGGTTGTGGGGATCATGCCGGTGTCGGGGGACGAGGAAGCGATTTCCTTGATGAACGACTCGGATCTCGGACTGACTGCCGCCATCTGGACCGAAGACGCCGATGCTGCTGAACACATAGGCGCTCAACTTGAAACCGGGACAGTTTTCATGAACCGGTGCGACTATCTCGACCCGGCCCTTGCCTGGACCGGCGTCAAGAACACCGGACGCGGTTGCACGTTGTCGTCAATGGGGTATGAAGTCCTGACGCGACCTAAGAGTTTTCATCTCAGAACCAACACGCATTAAACCGATCAGACGATTAAGTCTGCAAACAGGAACGACGCCCATGAGCACTGTCAGCACAAACTGGTCCTTCCCCACCGCGATCCGGTTCGGCGCGGGCCGCATAGACGAATTGGCCGACGCCTGCGCGGCATCCGGCATCAAGCGCCCTCTCCTTGTCACGGACCCGGGCATTGCGCCCCTGCCGATTACACAGAAGGCCGTGGATGTGGTGACCGCCGCCGGTCTCGAAGTCGCTGTGTTTTCAGACGTCAAGCCCAACCCCACCGCCTCGAACGTGGAGGCCGGCGTCGAAGTCTACAAATCCGGCGGCCACGACGGCGTCATTGCCTTCGGCGGCGGTTCAGGACTTGATGCGGCCAAGACAATCGCCTTCATGAAGGGCCAGACCCGCCCGATGTGGGATTTTGAGGATGTGGGCGACTGGTGGACCCGTGCGGACCCTTCCGGAATCGCGCCCGTGGTCGCCGTGCCAACCACAGCAGGAACCGGCTCAGAGGTGGGTCGCGCCGGCGTCATCACCAACGAGGAAACCCACACCAAGAAGGTCATCTTTCATCCCAAGATGCTGCCCGAAACCGTGATCTGCGATCCTGAGCTGACGGTTGGCCTACCGCCACACATCACTGCGGGCACAGGAATGGATGCCTTTGCCCATTGTCTCGAAGCCTATTGTGCGCCGAGCTATCATCCGATGTGCGAAGGCATCGCGGTCGAGGGGCTTCGTCTGGTCAAGGACTACCTTCCGACCGTCTACGCGCATGGTTCGGATATCGAGGCGCGCGGGCATATGATGTCGGCGGCCGCCATGGGAGCGGTCGCCTTCCAGAAGGGCCTTGGCGCCATTCATTCACTGTCCCATCCGGTAGGCGCGCTATACGACACGCATCACGGGCTCACCAATGCGGTCTTCATGCCCTACATCCTGATGTTCAACCGTTCCGTGATTGAGGACAAGATCGAACGGCTTGCCTCGTGGCTCGGGATTGCCGGCGGCTTCAACGGATTCGTCGATACAGTTCTTGCCATGCGCGAAGAATTGGGCATCGCCCATTCGATCGACAAGATCGGCGTCGACGATACAAGATTTCAACTGATGTCGGAGATGGCCGTGGTCGATCCAACTGCGGGCGGCAATCCGATTACCCTTGAAGTCCCGGCTGTCGTGCGGCTTTATGAACAGGCCTATGAGGGAACCCTGCCGGGTTGACGGTTTCGCTTCATCGTTGAACTACCATGAGGCGCCATCATGCCGTCAAACCGACTTCGACTTCTCGCCTGCCAGATTGCGATTCCGCCAACGCCAACCGTCGAGGAACGCGACAGGCATGTACTTCGGATTGCCAGCGCGATCGAAACGAGGTGCCAGGATCAACCGGTCGATCTTATCGTTTTGCCCGAATTGTCCACCGTGGACTATTCAAGAGAAACCTTCGACCGATTGAGTGACATTGCCGAACTCCTGGATGGCACCACTGTCGGTGTGTTCAAGGCACTGGCCCGGCGTTGTGACGCTACCGTCGTTTTCGGCATGCCCCGGATCGGTGACGACGGTGGTTTTCACATCTGCCATATGGCAGCGGGACCTGACGGAAATCTCTTAGGTCACTACGACAAACTGCATGTTGCCCAATTCGGTGCCTCGATGGAAAAGGAATACTTCAAACGCGGAAACCACCTGTTTGCGTTTGATGTCAACGGCATCTCGATCGCACCGATAATCTGCTACGACATCCGCGTGCCGGAACTGACCCGTACGTTGGCGGTCGATCGTGATGTACAGTTGATCCTGCACTGCGGTGCCTATGCCCGTGACGAGTCTTTCGACAACTGGCATGACTTTGCTGTCACGCGCGCAGTGGAGAACCAGGTCTTTTTCTTGAGTCTGAACCGGGCAGGACCAGACTACGGCGCGAGCCTGTTTTGCCCACCCTGGATTGACAATGATCACCCGCCAACCCGTTTCCCCGAACACGATGAAGCGTTCCTTGTTCTCGACATCGACACCGAACTCTTGCGATCGGTTCGGTCGGATTACACGTTTCTCGGCGACCGGCTCGACAGTTACACGACGCTCAAACTTTTCGAAGGTTAGCGGATCGGCGCAAGGAAATTTGCCAAGGTTGCGACCGACATGATTCGACCTTCGCCATCAACCGGCGGCGTACGGCTATTATGAAATTATCGGTGACTGCCATTGTTGCGATAGTCTTGTGTTGCGGCGGGCGAAATCGGACCAGCAAATGCACAAGGCCAGGACGATGACGACACACGAGACGTCGAACAGGAAACGCACCCGGCAGAATCGCCGCAATCGCGACAGTGCCGGCACTCAGAAATCCGAACCGGCACCCTCCCCCGTCTGGCCAGGTGTCCTGGGCGGGGCCTTCAAGCCTCTCAGCGAACCAGATGTTCAGCGCATCCATCGGGCAGCGTTGCAAATTCTGGAGACAACCGGCATGTCGGAAGCGCCGGGATTTGTCGTCGAGCGGATTGTTGCGAAAGGCGGCAAACTGACGGATCAGGGACGTCTCGTTTTCCCCAAAACACTTGTTGAGGACGCGATCGCGGGATTTCGCCGTGATATCATTCTCCACGGCCAGCGCAGCGGTCATGAACTGGATCTGTCGGGTGCGAGAACGTACATGGGGTCCGGAGGAGCAGCACCCAGTCTGGTGGATTTTCACACCGGCCAGTATCGGGACGCGACCTTGCGTGATCTCTACGATGCCGCCCGTATCGTCGACACCCTCGACAACGTGCACTTTTTCAGCCGGTCAGTGGTGGCGCGCGACATGCCCACCCTGCTGGACCTCGATGTCAATACCGCTTACGCCTGCCTCGCGGGCACTCAAAAGCATGTTTCGGTAAGCGCCTCCCTCGGTGAGAACGTAGGGTCGATTGCGGACATGTGTTTCACGATTGCCGGTGACAGCCGCACGTTTCTCGCCGAGCCATTTCTGTCCATCAACATCAACCATGTAGTTCCGCCTATGCGGTTCGCCTGCGATGCCTGTGCGGTCATGGAGCAGGCTGCCGTGCTTGGCATTCCCTTCCACGTGAATTCCCTGGGGCAATCTGGCGCGTCCAGTCCGGCCAGCCTGGCAGGCTCCATCGTGCAATCGGTGGTCGAGACCCTGGCGGGCATGGTTTTCACGTGGCTCGTCAACCCGAAGTGTCAGGCGGTCTTCGGTCCACGCCCCCTGGTCACCGATTTGAGAACCGGAGCCATGACGGGTGGGTGCGGCGAACAGGCTGTTGCCATGGCAGGTGCGGCCCAGATGGCGCAATATTACGGATTACCGAATTCCTGCATTGCCGGGGCAACCGACAGCAAGCTGCCGGATGCCCAAAGCGGCTACGAAAAGGCCCTGACGGTGTCCCTGGCAGCACACGCCGGATGCAACATGATTACCCAGGCCGCCGGAATGCAGGCCAGCCTGATGGGCTGCGCACTCGAGAGTTACGTGATCGACAACGACATGCTGGGGGCAATCCTGCGCTCTGTACGTGGCATAGAGGTCGACGAGGCAACCCTGGCGGAAGAAGTCATATCGGAAGTCGTTCACGGTGAAGGGCATTTCCTCGGCAGCCCCGACACATATGCCCGCATGCATACAGACTATCTCTATCCCGAAGTCGCAGACCGGCGATCAGTGGCCGACTGGCTTGACGCCGGCGCTCCGGACATCCGCGAGACCGCCCGGGCAAAAACCGACGAGATACTGACCCGGCATTTCCCCGATCATCTTTCCAGGGAGATTGACCACCGGTTGCGTTCCAACTTTGACATTCACCTGCCGCCTGAGGCTATGACTGGCCAGGCAAAAGCATAGCGCCAGCCACGAACCGGCAAATCTGTCACACGGACACCAGCAACTCCGCTTCAATTTCCACGGCGATGTCAAAAGGAAGGCACGCCATGCCAACAGCGGAACGGGTGTGTCTGGCGACGTCCTTCTCAAACACCGAATGGATGAGATCGGTGAAGCCGTTGATGACTGCGGGGGTCTGGTTGAAGCCTGGTGCCGCGTTGACCATACCGAAGACCCGGCACCAACCGGAAATCCGGTCGAGGTCGCCGAGTTCACGCTCCAAGCTTGAGAGTATTGAAAGGCCTGTCTTTCTTGCCAGATCATAGGCCTCGTCGAGACTGACGTCGGCGCCGACTTTTCCGAAGGGACCGGCAAACGTTCCGTCCGTGTTCTGAGGTCCGTGGCCGGACACGAACACGCGTTCGCCGCGAACGCTAATCCAGGGAAACGGCAGAACCGTTCCTTCGGGAATCTCGAGCGGCTTTGGCAGTTCCAGCCCCAGATCCTTAATCTTTTGTTTTACTCCGGACACTCCTCAACTCCTTCTGATTGGTCGTCAAGACCTATTGAGACCAAGTTTCGACAACAAGCGCGAGAACCGCAGGATAACCGTGTTCTACGTCAATGCCTTGAGAGCGCCACTGACGACGTCCTGTCTCCGGTTGTCGGGCGACAGAATTGCATAGAGACCGCCACCCGTCTGCACTCTCGTCGCCGGAATCGCTACGAGCGTTCCATTTTCAAGATATCGGTCCACGAGTCCTGCCCATCCAAGCGCCAGACCTTTGCCCTCAACGGCGGCTTCCAGCAGATAGACGTAGTTGTTCAAGCGCCTGAACTCGGCCGACTTCCCTACCGGCGATGCGTGGGCATGAGACCATTGCGTCCAGTCCATCCAGCCAAGGTTTGGCTTTGAAAGCTCCAGAAGGGGCAAGCCTTGCCAATGCTCGGGCGGCGCCGACAGCACATCCAGATGCCGTTCCAGAAAGGCCGGCGAACAAACGGGAACAGCATCCTCGCCGAACAGCAAACGGGATTTTGCAGGCACATTTCGGGACGACCGAAACGCAAGGCGCATATCAAACTCGTCACCGCCAAGTGTTTCCTGGTGGTCATACTCCAGCGTCAGAATTCTAACCTCGGTGTCCGGACCGACGGCCTCCTGAAGGACATCGAAACGGGGCATAACATAAAGATGAGAAATTTCATGACTGCAGGCAATGATGAAATGATTGACGATTTCCACCGACTTGACAGCGTCCATGGCGGCATCGATCGCATCCAGGCCGCCGATCACGGCATCGTTGAAGTAGCGTCCCTGCTCGGTCAGAGATATCTGTTTGCCCTGTCGCGCGAACAGGGAAATGCCAAGCTGTTCTTCAAGCCGCCGGACATGCCGGCTGATGGCCGGCTGAGAGGTGTTGAGCTCGACGGAGGCGCGGCTGAAATTGCACAAGCGCGCCGCGCACTCAAAGGCGATCAGCGATGTCATGGAAGGCATTCTGTATCGACGGCGGCTCATATCAGTTCCGATATATCGATTTTGCCAAAACGTCAGTTTCACGGGGCGCATGAACGCGTCACACTATGCCCCAGCTGATAACAACGGGCAAATGATCATGACATCCATTCTTGTACTCTGGGCAACACCGCGGTCCACCTCAACGGCGTTTGAATGGATGATGCGGCAACGCGGCGATTTTGCCTGCAGGCACGAACCTTTTGGCGAGGCCTGGTATCAGGGAGAAGACCTGCGCTGGCCGCGCGCAACCGTTGAAACCAGACGCACACCCGGCCTGAGTTTCGCCTCCGTCTGGCGCGATTTGCAAGCTGCCGCTGAAACCGGGCCGGTCTTCATCAAGGACTTTCCACATCACATCAAACACATGTGGGACGATGCTTTTCTCGACCGGTTCATGCACAGTTTCCTGATCAGGGATCCGGCGAAAGTTCTGACCTCGATGTTCAAGCATTGGGAGAATTTTGACCTCGTGGAGACCGGTTTTGTCGAGCAGCGCGAGTTGTTCGACCGGATTGCCCAACGCGACGGGGCTGTGCCACCGGTGATCGACTCCGACGATCTGCTGGAAGCGCCGGCCCAGATTGTCGAGGCATACTGCACTGCCCTGAACATTCCGTTTCTGGAAGACGCACTCACCTGGGAACCCGGCGACCGTTCGGAAGTGAGTTGGTACGACGGCGGTTCCTGGCATGACAACCTGCGCGGCAGCGATGGCCTGAAGGCCCAGCCGCGCCGGTATATCGACATTTCCCAGGCACCGGATCGTGTAAAGCGGATGCACGACCTGGTGCTGCCGCACTATCACACGCTTTACCCGCACCGGCTCCGGGCGCATGCCGTGGAATCAACCTGACAGCCGTACTGATCGCGTCCGGTGGCTATGTTGCCCGAACCACTGCTGATCAGGTTCCCCTCCCTTCGAGACCATGGCATAGTCCGGCTCCTGTTCGACAATGCACAACCATCAGGATGTCCATGCCAGACGTAATTCCAACGACAGATGCCACCCTGACGCTCGATGAGGGCGTCGCCACACTGACGCTCGACCGCGATGACCTGCGAAATGCCCTGACCGGGACAACCCTGGTCGACGACATCGTCAATACAATCGCCTGGGCGAACGGTTCGACCGATGTCCGCGTGCTCGTGCTGACGGGGGCCGGCAGCGCATTTTCAGCCGGTGGGAACATCAAGGAGATGCGCGACCGCACAGGCGCCTTTGCCGGCGATGTCGCAGAAGTCGAGGCAATCTATCGCGCCGGGATTCAACAGATGCCGCTCGCCGTACAAAGCGCTGAATTTCCGATTATCGCCGCGGTCAATGGTCCCGCCATCGGGGCCGGGTGCGACCTGGCTTGCATGTGCGATATCAGGGTCGGTTCGACGGCGGCGGCGTTCGGCGAGACATTTGTCAATCTTGGGATAATCCCCGGCGATGGCGGCGCCTGGTTTCTGCAACGGCTGGTGGGCTATCAGCGGGCAGCAGAGATGACGCTGACCGGCCGGATTGTCAAGGCGCCGGAAGCAAAGGAGCTTGGGCTTCTGCTCGACGTCACCGAACCGGAAAACCTTTTGGCCCGGGCGCACGAGATCGCTTCCTCGATCGCGGCCAAACCGCCGCAGGCTCTGCGCTACACCAAACGTCTGCTCAAGCTCGCCCAACGCATGGAACTGCCGGATTTCCTGGACATGTGCGCGACGTTTCAGGGCATTTGCCACAACACCGAAGATCACGGCGAAGCGGTGGCAGCGTTCCTGGAAAAACGGCCGGCGACATTCACCGGCCGTTAGCAACCATTCGACCGCAGTGCTTCAGCTCTGGGGGATGCCGTCGCGAGCTTCGTCGCCCCAAAGAGCTTTCACTTTCGCATCCCGCCCACAGCTGCGGCGGTAGAACGAGTACCGCAACGGATTTTTGTTGTGATAGTCCTGATGATAGCCTTCAGCCGGATAGAATTTCACTTTGTCGCGAATTTCGGTAACGATCGGCTTCTTGAGGATCTTGGAGTCATCGAGAATCTTCTTTGACAGCTCCGCCTTCTTCTTCTGGTCGTCATTGGAAGCGAATACAGCGGTCAGATAGCTGTCGCCCCTGTCACAGAACTGGCCGCCGGCATCGGTCGGATCGACCGTCCGCCAAAATATGTGCAGGAGCTGGTCATAGGTCACGACCTTGGGATCGAAGACGATCTTGACCGCTTCGAAATGCCCGGTGTCTTCGTAGGACACCTGCTTGTAGGTCGGATTCTCGGTCCGGCCGCCGGCATAACCCGATGTCGTCTCGAGAACACCCGGCACCTTGTCGAAATCAGACTCCACACACCAAAAACAGCCGCCGGCGAAGATTGCAACGTTGCCTTCGTCGTCCGCCGCATGGGCTGTGGTCAGGCGCGCGCCCGACGAAAAGACGATCACGGCTGCAATCAGCACCGCATTCCGGAAATTTACAAACGACATCTAGAAAGCCTCCAAACCTCACCAAAGATAAACATCGACAGTCACCGAACGGACTTGGACTCAGACTTGTTCCGCGGTGGCATCCCTTCCTTTATAGGCTCTGTAGGGTTGATGACCAGTTCAGTTCACGAAGTTCTGAAGAGTGTTGACCAATGGATCTTCGGACATCATTGTCTGGAAACGGGCAACTCGACGCCTTTCAGCGCGAAACGGCGTCGCAACGACATGAGTCGCAATTACATGAGTCGCAGTGACAAGAAAGGACCGGCATGAAACTTCTGGTCAATGGAGCATCAGGCTTTGAAGACGTGCCTCGCCTCAACACCATCAAGGGGCAGATGGACGTGGAGTTTGCTCCGGATGGCGAGGCCCTTGCCGAAAAACTGCCAGGAACCGAAATTCTTCTGGGGTGGAACTTTCGCGGCAAAGAGCTCCAGACGCACTGGCATCTTGCCGACGACCTGAAATGGATCCACTGGTGCGGTGCCGGCGTGGACGCGGTGCTGTTTCCGGCGCTTTCGGAAAGTGCCGTAACCCTGACCAATGCGCGCGGGATTTTCGACCGCGCCATGGCGGAATATGTTCTGGCGACGATTCTCTCCGACGCAAAACATCTTCGCGAGACCTATCAACTTCAGGCAAAATCCACATGGCGCCACCGCATGACCCATCGCATCGAGGGCCGGCGTGTTGTCATCATCGGGGTCGGCAGCATCGGGCGCGAGATCGCGCGTTTGCTGAATGCGGCCGGCATGATCGTCGAAGGTGTCGGCAGAACCGGCCGCCCGGGCGACGCGGATTTCGACGTCATTCATGCACAAACCGACGTGACGACTGCGGTCGGACCCGCCGACTGGGTTGTCGGCATCCTGCCGTCAACCGCTGAGACGGACGGCATTTTCTCCACCGAATTCTTCGCCGCCATGAAACCGACCGCTCGGTTCATGAATCTGGGCCGTGGACGCTCGCTCGACGACGACGCGTTGAGCGACGCCCTCGACCGCGGCGCAATCGCCGGGGCAATGCTCGACGTCTTCACCACTGAACCACTAGCCGAAAACCACCGTTTCTGGTCGACCGCCGGCCTTGTCGTGTCGCCACATATGTCGGGTGACTATGTTGGGTTTGAGGAAGATGTCGCGCAGCAGTTTCTCGACAACCTGCAGCGGTATCGACGCGGAGAGCTCCTGAACAACGTGGTCGATAAAAATCTTGGCTTCGTCCGAAACTGACGGCTCACCCGGTCAGTTCCAGGTCGGTTTCCTTACTCTTCTGTATCCACTTGAACAGCATGTCACGCAATGGATTCAGGGCGATCGGTTTGGGCAGATAGTCATCCATGCCTGACTCGAGGCATCGCTTCCGGTCGTGTTCCATGACGTGGGCCGTCAAACCAATTATCGGCACACGGCTGCCAGCGATGCCGGCTTCGTACTCACGAATCGACCGGGTCGCCTCGTAACCGTCCATTTCCGGCATCGAAACATCCATCAGAACTATGTCAGCGCCGTCTTCGCGAAACCGTTCCACTGCGAGCCGGCCATTATCGGCGATCGTCAACTCGATGGGCAAACCTTCGAGCATCTGCTGCACGACAAACTGATTGATCTGGTTGTCTTCAGCCAACAGTATCCGGCCAAGCCCCGCCGACTTTGGTGCGTTCGCCGGAACGTCTTCGACAGAGACCTCGGATTCCGTGAACGTGGAGATGCGCCGATCACTCTCGGCAAGAATTTTTGCGATTGTCGCCTGAAGCAGTTTCGACCGGGCCGGTTTTATAAGATGACCTTCAACGCCCAAGTCCCTGAATTTCTTGCCATCAGCCTGTTGCCCCACCGATGTGAGCAATATGAGAGGGATATCCGAAATTTCGGGTTCCGAGCGGATCAGCTGTGCCAGTTGACCGCCGTCAAGGTTTGGCATCTGGAAGTCGAGGACCGCAATGTCGTACGGGGCTCCTGTGCGCTGCGCCGTGCGGATCATTTCAAGCGCCTCCAGTCCACCCGATGCACAGGCAGGCTCCATGCCCCAGGCGAGAGTCTGCTCTTGAACAATACGCCGGTTCAATTCGATGTCATCGACCACCAACATGCGACGGCCGGACAGATCGCATGGCAGGGGTGGTTGATCCACATTGGCATCGCCCGCCGACAGCGCCACCTCAAAACAGAACGTCGATCCTTCGCCCTCGACGGACGACACGCCGATGGTGCCTTCCATCAGTTCGACGAGGCGCTTGGAGATTGCAAGGCCAAGTCCGGTTCCGCCGTGGGTCCGCGTGATGGAATTGTCCACCTGCTCGAATTTGTCAAAAATCCCGGCCATCCGGTCCTCGGGAATTCCCGGACCTGTGTCGGCGACAGCCACCTTGACCGCAACCACGCCGGTTTCGGCGCTCACATCGGCGGCCACATCGAGAAAGACATGACCATGGGTCGTGAACTTGACGGCGTTGCCGACAAGATTGGTAATTATTTGCCTGATCCGCCCGGCATCACCGACGACAGCGTCCGGCAGATCCGGCGCGCACCGTACGACGAGTTCAATGCTCTTCTCCTCCGCCTGGCTTGACAGCAGCGTGGCAACATCCTCGACCGCTGCCCGCAAATCGAAACTGAGGGGGTCGAGTTCCAGCTTGCCGGACTCGACTTTGGCGAAGTCAAGGATGTCGTTGATGATCGTGATCAACGCGGAACCCGACTTGGAAATCGTATCAACGCACATCTGCTGTTTTTCGTCGAGCCCGGTGTTCCCCAGAATCTCGGCCATGCCGAGAACACCGTTCATCGGCGTGCGGATTTCGTGGCTCATGTTTGCCAGGAATTCGGATTTCGCCAGTGCTGCGGCGTCGGCCTTTTCCAGCGCAACGCTCAGATCCAGTTCCCGCTTCTTGACGTCAGATATATCCGTCAACGTGCCAATCATGCAGAGCGGTCTTCCGTCTTCATCCCATTCGGCCGCCATTGCTCGGTCCAGGACCCAGCAAACGGTGCCATCGCGATGAAGACATCGGTATTCGGCTTCTGAAACGCCGCTGGTCACGGCTTCATCCCACTCCTCGATCGCATAGTTCAGATCGTCTGGATGAATGCACGCATTCCAGTCTTCGTCCAGCATGTGATCCCGGGACATCCCGGTGAGTTCATGAAACTTGTCGTTGGCATAGAGGATGTTTCCCGAGGCGTCGGCGAAATAGACACCGTTCGGCAGAACGTTGGACAGCAGTTCAAGGAACCGTGCATTATCCGTTGGAAGCGGTGTTTGATCTGAATTTGCCATATGGTTCATCCAAGCGTGTGAATTCCGGTTTGCGAACTCTCCAAGCCCGAAGCCGAAAATGTCCCAAAAATGACAATATTTCATAAACAAGGGCCGCTGCGGCAGGTCCAAGCCCTATTCGCTTACGATTCTGCGTTTTTGATGAGCCTCGAACTTCGGCCTTTCGGTCGTAACCACGCCGGCAAATCGCTTCTTGCGCCCTCTGCTTCGTGCCATAACCCCGTGTCTTGGTACGCTTTGGGGACGACGTCGTGAGCTTCATCGTAATTTTTGCAGCTTTGCTCGCCGTTGTGATGTGGGGCGCCTCCCCGGTTGCGGCAAAAATTGCGGTTGCCGAACTGTCACCGATGGCGGTGGCGGTTTTGCGTACAGTTCTGGGTGGGTTTGCCGCACTGCCCCTGGCGTTTGCCCTGAGGATTCCGCTGCCGTCGTCGCGCGACGACAGAGCCCTGCTGGTGGTCTCCGGCTTTTGCGGATTCGTCGGGTTTCCGCTGTTGTTCACCCTGGGTGTCAGTCTGACATCCGCCAACCATGCATCAATGATACTGGCGTGCCTGCCGGTCTTTACCGGAGCCATCGCCATGTTCTGGGACAGGACCCGGCCCAAACGCCTGTGGTGGATTGGATGTACGGTCGCATTGTGCGGCGAAGCCATCCTGGTTTCGCTGCAAAACGGAGACGGAGATGCCGGCGCGTCCCTGTCTGGAGATCTGCTGGTCTTGTTTTCCAACGTTTTTGCGTCTCTCGGATACGTCGCCGGCGGCCGGTTGCAACGATCGGGTTACCCGTCCACCGGTACGACTTTCTGGGGGGTCGCGCTGTTCGCCTTGATCCTTTTGCCGCTTACGCCGTTTGTTCTGGGCGATGTTTCGCTGCCCGATGTGCCATTGACGGCCTGGTTCGCCATCGCCTATCTGGCGGTCGGGGTGACTGTGATCGGATATGTTCTGTGGTATTGGGCACTGGGCAAAGGTGGGATCCAGCGGATCGGTCTGTTGCAGTTCTTTCAACCGGTTTCCGGTGTCGCCCTGGCCGCGCTCTTGCTGAGCGAGACCGTCTCCGTTTACTTTGTCGGCGCCTCTGCGTTGATTCTGGCGGGCGTCTGGCTGGCGATCCGTGCAAAATAATCTGGAGATAACCATCCAATGAATGGTGCCGAGAGTCTCGTCCGCACATTGATCAAAAGCGGAATCGAAGTTTGTTTCGCCAATCCGGGGACCTCGGAGCTACATTTCGTGTCCGCCCTGGACAAAGTCGGCGGCATCAAATGTATCCTGTGCCTGTTTGAAGGCGTGACGACAGCCGCCGCCGACGGCTATGCCCGCATGACCGGCAAGCCGGCTGCAACCATGATGCATCTGGGCCCCGGCCTGGCAAACGGTCTTGCCAATCTGCACAACGCCAAGCGGGCCAGGGTTCCGTTGCTCAACATCGTTGGCGACCACGCCCGCGACCACCTGGTCCACGACGCCCCGTTGACGTCCGATGTTGAGGCTGTCGCGCGGCCCTTCTCAGCCTGGGTCAAGACCGCCAGTTCACCAGATCGGATTTCATCGGATGCGGCTGCTGCAGTGTCAGCGGCACTCAACCCACCGGGCCAGGTTGCCACGCTTATTCTGCCGGCCGACATCGCCTGGAACGAAGCGCAGGAACCGGTCGGCCTTGTGCAAACACCGTCGCCTGGTGCCGTCGACGACCAGCGTATCGCTGAAATCAAAGCCGTTCTCGATCGCGGCGAACCGACGCTGTTCTATGTCACCGGTCAAGCCGTGACCGAGGTCGGCCTGCAGGCATTGTCGCGAATCACGCAGGCCACCGGCGCAGACATGCTGACACCGATAAACAATGCCCGGTTGGAGCGTGGCGCCGGACGGGTCCCGATCGAGCGGTTGTTTTACCCCGTCGATATGGCGGTTGAACGGTTGAGCGGATACAAACATATCGTGCTGGTGGAAACCCGGGAGCCGGCAGCGTTTTTTGGCTATCCGGGCAAACCCAGTCTGCTTGCTCCGAAGGATTGCGAATTTCACACCCTGAGCACGCCTGGCGAACAGACGATCGACGCACTGGAAGAGCTTGCCAAGCGGCTGGGTGCGCAGAACTCCGCTCCGGTGACATCGCCGTTCGATCCAGGCAATGTGCCCGACGGCAGCATCACACCCGATACGTTTGGCGCGGTCTTGAGGGCTGTGGTGCCCGAAAACGCCATTATATGCGATGAATCCCTGACATCCGGACGTGCGCTGTTTCCGTCCACCCACACCGCCAGCCCGCACACCTGGCTTCAACTGACCGGCGGCGCGATCGGCATTGGATTGCCGCTTGCCGTCGGCGCTGCCGTGGCCTGCCCCGACCGGCCGGTCATTTCCCTGCAAGCGGACGGAAGCGGGATGTATACCCTCCAGGCCTTGTGGACCCAGGCACGCGAAAACCTGAACATAACAACCGTAATCCTGGCGAACCGCGGCTATCAGATATTGCGCGGCGAACTGAAGAACATCGGCATTCCCGAACCCGGTCCGATTGCCGCCGGCATGATCGACGTTGACAACCCGGTCATAGACTGGGTTTCACTGGCCCAGGGCATGGGCGTCGAAGCGGTTCGCACTGGCGACACCAGGGAATTGTTCGATCTTGTTCAGTCAAGCGTCAAACGCCCGAGGCCGTTCCTGATCGAAGCACAATTGTGAAGCCGCCTTCTGCGACCGGGTTTCAACCGGTTCCCGTGAAATCGGGCTTGCGTTTTTCAAAGAACGCGGTGAACGCTTCCTTTGCTTCGGCGGACGCCAAACGCTCGGAGAACGCCTGGTACTCCCGGCGGATTGCCGCTTCGGTTTCGGGGCGCGCGGCCTGAAGCAAGGCCTTGGTCGCGCGCAGCGCCGCCGGCGGTTTCGCGGCGAGCTTTTGCGCCAGTTCAACGGCCTGGCGTTCCAGATCCTCCGGTTCACAGACCCGGTTGGCGATGCCGAGGTCGACCGCATCCCGGCCCGAGAAAGGTTCACCCAGCATGAGCAGTTCCGCCGCCCTGGCGTTGCCGGTCAACCGGGGCAGGAGAAACGTCGACCCGGCTTCGGGAACAAGTGCCAGATTGACGAACGGCAGATGCAGTTGAGCCCGTTCCGTCACCAGCACCATGTCGCAGTGAAGCAGCATCGTCGTGCCGATACCGACGGCCGGACCGTCGACTGCCGCGATCAGCGGCACGGCCGCACGCGGCAGGCCGGAGATGAACCTGTAGACCGGTGTCGCTTCGTCGCGTGGCGGATTCTCGAGGAAATCGCCCAGGTCATTGCCGCCGGTAAAGACACCGTCCTGCCCGACAAACAAGATGACGCGAACGGACTTGTCCGTATGGGCCCGGTCGAGAGTGTCTGCCATTGCGGCATACATGGACCGTGTTAGGGCGTTCTTGCGCTCTGGACGGTTGAACCGAACGGTCAGCACGCCGTTGTCCTGGGAGACTTCAATATGGTCGTTCATGGCAAGAGGTCTACTCGAGATTGCTGTCTACGAAGGGCAAATATCACGAATTCTGCGGTCATGGCACAGATTACTGAAACGACAGGACAAGAATTCACTGCAACGCCGCCCCAAACGCCTCCGAGCCGATGCATTCGGCGACCGCCTCGATGTCGCGGCCGAGCGGTCTGTCTTCCACCAGTGGCCCGGACACGCTGCGGACGACGGAGGTCAAAGCCTTGAGGCGAGGCGCAATGCTGTCCCCCAGATCGCGCAATTCAGCCGCCTGGGTCGCCACGATCAGTTCAATGGCGGTCAGGAGGCGGGACTTGTTGACGAGTGCAGCGGCATTCTTCACGGCGAGCGGGGCGTTGGTCAGCCCGTCTTCGGCACCATCGGCGTTCACGCTTGGCCAGACCGGCACCGGTTGAGCCAGATGCTGGATTTCCGCAAACAGCGCTTCGGCAACTTTCATGACCGGCGCAAAGCCATTTGAGTTTGCCCCGGGGCTGGCGAGAAACAAAGGCAGTTCCGTAAAACGATGAGACAGCATCTTTGAAATCCTTGCCACCTGGAGCGCGGCCACGTGGGTCAGCGCTCTCGACTGTGTCTCAATGGCAATCGTCAGATGTGGGGTGTGATAGGCGCCGGTCGACCGCGCCGTGCCGCTGGCAACATCTATGGCGGGGTTGTCACTGGCTCCGTTGATTTCGGCTTCAACCGCCTCGCGGGCAAAACCGATTGAGGCCAACGCACTGCCATGGACCTGCGGGATGTTGCGCAGGGAGATAGGGTCTTGAAGCCTGCGGGCATTGTCATGGTTCGACAGCCGGCTGCCCTCCAGCAACCTTAGTATTTGGCCCGCGGCTTCCGATTGCCCGGGCTGAGGACGAAGGGTGAGGATAGACGGATCGAACGCCGAAAGATTTGCGCCAAACGCTTCCAGGGAAAGCACACTGGCTGCCTGTGTGGCAACAAACAACTGCCGGGCTCGCCAGACGCCGATCGCCCCGATCGCTGCGGAGAAACTGGAGTGATTGGCCAGGGCCAAGCCGTCACGCGGCCCCAGGACCAGCGGCCTCAGACCTGTCCTTGCGAGCAATTCCCCCGCAGGTCCGGCCGTGCCGTAACGATCCGTCATTTCGCCCTCGCCGATCAGGCTCAGAGCCAATGTCGCGCCCCAACACAAGTCACCGGCTCCGATCGAGGCGGTTTCTCCAATCACGGCTGTAAGCCCCTGATTGAGGCATTCGCGCAGAAACCCGGCGGTTGCAGGACTTGCGCCCGAGGCCCCCTTCAACAGGGTGTTGAGACGCACGATCATTGCTGCACGGACATATTCCGAGGCCAGTGG
The DNA here is from genome assembly GCA_021775805.1 of Alphaproteobacteria bacterium. GTDB lineage: Bacteria > Pseudomonadota > Alphaproteobacteria > Rhizobiales > JAJFHC01 > JAJFHC01. Next base: position 93,455 of record JAJFHD010000090.1, on the reverse strand, counting down.
CGGGCCAACCGCATGAGCCCGGCCTCTTACCGTTTGATACGAGAATGCCGTCAGCTCTTCCACGGCAAGCCGTTCCGTCACGCGCGCGCCCAGTCCAGTGGTCAGGCCGTAGACAGCCTCGCCTTCTTCGAGGGCCTTTTCAACGACACGGCGCGCGACGCGCATACGCTGCATGCCGTCTCGAGTCAGAACGATACGGTCTCGATTGAATGTGCAAGCCGCGAGCGTCTCGATGGACAGCCCATCGCCGGATAATTTCAGTACCACTGATGCCGACTCCCGTTCCAAAAACAGGTAGGGCCGCACGCCGCCGGCCGCTGCAATACAATCTACACCATCGGTGTGAATGGGAAACGAGAATGCTGACTGCTCAATTTAATGCCATGCGGTCGGGTGTCGCTCTACCGCGTGGAGACAGCGCCTATCTGCTTGGCCTCATGGCTATCCAGGGCGAAGGCAATCGTGTCGCGCAAATGGGCCTGCGTGAACGGTTTGGGCAAGTAGCCGTTCATCCCGGCGCGGCGGCATCGATCGGGATCGTCCTTGACTGCCCCGGCGACCAACCCGATGATTGGAACAAATGGTTCTTTGCGTTCGGCTTCAATTTTCCGGATAGCTCTGACTGCTTGATACCCGTCCATCTCCGGCAATGTGATATCCATCAGAACCATCGCCGGGTTACAAAGAACGAACAGCCTGACCGCCTCCGCTCCGTCTTCAGCAAAGGTCACCTGATATGGCGTACCCTTCAACATCTCGCCGATGAGCAATCTGTTGATCTCGTTGTCTTCAGCAATCAGGAGTCGGATGGCATCGGCCGATGCCCCGGGCCCGCGACCGCTCTGACAGACCTCACCGTCATACAAACCGCCGGACGGCTGTACATCATCCTGCAGATCCAAATTCGTTGCATTGCCGGCACCTGGCTTTCCGCTGTGCCTGGTGTCGGACGTCGCGCTGTCCAGGAGGAATTGTTTCAGTCTCGAGATCCGCAATGGCTTGGTCAAAGTTGCACAGACACCCAAATCCGTCATCGTCTGATGATCGAGCGTGTCCGAAACGCTGGTCAGAACGAACACTGGAATTTTTTGGTCGACCTGAAGGTGTTGAATGCGGTCAGCGAGTTCTCGGCCATTCTGTCCCATTGTGGCGTCGTCGATTATGACAATCGGCGGTGTGGATGCTGCGTTATCGATTTGCGTGAGAACCGCAAGAGACGCAGCACAGTCATGGACGTGATGAACCGCAGCACCCCAATAACCGAACGCCTCGCAGGCAATCTCGGCGACAGCGGTGTCGCCGCCCGCATAAACTATCGAACGTCCGTCAAAACTGGCACCGGCTTCCGAGTGCCCGGCTTCCAGCGCAGTCTTCACCGGCAGCGTCACGTCAAACCAGAACTGAGACCCTTCACCACACTGAGAGGCGGCACCGATCGATCCACCCATCATCTCGACGATGCGCTTGGCGATGGCAAGGCCCAGTCCGGTTCCCTCATAACGGCGGGTGGATGACTGGTCAACCTGCTCAAACTCTTCAAAGATGGTCTCCAGTTTGTCCGCCGGTATGCCAATCCCCGTGTCTGAAATCTTGACTATGAAATTGGCTTCAGTTCCAAGATCTTCACCGTCGACGTCGACCCGGACGAAACCGCTGGATGTAAACTTGACGGCGTTTGAGACGAGATTTGTCAATACCTGACGGATCCGGATCTCATCGCCTTCCACCAGCCGCGGCAGATCGGGCCGATAATGGACCAGGAGATCAATGTCCTTTTCTAGTGCATTGCAGGATACTACGCGCACCGTCTCGTCGATGCAGGCGTGAAGGTCGAAGGGAGCCTCGCTCAGCGTAAACCGGCCAGCCTCGATCTTTGAAAAATCCAGGATGTCGTTTATGACGCCCAGCAGTGCTTGAGCGGATGTCTCAATGGTCTCTGCGAAGTTGGTCTGCCGATCATCGAGATCAGTGCGCATCAACAGCTCCGTCATGCCGCATATACCGTTCATCGGCGTTCTGATTTCGTGGCTCATCTTGGCCAGAAATTCAGACTTGGCCTTGCTGGCCTGTTCTGCCGTCGCCTTGGCATTTTTCAGATCGAATTCGGCACGTTTCCGATCACTGATATCGGTCAGAATCTGAATGCGCGACCCTGAGTCCGTGGTTGTCTGATAGGACTCCACCCAGACATCATCATCGAGCTGTTGTTCCTTTCTATCATGCCGGGGACCGGTCTCGCCCAGTTCGTCGGTGGCTGCCTCTTTTGACCGACCGATGTCTGTCTCTTGCGGCAGACTGAGCAGATGCGGCCGGAACAGCGTCCAGCAACTGAACGCGGCGTTCTTGAGAATGACCCTGCCCTTCTGATCAAAAACCGCGAATCCATTCTCGATCGTATCAATAGCCTCCTCGACACCATTCATAGCGGATGCAACGACTTCGGCGGACACACGCCGGATCCTCAGAAAGAAGACATAAACGCTGATACTCGCCATGATCGTAAAGGCGGCGAGCAACACCAGAAGGGCCTGCCACCGCAATCGTGACAATACCGGACCGGCTTTGTCCTCAGCAACAAACGCGCCCATGACGTCGCCGACCTTCCACTGCACACCAGACGGTCTCAGATTGTTGTGGCAGTCAACGCAAGTCTGCGACCGTGCGATCGAGGGATAAACAATGCGCAAGACGGTTCCCGAATCCGTACCGATCAATTTCATTTTTGGATTGACGTGTTCTTCTCCGGCAAATGATCGAATGGATGCAATGACGTCGGCATCTGTTGCCTTGGTCTTGATTTCGCGGTCCGGAAACCCGACCAGTGCCAAGCGCAATCCGTTCTCAACACCGCTCATCTTGTTGAATTCGGCAATAACATGGGTCCGGAACTTTTGCGGAACCGGTGCATCCGAACCGAAATGCTTGGAACCAATTTCGGAATATACCGAGGAAAACGCGTCCATCAGCTTTAGCGCCGTCAGCTGTTCCTCGACCTTGTGGCTCAGATACAAACGCTTGCTCTGTACGTAAAAACCGAATCCGATTGCAATGCTCATGGCAACGCACATCACCAACAGCAACGCGGCCGTGTGTCCGAAATTGGATTCGGTTTCACCGACTGCAGCAAACCTGCGTTTATATGCGCCTATGAGCCCCAAAATTTCCCCCGATGGAGATATCTCCTCAGCAATGTTGCCGCACCGGCTGAAGATATTCTTCTTGATTGAGGAATTTGTACCAGAAACTTCTTAAGTCATCTTGAAAACGGTCACGCGGGCATTGGAAATTCCTTCTTGATGGTTTTATGATTGAGAAATTGCTAATCGTGGCTCCCTTGTCCCAAATTGAGACGTTTTTTCTCAATTCACAAAAAATTAACTACCAATGGTGCATTGCATCAATTAGATTGCGGCGTCGCAATATCGCCACATTATCCCTAGATATAGCAACGCAGTTCGATTGGGCCGCTGCGCATGAAACGCAACCGCTCGTTACAAATTTGCCGTGCGGATGGGCTCGGCGGACAACAAATCAGGAGCGCTGGGAACAGACAGGATAACGGCATAGCCGTCGGTCCGGCACGGCTCTTGCTGCCGTCGTTCCTCAATCCCTTTTTCCTTAGAAGGACTCTTTTTATGAGACGCATTTTATTCGTTCTGGCTGTCATGGTGGGCGCCACGACGGTAATCGCACAGGCCGAGGCCGTGGATCGTTCACCCGGCCTGACTTCGGGCGCCAAGGCAAAATCTGCCACGAAGTCGCGTTCGTCGAAACGCGTCCGCACGTCAAAATCCAGCAGCTTTTCAAAACGCCGCGCGGCCATGCTGCCAACCGTTAAAGCGGTCAAGCCTGCGAATCTGCCGTTCAGCCTGGTTGACGCCGTGATTTCAAAGGAAAGCCGCTACAACCCGAAAGCACGCGGTTCGCGCGGTGAAATCGGCCTCATGCAGATCATGCCTTCGACGGCACGCGGTCTCGCGCGAAGCCTTGGCTACAAAAAAATGGCACGCATGTCGGCGGACCAGCTGCGCACGCACCTGAACAAGCCGCGCAACAACCTCAAGCTCGGCCTCGCGTACCTGTCGAAGTGCCACAAGCTGGCGAAAGGCAATATCGGCGCAACCATCGGCTGCTACAATGCCGGTCCGGGCAACATGTGGCGCTGGCACAAGATCAAGATTACCCGGAATTACGTCAAATACGTGCGCAGCAAGATGCGCTGAGACGTTCTCCTCCAGAAAGGGCGGGTGCCAATGCACCCGCCTTTTTTTATGGGCTGATCGAGAACAGCGGCTGGAGGTGGCTGACCGGTTGCGAACCCTGTTGAATCGACGCACAGTGCACGCAATCGGAGTCAAGGAGCAGGAGGTCGCATGCCCGATGTTCGAAAGGGACGCTGTTTCTGCGGCGTCATTACGTTCGAATTCAACGCCCCCCCAAACTGGGTGGCGTACTGTCATTGTGAGAGTTGCCGGAGAGCCACGTCCTCTCCGGTGACCACTTACATCGGTGTTCCCTATTCTGAATTCCGCTATGTGTCGGGTTCTCCGAAAACCTATCAGTCGTCTCCCGGTGTTCGACGGCGCTTTTGCGGATCGTGCGGCTCGCAGATGGCGTTTGAGAGCGACGAGTATCCGGGCGAGATTCACCTCTTTGCAGCAACCTTTGACGATCCTGAGGCGCTGGCCCCGCGAGGGCATGTTCATACCGGCGAACAGCTGTCATGGTTTGAAACCGCCGACGCTCTTCCCCGATTTGATCGGGCCGGCGGCGGAAACAAGCCCACGCATTTTGGTCCAAAGCGTTCCTGAAGGCAGGCGCCATGGCAACACCAAATCAGCAACCGAACGTGGTCGTGATTCTGGCAGACGACATGGGGTTCTCCGATCTGGGCTGCACGGGATCAGAGATCAGAACACCAAACATCGATCGCATGGCCGCAAACGGACTGCTTTTCAGTGCCATGTATAACTGCGCCCGCTGCTGTCCCACCCGGGCATCGCTTCTGACTGGCCTCTACCCCCACAAAGCCGGCATAGGGCACATGATCGTGGACCTGGGATCGCCCGCCTATCAGGGATTCCTGAGAAACGACGCGGCGACCATTGGCGAAATCATGCAAAAGGGAGGTTACCGCACTCTGATGTCGGGCAAGTGGCATGTGGGTGGCGAATTCGAACCGCGTGATACGGACACTTGGAGACCGGGCGATTTGCGCCACCCGACCCCGCTTCAAAGAGGGTTTGACCGTTTCTACGGCATGATTGACGGGGCCGGGAGCTTCTTCTTTCCCCACTACGTGATGGAAGACGATCGCCGTGTGGAAATCCCCGACACCGGGTACTACTTCACCGACGCCGTTACCCAGAAGGCGGTTGAAATGGTCGAGGAAACGGTGCGAGGACACGATCCCTTCTTTCTTTACCTGGCCTACACCGCACCTCACTGGCCGCTTCACGCCCTTGAAGAAGACATCGCCCGTTACGACACAACCTATCGCAGCGGATGGGATGCGACACGGATTGGCCGGCACGAGCAGATGCTGTCACAAGGCGTCCTGGACCGGCAGTGGGCCTTGTCGCCCAGGGATCACGCCGCACCGCCCTGGCAGGACGTCCGCACCCAGGATTGGGAAGCCTCCCGCATGGCGGTCTATGCGGCCCAGGTGGACCGAATGGACCAGGGCATCGGAAAACTCATGTCGACGCTTGAGCGGCTCGGCGTTGCCGACGACACGGTAATCCTGTTTCTGTCCGACAATGGCGGTTGCGCGGAGTTCATGGCGGAAGACGGTTGGGGGAAATCCTACCCCACGGACCTGCCCGACGGGACAACTTGCCGGCCGGGCAACACTCCTACCCTGCGGCCCGGGTCGGCGACTACATTCATGAGTTACGATCTGCCCTGGGCCAACGTTTCAAATGCCCCGTTTCGGCTCTACAAGCACTGGGTGCATGAAGGCGGCATCTCAACGCCATTGGTCGCCTATTGGCCAGGCGGCATAAAGCAGTCGAAGACTGTCCATCAGGCGACACATGTGGTGGACATTGTGCCGACGATTCTGGAAATCACAGGGATTGACTACCCAACCGAAATGGGTGGGCATGCCATCCAGTCTCCTGATGGTGAAAGTTTCAAGCCCCTGTTCGATGGCCGCGACTGGCAACGCGAACAACCGATTTACTGGGAACATGAAGGCAATTGTGCGGTCCGGTTCGACAACTGGAAGCTGGTGCGCCGGTTCGGGGAGGACTGGGAATTATATGAGATGAACCAGGATCGCACGGAACTCCACGATATCGCCGGCAGCAACCGGCCCATGACCGCCAAACTCGATCATCTTTACCGGGCATGGGCTGAACAGGCCGGGGTTCTCGACTGGCGCGATCTCATACCCCTGGCGCAGGAGAGCTATGGAGACGGCTGGGACTGATGGGTTCAGTCTTGCCATTGTAAAATTGTCTTGACGACACTACGTCCGTTAAATAGGTATAATCGTTCTTTTTATAGAACATCTCAGACGGACAACCATGATGCACCCAAATAGCGCTCCCCGGGTTTCCCCACCTGCGGCCGTTGATATTGCAGCTCTCAATCACGCGGCAAGCGTGGGCGCCGCGCGCGACGTCATTGAATTGGCCCTCACCAAAGCAAGACGGCCGATGGTCACGACAAAGTTCGGACCGCACTCGGCGGTCATTTTACACCTGGTTACGGAACTGGCACCTGACATACCGGTGGTCTGGATCGACACTGGCTTCAACACCCGGGCCACCCTCCAATTTGCAGACCTGGTGCAGAAACAGCTCACTCTGAACCTGAGAGTATACCGCCCATCTGTCCGGTGGAGCGGCGTTGTGCCGGACATTGACGCGCCTGCCCACGCGGTATTTGCGCAGCAGGTCAAACTGGAGCCCTTTGCACGGGCGCTCGGCGAGATTGAACCGGATGTGTGGTTTTCATCCCTGCGTCACGGCCAGACGCAACACCGAGATGCCCAGCTCCACTTCAATCTGTCGAAAGCTCGCCTGCTGAAGGTCTCGCCCTTGATTCACTGGAGCGAGGCCGACCTTCTCAATTATGAGAACTCCCACGGCTTGCTCTCTGAAAGCGACTACCGGGACCCGACAAAGGGCGACGTTCACCGCGAGTGCGGATTGCACACCCGATACTGAATTCAACCGTTTCCCTGAAACCGAAGGGACAGTTTCGGTTCGTTCGGTTGTGATTTTCACAAGGACATCTGATTGCCATGGATCCGCTCGACAAACTCGAAAGCCAAAGCATCTACATCTTCTGGGAGGCTACCTACTAAATCTAATCAGCATCACCCGGGTTGTGTTCGCCGTCAACAAGCTCGACGCCATCGGCTATTATCAGCAACGTTTCAGACAGATTGAAGCCGAGTACCGCGACTTTCTTTCCACCTCCTGACTGTGCCTCATCACGCTGTGCATGACACGTATCGTCAAGCCCTTCCCACGCATAGCGGGTAGAGGCGTCAAGAGACCCCGGTCCATCGAATAAATTTCAGTTGCGCCCCGGCAGGCTCTTGCTTAGAGCAGGAACAGCAAACCAATGGCCGGATACAGCTCCGGACCGCGAGTGCCCAGGGGACAAGTCATGAAAGCTGCCGTGTGCCGAGAATTCGGCCAACCACTTGAGATTGAAGATCTGCAGATCGCCGAACCCGGCCGCGGTGAGGTCAAGGTTAAACTGGCGGCCTGCGCCATCTGTCATTCCGATATCATCTACATGGACGGCGGCTGGGGCGGCGACCTGCCGGCGGTTTATGGCCATGAGGCCTCAGGTGTTGTCGAGACTGTCGGCGATGGCGTCGATCATCTGGCGGTTGGCGACCATGTGGTCGTGACATTGATCCGTTCGTGCGGCGGTTGCCACTTTTGTGCGCAAGGGTCACCGGTCATGTGTGAGACGACATTCAATCTGGACACGAACACACCCTTGAGCCGGAGCAACGGCGACGCCGTCAAGCAGGGCCTGAGGACAGGTGCGTTCGCTGAATACGCGACGGTTGACGCCTCGCAGGCGGTGGCGATCCCCAAGGACGTGCCGCTCGATTCGGCCTCGCTGCTGGCCTGCGGCGTGATAACCGGTTTGGGCGCCGTGACCAACACGGCGCGGGTGCCCGCCGGCAGCAGCATTGTTGTCATCGGCACAGGCGGGGTCGGGCTCAACGCGGTGCAGGGCGGGGTTCTGACAGGTGCGAAGCGGATCATCGCGGTTGACCTTGCAGACGACAAACTGGAGGCTGCACTCGGTTTTGGGGCAACCCATACGATCAACCCGGCAACCTCGGATCTAACGCAAACCGTGAAGTCGCTGACGGAAGGGCGTGGCGCCGACTACGTCTTCGTGACGGTTGGCGCAAAGTCTGCAATTGAGCAGGCCCATGGGCTGATCTGCACGGGCGGCGCCGTCGTCATCGTGGGCATGGTTCCAGTCGGTGTCATGTCTGAGTTCGACCCGCTCGAGCTTGCCGATTCCAGCAAACGGATCATCGGCAGCAAGATGGGCGCGACCCGCGTGCAGGTGGATCTTCCCCGACTGGTGGAGCTGTATCAGCAGGGCCGTCTCAAGCTCGATGAACTGATTTCGGGCCGCTATCCACTCGAAGAGATTAACGAGGCTGTCGAGTCGGTGCGCCGCGGTGAAGCCCTGCGAAACGTGATAACGTTCTGACGATCCCGTTCCGATCCAGGAGTTTTGCCCGTGTCAAATAAACCTCATCTTTGGTTGCGTGCCGAATGCCGGCCGACGGAACGCCGGACGCCGCTTATGCCCGACGGGGTTCGTCACCTGATGGAACAGGGTTTTGCCGTCACTGTCGAGCGGTCGGCAAACAGAATCATCCAGGATGCCGACTATGCCCGAACCGGATGCGGTATGGCTGAAACCGGCAGTTGGGTCGAAGCCGGCGATGCCGTCATCGTTCTGGGCATCAAGGAATTACCGGATACCATTGAGACCTTGCGTCACCGCCATATTTTTTTCGGACATGCCTACAAGGATCAGTCCGGCTGGCAGGAATTCCTACAGCGTTTCCAGCGCGGCGGCGGGACGCTGCTCGATATCGAGTACATGGTCGACGAAGCCGGGCGACGGGTTACGGCCTTCGGCTATTGGGCAGGTTACATGGGGGCGGCGCTGGCGCTTGAGCACTGGTGGAGCCGCAATGGCGCCGGACCGGTTCTTGAGAACGGCGTACACCCTTACGAGGATGCGGCCGCCCTCGACAACCACATCAAAAGCCTTGTTCAACAGGGGTGTGAGGCGCCCAGAGTTCTTGTCATCGGAGCCCTGGGACGCAGCGGGCGCGGCGCCATCGACCTTATTTCCAGGCATCATGCAAAGGCAACTTCATGGGACATCGAAGAAACCAGGGTGCTCGATCGGGACGCCCTGCTTGATCACGACATTTTCATCAACTGTGCCCTGATCCAGGAGAAGATTCCCGCGTTCCTCACACGCGACGACCTCGCCGGTCCAGGCAACCTCACCGTCATTTCAGATGTAAGCTGCGACCCGACCAGTGACATCAACCCCCTGCCCTTCTACTCGGCACCGACCGACTGGGAACAGCCTTTCATCCGCGTGGCCGATGGCCCGCCGCGAACCATCGACCTGATCGCCATAGACAACCTGCCGTCGCTGCTGCCGAGAGAAAGCAGCCAGGATTTTGCCGACACGATGCTGCCGCATCTGAGCGCTCTTGACGTTGACAATCAGACGGGCGTGTGGGCTCGTAGCCTCGACAGATTTCAGGAAGCCGTTTCGCGGATGGGGCCTTGAGGGAAACAGCCTGACGCACGGCAAGGATAACAGTCCGCCGAATTTTTCCGAAGAATTTCGAGGAATTTGACCGACCTGCAAACATTGACAAGAGCATCGCGACCTGCATGGCAACAAAGCCTGTCGATCCAGAGAGGGAATGAAATGAACACGCAATCAAGAGTGCACTGGCTGGGGGCCGGCCTTTCTTCGGGACCCGGGATCGTCGCCCTGGCCAATCAACGGGGCAATGTCACGATCTGGAACCGGACGCTTGAAAAAGCACAAGCCCTGCTCCAGCACGTCGATTCTCCTGAAAGCCTCAGAGCCGAGGCATTCACGATGGAACGGCTCGCCACGGCCATCACCCCGGGCGACGTGGTGGTTTCCATGTTGCCGGCAAGCATGCATGCAGACGTCGCCCGTATGGCACTCGACAAGGGTGCCAACATGGTGACGACCAGCTACCTCACCGACGACATGCGCGCGCTTGACGGCGAGGCCAAGTCAAAGAGCATCGCAATCGTCAACGAATGCGGCGTCGATCCGGGTATCGACCACCTGTTCGCCCATGTGCTGGTCGATGAGGCCCGGTCGGCCGGGGCTCTGTCCGGAGACTGCACGGTCGATTTTGTATCTCATTGTGGCGGTGTCCCGGCAGTGCCGAACGATTTCTGCTACAAGTTCAGCTGGACGCCGCTGGGTGTGTTGACGGCTTTGAAGAACAAAGCCCTATCGATCCGTGACGGGGTCGAACACGAGACCGTCAAGGCGTGGACCGACGTTGAAAATATCGACGTGCTCGGCGAAACATTCGAGGTTTATGCCAACCGCGACAGCGTCGCCTACATCCCCGAGTATGGCCTGCAGGACGTAGCCAATCTGAGGACATTCGTTCGCGGCACCCTGCGCCTTGAAGGCTGGACAAAAGCGTGGGCGGACATCTTCGCCACCGTTGAGACCGCCGACATGGATACGCTACGGGCCCTAAGCGAGAAATTGTGGCACGACTACCCGTACGCGCCCGGCGAGCAGGATCGCGTGCTCCTCTATGTGGCGCTGACCAGTACCAAACCGAATGGCGAGCAATGGCACGGCTCACTCAGCCTCGATGAGCGTGGCAGCGGCTGGCAAACAGCAATGGCGCGGACTGTCTCGCTTGCCGGCGCCACCACAATCGGCGCTGTACTGGACGGCAGAATTCCCGCCGGCGTTCACATGGGCGCCCCCGATGTGGCGGAAGCCCGCCGCTGGCTCGCCACACTTGCCGGCCATGGTATCGTGTTTCGCGGAGAGAACGTCGATCTCGGGTGACCGCTCCTGGCTTAGGCACAGCAAAGGAAAGACCGCGCCCCATGAACATTCACGCAAGAAAATCCTACGACACGATCGACGTCGTGCCGATGTCGAGCGCGTTGGGCGCGGAAATCCGCGGCGTCGATCTGCGTACGGAAATGTCCGACCGGCAATTCGGCGAGATCAGACAGGCCTTCGCCGATCACAGCGTGATCGTGCTGCGTGACCAGGATCTGGCCCCCGAACACCACATCGCCTTTGCACAGCGCTGGGGCACCATAAACATCAACCGGTTCTTCAGAGCAGTCGACGGCCATCCCCAAATTGCAGAGGTGCGCAAGGAACCGGACCAGGAGTCGAACATCGGCAGTTCCTGGCACACCGACCATTCGTACGATCAGGTGCCGGCGATGGGGTCGGTTCTTTACGCCCGCGAAGTGCCGCCGCTTGGTGGCGACACACTCTTTTCGAGCATGTATCTGGCATATGAATCCCTGTCGGCGGGCATGAAGGCGACGCTGGACGGGTTGAAAGCATGGCATTCGAGCCGCCACACTTTCGGACAGGCCGCCCGATCGGCGGAATCCAGCCAGGACGGGCGGATCGGCAATCCGGATACTGCAACTCAGGACGCCCTGCATCCGGTCGTGATTACCCATCCCTTGAGTGGCCGCAAGGCACTCTATGTCAATTCAAATTTCACTTTGCGATTTGACGGATGGACACCGGAAGAATCAGCACCTCTGCTGGATTATCTGTACCAACACGGCGCACGGCCGGAATTCACGCTCAGGCTCGTCTGGCAAGCAGGGACAATTGCCATTTGGGATAACCGGGCAACCTGGCACTGTGCGCTCAACGACTATCATGGTCATCGCCGCCTCATGCACCGGATAACCATTGACGGCGTACCCCTGTCATAAACGGACAGGCATTCCGAATGCCCTGGATCAGAAGTTCTGCGGTACGCTGGTCAAAATCATGATAATGACCACAACGAGCGCAATGCCGCAGCTAATCGCAACAATCATGCTGCGTGACAGCAAACCGCCAATGTTGTTCCCATCTTTTGCCATGTCGTTTGATGGCCCCAACCGATTCATTTATGCCAACCAGTCCATAGTGTACCTTTTCGAAAGCGTTGTCGACACGCCGCGTTGTAAACCCTTTGAGAGAATCACCCTTGAATCAAAGAAAATCGACGTGGCAGGAATAGGTTACAAAGGAGAACAATAACGTCATGCATGTGATAATTTTCGAAGTGTGGCCCAAGACCGACCGCTATGACGAGTATCTCGAAATTGCCGCCGACCTGCGCAGTGAACTTGAGAAAATGGACGGTTTCATTTCGGTTGAACGCTTCAAGAGCATCACCGACGACGGCAAGCTGCTGTCGCTGTCGTTCTGGCGGGACGAAAAGGCCATTCAAGGGTGGCGGCAACATGCCGAACACCGACAAGCACAAGCCAAGGGCCGTGGCGGAGTATTTGAGAACTACAGGTTGAGAGTGGCCGAGGTCGCCCGCGACTATGGCATGAATGACCGGGACGAAGCCCCGGCAGATGCCATCGCCTGACACCAGCGTACGACGGACGCGCAAACACCGCGTTGGCCTCTAAACATGTGTCCGCATGTCGTCGAAATGAAGGATGACAAATCCGAAGAATTCTTACGACTGTCTGATCGCTGAATTCCGACCCGGGACGCTCGTCCTGTGCACTCACGTTTCCACGGGCGTTCCCAATCCTCTTGCCAGCGCCTTCTCATAAGCGAGCGCCGCCAATGCCAGATCGCCGATCGACAGTGCGCGGAAGATGAACGCTGTCCGGTCCTTGGTTCCGGTGCGGCCATCCAGCTTACCGAGGACCAGCTCTGACAAATCTCCTGCTACAAGCTCCGGATCGACAAGTTTCCGGGGAGAGTTTGCCTCCTGCTCCACGTCATCGACGGCTATAATGTCGAACGAGGCAAACGTCTCCTTGATCCAGGGTGCGGCGATGTCCGTGATGGCGCAATACGACCCGGCCTTGAGGTCGCCGGCATTGAGGAACGGCACGAGGCTGGTGGAGTGGGTCACGGAAGTCACCACAAGGTCCGCATCATCCACAGCCTCCCGTGCAGACCCGCAGTCGACCGCCGACAGCCCCAGGTCACGTGCCGCCCGGCACAGGGCATCGATGTTCTTGCGGCCCCGGCCAAACACCATAACGTCGGTCAACGGGAACAGTTCGTTGAAGACCTGCAGGTGGCTGTTTGCCTGAACGCCGCACCCGATGAACGCAATCGTCCGTGACTGCGGGCGTGCCATATAACCGGCCGCAACCGCGCTCAACGCCGCCGTCCTCACCGCGGTGACCCAGTTGCCGTCGACGATGGCCAGAAGCTGGCCGGTACTGCTGTCGAGAAGGGTTATGGTTCCGTTGATCTGCGGCAGACCCCTGTCGTAGTTTGCAGGGTTGAGAACCAGGGCTTTGACGGCGACATAGGGCGGGTCGTCTGCCGCTGCCAGAGTGGCCATGATGTAACGGTCGTCCGGGGGAAAGGCCGAAATTTTGGGCGGCGCCCAAACCCCGTGTGCGGCCCTCCCCTTGATGAGATGCTCGATCCTGTCGACCGCTTCACGTGCGGTGACCCCGAGCCCCAACAGGGTCTCTTCGGACAGATACAAAAATTTCCCGGCCATACCGATTTCCCCCTTCGATGTTCCAGCCTAGTGTGTTTGGGATTCTTTTCGGACGGAAGCACCGATCGTTTCATGGTCGCAGAACGCATAAGCGATGTACAGCAAGGGAGGGCATCATGGCACACGGCTCGGTCGTACGGACCTATTTCGAAGGACAATGGCACCAGGGAGACGTGGCAATCCTGAAAGCGTCAGATCATGCCACGTGGAACGGCACCCTGGTGTTTGACGGCGCGCGCCATGTTGACGGGGTGACACCGGATCTCGATCGCCACTGTGCCCGGATAATCCGGTCTGCCCAGGTCATGGGGATAACGCCGACGCATACGAGAGAACAAATCGCCGACCTGATCAGGGAAGGACTCAGCCGATTTGCGTCCGATGCAGCCATCTACATCCGGCCGCTCTACTGGTCGATCGAGCCCGGCCCCGGGTTCATCACGATCGATCCAGAGAGCACAGGATTTGCTATTGGCCTTGAGCAGATCCCCATGCCGCCGATCTCGGCATCGGCCACGTTGACAACAACCCGGTACTGCCGCCCGATGCTGTCCATGGCCGTGGTCGGCGCCAAGGCTGCCAGCCTCTATCCCAACAATGTGCGCATGATGCGCGAAGCACTGGACAGGGGATTTACAAATGCCCTGGTGGCCGATCCTCTGGGCAACGTGGCGGAGACGGCGACGTCGAACGTTTTCATGGTCAAGGACGGCGAGCTCTTTACACCAGTTCCCAACGGAACTTTTCTCAACGGTATTACGCGTCAGAGACACATTGGTCTGCTTCGCAAGGCCGGCCGGATCGTTCATGAAACAACACTTTCGTTTGACGACTTCAGGAACGCAGACGAGGTTTTTATGTCCGGTAACCTTGCAAAGGTAACTCCGGTTACAGCATTTGACGACACACGATATCAAAGCGGACCTGTCACGAAACTTGCGCGCGAATGTTACTGGGACTGGGCGCACTCTTTGTGACTGTCACTCTGGGTCGTCGGCAACAACGCGGCACTAAACATATAGCATTGCCAACTTGCCGGGCCGGCACGTACCGGACGTTTCGACTAAATCCATTTTGGGCGCACATTTGAAATGTGACAGGCAAATTGTGTATACTCAGGCCAAGCGAGCGACCTTAAGAAGTCGAGGCCATGTAGTTTGGGGAGCATAAAGGTGACTGTATTTTGCCTTGGACAGTACACGGACCGATTGAACGCGCTGCGTTCCCGGCCGAAGATTCGACAAATTCTCTTGGCGGTAATCTGTTTGTCACTGCAGGTATTCATTCCGTCTCAGGCAGCCGCTGCCCGATTGACAACCTTGAACGGTGACACGGTGCTGTTGACCGGTAGCGCAACGCATCACCAGGCAAGCGGGAAAATCACCTGTGCAAGCGGGAAGCTTGCGGACCTGGTCAGAAACACCGTGGTCCGTGTCCAATTGGATGGCTCCCCTGCAATTGACGCCATTGCCTATTGCATGGACGACGGTGTGCGGCGCTCGTCCAGCGACAATCCCCGTTCCAAGATTGTATACCTCAACAATCAACGTGTCTTGCTGCCGGGCGACGGTTTGTTTCTTCTGAAAAAGACAAACCTCTACTGCGAAAACGGCACGTTTGCGACGCTCACCCGTAACTTCAGTGCCCATGCAAAAGAAGCGGCCTATATTCGTTTCGATGCGGTCGCATCCTGTGGCGGCCGGCAATACGATCAGGTTTCGGAAGGAAAATCGGGGACCGGCAGTTCGCCACCCGGTAGCTCACCCGGTCCCGGTCCCGGTGGTGAGGGCGAACCTCAGTAGCCGGGCCATCACCTGACGTCGGTGCGTACCGGTTGACGCTTCAAATCACTCTTAGCTCTGTCAACTTGGCCTCAAGCATCCGGGTTCCCTGCACCAGATGCGCGTTCCATCCGGATGCACGGGCGGCTTCAACATTGTCGTGACTGTCATCGAGGAAAATAACCAGCCCCGGTTCCACGCCAAGCGTTTCGGTGACATGGGCGAAGCTTTCGGGATCCGGTTTCACATGCTGGATTTCATGCGATGCAAAGACATGATGAAACCAGCTGCCGACCCCAAGTTTGCCGTTGACCACCGGCCAATGGATTTCGTTTGTATTGCACAGACAGGCGGTAACATGGCCTTGCGAGACGTTGGCGACGATGTCATAGGCGCGCGGAAACGGTCGCGTCGCCCAGGTTGCAAATTCCGCCCGAAAAGCGTCGACAGGCATGTCAATTTCAAAGGCCGTCAATACGCCTTCGGCAAAGTCGTCGAAGCCCAGATGTCCTCTCTCAAACCGGCGGACGACATCGAGCGCCAGCCAACGCGAACGCATCTCGTCGGGCTCCAGCGCTGCGTTGCGGCGGAACCAGTCGGTGCCGTCAAGATGGACCAGCACGCCGCCGACATCGAACACAATAACCGGCCTCTGGCCAACCGTTTCCAGAACCATCAGGTTCTCCTCTTCCCACAATGAAAGATGTCGGAACATACCGGTCTGTTTCCATCCGGCGGTTCGGGACTGCGACCCGGAACGTCGTGTCGGAAAGTCTCGTACGATACCGTATCATGGTAACGCCCGGCCGCTGAGGAGGCAATATCGCCGGATCACTCCTGACCACTCAGGTAACGGTCAATTTCTGCCGTTGACGGCGGCCGGCACAACACTCATGTCCGGCAAGCCGCCGATAGACGTGCCGGCGTTCCCGGGTGCCGGGATCATCACCCCTTTACGCAGACCACCTGCTTCAGGGTGTGGACAATATCGACCAGGTCAGTCTGCGCTGCCATGACCGCGTCGATATCCTTGTAGGCGCCGGGCGTCTCGTCAAGGACGGCTGCATCCTTGCGGCATTCGACACCGCGTGTGGCTTCGGCATGGTCGTGGACCGTGAACAGCTTCTTTGCATCGCCGCGGCTCATCACCCGCCCGGCACCATGGGAGCACGACTGGAAACTCTCCGGATTGCCCTTGCCACGCACGATGTAGGACTTCGCCCCCATGGAACCCGGGATGATGCCCAGATCACCCTCGCGGGCACGCACGGCGCCCTTGCGGGTGACCCAGACGTCTTCGCCGAAATGATGTTCGCGGGCGACATAATTGTGGTGACAGTTGACGGCATGTTTTTCGGTTTTGAAGCGTGGCAGGATCGACCGCATGGCATCGAGAATGCGTTCCATCATCAGCTCGCGGTTTAGCGCTGCAAAATCCTGGGCCCAGAGAACCGCGGCCATGTAGTCGTGAAATATACCGTCCTGGTTTTCGCCATCGCCTTCGACAAAGTAGGCAAGATCGCGATCGGGCAGCGCATGGCCGATGACGCGCTTTTCGATGTGCCGGCGTGCGGCTTCGATGAAATAGGTTCCGATACGGTTGCCAATTCCGCGGCTGCCCGAATGCAGCATGACCCACACCAGGCCGGCTTCATCGAGGCAGACCTCGATGAAGTGGTTTCCCGATCCGAGCGTCGCCATGTGAACAAGCGAGTTGGCGCCCTTCAACGAGGGATGCCGTTTTTCCAGTTCAGCCAGTTCGTCGCCCAGGCCCGAGGACGCATACTTGTTGCCGACCCGGGCCGGCACGCCCTTGTTCCAACCGCCCTTGATGCCGACGCCGCCATGGGGCACGGCCCGTTCGATGGCCGAACGCACCTTGGTCAGGCTGTCGGGCAGGCGTTCGGCGGAGAGATCTGTGCGCACCGCCATCATGCCACAACCTATGTCGACTCCAACGGCCGCCGGCACGATCGCGCCACGGGTGGCGATAACCGATCCGATGGTGGCGCCCCGGCCATAGTGAACGTCGGGCATGGCGGCCACGTGACTGTGAATGAACGGCAGGCGCGCGATGTTCTCGAGCTGGCGACGTGCGCCGTCGTCAAGAGGCACGCCCTTGATCCACGCCTTTACAACCGCCTCACCGGTCTCGATGGTTTCGTAGCCGCTCATGTTACTTTCCTTTGCCCTGATACGAGAGAGGCCTCCGATTTCCGTCGAAGAAACATAGGGGGCTGCCCGGCTTGCCACTTCGTGTCCACGGAGACAGGAAACGAACGGCTTGCCAAATGGGTTGCAGTTGCGATGCCAGTGCGGATACTGGACCGCATTCGCTACAGAGTCCCCCGGGAGTACAGCTGGCCATCATGGCGCCGATCGAACATAAATACAGCCTGCTTGCCGGACATATCCATGGCTTCGACTATGATCACGATCCCAAAGGCGGGAAACACCTGCAGTTGCACGTGCGCGAGAACGGCACCGATCACAGGGTTGCGGTGAATGTGCACTCCGCAAACCAGCCCGACGAACTCCTGTTTCATAAGGTGGCGCCGCTGACGCATCCGATTACGGCCTTGCTCGACGAAACACCCGATGGTCATCACGACCTTCTGGACGGTCGGCACAAGGGCCTGCGTCTCGACTACATCGCCGGTGGATTCGGTTTGTGCCGCGCGCAAATGAAGGTTGTACCGTTCATCGAGCCGTCGGAGAATGGAACGCTCAAGTCGATCCTCGAAACCCTGCTGGCCGACGTCCTGTCGAAACCGGGCGATCACAGAGTGTTTGCATTCGGAGAACCGTGGGGGCCCGAACATCGCCGGCGGGACCGCTATTTCGGCTTTCTTCCGGGCCGGGGGATACACGACGTCCATATGAACCAGGGCAGCATCGGCCCTCATCGCAACGACAACCGGGAACGCCAGGACGGCGCCTTGATACTGCGTTCGGCAGACCACACCTGGATTGGCGTCTTTCTGGCTTTTCAGACGCAGCGTTGGGACCCGCAATGATGCATTCCCTCGCAGATAAGTGTGTGCCAATGTTCCACCTTAGGGACAATGGCAATTCAGGTAAAACGCCATGAACAACCGTATGAATCGATTTGAAAGCAACGCCGGCGGCTGGACCGGACCGGGCGGGCCGCAGGATGTGTTTTACTCGAGGGACGACGACTGGCCCCTGCCCCGGATCGTGCGTGGCGACGGCATCTATCTTTGGGACGATAGCGGCGAGCGTTATATCGACGTCTCCTCCGGGCCCATCGCCAGCAATCTGGGGCACAACAACAGACGGATCATCGAGGCCATGAAAGCTCAGGCCGAAAGGCTTTCGTTTTCATACTGCAGGGTGAGCCGGACCGACGAGAATGTCGCCCTGGCGCAGGCCCTGGCCGAAAGAGCGGGGCCCGGTTTCGAACGGGCGTTTATGGTCTCCGGCGGATCCGAAGCCATCGACATGGCCATCAAATTCGCCCGCCAGCTTGCGTGGTCAAGATCGGAGAAGAAGCGTACCCGCCTGTTCAGCCTGTTGCCGTCCTATCATGGCGGCACGCTTGCCTCGATTGCACTGTCGGGCGATCTGGCGGTCGAAGAGATATTCGAGGATATGGCCGTGATGCCGGAGCGCCTGCCCGCTCCCCTGACCTATCGCGTGCCCGACGGCCTCACCCAGGACCAAAACGAAGACCGGATTGCGGAGATGTTCGCCAACCGGGTTGGGGAAGTAGGGCCGGAAACCTGTCTGGCGCTGTTTATGGAGCCCGTCGGCGGCCTGGCGTCGGGGGCCAATGTCCTGTCCGGCCGGTTCTTGGCCATGATGCGCCGGATCTGCGACCAGAATGGCATCCTTATGGTGTTCGACGAAGTCATGTCGGGTGCCGGGCGCACCGGCCGCTTCATGACGGCGCAGTACTACCCTGACGCCCAGCCTGACGTCGTCATCCTGGCGAAGGGCATTGGCGCCGGATATGCCCCGCTCGGAATCATGATGGCACCGGCCAAGCTGGTCGACCCGCTGGCGGCGTCCACCGGCTTTAACTACGGACACACCGCCAACGCCAACCCGATCGCCTGCGCAGTGGGCATTGCGGCAATCGAGGAAATGGAAGCGCGCAACCTCATCGCCAACGCGCTCGATGTTGGCGATTATCTGAAATCGCGCCTTCAATCTCTCATGCCAGGTTGTCCAATCATCGGCGATGTCCGCGGCAAGGGCTTGCTCATCGCCGCCGAGATCGTGGCCGACCGGGACTCCAGAGAGTCGCTGCCGGCAGAGGCCAAGGCTCCCGATACGATCAGGCGTATGGCTCTCGACCATGGTCTTTCGCTTTATGCCAGACGCACCAATAACGGTCTGTTCGGAGACTGGCTGATGATCTCCCCGCCCCTGATCACGACCAAAGCGGAAGTGGATGAAATGACGGAGCGTCTTATGGCGACCCTGAATGACTTCATGGATGAGCTGTCCCGCCGGAATGTACGTGTTGCCTCATGACAAACGATGAGACCAGACCGGTTGCCATTGTGACGGGCAGTGCAAGCGGTATCGGTGCTGCCTCGGCGCTGAGACTCGCCGGCTCCGGGTTCGACGTGGCGGTCAATTTTGCCCGCAATGCCTCCGGCGCCGACGCGGTGGCGCAGGACTGCCGCGACGCCGGGTCCGATACCATTGCCATTCAGGCAGATGTTTCCGTTGACGGCGATTGCGTGAGGCTGGTGGATGACGTTCTGGAGTGTTTCGGGCGCATCGACGTGCTGGTCAATAACGCCGGCACGACAAAATTCGCCAGTCCCCACAAGCTTGACGCGCTCGATGCCGAGGATTTCGCAAGACTTCAGGCCGTCAATGTCACGGGGTGCTACCAGATGATCCGCGCCGCCCGCGACGCGCTCAAGGTCTCTCCGGTTGCCTCAATCATCAATATCTCGTCGCACTCCGGATTTTCCGGACTGGGCTCGTCGATCGCCTATGCCTCCACCAAGGGTGCGCTCAACACCATGACCCTCAGTCTTGCACGGGCCCTTGCTCCGGAAATCCGGGTCAATGCGATTTGCCCAGGCTATGTCGACACGCCCTGGCATGAAAAAGCCGATATGCTCAAGGGCGGCCGGTTGGAGGCGCTCAAACAGAGAATGGTGGATGTAGCCCCGCTCAATCGCATGACCGAGGCGGAAGACATCGCCGAGGCTGTGAGTTGGCTTGCTCTAGGTGGCCGGGCGATTACCGGTGTACTGCTTGTGATCGACGGCGGCACTCACCTGACGATCGGCACGCCACTTTGAAACACAAGGAACCAGACAGATGGCTCACAACGACAAATTCAAGCCGGTCGATGCAGCGACCGTTCCGCGGTTTGCAGATGTGGCGACATTCATGCGTACACGGCGCCATGATGTTAGCGACGAGATAGACATCGGCCTCGTGGGCGTGCCCTTCGACCTGGGACTGAACTTTCGATCCGGGCCCCGTGACGGGCCGGAAGGTGTGCGCCGGGCATCACGGCTTATCCGGCAGATCCACCCGACAAGCGGCATCAAGCCCTACGAACTCTGCAACGTCGCCGATATCGGCGATGCCCCGGTAAACCCCCTCGACAAGGACGATTCGATCCAGAAGATCCAGGCCTTTTTCGAGTCGCTGAGGCATGCCGGCATCCGTCCGATTGCGGTTGGCGGCGACCATACAATACCAATCCCGATCATCCGGGGCCTCAATGCCGGCGAACCGTTCGGGATTCTCCAGATCGATTCCCACGCCGACACCCTCGACGAGATGTGCGGCACGAAGATCAATCACGCGACTTTCATGCGGCGCGCCTACGAGGAGAAACTGATCGATCCTGCCCGCGTTGTGCAGATCGGGTTGCGTGGCAGCCGGTTCTCCGATCATGACATCCAGTTCGGCTATGACGTGGGCTACACCATCATCACGATGGATGAATATGAAGACATGGGCCGGGGTGCCGCCATCACAAAGATACTCGATACCCTGGGCAACGGCCCGGTCTACGTCTCGCTCGACATAGATGGCATTGACCCGGCTTTCGCGCCAGGAACACCTGTCCCCGAAATCGGCGGCCTCATTCCCCGTGACGTTCAGGTCATGATCAGGGCCCTGGCCGGACGGGACATCATAGGCGCGGATATTTCCGAAGTCGCTCCGTGTTACGATCCGACCGGCATCACCTGTGTCACAGCGGCAAACATGATGTTCGAACTGCTGTGCGTCATGGCGCGAGCGGTTGACGACAACAGGTCATGACCTGGACCCGGTGCTTCACATCCAGAGCAATTCTCTAGAGCGATCAGGATTCATGAAACATGGCTGACTCAACCATGTTTCATCCTGATCTAGCCCGTATCGCAATTTATCGGATTCATTCCTGGTGCTGATCGGCATTGCACCGCCAATACTTTGGCTATACCGCCCTCCCTGATTGTCGTCCTCGTGCCCAACACGAGGACCTCCGGCGTTGCAACTCTGCAGATGGACGTGTCAAGCACGTGCATGACAGTTTTTAAGGACGTCGTACAGCCTCGTGCAGCCGTGAAGTCTGTCGAAGAGTATAATCAAACGCAAAACGCATTAGCGCAAGGACGGTGTGGACTTTCCCATCTGTTCGAACAGCCATTTGCGAAGTGCCTTAACCTCTTCGCGCACCGGGCGCCCCATCGGTACGATAACGTGATAACCCCGGTTCGACATCAGCTTGAAGTCACCGACGGCGACGAGCGTGCCGGACGCCAGATAGTCAGACAGCATGTGGGTCCAGCCCAGGGCAATGCCCTTTCCGGCCACAGCTTGCAGAATCTCCACACTGTAGTTTGAAAACACCAGTTTTTCCGCGACCGGTTCGGCGGCCGGCAGCCACTGTTTTCGCCAGTCCTCCCAGGTGAACCAGCGATCTTCGTCATCTTCCTGGTGCAACAGAGCCGGGTCCTCCCAGATCCGCTGCTCCGTCCATTCGACACCGTTGCCCCAGTACCCCGGCGCGCAGACCGGCACGACTTCCTCGGGCATGAACATGTCGGCGGTGGCGTTCGGCCACGTGCCATCACCGAATCGAATGGCAATGTCGAGATCCTCAAGCGGCAGGTTGCGGTCGCGCTCGCTGGTCAGCACCCTGACTTTCAGATCGGGATAAAGCGATTGAAATTCATTGATCCGGGGCATGAGCCAAAAGGCTGCGACGCCAGGGTTGGTGGCGATCGTGACCGACCCGTGATCGACCGCGTTTCTGATTGCCTTGGTGACTTCGGCGACGCGGGAAAGGCAGTCGGAAACCGCACGGAAGTAATCTTGCCCCGTAGCGGTCAATGCCACATGCCGGCCATTGCGGGAAAACAGGCGAACACTCAGATCGGCCTCGAGCATCTGTATCTGATGACTGACGGCGGGTTGCGTCACATTCAGTTCTTCGGCGGCGCGTGTAAAATTCATGTGCCGTGCGGCGGCTTCGAATGCGATCAGTGCCGTCAGAGGGGGTAAACTGCGCCGCATTTTCGGGTTCTCCTGGATAAATTGTATCAATGAAACAATCATTTGTAAAAATATAAACAGAGCTAATCGTATCATGAATTTTTATGCAGTGGTTTAAGCGCTTACATCACGGCGTAATAACGTGATCACGTTTTTGAGTCGTGCAAGTCCTTGGGGAGGGACAACTGCACAATTGGGTGTAACGCGGTTGTGACGGCCAACCCCGTTTTGTGAGCAGGTCTGACCAAGTCGACCTGTTTGCCCCAAAATTGGTGTATTTCCACGTTTGGGAATTACCAGAGCAGTGTTGCGCGACTTTCTTAGGCGGGGATGTGCTGATGTGCATCCCCGCCTTTTTTTCAGGCACCGGCGGGACCGTTGCGAAACGCCTTCGACAATATTCCGCACAAAATTCGAGATCAGCGAACCCGCTTTGGAACGGGCTCACCGTAAGCAGCAGTCCAGGCCAGCCGTTATCATAATTTCCGTTGATGGATGCATGACACTGGACCGGCTTTCACAATTCGCCGCGCCCTAGTATGTCAATGGTCGGAAGCGCTCGCTGCACGTTCGGGTTCAGGGGCGTTCCCGCCGGGTTCACACTGCTGTTTTCATCGCTGTATTTCGGTGCTTTCAGGAACTGTTTCACCATGTCCAATCCCATGATCAGCATCGGGCCAAGGGTCCGCAAATCGTCTTTCTTCGATGCCACGCGCCGTGCCGGTTGCAAGGCCTATTCGGTCTACAATCACATGTACATGCCGCTCTATTACGAGAGTCCCGAGGCCGATTTCTGGCGTCTGGTGGAGCACGTATCGCTCTGGGACGTGGCGGTCGAGAGGCAGGTCGAGATCACTGGACCGGACGCCGCCCAATTCACCCAATATCTGACGCCGCGGAATCTGGACCAGTGTTCGGTCGGGCAGTGCAAGTATGTCCTGTTGACCGATGAGAACGGCGGCATCATCAATGATCCGGTCCTGCTCAAACTCGCTGAAGACCGTTTCTGGCTGTCGCTGGCAGACTCAGACGTGTTGCTGTGGGCAAAAGGTCTCGCGGTCCAGGGCAAATGGGATGTCGAGATCACTGAGCCCGATGTAAGCCCGCTTCAGGTACAAGGCCCCAAGTCGACGGACCTCATGCGGATGCTGACCGGCGACTGGATCGACGGTCTCAAATACTTCTGGTTTCGGGAGACCGACATCGACGGCATGCCCGTGATCGTCTCCAGGACCGGCTGGTCAAGCGAGCGCGGATATGAAATTTTCCTCCGGGACAGCCGGCATGGCGATCGCTTGTGGGACATGATCATGGAAGCTGGACAACCGTTGCAAATCGGACCCGGCGCACCATCCGCGATCCGGCGTATCGAGGCCGGAATGATGTCCTATGGTGCGGATATGACACTGGCCACCAATCCATTCGAGGTCGGCCTGGGCCGCCTGGTGGACCTGGAGATGGCGAACGACTTCTGCGGCAAGGCCGCTCTGACGACGATCCGCGATCGCGGCACCAGCCGGCAACTCTGCGGTCTTGAGATTGATGGCCCGCCGTTGGCCAACGAACACCCCTGGCCGGTGTTCTCGTCAAATCAGCAGGTGGGAACCGTGACGTCCGCAGTCTACTCTCCCCGGCTCGAGAAGAACATCGCCCTGGCCATACTGGACAACGAACACGCGGAAATTGGACAAGAGCTCAAAACATCCACACCGGATGGGCGGCTTGCCTGCACGGTGACCCAGTATCCTTTCTACGACCCCAAAAAGAAACTGGCGGCGGCATAGGCGCAGAACAGCAACGTCGTGTGGCTCTGGAATGGATGCCCTCGTCGGTATCTTCGCCTCAACAGGCTACGCGGAACCCGCGTCTGAACGCGTCGACGTCGACAAGAGTCGTTGTGGCGACAACGGCCCCCAAGCCGTTGCGAGTCCTCCGCTCCGGCCAGAAACGCGGTGACCATGGCACCTTTGAGAAGAAACCCAGACGCAGCAAAAAACGCGAGCGGGTCAGTTTATCTCGAGGTAACTCTCGTAAACCTTCCGGGCATCCGGATTCGCAGATAGCGTTTCTGACCTGACGGCCTCCCAGGCCGTCAGAGAGGCGTCCAATACCGATTGGGGAAGTGGCGACGTAAAAACACCGTCAGCCTCATTTTTCTTGATGGCAGCTGACGTAAGGACCTTGTCCTGCTGCGAGCCAATTTTGACATTCTCCCGACAAATATCCACGATCAGTGTCCGCGCAACGTTTGGAAGTTTCTTCCATTCATCGAGGTTCATTGCGAACTCAAGAATCATCGCTGGTTGGTGCCAGGACGGGTAGTAATTATATTTCGTGATTTGATAGAATCCCAAACTACGATCGATGTAGGGCATACTGAACTCCGTGGCATCTATGGTCCCTCTTTCCAGCGCAGGATAGATATCTGCGGCCGCAATCTGGACGGTTGTCATCCCAAGGCGCTGAGCGACTTTTGCGCCGAGCCCAAAAAAACGCATCTTCAGGCCTTTGAGATCTGCCGGTTCCCGAATCGGGTTGCGAAACCAACCGGCGCTTTCAGACCCGATGAAGCCGCACGGAAGAGACTTGACGTTTTCTCTTTGATAGAGATCGTCAGCCATTTCTTGCCAGCCTTCGCTTAGCGCCCACCTCTCCAGCCGCTCGCCATTGGCAAACGGAAACGTACTCATGAACGAGAACGCTGAATTCCTGCCAGCGTGGGCGCCCGGGGAGCCAAATGCAGATTCAATTGCATTAGTGCTGACCGGTTCGAAATAGGCATACGCGCCGGTGAGGGCGCCAGGTTCATAAAACTCCAGATGGAACTTGCCACCGGTGCGTCTTTTCAGTTCACTTGCGATCCGTTTCGGCAGATCGCCAATAACCGGCAGATTCTTTGGAAAAGCAGAATGCATCTTCCATCGAATGCTTCTATTCAGTTTCATAGTATCCGGCAGAACGACCCTGGGCGGTATTGTCAATGCGAGTTTGGGTTTCAGAGACTTGATCCGAATCCTCGCCAGACCGGAAAACATGCCAGTTGGAAACCGTTTCAGATATTCCTCATACATGTCTGGATCGTCACTATCCTTGATGCTGCTCCAGAACACTCCTTCCATGCCAGTTTGCGCGCTCGGTGCCGCGACAGTTACATCTGCTTCGGCTTTTCGGTCCGGCACAATGGCGGCCAGCGCCTGGGGCTGTTTCAGGTAGATCGGGTCGCCACCCAATGATCCGTATGTAAAGGGTTCCTGCCGCCGGCCGGTGCTTTGCAAAACCTCATCCCGGACCCGGCCAAACATCAACCGGATATCAAGTCCGGGCGTCGTGATATGTTTGATCAATGCTTTTGCATAAGGGCTGTTATCGCCTATGCCGTCGTCTGCAACTGTGCCTTCCCTGGCAGCGTAGGCCACAAGCGTGTCACTGCCCACCGGATCGACCCTGGCCAATCCACGCCCGATTGCGCGTTTCGAACCGGTGCCCGTCATGTTTCTCTTGAATGGATTGTTGCGGCAGGCATCCAGAATGACCAACTTGAGCCTGCCGGCGCGGTTTAAGGAACTCATCAGTTTCGACAACTCGATCGCTTCAAACTCCACATCGTCTACATGGGAGAGTCGCGCGTCCGTCGGGATAACATAATTTGTGCCGTCCACCTCGATGCCGTGGCCGGCAAAATAGATTAGCGCAATATCCGCACCGGCTGCATCGCGGGAGAACCTTCCAAGCGTTCGGCGCAGGTCACTTTGCGACAGATCGAGCTTCAATGTGACTTTGTCGAAATTAGTTGCCCTGAGCGTCTCTGCCAACCGAGACGCATCATTCGCAGGGTTCTTCAAACGAACTGACTTGGTGTAGTTTGAATTGCCGATAACAAGTGCAACTCGCCTATCCGCCAGGGCTGCGGAGGACGTCACAACCAACAGCGCAACAACTGCATATGCTCGGACAATGTTCCGAATCATGATGAACGATCTCATCTTATGATGTTTGACCACAAACCAACTTAACCACATATCATTGCAGAAGGCACTTGAATCCAACTGGGCCTTGCCTTGCGGCAGATCATGAGGCGCCCTCCCTGTGGCCGCGTCAGCGCCTGTCCTCAATCTCCCTGGTGCGGTCATGGATCGATCGCCGGTTCTTGCCGCAAGTGTCGGTTGGGGCGTTGCACGTTTTTGTGTTGCCCCGCATGCCCGGCTTGTCTGTGTGCCGGTTTTCGCTTAATTGTTGCAGCCATATTCGTTTTCGCGACAGCCTGAAGACGGGAGGAACGGACGCGTGAAGGATCCATGCGGACTGCGGGAGACCAGCACCGTTGGCGGCGCCATACTGCCCCAGCGCATCGGTCTTATAGTGGTCCCGGGTTTCACCATGGGATCGCTTGCCGGCGCCCTGGAGGTTGTCGACGAGGCCAACCGCATGCTGCCCTCTCCAGCGTATGCCATCAAGATCTGGACGCCCGACGGCCGGCCGGCACGGTCTCAGGGCTGGCTTTCGGTGGCCGCCGATTCAGCCATGAACACCAAGGCGGAACTCGATTTGCTGATCGTGTACTGCGAGGAAATGCCCGACGAGCAGACCGCCAAGGACATCCTGCCGATCATCCGGTTTTACAACCGCCATGGGGTGCCCGTCGGCGGTGTGGCTGCCGGCGCCCTGCTTCTCGCCCGCGCCGGTGTCCACGAAGACTGCCGCTGGGCTGTGAAATGGATCTACCGCGATGCCTTCACGGAACTCTATCCCTACTCTCATTTGTCGCTCGGTCTTTTCGAAGTCCATGAGGCTGGTTTTACCTGTGTTGGGGGACATGCTTTCCCTCACGCGATGCTCAACCTGATCGAAAACAGGTTCGGCAGCGACATCGCCGCCCGCATCGCCTTCCGCCAGCAACTGGGGCCGGTGCGGCGGGCCGACGACGTCCAGCCCCATTCGCTGCATCTGGACGCCCATCACCTGCCATCCAAGTTGCGCAAGATGATTGCCCTGATGGCGGAAAATCTCGAAGAACCCATGCTGCGCTCTGACGTGGCGACGTCAGTAGGGTTGTCGAGCCGCCAGATGGAACGATTATTTGTGCGCTACCTGAAAGTTACGCCCAAGAGATACTACAACACATTAAGACTGGAACGGGCCCGCAACCTGCTGCGGCAAACCGACATGAGCCTGGCCGAGATTGCCGTCGCCTGCGGCTTTGAGACGCCGACCGGGTTTTCCAAAACCTACCGCAAGATTTTTGGCTGCCAACCGCGCCAGGACAGGAAGGCAGCACTTCTGGGCGAGACCGCCGCCAATCTTTCGGAACCGTCCAATTAAACATAATCAGCGATCCGTACTGCAGCATCCTGACCAGACGCCGTCGGCATGGCCGCGATCGACGAACAGCAGTTCGTAGGGGTAGACGTTGTCCGACATGCCGTCGCTGCATTGTCCGGTTCGAATAAACGTTGCGAATGCGCGGCGATCCTCGCCTGTTGCGGTCATGTAAGCCACAAATGTCTGCGGTCTTCCCCGCGCATTGGTCCTGTTGTTGATCCTGTAGCGCCTGACCTGCCTGCCGCCTTCGGCAAAAGGATCCTTGAAGACGGCCTTGTCGTCGCTCACCTCCAGTGACCAGAACGGTTCGGCACCGCCGCACTTAAGATGGGCCGTCCCTGGCGGACCACTGGCATCGGAAACCCTGAGCAGGAACTGTCCGTTCACCCATCCGGTAATGCCGTTGTAGCTGACCTCGACCCAGGTGCTGCTGCCGACCTGTGCCGTGTTTCCGGTTCCAACGATCTGTTTGGCGTTCCAGGGAATTCTGGCAACGACGGGAACCGATGTGACCGCATCGGATGAATTGACGTGGGCCCGCATGTTAAGCACATCGTCCGACGCCACATTCCTGACATTGTAGACGGACTGCGCCATTGCGGACGGTGCCGCTCCTATGATTAGAAAGACCACAAGAACTGCACAAAGGGACCGATTTCCAGTCATTCGCAACCTCCCCGGCTGATGGGCCGTGTCGCTACGCCATACGTAAAGCCAATCCATAAATGATAGTCTGGACCGGGCAAAATTCCTAGAAAGCGCATTATGAAGCCAATCGCATCACCGATCCCCATCTTTCGTATGTTCGATGTCGACAAGGCCCGGGAATTTTATATCGATTTCCTCGGTTTCACTGTTGACTGGGAACACCGCTTCGAGGAAAATTTTCCGCTCTACATGCAGATATCAAGAAACGGTTTGGTGTTTCACCTCAGCGAACACCATGGCGACGGTTCGCCGGGGTCGGCGGTCTTTGTGTCAATCTCCGATCTGGACGCGTTCCACCAAGAACTGACCGAAAAGAATTATCGATATGCCAAGCCGGGAATCGAGGATGCTCCCTGGAACGCACGAACAGTCACCCTGCACGACCCGTTCGGCAACCGGATCTGTTTCAGCCAGCCGAATGCAGAAACACCGTAGCGCCGGGGCGTTGGCAACAGACCAATCTATCGCGTGGCTGCTCTGACGGCTTCGATCGCCTCGTCAATCTCTTGTTCTGTGTTGTAGTGCGCCATGCCGATGCGGACGACGCCGCCCGATGATTCCAGACCGAGTTTGCGGACGACTTCCAGTGCATAATTGTGTCCGTTCCAGACGAAGATGTTCTGTGCCGCCAGTGATTTTGCGATATCGACCGGGCGATGACCGTCGACGGTCACCGATACGGTCGGCACGCGATGCTCAAGGCGATTGAGGTTGGTGATGCCCTGGACCTTCAGTCCGGGGATGTCCGACAGTCCTCCAATCAGGCGCGCGGTGAGGCCGTTTTCGTGGCGGGTCATGGCCGCCATGCCCGCGGCAACCGCCTGCCGCCTCCGATTGGCGCTTTGATCGACGGCAATGGCCGGCGAACCCGCGGTTTCGCCGAGCCAGGCGATGTACTCGACCGCCCCAAGTGTGCCCGCCATGCCTTCATGACTGAGGGTTCCGGTTTCGAACTTGCCCGGAGAATGCGCCGACGCCGGCCGGACCTTGTAGGGGATCAGTTGTTCCATGAGATCGAGGCGGCCCCAAAGGACACCCTGATGGGGTCCGTAGAACTTGTAGGGCGAGCAGACCAGAAAATCGCACCCCAGGTCCTGGACATCAATCAGACCGTGGGGCGCAAACTGGACAGCGTCGATGTAAGTCAGCGCACCCGCGGCCTTCGCCTTGGCGATCAGGGTTTTGACATCGTTCCGCGTGCCTGTGAGGTTGCTGGCATAGGTCAGCGCCACCAGCCTGGTGCGATCGCTGAGGACATCGTCGAAGGCATCGACATCGAATTCGAAACTATCGGGATCGAAGTCGAACCAACGGATCACCAGGTCATGGTCTTCCGCCAGGGCAAGCCAGGGGGCGATGTTGCCGTCATGATCCATGCGGGTGACGACAATCTCGTCGCCCGGTTTTGTCATTCGTCCAATCGAGCGTGAAATGTGAAATGTCAGTGTCGTCATGTTCTGGCCAAAAACGATTTCATCGGCACTGTCAGCGTTTACGAAATCCGCCATGGCCACATGAGACTGTTCGACGATCTCACCGGCCTGGATTGTCGTGGGGAAGAACCCACCGAGATTGGAATTTGACCGTGTCATGCAGGACACCATGCGGTCGACGACCTGCTGTGGCACCTGGGTTCCCGCCGGATTGTCCAGATACACACGCCGCCTGCCCTCGTCCGTCAGAGCGAGTGCTGGAAACTGTGACCGTACAAGTTCGACATCAAAGGACATGACAGGGCTCCGGTGTGAAGGCGTAAAGCGATGATTGTGCAGAAACGATCAGCCGGACAATGGCCGACCGGCTGCTTGCTTAGCCCAGAATGTACGAATATTTAACCCTAATCATCGATAAATGTGTGTTTGCGGGATCAGCCGTTGTGAGCGGTCCCGGAATGCATCGGCAATTCGAAACGTCACACACCCGGTCAAAACCCAGACGGACCGGCGGGATGACGATACCAGGGGTCCCTACGGTGATGTTCTCAAGACTGCTAATCGTTGTTTGCTTCACGTTTGCTGCCAACGTCTGTTACGCAACCGCTCTGGAGCCCCAGACCCGGCACGACCCCGCAGTTCTTCTGGGAACGGACGCGGCCGGCGTGAACTACCGGGTTGAGGGCCCGGTCATGGGCGACGGTTTCTTGCGCAACTATCGCCTCCACACCGCCTACGGCGATTTCCAGGTCCGTGGCGACGGACTGCTCAAGATCAGGCTTTCCGAGTTGCGGGCGCTCGCGGCCCTGAAACAATTCAACGGACTGGAAACCTACGGCGCGGGATTCTCGCGGGCCGTCGCGGCGCCCTTCGAGTTTGTCGGCGGCCTGGTCACCAAACCGGTCGAAACGCTGGACGAAACCGCAACCGGCATCAACGAGTGGTTTGACCGGATCGGCGCCGGCATTAACAATCCGGACAGCAACCCCGACGGCACGATCGCGAGTGCCCTGGGGGTCAGCAAGGTCAAACGGCAACTGGCATTCGATCTGGGCGTCGACCCGTACACTGACTTTCCGCCCCTGGCGAAGCGCCTGAACGATCTTGGTCAGGCGGGAGCGGCGGGTGAGATTACCGTCGCCGCAGCCCTGACCCAGGTGCCCGGTGCTGCCGGTATGGCCGCATCCGGCGTCTCCACTGCAGGCAACGTGAGAGCCCTGGTGCGCGACAAGACAGCCGCCCAGTTGCAGGAAATGAACCAGGCTAAGCTCAAAAAACTCGGAATCTCGGACAAAACGACCAGGTCCTTTCTGGGCAACAGGGTCTACACGCCCACCGACCAGACAGCGATTGCAACGTCGCTGAGTTTTCTTGCCGGCATTCACGGGCTTGATGCGTTCGTTGCCAGACTGGCGCAAGCACCAACCAGGGACGTGGCCATCTTCCAGCGTCGACGCGTGGACCAGCTGGTGGCCTATCACAAGTCCATCACCCCGCTTCGGTCTTTCGTTATGTTGAAAGGTTTTCCGTTCAACCGGACCGCAACCGGGCGGGTGGTCGGGATATTCCCTCTGGACGAGTTCGCATGGACGGAAACATCCGCCCAGCTGATACGGTCCGTAACCGAGGACCTCAGGCGGCAGGACCAGATGGATGGCGCCGAATTCCGGGTCACCGGAACGATCACACCGGCGGCCCGGCAGAACCTCGCGGTTTATGGCTGGCGCTCCGTCGATCGGGTCCGCTACTGAATTTGTCTCCGGTTACATCACGCCGGCTGTGTTACGCTTCCTGCCAACTGGAATGCCGCGGCGCCCCAACAACCGGTGCGACGTGATGAAACCTGAAGGCATTACCATGATAGAACTCCATGAGTATCCGCCGACCCGGTCGCAGCGTGCCAAATGGGCTCTTGAGGAACTGGAACTCCCCTACGAGAGCCACATCGTCGAGCTTTCGCAAGGACAGCAGGATTCCGACGACTACCGCAAGATTCATCCTTTGGGCGTCGTGCCGGCGCTCACAACCGGCACCTACTCCATGTTCGAGTCGGTTGCGATTGTTCTGCAACTGATCGACGAGCATCCACAAAAGGAACTGGCTCCCCCGGTTGGAACGGCCGAGCGCGCCACGTACTATCAATGGTGCGTGTTCGCCGCATCGGAAATGGATCCCGCCATCATGATGTTCTTTGACAACACATTACGGCCGCTTGAACACATGCGCCCACCCGGCGCGCTTCACGAGGCCGGGCTGGCTGAACGCGGGCGATATGATTTCAACATCCGGGCCGACGTCCTGTCAAAGGCGCTCAGCGACCGCGACTATTTGCTTGGCAAAGACTTTTCAGGCGCAGACATTCTGGTAGGCCATAGCTGCTTCATGGCAAGACACGTCGGTCTGATGGACGGCAACTACCCGGTTCTCGATGCATATTACGAACGGTTGATGCTTCGACCGGGACATCGGCGTGCCTATGGAGATTGAAGAACAGCGCGCGAGACGGAATTCAAAGTAGAATACACCATGAGGAGCCGGTTCCAGCGTAATTTCAAATTCCAATGAAAACTTAATTTGGCTTCCAAGCTACTTGCGGTATCTCTGGGACTCCAATTCGGACAAGCGCTCCAGCGCTCCTGCTCGTGCAGATTTCTCAAAAGCACTATTGCCAGCCGTTAATTCCAGCGCCTTCTTGTAGTGCTGCAGCGCGAGATCGTCCTGGTCAGAACTTTCGTAGGCACGACCGAGCGAAAAGTGTGTAGCCGATGACGAAATGCCGCTGTCCACCGCCTTGCTAAGATCGCTGATCGCGTCCTGATGACGATCCAGAGCCAGGAAGATCTGGCCTCTAGTATCCAGAAAATTAGCACTATCAGGAAAATGTGACACGGCACTTTTTGCTGCAACGAGTCCAGAACTATACTGTTTTTGAAGAAACAGATTCCACGCTTCTTTATTGAAGGCCTCAGCCACTCTTCTCTTCAATTCAGGTACATTCTTCGGATGAGGGTCAATGCCAGAGATCAAATTCAAGGCATATTCCGCATCTTCAATGAGATTTAGATCCAAAGAATTTGTTATCAGTTTCTCATATTCCGTGTGTCTTAATTCGTTGACATAACCGAACAAGTCGGGCTTCAAGTTCAATGCCTCTTTAAAAATTACTTCCGCTCTGTCGATCCAACCATTTCGAAGCAAATTGGCACCTTGTACTATTAGCCCCAACGGATCGTACGGCCACTTTTGCATTGACCGACACCAATCGGGAGGATCTGGACTCAGGAAATACTTTCTTCTCTGGCTGGCTGTGAGACAGCGAGGCACAACATTTTTGGCATGATCCACAAGTGCTTGTCGACTTTTGAATGTACGCCAGACTCGTGCAGTTTTGTCGTAAGAACCGGTAACGACAAATGAATCGTCCGGGGCGATTGCGACGGCGGCGACACCATCATCGTGGCCAGCCAATAATGCCACCTGTTCTCCTGTAGACATGTTCCATACGCGCGGAGAACGGTCACTGGACGTGGTTACCAAAAACGAACCGTCCGACGACAATGCAACGTTTAACAACCCTTGACCATGGCCACTAAGGATAAGTTCCGTCTGGCCTGACTTCCGGTCCCATACGCGCGCGGTCGTGTCTGTTGAGACCGTAACAATCTTGGCTCCGTCCGGCGATACCACCGCTTTCCAAACAGAATCCTCGTGTCCGAGCAGCGTTACGCGGTGCGCGCCGGATTCTGCGTCCCATACCTTCACTTTCTTATCCCAACCTGCTGTAACAACGAAAGTGCTGTCCGGCGACACCGCGACACTCATAACCGTGCTATCGTGAGCAGCGATGTTTGAACGTTCACGGCCTGTCAATGCATCCCAGATTCGAACGGTGTTATCGCCTGAACCGGTAACGACAAAGCTAGAATCAGGTGCAATCGCGACAGCAGTAACATGACCGCTGTGACCGTTTAGAACATGCCGAATCTTACCGGAAGCGGTATCCCAGATGCGCGCCGAGTTGTCGTACGATCCAGTCAACACGTACGTGCCATCTGGAGCAATGGCCATATCCTCTATGACACCCGAATGACCATTGAACACAAAACGTTCCGCTCCAGTAATCGAACTCCAGAGTCTGGCCGTTCCGTCTCGGGATGCAGTCACGACAAAACTACTGTCCGGTGACACCGCAACGCTTTCCACTGCACCCGAGTGACCTTCCAGAACTGCACGGATGGTTCGCCTCGCCACATCCCAAATTCGGGCTGTTCCATCCACAGAATTAATGTTGCCTGCACCAGTAACGACGAAACTTGAGTCGGGTGCGACGGCAACACTCCCTACCCACTCATCGTGATTTCTAATTGAGGAACTGTAACCTCTGATAACAGAATGCTCACGTCCCGATCCGGTAGACAGGATACGAGCGGTTCCATCCCACGATGCCGTGGCAATCGATCGCCCATCCGAAGAAAGCGACATCTTCATAATCGTACTTTTGTGGCCCCTGAACACTGATCGCTGGGTTGCCGTTTCGATATCCCATGTTCGTAGAGTTGAATCTTCTATAACGTCGTCGATGTTCTCTCCTGAAGCTGTAAAAAGAAGTTTGCTGTCTGGTGAAATTACAATGCTCTGAATTGGACTTTCATGTCCTTTTAGAATGGCACGCAGTTGTCCGTTCTCAGCATCCCAGATACGAACTGTCTGACTTGCGGACGGTTGTCCACCCGTCGCTGTAACAATCAATTTGCCGTTTGGGGAAACAGCCACAGTTTGAACGGCCGACTCATGACCGCCCAACAGATGAGTTAACTTGCCGGTTTTCGTGTCCCAAACACGAGCAGAGTTGTCGGTTGAACCTTCCATATCGCCAGAACCGGTGACAACAAATGAGTTGTCAGGGGAAAGTGCCAAACTAAGGATGCCGTTGTTGTGACCATCTAAAACAGCAAGTTGCACACCGGTTCTGGCATCCCAGATGCGGGCGGTCGTGTCGCTCTGTCCGGTCAGATGCCCCGCCGCAGTGACAAAAAACGAACTGTCGGAAGACACAATTACCCGTGTTACGCCACCTTGATGCCCTCGCGCAACTGCGAGTTCTTTTCCGGTCATTGTATCCCAAATTCTGACAGTTTCGTCTTCGGATGCCGTAACAATGAACCGGCCGTTCGGTGAGACGGCGACGTCATGGACCCATAGCTCGTGCCCCTCAAGTGTAGCAATCAGGGCACCGGTCTTTGCATTCCAGATTCGCGCTGTATGGTCGTCGGAACCAGTTACGACTTTGCTGCTATCCGGTGTCACGGCGACGCTTGATACCGTGTTTGTGTGGCCTGCCAGTATAAATTTCTCGAGCCCTGTCGTCGTGTCCCAGATTCGTGCTGTGTGGTCAGGAGAACCGGTTACAACGAATGATCCATCAGGTGAAAATGCAATGCTGTTGAGGCCTTTGCGATGACCGCTCAGCACAAAAAGTTCTTTGTTCGCTCGTGCTGAGCTATCCAGAGCAAGTTCGGACGGGCCCCAGAACGGTCGGTTCTGCTGAGTTTGGTCTGCGCTTTTTGAGTCAGGGGTAGCTTCCAACGCCAACAGAAGGCCCGTAGCAGCATCACCCGCCAAAGTTTCATTCGTCGCCAAATTAGACAGGAATTTCGATTGACTGAGAAGCGCGGCGTCCCGCTCGCGTTTTGCGATCTGCTCCTGCATGTTTGCACGTTTCTCGTTCTTCTGAGCAAGTTCGCGTTGTCTCGCTTCCTGCAATTGTGCTGTGATAGCTGTGTCCCGCTGCAAATATGCAAATCCTGCAAGACCCGTTGTCACAACGGCTACAGCAAACGCTCCGCCCATCCAAAACCGTTGCCTTTGCGTGGCAGATCTTCGGCTGAATGCAATGTATTCGCGATGTAGCAATGTTGGTGATGGCGCGTTGTCTGGCTGCCGTGCGAGCCAATCTTCGGCTTCAGTCAGTTCCTTGCCGCGAAGAGGCTGTACACCCGACTTACGTTGCGCATCCCATCTCCTTGCAAATTCTCCCAAACGGGTATGCTCCCTGATCCAGTCGATATCGGTGTTGAGAGCTTGAATGAGATGGCAAAGCGCATTCTCAAAGTCATCATTTTCCGTAAAGAATATATAATTGTACTTGGTCAGCCCTTGGGGAATTTGATTGGAATCCACATCCTTGATTACAATTGGCGCAATGCGCTTGTTCAAGTTTTCCGCTTGTTCTATCTCCCACGCGCACACCTTCGAAGAGGCGGAGTCCGGACTCAAGGCGAATACTATCGTGTCAGCTTCACCTATGAGTTGTTGAAGGCGATGCCGCCATTCCTCTGTTGGCAGGATGTCTTCAGTATCGCGGAACACTTCAAGCCCATCCGTAGCTTCAAGCGCATCGAAGAGCTTTGTTGCAAACTGTCGATCTTGACGCGAATATGAAATGAAGACTTTTGTTTTTCTGACACCCTTCGATTTTAATTCCATCAACTCTCTCCCCACAGCCAACGCTGCAATAGGCCATCATTCAGAATCGAACGGGCAAATTCAACAAGCAATGGTGTGCATAAGAGATTTGTTTGCTGAGGATTCGAACCGGTTTCAGTGGTTCAAACTCACGCCGAGTTTGTCGTTCGCGCCGACCGCTCTATCGGTAGAAACATCGGCTTCGAAGCTGCCGAATCTCATTAACGCCAACCCTGACACGTTTGCCGCCCTGAACTGATGTGGGAGGACGGTTCTCACCTTCTTGCTAAAACTCATACATGGACAGCAACGACAGACAAATTCTGCAGGAACATGATCAATCTTTTCCAATGGGTGTGACAATGGGGTGACATGGCAAGGCATGACGGGCAGACGCAAAGAACGAGCTCAGTTTCGCCCGCTAACGGCTACAACGCATGAGGCTGACGCTCTCCACGTGGATCGATGACGCCATGTTGCGCTGAACCTGGTTCGCGAGGTAGGGCGTGCCTCTGAAGTGCACTTCGATTTTCATCATGCCCTCGCCGACCGCATCGAAGGCCTCGCCGGCGCGAACCAGCAACGGGGTCACGTCGAGTTTCTGCAACGGGTTCAAGACACGCAGCAACGTGTCCGAAGCGGGCGCGGCACGGACTTCGACGGCGAACACGCCGACATCCGAACTTTCTGATTTGTCTGAATTTTCTTTAGGGTCGGCATCAGCCGCGTAATGTGCACTCATCGCACTCGATCTCCAAATTACCTGTCTCAAGACGAAAACTCACGTCCCGGCCCTCTACGAGGACCGGGCCGGTAAGCCGCCCGGCGGTAATTCGAGATATGTGCCTGTGTACTGACATGGCCGGCACCATATTGTCTGGATTGTGATTTGTAAAGCGTCGCCGGAACGACATCTGTTTCCCGTGCGCGATGCCGCACGCCAGTGCCGTCTCGCAGCCGTGGTGTCATGCCGCGCGCAGGGCAAATCGGCGACGGTAGTCGCCGGGCGTCAATCCCATCACTTTATGGAAGACCTTCCGGAATGCCGCAGGGTCTTCGTAGCCGACCGACCAGGCGATGGCATTGACCGGCATACCGGACAACTCAAGCATTTCTCGTGCCTTGCTCACCCGCAGAGTCTGCACATAATGCGTCGGTTTATGGCCGGTGGCCTTGTGGAACCGGCGCAGGAACGTGCGTTCACCCAAACCGGCTGTTTCAGACATTGACGCGATCGACACGGCTCGACCGAAACCAGTCTGCAGCCAGCGTTGCACCTTGAGCACGGCGTCGTCGCCATGATTCAGCCTCGGCGCGAACGTGCTGTAAAAACTCTGCGCGCGGCCGCTTGGATCGACCAGGAAATACCGGGCCACATCGAGCATGACCGTCGGTGTCATGAACCTGTCGACCAGCCGCAGTCCCAGGTCCACCCAGGCCATGATGCCTCCGGCGGTGATGATGTCGCCATCCTCGACCACCAGCTTTTCTGTTTCCAGAACGACATCGGGAAACCTGCCGGCGAACTGATCCTTCAGCGCCCAGTGCGTCGTAGCGGGCCGCCCATCGAGCAACCCGGCGCGGGCGAGCAGAAAGGCCCCGACGCACACCGACCCCGCGATAGCGCCGCTTTCGTGTTGCGCCTTCACCCAGTCGACATAGACCTCGCCCGGCCCGTCGGCGCCCTGCCCTCCCAGGCTTGGCGGCACGATGAAACAGGCCACATTTTCAGGTTTGTGCGGATCCGATGAATAACTGCATCTCACACGGCCGTCTTGTGTGCTTGCCTGCCAGTGACTGACCCGAAAACAATCCCGATTGCCGGGAGTACGCCGTTCCGCGAGCCTGTTTGCAGTCAAAAACAGGTCGGTCAAACCGTGAAGTGCCGACAGTTGGGCACCGGGGTATGCCAACACAGCAATGTCGATGAAGCCCACGACGTGCCTCTTCTGTCAGTTTTGCCTCTAAATATGTCAATTATGCCAATTTTGACACCGACAGGAAAGCCCTAGTTTGTGTATCCACAATGTCCAGGAATTTGAGTTCCCCCTTTTCAGGAGCCTTGCAATGACCAAAACCGCCCTCATCGTTATCGACCTGCAGAACGACTATTTTCCCGGCGGAAAATGGACCCTCGACGGGATCGAAGCCGCTAAAGACAAGGCGGCTTCCGTGATCGATGCCTGCCGAGACGCAGGCCACCGCGTCATCTTCGTGCGTCATGAATTTGCAAGCGCAGACGCCCCCTTCTTCGCGCCGGGCACGAAGGGTGCCGAAATTCATGCCGACCTGACACCGGCAGACGGTGAGGCCATGGTGCTCAAACACAAGGTCAACAGCTTCCACCAGACGGACCTCAAGGAGATCCTGGATGGCGACGGCATCGACAATCTGGTGATATGCGGGGCAATGTCCCACATGTGCATCGACGGTGCCACCCGGGCCGCAAGCGACCTGGGCTATGCCTGCACCCTCATCCACGACGCCTGCGCGTCCCGGGATCTCGAATTCAACGGGGTGACCGTGCCTGCGAAATACGCCCATGCGGCTTTCATGTCAGCACTCGGCTTTGCCTATGCCACCGTGGTTTCGGCAGACGAGTTTATCAGCGGCATGGCGGAGGCCGCTTGACGCGGCGGTGATCGATCACTTCGTGGTGTTCAAAGGCCGTTAGGTTGTTCTTGCCTGAATTCAACCCGTGCGTGAAACAGAATGTTGTCGTAAGTTGGCCTCACAAACCCTCAACAAACACGAGTTCAACACATGAATGATTCATCGGGCTATGAGCCGCCGAAGGTCTGGAAATGGGAAACCGAAAACGGGGGCGCCTTTGCCAGCATCAACCGCCCGATTGCCGGGCCGACGCATGACAAGGAACTGCCTGTGGGCAAGCATCCGCTTCAGCTTTATTCCCTGGCGACGCCAAACGGTGTGAAGGTCACCGTTATGCTGGAGGAACTGCTCGCCCTGGGACATTCGGGGGCCGAGTACGATGCCTATCTGATCAATATCGGCGACGGCGACCAGTTCGGTTCCGGCTTTGTCGGCGTCAATCCGAACTCCAAGATCCCTGCCCTGATGGATCACAGCACGACACCGCCGACGCGGGTTTTTGAATCCGGGGCAATTCTGTTGTACCTCGCCGAAAAGTTCGGGGCCTTCCTGCCCAGCGATCCGGCCAATCGTGCCGAGTGCCTTTCGTGGCTGTTCTGGCAGATGGGCAGTGCACCCTATCTTGGCGGCGGCTTCGGGCATTTCTACAGCTATGCCCCGTTCAAGATCGAGTACGCGATTGACCGTTTTGCCATGGAAGTGAAGCGGCAACTGGATGTGCTCGACCGGCGCCTGGCGGACAACCGGTTCATGTGCGGCGATGAATATACGATTGCCGACATGGCCATCTGGCCGTGGTATGGCGCGCTCGTGGACAACAGGGTCTACGAAGCAGCCGAGTTTCTCGATGCCGCGTCGTACACCCACGTCAACAGATGGATGCAGGAGATCGCCGGCAGGGATGCTGTCAAACGCGGACGCATGGTCAACAAAACATCAGGATCGCCGGAAGAACAGCTTCACGAGCGCCATGACGCCGGCGACTTCGAAACCCGGACTCAGGATAAACTCGAGGCGGCTGATTGAGGATGCAGTGGCGAATCGGAACAGATTCGCCATCGGTCCATCAGATTCGGCCGGATATCATCCTTGCAGGAAGTAGACCTGCAGGCTCAGCCGACATGCACGAGCGAGGTGAACCTTAACCCAATTTCGGCACCGCTGCGCCAGACCTTCTGGCATTTGGCGACCATTTGCCGGTCTTCGATGTAGAGCTTGATCCGGGACGGGACAA
Source organism: Alphaproteobacteria bacterium (assembly GCA_021775805.1). Taxonomy (GTDB): domain Bacteria; phylum Pseudomonadota; class Alphaproteobacteria; order Rhizobiales; family JAJFHC01; genus JAJFHC01. Next base: position 52,646 of record JAJFHD010000090.1, on the reverse strand, counting down.
AACGGGTCTCGTCCTCAATCGAAATGCGCGCGCCACTGTCCGAGATGTCCTCGACCACGCACGTCAGCGCGTCCGATTGACCCTTGACTACAGCCACGGCGTCTTCGCCCAACACACTGCGCCGTTCGCCGCGGCGATCAGTGTCGAGAACAACCTGTCCAACCAATTTGTTCATTTTTTTGCACCCCCAGCCAATGTACTCAACGCAAGCCAGAAACTGTGAAAATCAAAATTTCCACAGATATCACTGCAACCGAGATTACCAGAGCGAAGTTAAGTTTAGGCTAATCGTCGGTATTTTTGCGGAAATCAGTATCGTAGCGGGGGCAATGAAAGCCGCGGCGGCGCCCGGCAATCGGGTCGAAAACGCAATAAACGCAATGCGCGCAATCAGGGATTTTTCACGTGCCTCTTCACGTTGGCCAATAATAGTTTGCGCTGTCCACAATCCGAAGACACTTCAAATTCTACTGGACCCTACCGGTCCAGCACCGACCTTATTTCGACCAGGTTCGAGCGCGCGCGCAGGATGTAGAAACCGATCGTCGTCAGATGGGTCGGCATCATCCAGCCGTCTTCGCGGCCGTTTGAGACGATGAACGGATCAAGGGCGATCGCGCGCTTTAAATGTTCATCCATGAGGTCCCAGATGTCGTCGAGCTTGCGGGACTTGACGACATCGGCAAAATCGACCCGCAGGGCCTTCATGATCCCGTAATACGCGTACAGTTGACCCTTTGCGTACCAGAAAATGTCGTCTGCTCTGGTATCGAACCATCCGGAATTGTAGTCCTCGGATCGCTGCTTGATGACAGCCGATGCCGAACCGATGTCCTTGGCCACGCGGTCAAGAAACTGCAGCAGGTTGTCACCACGGGCATCGAATGTCGCCTTGCAGTCGGCGAGACGGTCGTTGTATTTGTCCAATGCAGACTTCGCACTTCGAAAATACGATGGTGTCGGGGTGGTCGGTCCAAAGGGTCGGTCTTCCTCGAAAGGATTAATGTACCAGGTGTACTGATTGAACTGGAGATCGCCTTTTGCGTCTTTCAGATCCGGGTCGATCTGGGAGGTACCCCGCACACGGCCCAATGCATCGGCCAGCTCGATTGCCGTACGTGTCACAGCCTGCTGGGCACCGCGCTGGAAGGCTGCCTTGTTGTCCATGAACCAGGTCTGATCCCATTCCATCAGAAAGAAGAAGCCGGACTTGTAAATCGGGTTGCTCGACATCCACTTGTTCTGGTTGACGTTGAGGTCGATCAATTCGGACGCCACCGTGACCACGAAGGACCGGCCGCAGGTCTTGGTCGACTGCTCGCCGCCTTCAACCGATACCTGGTCGCCAGCCGAGGCCTTGAGGGGATTGGCAAGGTCGAGCTTGTCTGGATAATTGATGTCATAGCCCCGGATCCAGGCGGCGTGCCAGGCGAACCAGCCGTAGCCGATCACGATCGGGATCAGGAAGGCCAGGAGCACGACCCGCAGTATCCAACCGGAGCGCCTGTACAAAGCAACCACGGCTCGGAACGGAGACGTCACGAGAAGCCACAGACTTCGCAACAGCCCCATGATCGACTGACCAAACTGTCCAAACCATTCGATAATCGGATCAAGCACTGGATTTGCTCCTGCGGGCTAAGTGGGACACGGCATCGTTTGACCGGCTCATGTGAACGTCATTCAAACATCCGACGCCAGAAACTCTCTTTGTCGGGAAAGAACGAGGACGTAATGATGTGAACGATATAGTCCCGATAGGCGTCGGGATAATCGGGATAGTCTTTGTAGAAGCGTTCCTTGTTCACAATGAAACGGGTGACAAAATCAAAGGGTATGTATTCCGAAATCAACCGGTTGACGAGCGCAGAGTCGGCATGGCCGGGCTTTGCCCTGACCGCCAGGAACCTGTGGTCGGCGGGAACGTCGTCAATGTCAAACCGGCCGCCGCTGTCGGCAACCTTGCGGACACGGCTGAGGAAGTTGAATGCCCCGTCATGGGCGATATCATCCAGGTGATTGCGCACCCAGTTGCTGATCCACATGTTGTCGAGCGTTATCAGATTGCGTTCGGGCTCAAGGTGGGTGACCGCATGGCGGACATAGTAGTCCATGCGGTTTTCCAGTATCCGTGACGACGCCAGCCAGTCCGGGTTGAAGGGCTCCAGCCGGCCGGTCTGCCAGAGATAGCGATAGACATCCTCGGTCTCGGAAAACGATATGCACCGGTCGGGCTTGCGTGCGATATCCGACACGTGGTCGCCACCGATGACTACGGTCTCTCCATTTTCTTCATGAAGCACGTAGATTCCGTCGAAATGCCGGGTCCAGAACGAGCGCTGTTCGAACTGCCGGTGCCGAGGGACAAGCTTGTTGTGCCTTACGTCGCCGCAGATTTTTCCAAGTCCGAGCATTTCGTCGAGCAGGTCGTCGTCCATCCAGGCATCTTCTTCCCGGTGGAACCGCTCGATGAGTTCCTGCAACTGGCCGGCCTTGTCCAGCAGGGCATTGACAGTTGAAAGCTTGAATTCGACCTGTTTGATCGACAGCACGTCGTCAAGATCGTCGACCCGGTAGGTGGAGTTCTCAATCTCGCCGTAGACCGCATCCTTCAGGGTCAGCAACTGCAACGCCTCCGCGTTGCGGCGGAAGAATTCCTTCACGATCTCGGTCGTTGAAGAGAAATTGATCGAGACGACCGGCAACTCGCCCTGTGACGGCGACAGGATAATAAAACGCCGGTTGACGCCGTTGGGGTCCAGATACTGCCGGTTGCCAAGGTCCTCGGCCACTTCGGGAGAAAAGCCGGTGGCATCGATCGAGAAACTTGTACACTTGGTTCTCGGCAGGCCGAGACCTTCAAGCGCTGTGTTGTAACGCTCCACCTGGTGAGGCTGGCTGATCTCCATCAGCCCACCGAACCGGAGCGCGTTGTCGATCAGGCGTTCCATAGGCCCTTGCCTTTCAGGTCGGCAATCTCTCCGGCTGCGCGTTCGCGCACACGCTGATCGCGCACGATCCGTTCGACAGCCGTTGCGTCGGACTTGTCGGTGTAGCGGAACTCGGAGTCGGCGTAGCGGTTGATCTCCTGGATCATCATGTCGATGGTGATCGGCCCACGCAGTTCGGACACCATGGCAAGCTTGGTATCGTATGGCTGGTGCATGAACACCTCAGGGGTCTCGAACCACTCGTCAGGCAACTCGATATCCATGGCCCGCATCTTGACGGCGTCGGTGATGTTCTTGATGGCGCGGCCGGTAAAGCGCGGTTCGGCTTCCTTGATGCCATGAAGGTAACGCCCGATTTCTGCCAAGGTATCGGGCTTGCCGATCTCCGATGTCAGGCGGTCGAAAACCTTTGCAAGGCCTTCTTCATGGGGCCGGTTGTGCTCCTCGTATACGGTGGCCACCGCCTCCTCGATTTTCTGGGCGGCGTAGAGCTCGTGATCGCCAACGGGAATGTCATGGTTCTTGCCGGCGAGCAGCGCAAAGATGTCGATATAATCGTCTGCAGTCTGCGGGCCGTTGACGACCCAGCGGGCACCGGCGCGTTGGCGCAGGGCATCGTCGACGTTTTCGGGATAATTGGAGAACATGCCAAACGAGCAGTTGCCACGCACCACCGTGTTGGCGCCGGAAAAGCTCTCCATCAGGACGGCCGTAATTTCCTGTTGCCCGGCGGACGAACGGTCGTCGCTGCGTTTGGCTGCCACCTGATCGATATCGTCGACAGTGCCGAAGCCGATGACGCGGGTGTCCATGACGTTGGTGATGAACTGCTTGCAGTTCTGGCCCGATTTGCCCTGGTAGGAGCTGATCTGGTCGACACCGAAATTCTCATAGTGGAATGCATATCCGGCGGTATCGCAGTAGTCCTTCATGATGCCGGCAATCATCTGGATCAGGGTTGTCTTGCCGGTGCCGGGGTAGCCGTCACCGATGAACGTGAACAGAAAGCCGCCCAGTTCCACAAACGGATTCAACTGGCGGTCGAAGTCGTAGGCCATCAGCATCTTGGCCAGCTTCATCGACTGGTACTTGGCAATGTGGTTGCCGATCACCTCGTTGGGTTTCTTGAACGTCATGACCAGGGGCTTGCGCCTTGAGCGCTCTTCGATGTCGAAACCGTTGAGCGTGAAGTCGTCGCCGTCGAGCCGGATGTGGGTTTCTTCAAATACCGACAGATGTTCGAATCGAGCGCGCCTGGCCATCAACCCTTCAAGGGTCGCGCGGGCAAACGCCTTGGCTCTTGCCAGCATCTGCTCGTCGTCCGGGGATCCTTCGATCGACTGGGCCAGACCGTAAAGAAAGGCCTTGTAGGCTTCAGGCGCGGTATCGAAGTCGAAAATGGGATCGGGTGTCTCGCCGACGGGTTGTGCATCGGCTTCTATGTTCTGGAGCAGGTAACTGGCCGCCGTGAACAACGACACAAAAGCGCCGGTCCCCAGCAGTTTGTGAAACCGTGTTGCGGTATCGCCGGTCAAGGGCGACGACTTGTTCTGCTGATTCAGGCTTTCAAGTTCGGTCTGGCGTGCAAAGACATCGCGCACGGCATAGCCGACGGCCAGCGCCCGGCGAAGACGGAAGGTCAGACCGTGTTGGGCGATCGACATCATCTGGTCGTCCGGTGAGATCGCGGCGATGGTTTGAACGACCCGTACATCGGCTGAACGCTTGAGACCGCCGGTTGAAACCGTGCTGACAAAACGCCGTCGGGTTCCCGCGATTTCCGTAGACGATCGACCGTCTTCATCGGGGATCGTCACGCTGGTGCGCTCGATCATGGACTGCGCCATCGACAAGTGCTTGGCAATGTCTTCTTCGCGCAATGTGGTCAGTCCGATGTCCATGGGGGCCTCATATATGCCTCAGAATGTTGTCTTCGGTTACGATGTGACAGTCGTAACCATCGAATATCCCTGCTTCGGGATCGTGCGCGTAGGCTGCCTGATAGGCCTCGTGGGGAACGAGGGCGTGGCGTTCCATCGCGCTGACGCCGTGCTGCACACAGTCGATGTCGGCGGTGTCGACGAAATAAATCTCCTGCGCCTGGGTTCCACCCCACAATCCCCATTTGGCCGGCTTTTCCTCCTGGGAATGAATTTCCTGCATCGTCCAGTTCAAGAGCCAACTCTGACCCGGGTCGCCGACACCTTCAAGGATCCGGTTAACCTTTTCGTTGTGCGACGTCAGCCCGCCGGCACAGAACGGACCCATGACAATGCGTCTGATCTGCTTCGGGTGAAGGTATTTGAAATCCTGGTCCAGGGCAGTCGCGATCGACGTCAGGTTCAAACTGTAACTCGAGTGCTTGGCGGCAAACTCGATAAAGGCCTCGCTGACGTCACGGTTAGGCAACCCTCTCATGGCCGACGGTTCGGAGCCGGACTTCTTGTTTTTCTTGCCACCGCGTTTGGGCGGCGGTTCAGCGTCGTCAGAGGAGTCTTCAATCACCGCGATGTAGGCCATGGGCAGATTGGACACACCGTCATAACTTGCCCAGCGCACCACATAGAACGGCCGCTTGTTGCGTTTGTTGACCGACCAGCGGACGGTTCTTGGTGTCGAGCGCTGGAGAAACAGATGTCCCTTCGACAATGTTTCGAAATAGAGACGCTGGGCCATGGCCTTCTGTTGTTCCGTCGGGAACCGCTTTTGCTTCAGCAGGGCATCGAGCATGTCGTGACGGATCTGCCCGGCCGGCTCAAGGTCCTCCAACATCTTGTCGGCCTGGCCAACGTCTTCCTGAATTTCCAGCATGTGTCGGAAGATCGGGAAGCCAGAATCCTTGATGTCGATCTTGAAGCTGTCGGCAAAATGACAGTGCAGATGCAGCGCCCGGAAACTGTTGCGCAACCGTTCCAGATACTCCTGGACAACGCCGTAGACGATGTCGTGGCGTTTGCCCCAGGGTCCCGCATCGGGCCGGTAGACCTGATCGAGGGCTGCAAAGGCCCGGTCGGTCGCCAGGAAATAGCGATCGATCCCGTCGGGAAGCATCGTCATCAGCGAATGTCTCCCCGCACGGCGTTACTGCGATACGTAGTTTGACGTTTCGTGCTTTTCCAATACTTCGGAAAACCGCCTGGCAAAGGCATCGTCGGCCAGTTTCTTGCGGCGCTGGATTTCCTCGGTGCTGACCATGTTCTTTTCGTGAAGCTCCAGCAAATCCGCAATATGCGACTGAGCGGCCGCTCCTATGCCTGCCATGGTTTCCTCGGCAGCGGTGTCGACTTTGGAGCCCAGCGTATTAATCTGGTGGGCTACCTCCTGCTGGGCAGCTGTCTTCAATGAGTCTTCCAGCGATTTGTAAAGAACCACGCGCTGCTCCGTGTCGATCGACAGCTTGTTGATCAGCGTGCTCTGGGCTGCGATCTGATTGTTCAGGCTGTCAACGAAGGTTTGGAACATGGAGGTATAACGCTCCAGCGTCTGGGAGGCTGCCAGCAATTCCTGTTCCTTGGCCTGAGCCTCGTTGTATTCCGTGGCCATGGCAGAACGCTCGCCCTCGAGCCTGGTGCGCTCGGCCTGGTCGGTTGACGCTGATATCTGGTTTTCGATATCCAGCAATAGCGGATTGAGTTCCTCGATGCGGGCCTGCTTGGCCTTGAGTTCCTCAGTGACGGCCTGGCGACGTTCGATGACCGTCTTCAGGCTGGCTTCCGAGGTCGCATAGCGCTCTTCAAGAATGGCCTTCTGGTCCTTGAGAATACGAACAATGACGTTTGACTTGCCAAGCAGGTCCTGCAGGTTGCCGGCAAGGGAAGTGGTGCGCACGCGGTCGTTGCGCATGGACTTCGCCTTATTCTCTGAAAACCAGCCGACCAGTGTTTCGGACATGCTGTATTCCTGCATGCTCTGGAACTCGGAGCCAAAGGAGTTGGTGACATCCTCGAGCCCGATGATCAGATCGGCAATGTTGGCTTCCATCGTTTTTTGCTGTTCGAGAACGTCCTCGATCCGCGCGTTCTCGATATCGAAATCGACCTCGCCGATCGTCTCGCCCTGTTGGGCGATCTTGTCCAGAAGAGTGTCACTTGCGCTGATCTTCGAGCGCATCTCCTCCATAATACCCTTGGTTTTTTCAATTTCCTGGTCGAGTTTCTGGGTCTCTATCATGCATCTACCCCTTGAAAATAGTTCCTATGCCTGTAGTGACATATAGTGATTTGTCTGTGGTTCACAATTCTTGCATGCTGGGAAATCGGTATTTCGAAAGTTTTTCGATCCGAATTATCATTATTCATCAATTACTTAGAACGCTGCCTTGTGTAAAGTGAAAAAACGACCTGAATTTGCCGTTTCTCCGCATTTGGCCTCTTATGGTCATAGCAAATTTCCTCAGCCAAATCACTCGATTGCAGACTTATGCACATCCCGGTCGTCGGCAATCCGACAATTGCGTTTACGCATATCCACCACCTTGGCAAGGACTAGCGTGCCGGGCATAGTGCCGCTCATATTGAACGGAGATTCAAAATGACCTCCCGAGACCCCCGTTACGACATCCTGTTCGAGCCTCTCAAGATCGGTCCAGTGACCGCGCCAAACCGGTTCTATCAGGTGCCCCATTGCTCCGGCATGGGATATCTGCGTCCCAATACACTTGCCGCCATGCGCGGTATGAAGGCCGAGGGCGGTTGGGGCGTTGTGTGTACGGAATATTGCTCGATCCATGAAACATCCGATGATACGCCCTACCCCTATGCCACGCTGTGGGACGACGGTGACGTTCGCAATCTGTCCGCCCTGGCGGACGCCGTTCATCACCATGGCAGCCTCGCCGGCGTGGAACTGTGGCATGCGGGCAGCTATGCCTCGAACCTGTTGACGCGGCAGCCGACACTTGGCGTGCGTTCGCTCAACAGCGCCACCGATCCGGTGCAGTCGCAGCGCATGGACAAATCGGACATCAAGGCCTTGCGCCACTGGCACAAGGCGGCCGCTTTGCGGGCCCGCGATGCGGGCTTTGACATCGTTTATGTATATCCTGCCCACGGCTATCTTTTGTGGGAGTTCCTGTCACGGTCGCTGAATGACCGCACGGATGAGTATGGCGGCAGTCTGGAAAACCGGATCAGGTTCACCCGCGAATTGATCGAGGACACGCTCGACGCGGTGGGCGACGCTTGCGCCGTCGCTGTCCGGTTTTCGGTCGGCGGTCAGGGCGACGACCACGTCAGCTCCGAAGAAGCCCGGGACATGCTGTCGGCAATCGGCACCCTGCCTGACCTGTGGGATCTGGTGCCCGCCGACTATTCGCTCGAGATGGGATCGTCGCGGTTCGTCAAGGAAGCCGCCCTTGAGGACCAGGTCGCCTACGTAAAGGAATTGACTGGAAAGCCGGTCGTCAGCGTCGGACGGTTTACCTCGCCCGACATCATGGTTTCCCAGATCAAGCGTGGTGTCCTCGACTTTGTCGGCGCAGCACGCCCCTCTATCGCCGATCCGTTCCTGCCTGCAAAAATCAGAGACGGTCACCCGGAAGATATCCGCGAGTGCATCGGCTGCAACATCTGCTACTCGAGCAACTCGCTGGGAACGCCGCTCCGGTGCACGCAAAACCCGACCATGGGCGAAGAGTGGCGCGCGGGCTGGCATCCCGAGAATGCCGGACCAGGTGGCGTTGGCTCTGTGCTGATCGTCGGCGGCGGGCCGGCTGGACTGGAGGCGGCCCACATTCTGGGCAAGCGCGGGTTCACGGTGGCCCTTGCGGATGCGGCTCGGAACTTAGGAGGTCGGGTCACCCGCGAGAGCGCAATGGCCGGGTTGTCTGAATGGGCAAGGGTACGCGACTATCGGCTCGGTCAGATCGACAAACTGGCAAACGTCTCGCTGTACCCCGAAAGCCGGATGGACGTGGATACCGTATTCGAATTCGGTGCCGAACATGTGCTGGTGGCCACCGGTGCACGCTGGCGCCGGAATGGGCTTGGCCGGCACAACAGTGTGCCCGGACCGGAATTGGAGAGCCAGGGTCTGTTGACGCCGGACGACATCATGGATGGAGCCGTCCCCCAAGGCCCGGTCGTGGTTTTTGACGACGATCATTATTACATGGGTCCGGTCATGGCCCAAACACTGGCGCAAAAGGGACTCGCCGTCACCTATGTAACAAGCGAAGGGATTGCCGGATCCTGGAGCTATTTCACCGAAGAGCAGTTCCGCACCCAGGCGCGCCTGATCGAACTGGGTGTCGATATTGTCGTGTCGCACCAAATGGAAGGATTTGACGGCGCGCAGGCCAGGCTGAGTTGCGTCTATTCCGGCAACGAGAAGAGTGTCGCCGCCGGCTCAGTCGTCATGGTGACGTCGCGCGAACCGCAGGACGAGCTTTATCATGCTCTCAGGGAACATGAGGCGCGCTGGGCCGACGCGGGCATCAAATCCGTGCGACGGATCGGCGACTGCCGCCAGCCATCATTGATCGCAGCGGCGGTCTATGCCGGGCACAAGGCGGGCCGGGAACTGGGCATTGACCAGGGTTCAATCAGATCGGACCGCGACAGGGTGCTGATCGGTCAGCATGATTGATAGGGCTTTCGATTCGTCCGTCGAGACGGATCGACGCCCTGACAAATAACGTGCCGATGCCGGCACCAAACGCAAAAAACCGTGGAAAACTCCCGATACCCTGGAATCTACGCCAACTACACATTGACGAGTCGGCTGCCCGCAATTCACGCTTGCTCCGTACAAGAACAAATACCGTCCGGGACTGTATTGAGTGACAGTTTCCTTTTCCCCGGGCAGGGCACGCACTGCGTACCGTGGCATGTCTATCAATGGGCGACAGACGGGGCTGCGGCATGGGGTGGACGTTCAAGGCTCGGGGATTCCGGGCATCTGCAAAACTATCCGTATGTGTGGCGTCGCTTCTTGCGGGATCGGCCGTTGCCCATGCCATTGACATTACCGTCCCGCCTAATCTTCAGGACGTCATCCTCAACGCCGGCGATACGATCGCCATCGGATCAGATGGCACGGTCAGCAGTGCCAACCCGCCCAACTTTGCCATCACCGTGAATGGGGTCGGTGCCGTTGTCCGCAACGACGGCACGATTACCGGTGGTCAGGACGGGGTTCACGGAAATCTGGTCGGCTCGGCGTTCTCCGTGTTCAACACCGGTTTCATGAACGGCACGATTACCAATGCAATATTCTCGGAAGGCACTCTGACAAAAGTCACCAATACCGGCACGATGACCGGCGGCGGCACCGGTGTTCTGGCCCGTCGGATCAACGAACTCATCAACGAAGGCATCATTATCGGTGGCGATCACGGTATCCTTACCGACACGATCGACAGGCTGGTCAATTTTGGCGCCATCATCGGGTCCGACGCACCGAACTTTTCCGGGGTTCAGGTCCATTTCGGCAAGATCAGGAATGACGGGCTCATCCGTGGACACACCGGCATCACCGCCAGCCGGGATACGGCCGGGGATGCGGACATCAAAAATTCCGGGACAATTGAGGGTACAGCCGGAATCGCCATCGATTTTAGGTCGAATGGCCTGAGCATCGGACAGGATTCACTTACCCTGCTCAAGGGTTCAAGGATCATCGGCGCGGTCAATTTCAACGGCGACCCTGGCGGTACACACAAACTCTCCTTTTTCGACGCCATGGAAAGCATGGTCGTCTCTTTCCAGACTTCGGGCACCGTCGACATCGACACCTATGGCAAACCATTCGCGCGGGTTGGCAATACGGTCGCCGTTGTCGACCCCACGGCATTTTCCCTGGGCGATGAAGTGCTGTCCGATATGGCAGGCGGCGTTCTGGGCGTGATTCAGAACCGGCAGAACACAGCCACGTCGCCGACGCACATTGCCTCGCTTGGCGACGGCTCGGGCGGTACGATTTCTGCCGTCAGCGGCGTTCCTTATGATGGCGCCCGCAAGGGGGGCGTGTGGGCCCAGGTGTTCGGCGGCGGCCGGTACCAGGCTGATGGCGGCAACCGGTTATCCGGAACTCACGTGTACGGGGGCGTCGTCGCCGGGGCCGATGGTCAGATCGCCGAAGCCACACGTGCCGGAATATTCTTCGGCGGATCGGCAGGCACTGTGAAGTCGGGCAGAAACAGTCAGGACACGGACATCGATTCCGTATTTGCCGGTGTCTATGTCCGGCAGACCACAGGCTCTTCTTCAATCGATTTTGCGCTAACGGCAGGCCTTGCCGATTTCGACTCCTCACGGGTCGTAGCCAACAACCAGGCAGTCAATGGCGTCGAGGCCGCGACAACGAAATACGACGGTGTCTTTGTTTCACCCGAGATAACGGTGGCAACGGATTTGTCTCTGGGCACGCAAAGCGCGCGGGCGAGCCTGCGTCTGCGCTATGCCGGGATGTTCCTGGAGGACTATGCTGAAAGCGGATCGATAGCCGCCCTGACGGTCTCAAGCCGGGAGATTCATGTGGCAGAGGCACGGGCACAAATTGAAGTGCCGGTCAACTCGCGCCCTGATGCTTCCGGTCCCTGGCAGGTCCTTGGGCGCGCCGGTGTCGATGGTCGGATCAATCTGGGTGGCGGACAAGTGCGTTCAATCCTGTTGGGTCAGTCTGTCGCTTTCGATCCAGGCGGCAAAGATCAGGTCGCAAGCGCTTTTGCAGGACTGTCGGCGACCTACGCGGCGGGCGGCGGCGTCACTGTGTACGGTGGGCTTGAAGCAAGCTACGGAACCGATCGGGCAGCCTCCGGTCATGGTCGCGTCGGCGCCAGGATCGCGTTCTAGTCAATCGCGCAATTCCGCGACAAAAACCGTCGAATTGCGCTATCAATGCAAGCCGCCTCACGCATCAGCAACAAGGCCTGCTCCCATGTCCCTTGACCAGTCGCCACAGTTCATTCTCTCTCCCCACTTTCTTGATGCGGCCGACACGAAACTTCGCACGCTTGGCCAGAACGACTGGACAATCATTGAGCCGGAAGTGTCGGGCAACGACAAACAATCACGAATTTCATCGCTTCTGGCGCCCTTGTCCGCTGCCGTCTGTGAGGCCAGGCGGAGTGACCGCATGCCTGTGGCCGTTGCCGGCGACTGCTGTGCCGCCATCGGTGTTCTGGCAGGGCTCCAGCAGGCGGGTGTGGAACCGACTCTGCTGTGGTTCGATGCCCATGGAGACTTCAACACCTGGGAGACCTCGCCCAGCGGTTTTCTGGGCGGCATGCCTCTGGCCATGATTACCGGTCGCGGCGAGCAGACCATGGCCGAGGCCGTCGACCTTAAGACCCTGCGTGACGACCGGGTCATGCTGGTCGATGCCCGAGATCTCGATCCGGGAGAACGCGAACTGCTGCAGGCGTCCGGCGTCACGATGGTGCCGAATGTCGAGACGCTGCTCTCAACGCCCCTGCCCTCCGGCCCGCTCTACATCCACTTCGACTCCGATGTCATCTGCGCCGAGGAAGTTCCTGCACAACGCTATCCTGTGAGCGGTGGACCCGACTCACAAACCGTAAGTGCCGCGTTTCGCCGGATTGCCGCATCCGGTCAACTCGCCGGCGTCTCGATGTCGGCCTGGCACACGGCCGCGGACCGGGACGGCTCGGCACAGGCAACATGCATGGCTACGCACGACGCGCTTGTCGGGCATCAATGAACCCGCCATCCTGGCAAAAATAGATAGTCATGAAACAGGAGTGCAACTCAAATGAAGAATGTCATGATCGTGACCGGCGCCAGCCGCGGGATCGGTGCCGCAACCGCTGTAATGGCGGCCAAACGCGGGTTCGCCGTGTGCGTCAACTACGCGCGGAACAAACAGGCGGCCGATGACGTCGTTGGCCGGATCGTGAAAGACGGTGGCGAAGCCTTCGCAATTGCCGGCGATGTGTCGGTTGAAGCAGACGTTCTGGAAATATTCAAGGCAAGCGACGAGCGACATGGCCGTCTCACCGCTCTGGTCAACAATGCGGGCATTCTGCATCACAAGATGCGGCTCGATGAAATGACCGTGGAACGCTGGGAGAAAGTATTCTCGACCAACATCACCGGCAGTTTTCTCTGCGCGCGGGAAGCGGTGAAAAGGATGTCCACCAAACATGGCGGTTCAGGCGGCAGTATTATCAACCTTTCATCCGCCGCTGCCCGTCTTGGCGGACCCGGCGAGTACATCGACTATGCCGCAACCAAGGGCGCGATCGACACCATGACGATCGGCCTGTCTAAAGAAGTCGGTGGCGAGGGCATCCGTGTCAATGCCGTTCGGCCCGGCATCATTTACACCGATATTCATGCCAGCGGCGGCGAACCCGACCGTGTTGACCGGGTGGCTCCGATGGTGCCGATGCTCAGAGGCGGCACCGCCGATGAAGTTGCCGAAACCATCCTCTGGCTGGCCAGCGAGGCCTCCTCGTACGTGACGGGCAGCCTGATAGACGTGGCGGGCGGGCGTTGAGCTTTTTGATCTAGGTGTACAGTTCCGAAATCGGAAATTGTTTGACCGGTGTCTTGCAAAGGGCCTTGTGCGAGCATCACATTGGGAACCGCTTTAGCAGACAGATTTGAAAGCCAGAGAGATGGATTCAAAGACCGTTATCCGCCCCACCGAGCCCAAGGATATCGCCGCCCTTCGCCGGCTGATCGTGACGACTTGGCACGACACCTACGATGACTCCATTGGCAGGGATCGGGTTAAGACGATTACGGACACCTGGCACGCAACCGGCCGCCTTGAGGATGAACTACACAGCCCTGACTGCATATCGCTGGTCGCGGAAGAAAATGAAACCCTCGTCGGGCATGGCCTGATCAAGCGGCACGCACATAGCGACGTCTGTTTGTCGAGACTGTATGTCCTGCCCCAGCATCAGGGCGCCGGCATTGGACGTCAACTCCTGAAGGAACTCGAAGACCGCCTGACCGACTGTCACAGCCTCTGCCTTGAGGTCGAAGAAAGCAACTTGCCTGCACAAAGGTTTTACGAAAAGCACGGCTTCGCCCTGTTACGTCGAAAGTCCGGTTGCGGAGATCAGTCCGAAATCCCCACGCTGGTACTGCAAAAAAGTCTCACAAGTGTTGTAACAAATAACACAATCGATTGATCGCGTTGTTATCTCTCAAGTTTTTTACACTTACATGCGACAACAACGACTTTCCCTGAACCCAATTTGTGCTATAGGTTTAGCCAATTGAAGGCAACTTGACCGCGTGCGGGCGCGGTTTCGAATTGGTTGGTTCTGGAAAACTGTTTTGACGTGCGGGCCCTTGGGGCACCATGGCGTGATTGGCGTTTGGTGCCGGAGAACACTTGCGGGCACGTTTTATCTGGTCGAAGAACCGACAACGAAACGTCCGTAGGCGGGTTGACTGCGATCTCCCCTGATCTCAGCCGTTGCACTGCAGCGCACTCCGCCAACGGGCTTACAGGTCGACTGAATTCCTCGCAGTTTGAAGTCGACCTGTTGGGCGGCGACCGGTGTCCCGCAGCACCGGTCGCCGCTTTGCCCTTGGGCGTTTGAGTTCGGTTTTATACCGCGACGGCATAGCGCCAACCCGGCCACCGCTCTCCTATCCGCTGCTGTGAGAAAATTCCCAGTAAAGTTCGCGCGCCTGGGCCGCCACCGGACCGGGCTGGAGATCACGGCTCTCGATCCGGGTCACCGGCATGACCTTGCCGTAATTGCCCGAGGAAAAGACTTCGTCAGCATCCAGAAACTCTGCCCAGGTCAGGGGCCGCTGATGCACCGTGACACCGCTTTCACCCAGCAGTTTGATAACGCGTTGCCGTGTGACGCCGTTCAGGAATGTACCGTTCGGTGCCGGCGTGTGGGCGATGCCGTCCTTGACCATCCAGATGTTTGCCGTCGCCAGTTCAGCGACGTTGCCAAGCCCGTCCAGCATCGCGGCATTATCGAAGCCACGCGACCGCGCTTCGACCAGCGCACGACCGGAATTGGGATAGAGACAGGCGGCCTTGGCATTGGTCGGCGCCATTTCATAGGTTGGCCTGCGAAACGGCGACAGTGTCAGTGAAAATCCGGTTGGTTTGGGGATCGGCGCCTCGTAGATCGTAAGACAGAAGTTCGTGGTCTCCGGGTCCGCGGACACAAAGCCACCTTCTGCCCAATACATGGGCCGGATGTAGAGTTCCGTGGACTTGTCAAACCTGGCCAGACCGTCGGCACACAGTTCCAGCAGTTCGCCGACGCCGTGCAAAGGCTTCAGTCCCATCGCCACCGCTGAATTGCACAGCCGTTCGCAGTGTTTGTCGAGGTCGGGCGCCACACCTTCAAATGCCCTGGCGCCGTCGAACACCGTGGAAGCAAGCCAGGACGCATGCGTCATCGGCCCCATGATCATCGGGTTTCCGTCCACCCAGCCGCCTTGCCAGAATGTCCATGCCTTGACGGTCTCTTCGGTCATTTTCAGATTGGTCCTTGTTTGATTGCTTGTTATGTTCGCCATACTCTAGGCATGCGCCCGCGCAATGTCATCCCCTGCGACCCGATCAAGCCGGGCGTTGTCTGCGCTCGCAATTGGGTCGCCTGAGGTGTAGTAAGGCAATACATTCTCAGACGGACATCAGCTGCATTTCACCAAGGGTTTCGACCCGGCGCGGCACGGCACCTCCCGCAACACCTGGCTACACAGGAACCTTCGATGACTGACGCGCGGCCCGGCACTCAAGATTATGCAATGCTGTTCCTGTTGGCCTTTCTATGGGGCACCTCGTTCATGATCATCAAGATCGCGGTTGAGAGCGTGCCACCCCTGACGCTCACCGCGGTGCGCTTGTCGATTGCCGCGGTACTGCTGTGCATTGTCGCGCGGGCATCCGGACAATCTCTGCCAAGAAGCGGCAAGGCCTGGGTCCTGGTGACGCTTGCCGCGGTCTTCAGCAATGCGCTGCCGTTCACGCTGATAAGCTGGGGCGAGGAGAAGATCGACAGCGGGCTGACGGCGATCCTGATGGCCGTCATGCCGCTCACCACGGTTCTCCTTGCGCACCTTCTGACACAGGACGAGAAACTCACAGCCCGGAAACTCATCGGCGTGTCGTTTGGCATCGTCGGTCTTATCGTCCTGATCGGCCCCGGCAAGCTTGCCCAGCTTGGCGAAGAGACTGTCCGGCAGCTCGCCGTCGCAACGGCCGCCTTTTGTTACGGCATTGGCGCCATCATCGCCAAGCACCTGATGACAGAGAACAGGCGCGGGACGATCGCCGGCATCATGCTGGTTGCCTCCGCTTTGCAAATTCCCGCCAGCCTGATTGTCGATCGACCGTGGACTCTGGACCCGACCACGGCTTCAATTGCAGCCGTTCTGGTGCTCGGCATTGTGCAGACGGCGCTGGCCAACGTTGTCATGTTTGCCATCATCCGGCGCCAGGGAGCGGCCTTCTTCTCTCAGATCAACCTGCTCATCCCGATGATCGGCGTCTTCGGCGGCGCCCTGATTCTTGCGGAACGACCCTCCCCCAATGCCTACCTGGCATTAGCCATCATCCTTGGGGGTATCCTCATAGCACGCGGCAGAAGTTCGAGAGCCCAACCGGCTTGAGTCCAGGGGCGGCAATTTTTCAGTTTCCTTTGTGACGGACAGTCTATAGCAGTGGGCCGGGGACAATCATCTGGAGATCGCAGGCATCATGGCAAGCGGCTGGAAACGACTTCGGATGGGACTGACGACGGTTCTGGGCCTTGAGCGCCACGGCTTCTTCATTCCCTACCGCTATGCCGGCGGCATCAAGGACGACGCCGCACCCTATTCAGCCCTTGAAGATATTTTTGCCGAGCGTGCTGATGCCTTTGCCGAGATGCTCGGCCAGATTGACGATCTGCGCGACGATCTTCTGGCGATCGACGGCACAGGCGCTGACCGGTGCCGCTGGGATCAGGACTGGTTCCCAAGGCTCGATGCGGCGGCCGCCTACACCATGGTGCGAACGCACAGGCCGCGCCGGATCATCGAGGTCGGGTCCGGGCATTCCACCCGTTTCATGCTGCGCGCCATGGCCGATGGCCGCCTCGACATTCAAGTCACGGCAATCGATCCGGCGCCACGCGCAACCCTTGAAAACCTTCCCGTGAGCCTTGAGCGCAAGACATTGCAGGAAGCGGACGAAGCCTTGTTCGACACGATTGAAGCAGGCGACCTGGTTTGTATCGATTCAAGCCACATCCTGATGCCAGGCACCGATGTGGACATAGCGGTCAATAGGATCCTGCCCAGGCTGAAGGCCGGCACTCTTGTTTTCTTCCACGACATCCTGTTGCCCGACACCTATCCCTCCCAATGGCAGTGGCGCGGCTATAACGAGCAGAACGCCGTGGCTGCCCTGCTTCAGGGTGGTTGGGAAGTTCTGTTCTCGAGCCATTATGCAGTGACCCGGATGGAACAGCAGACCATGGGCGGCGTCATTGCGGATATACCCCTGGTGGCCGGCGCCATTGAAACCGGGCTCTGGCTGCGTAAACTGTGAATCACGATGTAATGACACCAGAAGGATGGGAGCCTTGCCGCCATGCCACTCAAAAACCTGAACCACCTTCTGATCAGGGCGCGCGATGTCGATGCGACGCGGGACTTTTACCGTGACGTTCTGGGCCTTGCCGAAGGCGAGCGGCCGCCGTTCCCATTCAAAGGATACTGGATGTATATCGGCAACCAGGCGGTGGTGCATCTGGCCGAACGCGCCCCGGACAATATCGGTGACCAAACCGGCGCCATCGACCACGTCGCCTTCGAAGCGACAGGCCTGACAGACATGCTTGCCCGCCTCGAAACTCTCGGTATCCCGGCCCACAACCGCAAGGTACCAGGCCAGGGCCTGCACCAGGTGTTTGTTTCCGACCCCAACGGCGTGATGATCGAACTCAACTACGCGGCGGCTGAAGGCGAAGGGATTGATGCCGACTAGGGTATGTTGAGTATCGCATACAGAAGTCTTTGCTCAGTCCCGAACTTGGGGTTGGGCCGCATATGGGATATTCAATTGTCATTGCAATCTGTTTGCTGGCGAGGACGTCTTGAAAAGAATTGAAATCCGCGAAAGCCTGCCGAGTGACATCGCCTCGATCGAGAAGATCTATCCTGACGCATTCCCTGAAGAGGACTTGCTGCCTCTGGTGAGAGAACTTTTGCAGGAACCGCCATTCGTTCTCTCGCTTGTCGGGATCATCGACACATCTGTAGTCGGGCATGTCATCTTCACGACATGCGGCATTGCCGAAGCCACTGAAAAGGTCGCGCTTTTGGGGCCGCTTGCCGTCGTCACCGATTGGCAAAGGCAAGGGATCGGAAGCGCAATCGTCCACGCAGGCTTGCAACGGCTGCAAAAGAGCGGCGTGATGCAGATTTGCGTGCTCGGAGACCCCGCGTACTATGGGCGCTTGGGCTTTGCACCCGAAGTTGGTGTCGCGCCGCCATATCCGCTGCCGCAGGAATGGCACGGGGCGTGGCAATCGATCCAGCTACGCAGTGCCAGCCCGCCGATCCATGGCACACTTTGCGTGCCTCAGCCATGGCGCCAACCGGCCCTTTGGGCACCTTGAACCAAAACCCTCTCCATCACACTCCTGGATTGAGCATACTCAGGTAGCTGTTCTGCGGATTCTGTCCCTGGAAGCCTGTCAGAAACGGCTGGATAGGCGAGTCATCAACCAAAGCGTTTCGCGTTTGATCGTATTCATCAACAGACTTCAAGGCTCCGCGATGTCTTTAAAAACTGTCATGCACGTGCTTGACAATTTGGAAGAGTGACAAAATCACAGCTCTTGTGTGCAATGCCGATCGGCGTCAGGACTGAATCCCATTATTTGCGACACGTTTCAATCGTCCTGAATGACCGCCATGGCATCGATCTCGACCAGCATGTCCGGACTGGCAAGACCGCTGACGACGACGCCGGTGCTGCAATGATGCACGCCTTCGAAATTCTTGTTGATCGCAGCATAGACCGCAGGTCGATAATCCACATCGGTCACATAGACCGTCAGTTTGCAGATATCGGTGATCTTGCCGCCGGCCTCTTCGATCAGGTCACGGATGTGGCGGCAGGCCTGATCGGCCTGGGGGCCGGGGTCCGGCGATACCAGATTGCCCTCGGCGTCGGTGCCGACCTGGCCGCGCATGAAGACAAAATCGCCACTTGCCCTGATGGCCTGGGAGTAGGTTGCCTTGGCGTGATAACGGGTTTCGTATTTCCGGATGTGGGTCTTCGCCATGATTGCCTCCGCGTGCGTTCCTGCATGTTCACTCGGGTATCCCGGAGCCGATGTTGGACCGTCAGGTCGCAAGCGGCAGTCTGTCGAGCACCCACAGTCCCATGGCGCGTACGTGGTCGTCGCGCCAGGACAGAGGGCCTGGTTTGTAGAGTACAGAGGCAAGCGCCTTTTGCTGGCGTTCGAGAATATCGACGTCCTCGCGGCCGACCCGTTCCCAGCGCTGATAATAAGGCTGGGCCTTGGTGTCAAAGTCCGGGTCGCTCATGGCCGACTCCGGGAAACATCCGCCGATTTCCAACATTGTGCGATCATGCGCGAGCGGCAGAACGTTCAGCCACCACAGGGCGTCCTGAGATAGGGCGAACTGGCAGGTTGGATGTACGACCGTGAAATATGTCCCCATCCGGGCGTCGGCGTCCAGCCCATCGATCGGCGGGAAGGACGGCGTGGCGTCAGGGAGTGTAGCAATACTGCGCGTGCTCAAAACCTGCAGGCAACGCCATTGCCCCTCGGTTTCGAGTGACCTCGACGTCTGCGCGCCGACCGAATCACGGTGCACGATCCCGGTGTGATAGGTCTCCATCGCATTTTCGAGGATCAGTTTCCAGTTGCATCGGGCATCAAGAGTTACGGTCCAGCAGTGGCGCATGGTGTCTGGCTTGTGAGACGCCATACGTTCGGGAAAATCACCCAGATGTTCCATCAGAGTGGGGGCATCGCGGTTGAAGTTGAGAAACACAAACCCTGCCCACTGCTCCATTCTCACCGGTACCAGGCCGTTTTCCACACGGTCAAAACCTTCCGCATCCGCCATATCCGGGCAACCGAGCAGGGACCCGTCAGTGTGATAGCTCCACGCATGATAGGGGCACACGATACGCCGGCAATTGCCCTCGCCTTCCAGGAGGATTGAACCCCGGTGCCGACAATAGTTGGCGAACGCCCGCAAGATCCCGTCGTCACCGCGGATGAGCAACACCGGGCCACCAACCGTGTCAATTGTGCGAAAATCGCCTGGATCCGCAATGCCCTCTTCGCGCCCGACAAAGAACCAGTTTTTCAGAAACACATGTTCACGCTCAAGGGCAAAGATCTCCGGCGTGGTGTAAAAGCCCGCAGGCATGGCGCGTGAACGGTCGAGGGGGTCGCGGGCATTATCGAGTTGAGTAGCATCGAGAGTCATGGCGGGCTCAAACCGCCAAACGCGCGACCGCCGCGTCGTCCCAGACGATGCCAAGCCCCGGTCCACGTGCTGTCAGGCAACCGTTTTCGATAGTGTTGGGATGGGCGAGGACGGCGCCGGCGATATCCAGGAACTCCAGCCAGTGGGCGCCGGGCGTGACAGGCAACACATGAGCGCTGGCCTCAACAAACAGATGACTTGAGATCGGCATCGAGGCCGCCTCCCCCAGTCCCATGGCCTTCAGCCAACCGGTCACGCCGCCGATCTTCATAAGATCGGGCATGGCGTAATCGCAAGCATCGGCGTCGATGGCTTTGCTCATGTCGCTGGCAAACCACCAGTTCTCGCCGGTCTGAACCGGCACGGGCGATGCTTCGCGAATGCGGGCGTGACCGGCAAAATCCTCGGCGAAGACCGGTTCCTCGACCCAATGCAGATCGAATTCCACCAGGCGTTCAAGCCGATGAAGGGTCTCCTGGGCGGTTCGCGACTGGTTGTAGTCGATCATCAGGGCGATATCGGGACCGATGATGTCGCGCACGCCGGAGACCATTTCCACGTCACGGGCAATGTCACCGTCGCCAATCTTGATCTTGATCGCCCGAAAACCCTGTTCCAGCGAGCGTTCCAGATCCTTGCGGTCTGCAACCGGGTCGACCACGCCATAGCTGTCATAGGCCGGGACCGGTCTGGCGGTTCCGCCCAACAATTCAACCACCGGCCTGCCCTGGGTTTTGCCCAGAGCATCCCAAAGCGCCATGTCGATGCCTGACAGTGCCATGCCGACAATGCCCTGTCGTCCGACCAGACGGAAATAGTGTTCCAGATCGTGGGCACACTGGACGGGCGCTGCGGGCATTCCAACCAGGACGTCCTCCAGGTCGGCCAGAAGCCTTGTCAGGGCGCCGAGCATCACCGGCTTGTAGCCAAAAATGTAAGCCGACCCGGTTACGCCCTCGTCCGTGGCAACATCAACAAGCACCAGCGGTGCACTGGGAATGGTACCGACGGCGGTCTTGACCGGGCGGGTCAGAGTTGCGTTTACGGCGCGCGCGGTAACCTTCCTGATTGTCGGCGCTGCTGCATTTCCCGTGTCAGCCATTGGACTTGTCATGGTCTCAAACTCCGTTTTAAATTTGGCGGACTATTGTTCCCTTTGTCTCGGTTTCGCCCAATTCACCCCCATGCGGTCCTGCCCGGGCCTTGCTCGATTGTGTCCAAACATACTCAAGTCCGACGCAAAAACAGATCGCGAAGATGGCAAGCATCTGCATGGCCGAGAGGACGTCGCCCAGTATCAGAACCGCCAGCAAGGCAGCGATCACCGGTTTCAGGAAGAACAGGTAATTTGCGCGCGTCATATCGGGGGCTGCGGCCATACCGCCAAGCCAGAGGATCATGGCGATGGTGGTGTTCCAGAAGCCGATGGTCAAGATCCCTGCGATCTGCTGCGGTTCCTTGTCGACCAGGGATAGCGGATTGACCCAGACACCCCAGAATGCACCGACCACGGCGTAGAGGAAAAAGAACCCGAGAATGAATGTGTAGGCGGTCATGCGAACCGGTCCGTATTTCTGGATCATCGGTTTCGCCAGAACGATGTAAAATCCGCCAATAAGGGCGCAGATCAACGCCATAAAGGTGCCGATCAGAGCATTGCCGCCCAATTGAAGCTCCTCGACGTAACCATCGGTCAGAAGTAATGTGACGCCGATAAAGGCACCGAGGCCGCTGACAACTTTCGGGGCGGTCATCGGTGTGCCGTTGATTGCCCTGTCCACAAGAACGACAAATATGGGCATCGACGTCACCATGGTTGCCACCTGGACGATGCTGGCATAGTCCAGGGCCCAGTGAAAAACCAATTGTCCTGTCGCCATCCCCAGACAGGACAGCAGAACAATGCGCAAACCGTCAAGGCGCAGCGGTGTTACGAGGTCGCGCGCGCCCGGCCAAAGTTGCGTGGCAATAAACAGACCGAACCCGCCAAGCATAAAACGCCAGACGCTGAATTCCGGTCCCGGCGTGTCGGCGACTTTTGCTACAAATTCACTTGAGGCATGGCCGCAGACCCCAATGAAACATGCCAGATAGGCAACCCAACCGCGCATCCATATCCCCAAACGGCGTTTTTCACTTCCATGCTTTGTAGCGCATCATGAGGACAATCGGGCATCATTTAATGCATGCGGTCTGCGAATTGGATGGGAATTTCCCATGACGGCACGCGCCGGTCTCCTGACACGTGCCGTCGTTGTCGTTATCGATCTTTCTTCACCGGCTTCGCGGGGTCAATCCAATCCGGCAAAAACAGCGCAACGCCAAAGGCTTGCATGTAGGCTTTGATAATCTGATTCATTGTTATTCTCTTTGTGTCGGGGTTTGTCTGCTGTTGAAAATGGCACCGGGATCATTGATATACAAACAGTGATATCTTACAGTTTGTGTAACTTTTCCTTACATATATGAGTGCCAAATGAGTCGTCGTCTCCCCTCTCTCAATGCCATGCGTGCCTTCGAAGCTGCCGCCAGGCACGTCAGCTTCTCGAAGGCGGCAGAAGAGTTGTTTGTGACTCACGCCGCCATCAGCCGCCAGGTTCGCGAACTCGAGACATGGCTGAACGTAAAACTGTTCCACCGTCCCGGACGGGGTGTGACCCTGACGCAGGCGGGCGAGCAATATCAACGTACCTTGACGCCCTTGTTCGACCGGATGGCCTCAATTACCGATGAAATCAGGCAAACCGCGGCTCATGAGCTTACCGTGTCGGTGGAGCCTTCTTTGGCGTCGCGGTGGCTTGTCCCAAGATTGTGGGATTTTCAGGAGAAACATCCCGACATTGAACTGAACATCGAACCAACCGTCGAGTTGATCGACTTTCGCAAGCACAGAGCGGATCTGGCCATCCGATGCGGGGCTGGGGAATGGGATAACGTGGCCAGCGAATGTTTGGCGGAGCTCGTCAGTTTTCCGGTCTGCAGTCCCGAACTTCTGGAAGATCATCCGATCGAATCGGTCGAAGATCTGAAGCACTTCCCGTTGATTCACGAAGAGTCGCGGGAATGGTGGAAGGAGTGGCTTCAAGAAGCCGGTCTGGACGTTTCCCTCGCCGACAAGGGTCCAAAGTTCCAGGAATCGAGTCTGGCCCTGGAAGCTGCTGAGCAGTGCATGGGTTTTGCCCTCGGCGACAATATTCTGGCAGCAGACGCCTTGAAGTCCGGCGACCTTGTCCGTCCCTTCGATATCGATCTACCGGAGTGGGGACTCTATTTCGTGCGGCCTAAGGGATATACGGAAAACCACCCGGTGAAAGCCTTTCACGGGTGGTTGCTGGAACAGATTCAGGAAACACCCAAATCGGGTGAAATCGGGTAAAGCGAGCGTCAGCCGTTCGACTGACGGAATTCAGAAATGTAGTAACCGTCGTGAGATGCGTCGGAGTCCGCCGCATTCAACTTACCTGGATCACCGGTCACAACTGTCCATCCCCATGCTGCTGTCACAGCCAACATAAGAAATGTAAATACTCTGAATTTCACTGCCGTCCCCGTAGCTTTTTGTTCTATGCCCTAATTGGCAAAAAAGTGTGTCCGTCTTTTGTCAAAAACGAGGTTAATTTAGTCCTAACGGACCGTTCATCTCGCGTTCATATTGGAGACCGCCTGCCTTGTTTCAAGGCCGACTCAGCTCCAGGATTGAAAAAAGTTCGGATACCCCCGTAACCACCCCTGAGTAAGATCAAGTCCCCAGACTATCAATCAGGAAATCGGACATTTACACACAATTCTAACAATAAGGTTACCTGCCGGCTCAACCGCGCATGCGCTCGGCCTTCGGGTCGAACAAAGGCTCGGCAATCATTCTGGCATCCCGCAGGTCACCGAGGATCTCAATCTGGACGCTGACGCCCTCTTCTACCAGGGACACCGGCAGGAAACCGATGGCGACAGACCTTTCCGAATAATGGGCATATCCGCCGGAGGTCACGAATCCGACCACGTTTTCACCGATCCAGATCGGTTCATCCCCCCAGACATCGGCATCGCCGGCATCGACGACAAATGTGCACAACCGCCGGGCCGGCCCCTCTGCTTTTTCCTTCAATGCGGCTGCCTTACCGATGAAATCGACCGGTTTGTTGTAGGACACAAACCGGTCGAGGCCGGTTTCCGCCGGCATGTAATCCGGCTTGAATTCCCTCAGCCACGACCCAAAGGACTTTTCGAGCCGCAAGCTCATCATGGCACGCATGCCAAACGGCCTGAGACCCAGGTCCATGCCTGCCGCCATCAGGGTCTCATACAAGGCCTGCTGCTGGCGCACCGGCACATAGATCTCAAACCCCAGATCGCCGGTGTAGGTGACCCTCTGGACGTATGCATCGCTCAGGCCAACCTCCATCGCCCGTGCACTCATGAACGGAAAGGATGCATTGGACACATCGCTGCGGGTCACCCTTGAAAGCAGTTCTCTTGATTTTGGCCCGGCGATCTGGAATCCGATCCGGTCAAGCGACACATTCTCCAAGACGACGCTTCCATCGCGGGGCAGCTGCATCTCGAACCAGCGCATGTGATAGGCCTGGGCGCCATAGGACGCTGTCACCTGATAGGTTTCTTCCGATATCCTGGACAACGTGAAGTCCCCGATGATGCGCCCCTTGGGGCTGAGCATCGGCATCAGCGACATGCGCCCGACGGCGGGCATGCGGCCGGCCATGATCCGGTCGAGCCAGGCTTCCGCACCCGGTCCTGACACGATGTACTTGCCAAAGTTGTGGATCTCGTTGATGCCGACCGCCGTGCGCACCGCCCGGCACTCTGCGGCAACGGTGTCGAAGGCATTCGACCGGCGGAACGTCGGTGTCTCGAACGCGGTTTCTCCTTGCGGCGCGAAGTAGTTCACGTGCTCGAGACCGTACCCTTGCCCGAATACGGGGTTGTGTTTCTGCCACAGCGAATAGGCCGGTGTCGTGTCAAGCGGCCGGCCGGCGGGCAGTTCTTCGTTGGGATAGGACACGGCAAAACGGCGCTGATAGTTTTCCGTCACCTTGATGCGGGTGTAGGCGCGGGTGCAAAAGTCGCCGAAGCGCGCCACATCCATGGCGAAGACATCGCGCGACGGTTCACCTTCGATCATCCACTCGGCGAGCGTCAGGCCGACGCCACCGCCCTGGCTGAAACCAGCCATCACGGCACAGGCCGACCAGAAGTTCCGCAATCCCTGGACCGGCCCCACCAGCGGATTGCCATCGGGGGCAAACGTAAAGGGGCCGTTCGTCACCTGTTTGATGCCGGCCTTTTCCAGTACGGGATAGCGTTTGTAGGCGTATTCCAGAGGCTCTGCGATCCGGTCAAGCTTGTCCGGCAGCAACTCATGCCCGAAGTCCCAGGACGTACCGTCGACCGCCCAGGGTTCACACGCCTGTTCGTAAATTCCAATGACGAGCCCGCGCCCTTCCTGACGCAGGTAGCTCTCGCCGGTGGGGTCCATGACGTGGGGCAATTCGGTCTCGCGCTCATAGACTTCAGGAATGTCACCGGTGACGAGATACTGATGTTCCATGGGATGCAGCGGCAGAAACACGCCGGCCATGGCACCGACTTCGCGGGCCCACAAACCAGCAGCGTTGACCACATGTTCGGCGGTGATCGTGCCGTCCTTCGTCACCACGTCCCAGCCGCCATCGGCCCTGGGCTTGAGGTCGTGGACCGGGTTTCGCAGATAGATCTCCGCTCCCTGCTGGCGGGCAGCGCGGGCGTAGGCGTGGGTTGTACCCGACGGATCGAGATGGCCGTCCAACGGGTCATAAAGGGCCCCGATAACACCATCGGTGTTGGTGATCGGCGACAACTCGGCGATTTCCTCAGGCCCGACGATTTCGGTGTTAAGGCCCATGTAACGGTGCTTGGCCCGTTCAGCCTTCAGATAATCCATGCGCTCCGGCGTCGTCGCCAGGGTAACCCCGCCCACATGATGAAGACCGCAGGACTGACCAGATATTTCTTCAAGCTCACGGTAGAGCTGGATCGTGTACCCTTGCAGGGCCGCCATGTTGGTGTCGGCATTGAGGGTATGAAACCCGCCGGCGGCGTGCCATGTCGATCCGGAGGTGAGCTCAGAGCGCTCGATCAGGACCACATCCTTCCAACCCAGCTTGGTCAGGTGGTAAAGCACGGAACAACCAACCACACCGCCGCCGATCACGGCCACGCGTACATGAGACTTCATTGCCTGGAACTCCGATATTTCGAATGAGCGAACAATTGCTGACTAACCCAAGACCGAGAAACTCGATTCCGGATTGATCTCGCGGCGGCGCGAGTAGAATCCGAGATCGACGGTCCTGTCGATATGTTTCAGATGAAACGCGATAGGATCCTTATCGTGATCGCGGCCGTCTTCACAGGCTTCGACCAGTTCCGCCATCATCTCACCTGCGATCGGCGCATTCTTGAACTGGTTGCCGCTGGTCCCCACTGCCATGTAGAAGCCACCCAGATCCGACTTGTCATAGATCGGAATCCAGTCGTCGCTAACGTCATACAGTTCGACGACACCTTTCATCTGGTTGGGGATTGGCAGGTCCGGGATACGCTGGCCGGCCCGCATGGCGAGCACCCTCGCCTGTTCGGTAAAGTCACGATTGAAATTGTCCGGATCGACCCATTCGCGTTCGTCGCACTCAGGATCTTCCGAGCCGACCAGGATGTGATTGCCGTGCTCGGGCCGGATGTAGGCGGTCGTGTCGTTGTCAGACATGACGCACCCGTCCTTCTCGAAATCGAATCCGGACGGTGACGGTACGTGGGCCACCTCGTGGCGCAGGGCTCGGGTCGTGATGTTCATGCCGTGGGTAACGCCAGCCATCTCGTTGATGATGTAGGAGTGTGGCCCGGCGACGTTAACGACGACCGGCGCCTCGACGGCCTCTCCGCCGGACAACGTCACACCCGTCACGTGCATGTCCTGGGTATTGATCTCTTTGACCGCGACATTGAACCGGAACCGGGCACCGATTGCTTCGGCCGCCCGTTGCAGATTGTGTGTGGAAAGTTGGGGGTCGGTGATGTAGCCACCGCTTGGAAAGAACATGGCGCCTTCGATCCGGCCTCCGTTGGGCTTGCCGAACGCCGGGTCATCGGCCCGTCTTGCCGGGGCAAAACTGTCAAGCTGGACGATCGGCATGCGCTCAAGGACCTGGGCGGCGTCAAGGTGTTCGTAGGGACAGCCGATTTCCTCCATGATGTCACCGGCCTTGCTCAAATAGTCGTTGCCCTCGGTCTTCAGGACCATGCAGCCGCAATTGACATATCTGGCATGACCGCGCTCGTCTTCGGCGCCAAGAAACTCCGACCACTGCTTCCAGTAGTAATGGGATTCGTATGCGACAGCTGATCCGTCCACGGTTGAATAATAGGGGCGGATGATCGCACAGGACCCCGATGTGGAGCCGTAGCCCGACGCAGGCAACTTATCGACACACAGAACGTTGCGGCCTTTGCGGGAGAGTGCCAGCGTGGCGGCCGCGCCGATCACCCCCGCCCCGATGACGATCGCATCGTACCCGTCCGACATGTAATCCTCCCTAATGTCCAAGGACCAAACACAAACGTCTTATGGATGTACGCGCAAGTTTTTTCTCATGAGGATGGACAGACGATCACGATACCACGCAGGACTTACTCAGCCGACACTCTCACGTCAGCCGAACGCATGTCCGATAAGGGCGAATTTACGCAGATCCTCGCTGACTTTTGGCAGGGGCCCGTTGGCCATGGCAATCACGCCACTGACCTTCGGCATGCCGCACCTGGCGAGCCAATCCGCACTGAGGGCGCCTTCGGGCACGTCGAGACGAACGAACTGTTCAGTTTTATCCATGAGCAGTGTGGATACGAGTTGCCGGGCACTTGGCTGATCCGGGGCAACGACCGGGCCAATTGCCTGCCCCAGGCCGAAGCGGCGGCAAAGCGCGTAACCGGTCGTCTCGCCGTTCTCCTCCAGCACAACCCCGGTTGAGTTCTCAAGGATCGCGGTGAGCAGCAGAGACCGGTCGAACCCTGTTGCCTTCCGGTCAAGCGAGACAATTGTACGGTGGTCCGTATCTGTCGAATGGCGAAGGATGCCTTCATCATCCGCCCGACTGACTTTCGCCTCGGCTAATCCATCGGCAACGATGCCCTGAAACTGCCCGACCTGCCCGCTGGGTGAAAACCCTTCCGACCGGTAGAGTTCGATCCCCTCGACTGTTGCGTGAAGGATGACCGTGTGCCCGCTCAAGCGGTCAAGACAGGACCTCAGCACCGTTCGGCCGAGGCCCCGGCGTTGACTTTCAGGTGCCACAATGAGCAGACCGAGCGTCGCTATCTGCGGCGTCAATTGCCATGTCATGCAGGTGGCAACCAGACGATCGTCTTCTCGGGCAACCAGCCCGGTGCCCACTGATGACGCAAACCGCCAATCCTGCTTTGTATGTGGCCAACCTATTTCCCAACCGAGATGGCATGCCTCGTCGATATCGTTGATCCCAAAGGGCTCCAGGATAACAGTCAACAGTCTCGCTCCCCTACGAAGGCCCCTTGGCAACTTCGGCGCTGCAGTTTAATGGGTTGTTTTGCCCAAGAGAACCAGAGTGAGCCGATGCCTCCGATTCTACCGAAGTTTGTCACCTTCGACTGCTATGGCACGCTGACGCATTTCGACATTCCGTCGGTAACACGAAAACGCATGGCCGACCGCCTCGACTCAACGCAAATGGACGCATTCTTGACCGACTTCACCGTCTACCGGCGCGACGAAGTCATCGGGGCCTGGAAACCCTATGACGTGGTGTTGCACGACGCCCTGGAGCGGACATGCAAACTGTGGGGGCTTGAATTCAAGCCGGAAGACGCCCGTGCGATCTATGATGCCGTGCCGACATGGACGGCCCATCCTGACGTTCCCGAGCCCCTTGCGAAAATGGCGGATAAGATTCCTCTGGTGATTTTGTCAAATGCCTCGGACGACCAGATCATGGACAATGTCGCAAAACTGGGCGCACCCTTTCATGCGGTCTTTACGGCCCAGCAGGCCGGAGCCTACAAACCCCGGCTCCAGGCCTTCGAGTACATGTTCGATCAACTGGGATGCACACCCGATGACGTCGCCCACGTGTCGTCGAGCCTGCGCTATGATCTCATACCCGCTTATGACCTGAAGATCCCCAATCGGGTATATGTCAACCGTGGCTATGAACCTTCGGCCGCCTACTACACTACGGCCGAGATCAGCAATTTGAGCGGGTTGCCGGCACTATTCGGGTTGTGACCCTCGGCCAATCCGGGGCATTCACCGGATTGGCAGTGCATTGAACGTAGTGGTTGATGTCGTCACGGTCTTTGCACCGAAACTACTCAAACAGCGTAGCCCGTAGCACGCCCGGCGGCCGGCGAAGAACCGTTCACCCGATGTCCCTTAGGACAGCAACATCAACCTTCAAGCGCCTCGCGCACCAGTTTCTGGAAGTAGATCGTGCCAACTTCTTCAGTCGGTGCCATGCGGCCGGTCTGGTAGATGCCGGCGGACAGATTGCGCTGGACGTCTTCGCAGATTCCGAGATCCTCGCCCATGACGACCTTGCCGCTTGCCATGGCGTCTTCGGCGGTCACGCCCAGGGCGGCTGCCTTGTCGTCGTCGCACCAGTACCAGCGCACCAGTTTCACAGCACCAGGGCCGACCGGTTTGACCCGTTCGCAATTGAATGAATACTCCGCAAAATGCAAGAGCAGGCCCGGGAACTTGTAGATCCAGAAACCCTTCCCCTGGCGCGTGCTGTCAGCCTCCGAGGCGATGTAGGTGACATCGAAGCCGACAAACTGCCCGTTTTCGTGGGGCCTGATGTCGATCTCTTCCTTGCCGATGGTCTTGCCGAGACTCTTGTGGACAAAGCCGACGTGGTAGCCTTCGCAGGAATTGTCAGAATAGTTTTTCCAGTTGGCATCACCGCTCTCGAGCACCTCGCCCTTGTAGGTCATGTCGGCATTTGACGGAAACCGTGACGCGATCCCGACGATATCGCCGAGCCAGTCGTGAAGCGGCGGCGCCTCGCCGTCGAGACAGCCGAAGACCAGGCCATTCCAGGTTTCCACGCGCACGGGAAACAGTCCGAACTTTGCAGGGTCGAGATCACGGCCCAGTTCAAGTCCGGGCGCCCGCCGCAAGGCGCCTTCAATGTCATAGAGCCAGCCGTGATACCGGCAACGCAAGGTGGAACACCGGCCCGCGCCTTCCTTGACCAGCGGGCCCGCGCGATGACGACAGACGTTGTGATAGCCTCGCAACTCGCCTTCCTTGCCGCGAATGACAAAAACCGGCAAGTCGGCAATATCGTCGGCAACGTAGGCGCCCGGCGTGGTGAGCTGGTCCTCGCGTGCGATCAGTGTCCAGTGTTTGCGAAAAATGGCGTTGCGTTCACGATCATATGTTTCCCGGTCATGATACCACGACGCTGGAAGGGTTTCCGGTGGTGTGGAAACGACAGCGTTTTCGCGAATGTTCATTGGACAGATCCTCCGCAGTGCACGGGTCAGGGTTACCTAGCAACTTCACGTGACCCTACATCAAAGGCGAATTCCCGATAATACCTCGTACGAGGTATCGGATGCCGGCTAATCCGGTGGACCATTGCCGTATGTTGGTTTCACCGCAAATCGGGTGCCGTATCTTTGGCGCCGGTTTTTCTGCGTCCGCGCACGACAGCGCGCCCGGTTCCACGAATACCTATCCAGACGAGAAGGGCTGCAATAAATCCGCCCGCGGCAAAAAGCCCGCCTTCCGTCGTGATCGGAACGGCAGGCTCAAAATCGTCGAATGTCTTTTTTGCGATGTCTGAATCAACTTTTTCGATGAAAGCGACCACGCGGCCGACCGGGCCGGACTTGTCAATAACCAGCTTTTGGGCAAACAGCCTTTCATAGCGGCGAATTGTCTGCACGACACTTTCACCGCGTTTGTCCAGAAACACGCTGTCCGGCTTTTCGTACTCCTTCAACGCTTCGTTTCGGGTCAGTCCAGCAGAGGTAGCATCCCGGTCGAACTGCTCGACAAAGCCCCTCAATTCGTCGACAGCACCGCCAAGTCTTTGAGTATACTGCTGAACGTACTCGGGAAACTGTGAGCCGGTGGCCCCGAACACCAAAGCAAACAGAATGACCGGAAGGCGAAACAAGAATTGCATACCGACTGACCTCCAGTTCCATATACTGTCTTTGGTAACCGATTCCTCTTGGTTCAACGGAGTTTACACCCATGGGGTGGTCGATGCCCAATACCGGTTTGATAATTTTTGCCGGGGGTTGCAAATTTGCAAGGATGCTTGAAAATTTCTGTTTCACTGCAGCACAGGCACCCCAAGCGGTCCTTGGTCTCTAATGATGGAATGTTGATCGAATGGTTTCACGGTTCTTCATCACATTGGCGCTCAGCATGTCGTTGATTTCAACCGCACCGGCCAACGAACCCTTCATGGGCCAGATCGAAGCTTTTGGGACGAATTTCTGTCCACGCGGCTGGACGGAGACAAAAGGTCAGTTGTTGCCGGTCAGCAAGAATACCGCCCTGTTTTCACTCCTGGGCACAATTTACGGCGGCGATGGCCGAACCACCTTTGCCCTGCCCAAGCTTCAGGCGAACGGTCCTGGCGACAACCCCAAGACGATCGTCTGCATTGCAATCATCGGAGTCTATCCGTCGCGGAATTGACACTGGAACAAGAACAGATGTTGCTGACCGGCAAGGGAACCAGATAGTGGGGTCGCTCAAGATGACTATGCAGGGAATGATCTTCGGGGCCGCAATGCTTGGCGGGATCATACACGGAGCGCAAACACCCGCCAAGGCACAGGCGCTGGATCCGTTTGTCGGACAGGTCTCCATGTTTGCGTTCAAGTTTTGCCCGAGGGGGTGGGCGAAAGCTGACGGCAAATTGCTGGAGATCTCAGCGAACGATGCGTTGTTCTCACTCTACGGCACGATCTACGGCGGTGACGGGCGCACGACGTTTGCATTGCCGAAACTGAATCCCGGCCTCAATACCGATACAGACGCGCCGACCGTATGTGTTGCCCTCCAAGGCACATATCCTTCGAGGAACTGAACTTGTCATGAAGTACTTGCAGCACATCTTGCTTTGCGTCCTCGTCGGTTTGCTCGCCGGGTTTACCGAAACGCGAAGATCATACGCCTTTGAACCGATGATTTCCCAGATCGTCGTGTTCGGTTCGAACTTTTGTCCCAGGGGCTGGATGGAAGCGAAAGGCCAGCTTCTCGATATAAACCAGAACCAGGCCCTGTTTTCGCTCCTGGGCACAACTTACGGCGGCGACGGCCGTACGAATTTCGCCCTGCCCAATTTACAGACCAGTCAGACCAAATCCGGTGCGCCGGTCGCCTGTATAGCGGTGACGGGCTTGTTTCCATCGCGGAACTGATCGATTTCAATGCCCAACCGGGAACAGTAGCCACATGACCGATCCGATCCATTTTACATATCTTTCGGGCCCGGATGTCGCCGCCCTCGAGATGAGCGATAGCGAAATTCTGGACGCCATCACCAACCAGTTGCGCATCCAGGGCGAAGGCGGCACCGTGATCGAACCGCGCATGCATATTCGGCCCAAGGATGCGACGGGTCATTTCAACGTGCTGCGCGGCGTCCTGCCGTGGACCGGAAGCAACGGCTATGCCGGGGTCAAGGTGGTCGGCGACTTCGTCGATAATTACAAACTGGGCCTGCCCTCGGAGTTTGGCATGCTGATGCTGTTCGACCCGCAAACAGGTACACCGAGGGCGCTGATCGACGCCACCGACATCACCGAAATGCGGACCGGTGCCCTGACTGCCGTCGGCGCAAAATATCTGGCGAGACAGAACTCGAAAGTACTGGGCCATATCGGCGCCCGGGCGACCAGTTACTGGAACGTCAGACTGCTCGACCAGATCTTCGACTTCGACGAAATCAGGGTCCATTCCCGCCGGGCGGAGAGCCGGGAGGCGTTTGCAGAAAAACTGACCCGCGACCTGAACAAACCGGTCGTGGTAACCCGGGACTGGCGCAGTTGTCTGGAAGGCGCAGACATCATGGTTGAAGCCTCACGGCTGCCTGAGCCCTATCCACATTTCAAGACCGACTGGATC
The DNA here is from genome assembly GCA_021775805.1 of Alphaproteobacteria bacterium. Taxonomy (GTDB): domain Bacteria; phylum Pseudomonadota; class Alphaproteobacteria; order Rhizobiales; family JAJFHC01; genus JAJFHC01. The sequence continues at coordinate 19,104 of JAJFHD010000090.1, read as the reverse complement.
AAGCCCGGTGCGCTCGTTATCCCCTACGGCACAATGAGTGCGGTGGAACTGACCCTGACGGACGTCATGGACAAGGTCGTGGTCGACGACTGGGGCCAGGCGGGTGCGGGCCCGTTCGGTGCGCTGCGGCGGCATGTGGACGAGGGCCTGATTACCGCCGAAACGCTGCACGCCGAACTGGGTGAGATTGTCGCCGGCCTCAGGCCCGGGCGCGAAAGCGACGACGAGACTATCCTGTTCTGGCATCGCGGCCTGTCGCTTTCCGACATTGCCCTGGGGGCGGCCATGCTCGACAAGGCCCGGCAACTGGGGCTGGGCCAGGCGTTGCGGTATTCTTGATCCCTGAGAGATCACCCTCTGCGCTGGCTGTCAGGCCACCACAAACCACAACCTCGGATTGAAAATAGAGGTTTGTTAACCATTCTCGCCAAAGATAGAACTCGCTGAAATCTCAGCGATTAAAACTGTCCGCGTGCGGGATGACGGACAAATTGTGGGCAACCACAGGTTCTTCTGGAGAGGGAATCCGACATTGGCACGCGATACATCGCTTACGGGCGTAGAACAGTTCTTCGACGAAAACGAAATCATAGTCAGCAAGACCAACCTCAAGGGGCACATCACCTACTGCAATGATGTGTTCCTGAGAATCGCCGGCTACAGCGAACAGGAATGCCTTGGTCAGCCGCACAGCCTGATCCGGCATCCGGAAATGCCACGGTGCGTCTTCGGCCTGCTGTGGGAGACCATTCAGGACGGCCGGGAAATATTCGCCTACGTGGTCAACCGGTGCAAGAACGGCGATCACTACTGGGTCAATGCCCATGTAACGCCCAGCCGCGACGGCGCGGGCAAGATTATCGGCTATCACTCGAACCGCCGTGTCCCCGACCGTTCCATCCTCGAGGACAAGATAATCCCGCTCTACAAGGAACTGCTTGCGGAAGAGCAGAAATTTGCCAACCGCAAGGAGGGAATGCAGTCGTCGACCACTGTGATCGCCGGCATCCTGGAGCAGAGCAAGATGGAATACGACGAGTTTGTCGCCACGCTCTGATCCTGGGCTTCAGACGCCGTTCGCCAGATTAATTGAATCACCCTTATGGAGAGAAAGAGTGATCGACATGTTTTCAAACAATTACAAATCAGCAGTTCTCAGAGCAATCGACGTGTGCGAAGCGGTTGCGGAGGGAGATTTTGAAGCGCGGATAATCAACATCGACGAGCACGGAGACGCCGCGCGCCTGCTTCACGCCATCAACCGGTTGATCGACCGCTCGGACGCCTATGTCCGCGAGACCCGCGCCACCCTTGAGTATGCTTCGGCCAACAAATATTTCCGCCGGATATCGGAACGGGGCATGACCGGGGCGTTTGGCGAGGCGAGCCGAACCGTCAACCAGGCCATGGGCGCCATGGAGCAGCGGGTCAGCGAGTTTTCAAACGTCGTTCAAAGCTTCGAGAACCAGATGAAAGAGGTCGTCGAATCGGTCGCAACAGCGGCCACGCAACTTGAAGCCGCCGCCCAGGTCATGGAGGGCGCCACGTCTTCCGCTTCCGAACAGTCCACCGCGGTGGCGGTTGCCGCCGAAGAGGCGTCCGCCAATGTGGGATCGGTTGCGGCCGCCACCGAAGAGATGTCCAACTCGGTTTCCGAGATCAACCAGCAGGTAACCCACTCCTCGCAGATCACGTCCGATGCTGTCGAACTGGTGCAGCAGACCAATCAGGACATCGGCTGCCTGTCCGAAGCGTCGGAGAAAATCGGTCAGGTCCTTTCCCTGATCAGCGACATTGCGGACCAGACAAACCTGCTGGCCCTGAACGCAACGATTGAAGCCGCCCGCGCCGGCGAAGCCGGCAAGGGTTTTGCGGTCGTCGCTTCCGAGGTCAAGACACTGGCAAACCAGACGGCCAAGGCCACGCAGGAAATCAGCACTCAGGTCTCGGAGATCCAGGCCGCCAGCAACACGGCGGTCTCATCGATCAGGAACATCGGCGAGACCATGTCCAACGTCAACGAAATCGCCTATGCGATCGCGGCAGCGGTCGAAGAACAGAGCGCGGCAACAGCCGAGATCGCCAGCAATGTGGACCAGGCCGCGGTCGGCACATCCGACGTCAGCGCCAACATCACAACCGTGAGCCAGGCGGTTCAGGAAACCGGGTCCGCCGGGCTTCAGGTGCTGGACGCCTCGAAGGAATTGTCGCAGCAGGGCGAAATGCTGCGCACCGGGGTTAACAGCTTCCTGGAAGAGGTCCGCAAGGTCATCTGAAGGACACCACGAGCGCATACCGGGCCCAGCCGGTTTGGACGAGCCCGGGTTCGGCTTGCCTTCGCGTGCGATCCTGATTAATCACTTCACAGTGTCGCACAAGCCACCCTGTCACCGGATCTCACGGGTTTACCAATGTTCACCCCCGCCTTTCGCCGCGCATTGCGCCCGCCGATACTGCACCGCTCCCTGAAGGTCGCCCTGATCGTCGGCACGCTGCTCAATCTGATCAACCAGGGGGATCGCCTGTTCGGTGCGGGCGACATCGACTGGGTCAAGCTGGTGCTGACATTTCTTGTACCGTTTTGCGTTGCGACTTTCGGCGCTTGGGCTGCGTTGAAGGACGGGGGATAGGGAGGCGCTGGCGGTGGTTTCAAGTGTTTGATCAACCGCGCCAACATCACTTGAACCGGCACGTCCGCATTTGCATGTTTAACATAACCATATCCCCCCTAAGGCACGGGAGCGTTGACACAATGACAACCGTGGGCAATGTGAGGCAAATGGATTCGGGAATGCTTTTGTCTAAGTATGAGGCGGGCGAACATGAAGCTGTTTGGCATCATATTCGGTCGCTCGACAATCTGAACGAGGAACAGAGAACAGAAGTTGTTGCTGTCGCTGAAGCAACAATGCGTCGAGTCGCCCGCAATGTTGACCTGCTGTCGGACCGTCTGGCAAAGCGAGGATGGCTCGCACTTTTCTCTGAACACAGCGCACTCCGTACGATGCCTGCACATTCCGACAGGTCGGTGTTCATACAGATCGAAGAAGAATGTGGTGCACCTCTTCCGCCTACACTTTTTGCTTTTTGGAAATGTGTTGGCGGCGTCAATTGGGTTTGGGATTACCGGATCAACTCATCAGCTCCCAATCTCAATGTTGACTTGCCGATGGACGAAATGGATCCGCTTTGTATCGACCCTCCATCAGTCGCGACCAGCTTCCTCGACGAATGGAAAGAACAGAAAAATGATCCGGACCGGGAAACCGATGATCCATTTCCCATTGAACTCGCGCCTGACTACCTTCACAAAGCGAACATCAGTGGGGGCATGCCATACGCAATTTCGATCCCATTCTGGGGAGCGGATCCCGTTTTCGCCAATGAAAGACATGAATTGCCCTTCGTTGACTATTTGAGGCTTGTATTCAAATGGGCGGGGTTTCCGGGTCTCGAAGACCATAAGGAACGGCAGGATGTGAAGCAATTCATAAGGACTTTCGGGGAAGGCCTGATAGCCTTCTAGCCACTTGCAACTGCTAATTTCGACTACGTACGAAGGACAGAACTCCGTTCGAATTTTGCTTATCGGCAACCATACGTACCGGAGAAACATCGAGCAGACGTCAGACCCGGTACTTGCTCCGGACGTGATGCCCCCTCGAGGTCACCTCCCAATCAGCGTCAGTGCCTTTTCCGCCAGACCGATGTTCGTGGCTGATCCCTTGACCGCGGCTTCGGCGTCCTGGCGGATGATTTGGAGCTTGCCGATGACATCGTCACACTGGTCGACGATCGCCTGCGTTGTGTCCCGGGTCTGCCTAGTCGACGCTGTGGCGGTGTCGATGACGGTCACGATGGCGTCGACGATGGCGGCCAGGTCGTCCCGGTTACCGGCCGCCGAACCGATGAGCTCTGTCAGCGCGTCGATGCTTGCCTCCAGGTTCGAGACCTGTTCGCCAAGCGGGCCCAGGGTTTGGTTGATCCCCTTGCTGGAGGTCTCCGTGTTCTCGGACAATCGCTTGACTTCGTTGGCAACCACCGAAAACCCGCGTCCGTGTTCCGCCGCCCGCGCCGCCTCGATCGTGGCGTTGAGGGCCAGCAGCCGGGTCTGGCGGGAAATCGCGGTAATCCCGTCCGCCAACTTGCTGATTTGTTGGAATTCCCGGGTCAGTGCCGTCAGGCGGTCGCGGGACTGGGAAGTGATGTCAGCCTCTTGCCGCGAGTCGGCTGCCGACTGGTCGGTCAGCGACTTGATGGTAGCGAATTGATCGACGACATCCGTCAGGCTCGAACTGGCGACCGTGACCAGTCCATTGGCCTGACACAGTTGCGTCTTGACGTCGTGGGTGGAGGCGATCAGGTCGTCGACAAAGGCGAGACGTTCCCTGGAGGCCTTGTTCACGTTTGAGGCGTTGTCGCGGATTGTCGAGATAACGTCCGTGAGTTCACCATCCGTGGTCGAGTAAGCGGTCTGCCCCATGCGCCAGATTTTCTTTCAAGAGTGGTGAACCGATATCGAACGGGCCCTCTCCTGACGCCGCCCACAAGACTAGGTGGGCCATGGTTAATTTATCCTGAAGATGTCTTCCCTCCGACCTCAACTTGCCCCCTTGGATCACTGGCAAAAAGGTCGGAGGGTTTGACGCTCCAGCGGCAACTGTCAGCGGGTCAGCCTGAGATCCTGTACGCCCGAAGCGATGGTGCGGAAAGCGGCAATCAGATCGGCGCCCGACTCGGCGTCGAAGTAGTGCGTATCGGGGTCCGTCGCGCATTCGGACAGCAGACGTTCGGCGCTTGCCGGTGCCCTGAAGGCAACCGCGTAGACCACGAGACCCTCTTCCTTCATGTTTTCGCAAGTCGCTTCGGCCTGTACCGACGAGTTGCCGTTCCTGCGGATGTAGCGTGTGTTGAACTGTCCGTCGGTCATCAGCACGGCAACCTTGACCGTACCGTCCTGACCGTAGTTTACAGGCGCACTGCCTGCGGGCCAGACGGAAGACCACAGCGGCGACAGCGTGTACCAGGCCCAGGAGACGCCCAGATGGCCTGCGGTCGACCCTGCCGCCGGCAGGTTTCTGATCTTGTCAAGCAACGCGTCGCGCGACTCTGTCAACGGTTCAATGGCGATATCGGGACATCTGTCGGTCGCCTGCCTCAGACGGCGGCTCTCCGGCGGGTTGTCGGTAAAGGCACTGCGGCCGCCGCGCTCGGTGACACACAGGTTGCCGGTGTCCTCGCCGGTTACGGCTTGGGTGTACTCGCCTGCGTTGACGGCAGAACTGTACGGCACCAGTGAAATCTTGACCTTGCCATCGGTCGAACGGCCCTCGGGCAACAGCATGTCGACGACCTCTTCGGCGGCATCGCGCAGGTCCGCGATCTTGCTGCCGCGCATGGATCCGGTGGTGTCCAGCATCAGCGCCATTTCAACCGGGCGGGTCTTGTAAATGGCGGTGGTGTCGACGCCGACGGTCAGCACATCATAGCCGGCAAGCTGCATGAAGCTGGTGGGCAGCGTGGCATCGGCGGAGATATCGACGCTTCCCGCTTCTTCGTCGCGCGTCAGATCGAATTTCGTGACCGACACACCGTCGATGTCGAAACCGCTCAGGTTGGCCTCGAAATATTGCCGCGCCAGCGCCGCTGCGTCATCGGCGGATTCACCGTCGGCCATGTGTTTGGCGGCTGCCAACGCCGCCGCATCGATGGCATTGGCCATTACCGCTTTGACGTTGTGGGCACGGGAAAAGTCGATGGCCATGCCTGTTGCGAGGACGATGACCGGGAAGCAGATCCCGAAAATTATGGCAACAGAGCCCTTGCGGTCATTGCGGAAGCGGCTGAGAAATGTGTTTTCGAGTCGTTTGTGGCCCTTGGACATGGGGTGTGTCCTCGTGTTTTTGGTGTGATCCTGTCCCTAAGAGAGCAAGTCCCCTGCCACTTGACATTCCAGCTTGACTGTTTACCTCATTGTGTTGTTTTTAAAGAGTTATTGCCGGTCTAATCGTCGGCACATGCTGGCAGTGCCCACGGCAAAATCACGAAATTGGTCCGGATTCAGGACATCTGTGCCAAATGGAAACGCTTTGCCGCCGGTCAGATCCCGGCACAGACCGCTATAATTTTAGTCAAATCCACCCGGCGAACTTGGACCTCCCTTAAGGCGAAGATGGTCAAATGGAACGATCACAAATCTGTCCATCGGTGAGAGCATATGCAGAGCAGCAGGTATCGGGGATCGTCGCCAAACAAAAGACGCAAGCCAAGGTGGCGGCTGGTCCGCACGGTGGCGTCGCTGGGGCTGATCGTTGCGGCGAGCGGCACCTTCGTTTACGGCGTAACATTGCTGCCGCCCAGTCCCATGGGCGCCTATCCGGTGCCCGATTTCAAGGTGCGCGACTGGGAAAAGAAGCGATCCAATTCGGTGCGCTATCAGCCAAACCGGTCAAAGATCGATGCTTTGACACACCAGGGGTATAGCGGCGCTCTTGAATTCGATCAGACCGCCGGAGCGATCAAGATGGATATCCGGGACAAGAACGGCGACCACCTGAAAGGCGCCTACGTTGTCGCGCGCCTGTCCGGCCCGGACCAGACCAACCGGTCGCAGCATCTCATGCAACAGGGACGGGATGCCAAATACGCAGCCGAACTGGGCCGTATGGAGCGCGGCGACTGGACTGTGTCGGTGACAGCCGTCAACCCGGAGGAACGCAAAAATTCACCGTTCCTGTTCCACATCGACAAGGTTATCAACGTCAACTGACGATCGAAGGCATGACCGGACGGACCGGCGACAAACCGGATCAGCGGATTTTATCGAACGCCGCGGTAAAGCCCACCAGCGTGACCGGAACAGCGATGGGCTGCCGGGCCAGGTTCTGAAATGTCACCGTGAGATTCGCGCCACGCTTCAATGCCGTCAGCAGTTCGTTGCCGGCCGGCATGTTGGCGTAACACCCCTTTTGATCGCAGGTCTCGATTTCCAGGGCGAACGGCTCCGATTTGTCGATCTGGATCGTGGTACCTGCAGGCAGGTACAGGCCATGTGGCAAGTTGAATGCCAGGGCGGGCTGGCGGGTCTGGGTCGGCAATCGTACCATCACGCTCAGCAACCGCTGTCTCGTCTTTGTCAGCTGGATGTTCTGCACGACCCGGCAGTCGACGCTGGCACCCTGCTCATCGTTGACACACTTGGCTTTCCAGTTGGTCTCGGGCGGTTTCTTCTCCGCAACAAGATTGGTCGGATCCGGGTTGTCCTCTTTTTTGACCGCGCCTGCGGCCGACGACGCCTGACCGCTGGTCGATTGGGCATACTGGAATGTTGTTGACTGCCGTGCAACATCCGAAGCCGCTGCAGGCAGACTGCCCACAACTCCCATCAGTATGCAGGGAAGACGCAAAATCCTAATCACCGGGCCTCACTCGAGCAGAATGTGGAGATATCATGACACATGATACATGATTTCGAGCCAATGATTGAACCTCATTCCCGCCAACACCCCTAATCTTTCCTAAACAACTGCGCGTGCCATTCAATTTGCTTGCCCGAATTGTCATCCGGCATGTGCAATCGCACTCTCGACCGCCGTTGCCACGGAGAACAAGTGCCGGTCCTGGCCGTTTGCGGCCATGAGCATCAGGCCGACCGGCGCATTGCCCGGTTCATGACAGGGCACCGTGATCGCGCATCCATCCAAAAAGTTGCCGACAGAAGTGTTTCTCAGCATCCGCATGTTGTTGTGCACATAATTGTCGAGAGAACCCGAAACGATCGGTTCGATTGCCGGGGCGATCTGGGCAACGGTGGGCAATACATAGGCATCGAAGGCAACCGCCTCGCGCTCGAACCGCCCGATCATGCGGGATCGGGCATTGAGGGTGTCAATGTAGTCGGCTGCGGATTGATTGTCTCCGCCCATGATCCGCCCACGCACCCGCTGGTCGTAGCCGTCGCCGTCGCTGGCGAGAAGATCCCGATGCAGCGCGAAGGCCTCGGCCGCGGCGATGCCGCCCTTTGCATTTATCGAAGGCAGGTCTCCCCAATCGCTGCAGGCGATGTCTTCCAGCAGGACGCCGGCATGCGACAACCGCTTGAGTGCCCGTTCGAAACACTTTGCGACATCGTCATCAAGATCGTCGAGCACCAGCGTCTGGGGAACCGCAAGACGCAGTCCCTTTGGCCCGATCGGCCGGGGCGCCTCTATTGCCTCGCCGGCAAGGGCTGCATCGACCATTGCGCAACAGGCAACCGTCTTTGCCAACGGCCCCACGGAGTCGAGCGTTGACGACAGGGGATAGACACCCTCACGCGGCACCCGCCAGGAAGACGGCTTGTAGCCGGTGACACCGCAGCAATGGGCAGGGATGCGGCAGGACCCACCGGTATCGGTTCCCATGCCGGCGGCAGCCATGCCATCGGCCACTGATACTGCCGCCCCAGACGACGAACCGCCGGGAACGCGGCCGGTCTCCCGGTCCCACGGGCTCGAGGGGGTTCCATAGTGCGGGTTGATGCCGAGGCCGGAAAAGGCGAATTCCGTCATGTTGGTCCGCCCCATGATGATCATGCCGGCCGCCCGCAGCCGCGCGATCGACGGCGCATCGGCTTTGGCCGGCCCGTCATCGACCACCTTGGATCCGACTCTGGTAACCTGGCCTGCCACATCGAAGAGATCCTTGACCGAGACAGGTATGCCGGCCAGGGGGGATACGCTTATGCCGTTGTCTCTGAGCACATCGGCGCGGTCGGCCGCCGACCGGGCGCCATCGGCGTCGACCTGAATAAACACCCGGCTGCCCTCGCCCGCCGGATCTGAAATGCGATCCAGGCATTGATCGACCAGCGCACGCGAAGACGTGCGGCCGGCTGCAAGGTCTTCACCCAGGGCAAGGATCGGCTTGAGAGACATGAACAGGTTCCTTTTTGGGAGAATGAAACTGATTGGGGACTATGCCTCAAACGCGTGTTGCAGGGAAAGGCGATATATTCGGAATTTCACAGTGCAGCAGTTGCTCTGTACATCGGCCTGCGCGGAGACGGCTGGCTCGAGTTTACAACATTAATCTCGGACGCGATGCACCACGCATTTGATTTGCCAGGAGCCTTTCTAGGCGGGTGCCAGCTTCAACACTTTCGTGAGTTTGTGTTTCTTGGACGCCGTGAACAGGCCCATCCACTCCTCCTCGACGACGACCTGGCCCTTCTTGTCAAAAAACTCCACACGCAGCGTGTTGGCACCGGGGTCGACAGTAAGCTGTGCAAAATTGTCATCTTGCGTGAAGCTGTGGGTAACGTAGTCCATTGTTATCCCGTCGGTCTCGTCAACGGTGAACGTATCCGGCCGGTCATCCTTGACGGAGTCGTGCACATATTCCGAGGGTTCGCCGTCGGCGAACGGAAAAGGCCAGTAGAAGGCCGAGGACGTCACCGCAAAGGCTTTCAGTTTTTTGGCCTGGCTCGAGCCGTCGAAACGGATCTCGGAAATGTTGGCACAGTGGATGTCGCCCGAAAGAAACACAACGTTCTGAATCGAATGGTCGACGATGTGTTTCAGCAGCGCCCTCTTGGTCTCGGCGAATGCCGGCCACGCATCACTGGCAATCATCTCATCGTCAGACGCCTCATCGTCTGACGCCTTTCCGACTGCGGCTTTCACCGGACTGGGCACAAATACACTCGGCGAGACGACGAACTTCGGTGTGTTGCCACGCTCCGTCTGCATCGCCAAAAGCCAGGTCAGCAACCGGATCAACTGACCGGGAGGGCTGCCGGGTTTAGTCGGGGCGCCCAACATGTGCCGGTTATCGAGTTTGTCCGGACTGCCGGCAAAATAGCGCTGCGTGCGGGTATCGAGGACAAAGAAAGGATACCGGCCGTAATCGAACTGGTAGTAGAAGCGTTTGCCGAACGTGCGCGGTCCATGGCTCCACTGGTAGCTCATATAGGCGTCTGTCGCCAACGTGAACAAGCGGTGACGGCCATCTTTCTTGAGACGGGAACTGTCCCAGTTATCCTCGATTTCGTGATCGTCGAGGATCATGTATGTTGGCGCGTAGCGCATCAGGCGGCGCATGTTGGGGGAACTGTAGGCGGTCACATACCGCTCCTGGAACTCCTCGTAGGTGTCGGCCCGGCCAACCGGGATGAACCTGTTGAGCGTGTCTGCATAAATCTGATCTCCGACCATGAGCACAAAACGGGCACCGTCACGTCTGGTGGAACGGTCGGCCATGGGTCCGAATATCTCATCGGACTTTCGTTGTTTCCAGGCGACGCCGGGATAGCGGCAGGATCCAAGCAGGAATTTGAACTTTTGCGGCGCGGCGGCCGCTGCCGGGAACGTAAAGAATGCCGCCTCACTTTGCACAGCCGGCAGGTTCCGCAGATCCTCTTCCCAGGTCGTAACGTCAGGCAACCGCTTGACGAGCTCCTGCCATTCGAACCCATCAAAAAACGCATCGGGATCATCAAGGCTCAATATCCCGGCCCGAACGACGTAACGCGTATCCGGTTTCAGCGGATAGGGATTGCCTTTCCAGACATTGAGGTCGTGGCCAATCGTGATCGTTCCGGTTCGTGAAAATTCGCGCTGGAGACGAAAGTAGAAACAAGGGGCCGATCCGGCTTCATGTCGCTTGTCGCCTTCCTGCAAAATACCCAGCACGCCAAGAGTTCTGGTGTTCTGATCGCTGGCCACCTCACCGGCGACATCGAGGTCGGCGCGAACCCAGATACGCGCGCTCCTGTCATCAACATGACCTATCAAAGGTCCCAGCCCCGGTGTCGTTAGCCGCGTCATCGATATTCCTCCCACGAACAGAGACAGTAATAGCGTGCACAATCGGTATAATACGCAAACACGTCTTGAGATCGAGAAACAAATCGGACCACCGGTTTGGCGACAACCGGAAAACTCGAAAACCTCCAACAAGTTCATCCGCTTAATACTGACGATTTTGTTCAAAATATTAATACGCAACCCGTTGCCATGAGGGCACGGGCGGCCTGACCAATCAGTCCAACAAGTGGCCTTGTCATGCGTGATCCGTGGCGGATCGAACTTCCATCAACATTTTTCCGACACCGTCATGGCATTGATTTTCTAGGCTCGCGGTTTCGGGCAACAGGGACTGTCCGACCGACAATCCAGCACACAGATACTGCGAATCGGCTCATATTGCTGGCCAACGTCGAGCCCTGACCGTGAAATCGGAGGCCGTTTCACATCATGTCCCACACGCAGTTCGATATGCTCTCGAAACGCCGGTTTCTGCCGCTCTTCGTTACCCAGGCGATGGGCGCCTTCAACGACAATATCTTCAAGAATGCCCTGGTCATCCTGGTGACTTATGTGCTTGCCGAGCGCGCGGGTCTCGACGCCAAGGAATCCAAACTGCTGGTCACCGTGGCGGCCGGTCTGTTCATATTGCCGTTTTTCCTGTTTTCAGCGACAGCCGGACAAATTGCGGAAAAGTTCGAAAAATCCCGACTGATCCGCGCCATTAAACTTGCCGAGGTGGGACTTGCCGGACTGGCTGCGGTTGCCCTGTTTGTGCAGGATATTTCCCTGCTCCTGTTTGTGCTTTTTCTGCTGGGCACCCAGTCCACATTCTTCGGTCCCCTGAAATACTCGATCCTGCCCCAGCATCTTGAAGAGCGTGAACTGATTGGCGGCAATGCGCTGATCGAGACCGGGACGTTTCTGGCAATCCTGCTCGGCACGATTACCGGTGGTCTGCTCATTCTTGCAGACCATGGCGTTACAATCATTTCCATATCGGTGGTGACCGTGTCGTTGGTCGGATATGGGGCCTGCCGGTTCATCCCCGAGGCTAAACCCACGGCTCCCGACCTGAAGATCAACTGGAACCTGTTCACGGAAACCGCGGCAATCGTGCGCCATGCCTACGGTCAGGTCGGCATATTCCGCGCGATACTGGGTATCTCCTGGTTCTGGCTGTTCGGCGGTATCTTCCTGGCGCAGTTTCCCAACTATGCCAAGGAAACACTCGGTGCGGACGAAACCGTGGTTACCTTGTTCCTGACCGTGTTTTCGGTCGGCATCGGTGTCGGTTCGCTGTTGTGCAACAAGCTCCTGTCGGGAGAAGTATCCGCAAAGTTCGTGCCCCTGGCCGCCATCGGCATGTCGGTGTTCTGCATCGACCTCTATTTTGCCAGCGTCCGCATGTCGCCGGACACGGAACTTTTCGACGCCTTCGCCTTTCCAGCTCAGCCGGGAGGTCTGCGGGTCCTGTTCGACCTTGCGATGGTGTCGATTTTCGGCGGCATCTACATCGTGCCGCTGTACACCATTCTGCAGAACTGGAGCGCTCCTGAGCACCGTTCGCGCATCATCGCCAGCAACAATGTCATCAATGCCGCCTTCCTGGTGCTGTCGGCGCTGGCGACAGTCGCGATGCTGGCCATGGGTTTCACGATCCCGCAGATTTTTCTGACGGCGGCGCTGGGAAACACCGTCGTCGCCGCCTACATCTGCAGACTGCTACCTGAGGAGACCGTCAAGGGATTTGCCGCTGCTTATTTCAGGGTGGTGCACCGCGTTGAAGTCCGGGGTATGGAAAACTACCACGAGGCGGGCGACCGGGTGGTGATCGTCGCCAATCACACCTCCCTGCTGGACGGCCCGCTGCTTGGTGCATTTCTCCCCGACAAGGCGGTTTTTGCCATTAACACCCATATCGCCAAGCAATGGTGGGTCAAGCCTGCCTTCCTGTTTTTCGACCTGCTGCCGATCGATCCGACCAATCCGTTTGCCGCCCGCACGATGGCAAAAGCGGTCAAGACAGGGCGCAAGTGCGTAATCTTTCCCGAAGGCCGGATCACCGTCACCGGCGCTTTGATGAAGGTCTACGAAGGTCCCGGCGCGATCGCCAACCTGGCCGATGCCAGCCTGCTGCCGATCCGCATCGACGGTGCCCAATATTCAAAATTCTCCAAACTCAAGGGCAAACTCCGGTTGCGCTGGTTCCCCAAACTGACGCTCACCTTTCTGGAGCCCCGGCGATTCAACATCTCCGACGACATCCGGGGGCGGGCGCGGCGCCAGCAGATTGGCGCCAAGCTCTATGACGTGATGGCCGACATGATTTTCGAAACCAGCGACAAGGACCGCACCCTGTTTGAGGCGCTGCTCGAGGCCCGCAAGATACACGGATCGAAACACGTCATCCTCGAGGATATCGAACGCGCGCCGGCGCACTACAGAAAGATCATTCTGGGTGCTTTCATTCTGGGACGCAAGATTGCCTCAACCACCGAACCGGGCGAACGGGTCGGCGTTCTGTTGCCCAATTCGATCGGCGGCGTGGTGACGTTTTTTGCCCTGCAGGCCTTCGGACGGGTGCCGGCCATGCTGAATTTTTCGGCGGGCTCCAGGAACATGGTTGCCGCGTGCGAGACAGCGCAGATCATGACTGTGCTCACCTCACGGCGTTTTGTCGAGATGGGCAAGCTGCACGATCCGGTCGATGCCATTGGTGCCGGGCGCAACGTGATCATGCTTGAGGACCTGCGCGACAGCGTCAGCACGGGCGCGAAGGTCCGGGGACTGGTCGACACGGCGTTTTCGGGCCTTGCCCACCGCCGCGCCGCACGCGGACTGGGTCCTTCAGATCCGGCTGTCGTTCTGTTCACATCCGGATCTGAAGGTGTTCCAAAAGGCGTCGTTCTCAGTCACGGAAACATCCAGGCCAACCGTTACCAGCTGTCGGCGCGGGTGGATTTCAATCCGACCGATACGGTGTTCAACGCCTTGCCGATCTTTCATTCGTTCGGTCTGACCGGCGGGCTGATCCTGCCTGTCCTGTCGGGGATCCGGACATTCCTCTACCCGTCTCCGCTGCATTACAGGATTGTGCCCGAACTGATCTACGATACAAATGCCACCATAATGTTCGGCACCGATACGTTTCTGGCAGGCTATGCCCGGGCCAGCCACCCCTATGATTTCTATTCCCTGCGCTATATTTTTGCCGGCGCCGAGCGGCTCAAACCCGAAACCCGCCAGACCTGGTCGGACCGGTTCGGCCTGCGAATTTTCGAAGGTTACGGCGCGACCGAGACGGCGCCTGCGATCTCCACCAACACGCCAATGCAGTTCAAGGCAGGTACCGTCGGGCGCATCCTGCCCGGCATCGACTACAAGCTCGAGCCGGTGCCGGGTATCGAGAAAGGCGGGCGGCTGTCCGTGTCGGGGCCCAACATCATGCTGGGCTACCTGCGACACGAGAACCCCGGCGTCATCGAACCGCCGCAGGACGGATGGTACGATACCGGCGATATCGTCGAAATAGACGCGGACGGGTTCGTCACGATTGCCGGCAGGGCCAAACGGTTTGCCAAGATTGCAGGCGAGATGGTGTCCCTGACGGCGGTCGAGGCCCACGCGGCAGAGGCCTGGCCGGGTCATGATCACGCCGCCGTCGCCATCCCCGATGCCCGCAAGGGCGAGCAGGTTGTTCTGGTGTCGACAAAGCCCGGCGCAGAACGCAAGGCACTGCTGGCCGATGGGCAGGCGCGGGGTATTTCGGAGTTGATGATCCCGCGCACGATCGTGACTGTCGATGCGATCCCGGTCTTGGGTACCGGCAAGACTGACTATGTTGCCGTCCAGGCCCTGGTTGACGGTCAATAGTACGGATCTATGACCGGCTGGCACCAGCCGCGCGCCTGAAACCGGTCAGCATTTCACGCTTACGGCCGAAACCCGGCGCCCTGGCGACTTCGAACCCTGCGGCCATAAGGTTCCGCCGCACCCAGCCGGCAACGGTGTATGTGGCAAATGTACCGCCGGGGCTGGTCCGATCGAACACCAAATCCATCAATGCATCGGACCACATGTCCGGATTCTTTGCCGGCGAGAACCCGTCGAGATACCAGGCATCGGCTGGACCATGCCAGCGTTCGACTCCGTCGAGGGCCGGCGCCCGGACGACCATCAAGGTGGTTTGCTCATCCATCGCCCAGGCTGTCGGCTCGCTACTCAGAGCTGGCCAGAAGTCCAGGAGACGGCCAGCCAACGGCGCCAGATCCGGCCAGCCCGAAAGCGCGCGCGCGATTGCCGCCACTTCGAGGGGGAAGGCTTCAAATGATGTGAAGGCGAGATGCTGATGCCTGCCGCGCGTCCTCGTCCATTGCCACCAGGTTTCGAGAAAATTCAGCCCTGTTCCAAACCCAAGCTCGGCGATGGAAACTCTCTCGCGACCGTCCCATCGGCCAGGCAGACCGTTGCCTCTCAGGAAGACATGAACGGTTTCCGCACGGCCGTCTTCGCTGGAGAAGAACTGATCGCCAAATGTTTCGGAGAACGGCAGGCCGGTGTCGTCCCACGACAGGGCATGGACTTTTGAGTCCGTGTTCAGCAGGAGCTTTTTACCGGGTTCAGCTATCGCTTTTCCTCACTTGCGAATTGGTGCGGCAAAACACATGATAACAGACGTGCCGCGTCGGTTTTTCAGATTTGTTATCGCCGATGAAATTCAACAAGCGCCAGGAAATGCGAGAGTTATCAATGTTGCAACAGGACATCCTTGCCCATCCGCCCAGAATTCTCAGCCAGGACCAGCGGAAGCGCTATTTCGACCAGGGTTTTGCGTTATGCAAAGGCTTGCTTGATGGCGACTGGCTCAAGACCGGCAGGGATGCCTATGGCGCGGCAATCGACCGTAGCCGGCGGCTCGACGGATCAAACCAATGGTTCTCGATTCACAAAGAACACACAGCAAGCGAACCGCGCGTGCTGCGGGTCGAGCGGCTGCCGGATCAGGATCCGGTTTTCTGGAGCATTGCGAAGGACTCGCCTCTTGCCGACCTTGGCGCCGACGTGCTTGGACCGGACGTCAAGTACCGGGACTCGATGATCAACGTAAAGCCGCCCGGACCTGCCGGAAAAGTGGCCTGGCACCAGGATCTTGCCTTCTACCCGCACACCAATGTGGGCACCATTCAGGTGCTGATTTCACTGTATGACGTGGCCGAGGAACTCGGTCCCTTGAAAGTCGTGCCCGGAAGTCATCGCCGCGAGATCTTCGAACATTACGATGACAACGATAACTGGACCGGTGAGATCAGCGACGGCGATCTCAGGAAGGCAGGCGCCGGTGATGCGGTTTCAATCCCGATGAATGCGGGCGATGCGATCCTTCTTCACCCCCTGACCGTCCACAGTTCGGGCCCGAACCTGTCGGACCGCAGTCGTCCCCTGCTCATTCATGGCCTGTCCGCCGCCGACTCGATGTCCTACACGCCGATGACCTGGGGCAACTCCTATACGGGAACCATTCTGCGCGGCCGGCCCGCCCGTTACGCCCAGCACGACGACCTCAAACTGCGCCTGCCGCCGGACTGGTCAAAGGGCTACACGTCGATTTTCGAACATCAGGATACCGAGGACGCTGTGGCGTGAACCGGCAGGCTTTATACCGGTTGCGGACCGGAGATTCTATCGGCCTCGGCACGTTCGACCGCCCTTGCGACATGATAGGCGTATAGCTGGCCGAAACGGGTGGCACCCATGGGTTCATCGACACGCTGAATGATATCGACACAGGGCGATCCGTTGCCTTCCACGACAACCGGCCCATCGGGCGTAATCGCGATATCCCATCCGACCGCTACCTTGTGCGGAAACGCGGCATGCGCCTTTACGGCGACCGCAAGAAGTTCAGGCCAGTGAGGCAAGACCCGGCCGGCAATCTGTACGCCGGTTACCGGGTTCTGCTCGCACCACCCCACGTGCGGCGTAAATCCCAGGTCGGTCGCCAGCCCGAGTTCGCCGGTCTGAACATCGACCCTGGACACGATGCCGCCGCGATGCAGGCCGTCGACGACAGTGTCGTCGCGAAGAGCCATGCGAAAGGCGGCATTGGTTACCTCAAACCCGCCGCCCTCGTTTTGGCAAGTCACTGTTCGGACACACGACAGCGCGCTGCCGGAGAGGTCGCGTATGTCCGCGTGGCTGGTCAGGGCATGTTGGACCACAAGCGGCTTTTCCCTGGACAATTCGCCCAGGTGCTCGATCAGTTCCGAAGCCGAAAGCATGTCGCCCCCGCCGGTTTCATAACAGTCCCGACCCGCAGCGTTAAAACGCAACGCCCCCCTGCCGCCCTTGCCGCGAAGAGGTTTGACGAACAGATCCGCTCCGGAAAGACTCATTTCATTCTGCCGCCCGCACCCCGGTTGAGTAAACTCAAAGACGCCATCCTCGGCGACGCCCACGACCCTGGGCGTCGGCACGCCGTTGTCCCGGCAGACCGACGCAAACAGCGCCTTGTTGTTCAGAAGCTCGCCGCTTGTCCGCTCGACATAGCGTTTCAGCAGTTCGCTGAGGTTATATTTGGTTTCGTAGCGGCTCAGATAGTCTTGTGCCCGAATTCGGTTTTTCTTAAGATGCAACTCGAACATGTAGTACCACGGCGGAAAAATCCCGAAGCAGGCTGCCAGCCGAAACTGATCCACCACCTGCATCATGATGCCACGTCCGGATCGCTGCGCGATTTCGGGGCCGTTCCTGGTCGTGAAATAGAGTACCGCCAGAAGGACGATAAACGGCCAGGTCACGAACCGGAGCAAGACAACAAAGCGTTGTGGAAGGGAACGCTCCTTCCAGAACTCCCGGGCATAGGCTTTATGCACGACGCTTGCCGGTGAGCCGTCGCCGGGTCGCATCGCCCACAACAGGTACGATGTCGGGCAATACAGAGAATCGTCAGTAATCTTCATGGCGTGCACATACAAAACAGAGTTGCGCCGGCCCCTCCCTCACCCGGACCGCAGCAACGTCACAGCAGACGTATATGACAGCAAAATTCTCTTTCGTGCAATCGTCCGACCGAGTCAGGCAAACGGGCCCTTGAGCCCCAATTTATCCATAATCGTCGCATAGCGATTGGAACTGAGGACCAGTTGCTCGCCGTAACCGTCAAGCAGTTCCTGACGCCTGTCCGGGTCTTCAGTGGCTGAAATTGCCCCCCATACAGCGGCCATGTATTCGGTGAGCTCTCTCAGCTCACCGGGAACATCGCGTTCGTCCGCACACCGTTCCAGGCTGTTTTTGGTCACCTTACCGACACCATTGACCGTAATTGCGCCACTGTTCGTGTAGCCTGCCGGCAGGTCGCCCTTGAGGTTGGTGACCCCCTTGTGGCGGATTGCCTCGCAGATCTGGTCGACCGCCTGTCTGGCGCCTTCGACGCGGGAAACGTGCTCAGTGTCGGCAGCCGCGTGTGGCAGCAACTCCATCCGGCCGCGGTGACGGGCTTCCAGCGCCAGATAGGGAACCATCGGGCCGGACAACTCCCCGTTTTCGGGGTTCTTAAAGATGTCCGCATCGATACAGGCGTACCGCACCTTACCGCTTTGCAGGGCACGATCGAGGGCATCTGCGTCAATGACTTCACCGCGATCAAAGTTGACGACCACCGCGCCATCGTTCAGACGGTTCAGTATGGCATCGTCGATGATCCCGGCATTGGCGAACGTACCGGTCGAAGCGTCGAGAGCGCCTAGGCCTGTGTGCGGACTGATAACGTCGGCACCATCGGCCGCCGTTTCAAGGCAAGGCGCGTAGACAAAACCTTCAGACTCGATCCACTTCTGATGGCCCGGCCTGGCATGAACCTTGACGTTCATATTGAACGTCCTCGCCAACACCGCGACCTCCCGGCCGATGTTGCCGAAACCGATCACCGCCATGGTCTTGCCTTCGAGCTTCTCGGTGGGGAAATCGCGCAGATTCTTGCCGGTGTCGAAGCTGTTGGCGACGACCCGCTCATGCAGTGTGTCGACCGGCAGATCGGGCATGACCCGCAACAGCGACTTGAAAACCATGTGAGCGGTAGCCCGGCTGTTGAAACTTGGCGTGTTCATCAAGGGTGCTGTGCCACCGACACCATTGCCGCCGCCCCAGGACTTCGACCCCATGTTGCCGGTGCCGGCACCGATTCGGACACCACCTTCGGCAAACAATGACGTTTCAGGCAGGAACGTGGCGGCAGCGATGACGGCATCGAACTGGCCCTGATCGGTCAGGGGGGCCAGTTCTTCGGCAGTACTCAGATCGGGCTGGTAGGAGAAGTGGA
>JAJFHD010000089.1 GCA_021775805.1 Alphaproteobacteria bacterium | reverse complement strand
TTACCGTGAAGCAGGACGTGAACAGTTACGATGCGTCGGTTGAGGCCATAACGGATATCACCGGTTTCCTCAGAGAGCTTGGAATCGTGACCAACGGCGGGACAAACGGGTTGGTCGTCCTGGGCGGGATTGGTTTCAACTTCGAGGCTCTTCGCCAGGATCACGACTACACCATGACGCTGAGCGGCAACAACAACGCCAATGTCTTTGCGTTCCGCAACAGGGTCGAAACCAACTCCAACTACTATGGACCGAGCGCCAGCATCGCCTTTAGAAAGCCTGTGTCCGACAGACTGCAGTTTCTGGCAAACTTCAATTTCAGTGCCGGTGTTCTCGATGCCGACGTCGATCTGACACAATCGGGCCCGGCAATCACCCAAGGCACTGCCAGCAAGTCAAAATCGTTTTTCGCCATCAAGACAGGCGCCGGCGCCGGATTGTCCTACCTGGTCAACCCGGGGGTGAAGTTGCGCGTCAAAGGCTCGGCCGAGATCAACACGAACCGGCCGCAGTTCAACCCGGCAACGGCAGGCAGCGTCGAGATCAAGGGCCGGACAAGTGTCGGCCTCGGGCTGACAGGCGGTCTGGAAGTATCTACGGACTGGATTGCCAAAGCGCTGGGCGCGTACTAGAACCGCTCAGTCCTGCCCTGCGGAAAGCCCTAAAGCCCTCCTGCACGGTTTGGGTGGCAATTCGTGGTGTTGAGCCGAACATGTCACTGTCTGCAATTGTCCCTGAAACAAGCTGTCAACGAAGCTGCAGATGGCTTGACATGACGTCACGCCATGCTGCTATACCCTTCACAACCCAACTGTCGATACAACTAGTGTACAATGGCAAACATGACGGAAGACACACGACACCCCGTGCGGATACTGATGTGCGAGCCTAGAGGATTTTGTGCCGGCGTCGACCGTGCCGTGCAGATTGTCGAGCTTGCCCTGCAAAAATTTGGCGCGCCGGTTTATGTCAGGCATGAAATCGTGCACAACCGTCACGTGGTCGAGGACTTGCGCAACAAGGGCGCTATTTTTGTTGAAGAACTGGACGAGATCCCAGACGGCGACGCCCCTGTAATATTCTCGGCTCACGGGGTTCCCAAATCGGTTCCGGAAGCTGCCGAACGGCGCAACATGTTCTTTCTCGATGCGACTTGCCCGCTGGTATCGAAAGTGCACATGGAAGCGGAGCGCCACTTCGAAAGAGGTCTGGAGATCGTTCTCATCGGGCACAAAGGCCATCCGGAGGTTATCGGCACGACGGGCCAGTTGCCGGCCGGTGCGGTTTCCCTGATCGAGACGGCCGAAGATGCCGAGAATTTCAAACCTGAAAACCCGGCGAAACTGGCCTACATCACACAGACGACGCTCTCGGTCGATGACACAAAACAGATCGTCGACATTCTGCAGTCGCGGTTCCCGGAGATCGTTGGACCACACAAGGAAGACATCTGCTATGCGACGACAAACCGCCAACAGGCTGTGAAGTCGATCGCGGAACAGTGCGATGTCGTGCTCGTCGTCGGTGCACCGAACAGCTCGAATTCCCAGCGTCTGGTGGAAGTTGCAGAGCGTGCCGGTTGCCCCCGCGCCATGCTGGTGTTGGGCGCCCAGGACATCGACTGGGACAAGGTTGGACACCCCGATACTCTTGGAATCACAGCCGGCGCATCGGCGCCGGAGGTCCTTGTGGAGGCCATTGTCGAGGCCTGCCGGACGCGGTTTTCCGTGATGGTCGAAACAGTACGTACCGCTGAAGAGAATGTTTCGTTCAAACTTCCGCGCGAACTGCGGACGGCGGCTGCGGAGTAACCGATGGCAGTTTATACCGAAGTTGCCGACGACGAACTTGCCACGTTTATCTCGCTGTACAACGTGGGTGATCTGCTCTCCTACAAGGGCATTGCTGAAGGCGTCGAGAATACCAACTATCTTGTCCAGACGACCGAGGGATCCTACATCCTGACGTTATACGAGAAGCGCGTCGATCCCGACGAATTGCCGTTCTTTCTTGGACTGATGGATCACCTGGCATTCCAGGGCATCCCCTGCCCGATTACGCTCAAACAGACCAGCGGCCCGACATTGGGGCAGCTTGCCGGACGTCCGGCGGCGCTGATCACTTTTCTTGAAGGCATGTGGGTCAGGCGGCCGACCAACCATCATTGCGGTGAACTGGGCCGCTCCACCGCTTCTCTCCATCTTGCAGGACGGTCTTTTGCGGGCCTGCGCCAGAATACACTATCTCATATGAGCTGGCGGCCCTTGTTTGAACAGTGCCGCGACCACGCCGATTCGGTGCATGATGGCCTGGCCGACGAGATTGACCAGGAGTTGACGGATCTGGAGGGATTCTGGCCGGCAGAACTGCCGACCGGAATAATTCATGCCGATCTCTTTCCGGACAATGTCTTTTTCCTGAACAACAGCCTGTCGGGGATCATCGATTTCTATTTCGCCTGTACGGACATCCTTGCCTACGACATTGCCATCTGTCTCAATGCCTGGTGTTTCGAAACCGACGGTTCCTTCAACATCACCAAGGCGCGGGCCTTCCTGGTCGCCTACAACAAGGCCCGCAAACTTGAGCAAGCCGAGTACGACGCCCTGCCGCTTCTGGCCAGAGGCGCTTCCATGCGGTTTCTCCTGACCAGGCTCTACGACTGGGTAAACACGCCCGCAGATGCCCTTGTGGTGCCAAAGGACCCGATCGAGTACCTGCGCAAGCTGCGGTTTCACCGGAAGGTTCAAAGCGTTTCCGAATATGGAATCGACCGGGAATGACAACAACAAAATCGGCGGTTGAAATCTATACCGACGGCGCCTGTTCGGGAAATCCTGGTCCGGGCGGCTGGGGGGCCATTCTCATGCATGGCGAGACGTCGAAAGAGTTGAAAGGCGGCGCCGCCGACACAACCAACAACCGAATGGAACTGACAGCAGCAATCGAGGCGCTTGGCGCTCTCAAGCGGTCCTGCACAGTGAACCTGCATACCGACTCGGTCTACGTGAAGGACGGCATAACCCAGTGGATGGAACGCTGGAAAAAGAACGGTTGGCGGACGGCAGCGAAGAAACCGGTGAAGAATGTCGACCTGTGGCAGGCGCTCGACGACGCCATCACCGGCCACCAGATTTCCTGGCACTGGGTCAAGGGCCATGCCGGGCACCCTCTCAACGAGCGCGCCGACGAACTCGCCAGAGAAGGTATGGAGAGATTCAAAAAATAGATCAAATCTCAACAATCCCAATAGCTAAAGTCTCAGCGCGTATTGTCGCCAAATAGCTTGGGAAAATGGGTGTCGAGCAGCACGATCGAGGCCGCCGCAGTATCGTCGATCCGCCTGATCAAAATCGATACGTTAACCCCATCGCGCACGATGTCTTGTGGAGCGCCGACGCGTCCCCCCGCCAGGCTTGGAATCAAATAGTCGAGACCCTTCACTTCGACACCGTGACCCGAAAAGAAAAAGAACAGTAAGGTGTTAGCTGGCGCCGCCACTTGCTCGACTTCAAAGGAGGTGGCGGGCGCGGGCGTTTTTTCGACTTGGCTCAAGCCAATGTAATGAACCAACCGTTCTTCCGGACTATCCTTATTTGCATCCTTGGTCGTTCGCAATTCACGACCGGCTTTTTCAATCGCCGATTCGATAGTCATGCGGTCCACATTGTGCAAGCGTTGAATCTCATTGTCTGCAAACCCGGTTGTCTTCAGCGATTTCGCAATTGCCTCGGCATCATGCTTCGGTCCGGTAAGTAACCACCGGCCATCCAGATTTGGGTCATCAACGGATACGATAATGGCTCTCTTTTTGCGTGTAACCGGTTGCTGGCCTAAGTAGATGTGTCCATTCATACTCGTCGACAACAGTGGACGTTGTGAGAATTCGGAGATCTCCGCCACCTCGTTGTGTGCCGCAACCAGCGCATCGACAATGTTTCTATTAGGCTGTTTGAGTGTTTGCGAAACGACCGTAGTGTAAGGAGACGTCTCGTGTCCCTTTGCCTTGTCTGCTGCGTGTTCGCCGCGTGCGGTGGCATATGAAATGACCTGACCGCGGATATCTTCCCGGCCCGCTTCGAGCGATATGGTCCGGCGCTCCTGAACGATGCCGTATCCAAACCACGCAATGGCGGCCAGAATGATGAAAGCCACTGCGACACCGACGGCTTGGCGGCGCTGCAACGTGGCAGTGACCTTCAAGGCGTCTTCCGCCCTGGTCAGTGCTTCCGTGCGTTCCTGAGCCGCGTGCTCGGCGTCCTTCAGCAGCCTCGCGCGTTCTTCATTCTGGCGCAACCGCGCGTCATTGCGCAGTTTCTCCGCCTCCTCGCTTGTTTGAATGTATTCCAGGTGCAGGCTGGTGAGCTGCGGTGCACCGTTGGGGCGTTTGGCGGCCCATTGCTTGGCATCAAGAATATCTGAACCGGAGAGCATCCGGTTCTCGACCCTGTTTGCGCGGTCCCACTCCAGTGCACGGGCCAGCAGCCTGGTGTGTTCGCGCAACCACGGGAGGTCGGTGGTCAGTGCCGTTGCCAGAGACTTAAGGCCACCAATGAACGAACGGCCCTCGTCGAAGCGCGTGTAATTGAGTTCCGCCAACTGGGCCGGGACAGCCGCATCCTTTCCAGGCGCAATCCACAGAACCGGCAGGATTCGCTTGGACAAGCGAACAGCCTCATCGACCTCCCACTGGCAAATGGGAGAGTTTACCGAACTTGGAGAAATGACAAACACGACAGTGTCGGCGTCAGCGATTAATGAACCAAGCCGACTTTTCCATTCTTCCCCTTCAACAATTGAATGGCGGTCGAGGTGAACTTCGAAGCCGCCTTGAAATTCAAGCCCGCCTGCCAATTCATCGGCAAAGACTTCCGAATCAGTGCGCGAATACGAGATGAAGACCTTCAGTTTGACGTCGCTGGACTGAGCATCCACCTGCTCGTCGCCAACGTGACCATCGACCATTTTTGAACCGTCACTTGTTGTTCAGAGTTCGCAGTTTCAACAAACCACAGTTAACACCGCTCATCATACGCGGACGACCCGCTGATGGCACCTCTTCCCTGAATTGCAACGAACTCTCGATGTCGCCAAGGTTTTTCCTGACAGTTACGGATGTCGTTGGGTTGGTGAACCGCGGTCACACAACGGGGAAAAAACCGCCCGGCGATCGGATTTGTCAAAGCGGCATATCGAATGCCGGCGCCTACAATTGTTCTAGAATTGCCTCAGCGCCGCTGACATCCGCCTGGCCTGCCTGCGGTTCGACGTTCAGCGCCGCGACTTCGCCGTCGTCGACGATCATCGAGTAGCGGGTGGAACGAATTCCCATACCGAATCCGGAGGCATCCAGTTCCTGCCCGATGGCTTTCGCGAAATCCGCATTGCCGTCGGCCAGGAACATGATTGAATCGTCGCCGCCGGATTGTTTTGCCCAGGCATCCATTACAAAGACGTCATTGACAGACACACATACAATCGCATCGACGCCTTTCGACTTCAGCGCTGCGGCATTCTGGATAAAGCCCGGCAGGTGAGAACGGTGACAAGTCGGTGTGAAGGCCCCTGGAACAGCAAACATGACGACCTTGCGGCCACCGAAAATGTCTTTGGTGGTTACAGGTTGAGGGCCGTCACCCGTCATCTGGGTGAAAGTGACTTCCGGCAGTTGGTCGCCAACGCTCGTGGGCATGCTTGCTCCTCCTGGTATCAATGGAATTTGAAAACGACAAAGTGTTCCTGCGCGCGTTTATGCCATCCGCGAAGGCAAATTGCATCTCGAAATGTACACCGTTTTCAGTTGACGGGAAGCTGTTGCTCGAGGGCCCCCTGATCGCCGACAACCGTGAAAAGAAGTTTCCGGCCATTCAGGGTATCGGAAGACGTGACACCGTCGACCGCCATCGAATATCTGGCCGTTCCGTCGAGGCCCGATTGCGGTTGCCTCCTGGGTTCGGCAAAATAGAATTCCGGCGGCCCTTCGACGAATATCTCCACATCCGGCGATCCGGCCTTCTGATCGACTTCCAGCATAAGGCGCGCGTCCTTGCCGGAACCCGTCACCCGGGCCGAGGCAATCCGGGGATGGCTTTCCTTAGCGTCGGTAGCAGGAACCTTTTTCCTGTATCGCGCAATAAGTGCCGACGATGTCGTTGTCGCGCGCGGGGCTTTTGCCAGGTTCAAGGTGAGGTCGGCACTTGCCGGAAGGCAAATGTCGCTGCAGACCGCATAGGCGACCGTAACCTTTGCAATTGTCGGCATCGCCTTCGAAACCTGTGTGAGCTGAACCGGGAAAACAACCTCGTCCTTGTAGCCTATAGCTGTCGCGTACTGATCGACATAACGTTTGGGTGCCGGATACAAAATTCTGGCCGACGCAACATTCGATGACCGCGACCAATCGAAAAACGGCGGTACACCTGAATCGCCGGGAACCTTCCAGTATGTCTTCCAGCCCGGCTTCATGCGAATCTGGACGCCAACTTCAAGGGTGTCGCCATGCATGGCGCCGGCGATCAGCCTGATGCCGCTATAGGGCGTTTCCACCCAATCGCTCGCTTCGGGCGCGGCCGCCGGCGCGTCGCCGATACTCGCCGCAAACATCAGCAAGACCAAACACATGGAGGCGGGATTTCTCATACTTGTCTTTCTCATATTTCGTAACTTATCCCAAGAAATCGCTCATGTGGGGCTAATTCAGGTCACGATCAATCAATCATTTGTTAGAATTGGAATCGACCAGCGCCTTTCACTAAACAAATTTTCGCGATATTCTTAACCGCAAACAGATAGAATGGAACCATGTCGGTCGAATCGACTCAGGATGCGGATTATTTGGACGGGCAAATGCTCATTGCCATGCCCAACATTGGCGACCCGCGTTTCGAGCGGTCGGTCATCTATCTGTGCGCCCATTCTGCCGAAGGCGCCATGGGCATCGTGGTCAACAAGACGGCCGGCGATATCAGCTTTGCCGACCTGCTGGAACGCCTGGAAATCGTTGCGACCGGGGACAAGATCGAACTTTCCTCTCAGGCCATGAACATGCCCGTTCAGATGGGCGGACCGGTGGAAACCGGGCGCGGGTTCGTCCTCCACACTTCGGATTACTTCTCCTCCGACTGCACACTGCCGATCGACGACGGCGTCGGCCTGACAGCGACGATCGAAGTGCTGCGGGCGATCGCATCGGATCAGGGACCGCGCCAGGCCTTGCTGGCGCTGGGATATTCGGGATGGGGACCCGGGCAGCTCGAAAGTGAAATCCAGTCAAACGGATGGCTCCACTGCAAAGCGGATGAGGCGCTTATCTTTACCTCCGATCTCGAAGCCAAATACGAGATGGCGATGTCACGCATAGGGGTCGATCCGGCGCTGCTGTCGATGGACGCCGGACACGCCTGACCGGGCTTGGACTGGACAGCGGCGCTGTTGTCCAGGCACTTGATCGGTGGGCCCGCTATTGTCCGGCGCAGTGGATCAAGTCCACTCCGCGGGCTTGCCCGCAAGGTAGGCCAGGGCCTCCTGGGAACTCATCGGCTGACCGAAATAGAAGCCTTGTACATATTCGCACCCCAGCGCGCGCAGAAGTTCAATGTCTTCCTGGGTTTCCGCCCCTTCGGCGACAACGTCCATCTCGAGATCATGCGCCAGTGACACGATCGAGTTCAAAATGATCTCCGATGCCGGGTCGTCGGGATTGCTGTTGTTCAGGAACGACCGGTCGATCTTGATGGTGTCGAATGGAAATCTCTGCAAGTTGCCCAGCGATGAATAACCGGTTCCGAAGTCGTCGCACGACAGGCCGGCTCCAAGGGAAATCAGGCGCTCGAGGATCTTCGCCGACAGCTCCATGTTCTCCATGACCAGGGATTCCGTGATCTCCAACTTGAGGGAACCTTCCACCAGATCGGCACGGTTCAGAATGAGTTCGACATCCTCCACAAGGTCCTGCCCCAGAATCTGACGGCTCGAAACATTGACGCTGGTAAAGACCGGATCGCTCGGCGTAAAGGCCCGCTGCCAGGTTCCAAGCTGCCTTGCCGCTTCGTTGAGCGCAAATCGTCCGAGGTCCGCAATCATCCCGGTCTCTTCGGCGATTCCGATGAAATCGTCGGGATTGAGCAGGCCCAGTTGCGGATGCTGCCAGCGCAGCAACGCCTCGAAACCCGCCACCTTCATGTCAGCCAGGCGCACCACGGGCTGATACATCAACTCCATTTCATTGCGTTCCAGCGCGCGACGCAGATCCGACTCAAGTGTCACCCTGTTGGTGCGGTCGTCGCGCATGCTGGTTCGGAAGAACTCAATCTTGTTCTTGCCCATGCGTTTGGCCTGGTAGAGCGCTATTTCGGCGTCCTTGAGAAGTTCTTCCGATGAATCGATCTTGCCGTTGTATTGGGCGATGCCGATGCTGGCGGTGAGAAACACTTCTCTTGGATTGAGCTTGACAGGGGCACCGATTGCCAGGCGAATCTGTTCCGCGAGAGCCCCGGTTTCACCGCTGTGCTGACGTGACGTGAATATGATCCCGAACTGGTCGCCTGAAATGCGCGCCAGGGTATCGTTGGGGCCCAGACAGCGCTTCATCCGTCTTGCCATGGTCAACAGCAGGCTGTCGCCGACGGCATGCCCCAAACCATCATTTACATTCTTGAAGCGGTCGATATCGACGACGAATATGGCCAGTTGGCGTTCCTTGTCGCCATGATACTGCTTGATGACCTGTTGCAGACGATCCATGAACAGGGCCCGGTTAGGCAGGCCGGTGAGGCTGTCGTGCACCGCGTCCCGCAACAGCCGTTCCTCCGCGGCCTTGTGTGCCGTGACGTCGGCCAGAGTGCCGATGCACCGGATCGAACGGCCGTGTTCATCGGTCATGGCGCGGGCACGCAGCTGGAACCACCTGTAGGCGCCGTCGTTGCGTCTCAACCGGAACATCTGGCGGAACGTGCCCCGCCCCCTCTGGATGGCCGCTTCTACGGCGGAGATGTATCCGACGCGGTCAGCGGGATGGATCAGATCAAGCCACTGGTCGGGGTCGGAATAGTCCGCACCACCGTGGTGCAATCCCAGCATCACTTCAATTTCGGGACCAACATACAGGGAATGCTCATTCTGATGCCAGTCCCAGACACATTGCTCCGAGCCGGCGAGTGCCAGGCCGCGCCGGCCGCTGTCTTCGAAGAAGCGGCTGCTGATGACACTGGCGTCAAACGCGAATTGGGTAACCGTAAACGCGATCATGAGCATGACCAGCACGAGTGTGGCGGCCAGGCCCGGTGCGACAAGCGCATGACCGAGAATACCCGCTTGAAACAGGGCTGCGAAAAACGTCCAAACGGAGATCAGCACCCAGGACGGAACCGTCACCTGGGCCCGTATCATACCCTGCAGGGCCAGCCGCCCGATCAGGAAGCAGCCCATACCAACGCACAAAACAAAAAGGATCCAACCAAGGAAATAGGCAAGGCCTGAAAAAAAGAACGACATCAACATTATTGGAATGGAGATTCCGGCCAAGACCATCGTTGCCATGGACGCCGCCGGCCACCTCTTCTGCAACTCGAGAAACGTCAGAAGAATTGCCAGGATGCCAAGGGCCATCAGGGTGATTGCAATTGTGCGGAACGTCGTAATCCAGGCACGGCCAAAATCGAGCCCCAGGGGCCAGTACCCCAGTTCGTAGCAAAGATAGATCACGCCCGCCCAGGCAAACAGTGCTGCGGCGGGAAAACTGACCGCCCGCCTGACGATAAACAGGATCGAAATGTATAGCGCTCCGAGAACAGCGATTCCGATCAGCAAACCGTGGAAAAAGGCGATCCGCCGCTTCTGTGAGTCAAACGACGATGGCGTCCAGAGTATGAAGGTGTCGGGCCAGCGGCCGGCGATCTCGACCGCGTAGGTCACAGTCTTACCGGCTGGCACGTCGATCAGAAAACTGTCGGTGTTGCGGTCGGATCTGATGATCGGCCGCGGACCTTGCGACGCTGTAACGTCGAGAAACCGGGTCGCCAGGCGGGTGCGTGTCTGGAGCCCTGTACCGGTAATGCCTTCACGCCCCACGGCGACGAGCCTGGCCACCGGGTTCCGGCTAAGGTTCTTTGCGGTAAAGACAAGCCAGCGGTGATTGGGACCAGCGCCTTTCGCCCTAATCGTTACCTGCCGGGTTGCACCATTGCCATCGTCGACCTCGATGACGGTATCCCTGTCCGCCGACTCGGCCTTGTCGGCCGCTGAAAGCACGTCGATACTGACCGCATCAAGAGGCAATTCGATGACGTCACGGGCCTGAGCAACAGAACCCGCCAAAGCTGTGGCCAGTAACCACGCAGCAAGAACAATGGCGGTTCGCAAGCCTGCCAATTCAACGACTTTCTACACAGATAAATATGTTGACCCTTGGTAGCCTCACCAGAAGGTGAAAACAAGCCTCAGCTATCGGCCAGGGCACCTGATCTCCTGTCGTGGTGAATCTCGTACCCCTATGTTGCGCTGATCATACCTTCAAATCTTCTATCAGCAAAGCGAACAGAAGGTGATCCTGCCAGTCACCGTTGATTCTAAGGTAACGTCGGGCATAGCCCTCTTCGGTAAAGCCACACTTGCGCAGCAGCGCGATCGAGGCAGCATTGATGGGCAGACAGGCCGCCTCCAGACGATGCAATTGAAGCGACTGAAATGCATAGGGTATTATCGCCCGAACGCCGGAACTCATGTAACCGTTGCGTGAGTAGGGTTCGCCAACCCAATAACCCAGGGAGCAGGCCTGGGCCACACCGCGCCGGATGTTGCTGAGGGTCAGCCCGCCCAGCAGGGCATTGTCACCCGCCCTGAACAGAAAGAACGGATAGGCCTGGTCCTCCCGAATGTCGCGGGAATAGCGTTTGATCCGGCGCCGAAACGATCCTCGTGTCAAATCGTCACGTGGCCAGATTGGCTCCCAGGGAATGAGGAACCCCCGGCTTTGTTCGCGAAGACTGGCCCAGGCCTGGAAATCCGGCATTTGCGGTGCCCGAAGGTAGACACCGTCCCCGTGAATAACGGGTCCGTTTTCGACTGGCGACACTGAACGCAGGAATGCCATGGCTAGATTGCCTGTATTTTCCACCGATCCTTGGGCTTATCCAAATTTTGCAGCAATTTTGTCATAGGATGCAAGCCGTGAGATAGGCCCAATTGCCGAAATCGTCGGTCTGGAGCCGTTGCTTATCCGGTCAGCAAGTCTGCGCACCATATCAACATCAACCTTGTCGACACGGTCCGTCAATTCATGAATTGGCAGAACCCGGTTGAAGACCAGTTCCTGACGGGCGATCTGCTCAGTCCGCGCCGAGCAGCTTTCAAGGCTCATGAGAAGCCCGGCTTTCAATTGCGCCCTCGACTTCGCGACTTCTTCCTCCGTCAGATCCTGAGACACCCGGTTCAACTCGCCTGCGACAACCGGCACAAGCTCCTCAAGATCGCCGGGCGAGGTGCCGGCGTATACACCGAACAGGCCGTTGTCCGCAAATCCCCAGCAGAACGAGAAAATCGAATAGCACAGGCCCCGCCTCTCGCGAACCTCCTGAAACAGGCGCGAGGACATCCCGCCCCCCAACACGCTCGCCAGAATCTGGGCCGCATAAAAATCTCCGTCCACATAGGACGGTGCCTTGAAACCAAGCATGAAATGTGCCTGTTCCAGATCCTTGTCGAGGCGGCGTTCTCCTCCTTCATACCTGCTGGCCACCGAACCGTCCCGGTGGCCACCATGATCGAAGCGTACCGTGGAGGCCAGTTCGACGAGGCGGTCATGTTCGAGCGCACCTGAAGCGGCAAACACGATCTCGGAGGGGTTGTAGTTCTTATCGCGATAATTCATCAGATCTGCGGCGCGGAAGCCGGTAACCGATTCCACCGTACCGAGAATAGGGCGGCCAAGCGCCTGACCGGGGAAAGCCGCCTCCTGGAACAGGTCGAAGACGGTATCGTCCGGCGTGTCCTGCGCGGCGGCAATCTCCTGCACGATGACACCGCATTCGCGCTGCATTTCAGCCGGGTCGAAGACCGGGTTGACCAGAATATCCGCCAGCACATCCACGGCCAGAGCCAGATCGTCCTTGAGGACTCGGGCAAAATAGGCCGTCGATTCCATGCTCGTCGCCGCATTCAAATCGCCGCCGACCGCTTCAATCTCATGAGCGATCTGAAGGGCCGAACGGCGCCGGGTTCCTTTGAAGGCCATGTGCTCGAGATAGTGGGCAACACCGTGTTCGCCGGCACTCTCCTGGCGGGCGCCGGCATTGACCCAGGCACCAAGAGCAACGGTTTCCAAATGAGGCATCTCGTGGGTAACCACCCGCATACCGTTCTCAAGACGGCTGGTCCTGACGTTCGCGCTATCCGACATGGGAGCCAATCCGGGCATGATTGTCGATGAAGTCTTCGACCCGGGAGATATCGTTCTCCAGGACACTGAACCGTTCGGGCTTGTCCATGAGGCCTGCCAGGCGATCCGGCAGATGGGGTGTAATCCCGGTTGCCGCCTCAACCGCATCGGGAAACTTTGCCGGATGGGCGGTTGCCAGGCAGATCATCGGGCCACTGACCGCATCCACCCGCTGTGCCGCCGCGAGGCCGACAGCGGTATGCGGGTCGACAAGTTCGCCGGTTTCCTGCAGACAGTTTTTCATTTGTCGACTGCACTGATCCTCATCGGTTCTTTCGGCCACAAACAACTGCGCCATGGCTGCCAGAGCTTTTTCGCTGACATCGAAGCCTCCGGACTGCGCCAGGCTGTTCATCAGCGAGCGGACGGCGTCTGCATCACGATCATAAACCTCGAACAGCAGCCGCTCAAAATTACTCGATACCTGAATATCCATGCTCGGACTGGTTGTGGCGACAACGGAGCCTACTTCGCAACGGCCGGTGGTCATGGTCCGTTGCAGGATGTCGTTTACATTTGTGGCAACTACAAACTTGCCGACCGGCAGCCCCATGCGCTGGGCTGCATAGCCGGCAAAAACATCGCCGAAATTGCCTGTAGGAACTGTAAAGCTGACGGCCTTGTCGGGAGCCCCCAAGGCTGTCGCCGACGTGAAGTAGTAGACGATCTGGGCAACGATACGAGCCCAGTTGATCGAGTTGACGCCTGCAAGATGATAGCGATCCCGCAAGGCCAGATTGTTGAACAGCGCCTTTACGGTTGCCTGGCAGTCGTCGAAGGTACCCTCGAGGGCGATGTTGTAGACATTGGCATCCTCGACGCAGGTCATCTGGCGGCGTTGCACGTCGCTCACCCGGCCATGCGGATGGAGAATGAAGACGTCGATGGCGTCGCGGCCCTTGAACGCTTCGATGGCTGCACCACCGGTATCGCCCGATGTGGCCCCGACGATCGTCACTCTTCGATCGCGCTTCGCCAGAACATGATCCATCATCCGCGACAGGATCTGCATGGCCACATCCTTGAACGCCAGTGTCGGACCGTGAAACAGTTCGAGCAGCCAGGTATTGTGGCCCAACTGGCGCAGCGGCGTGACAGCCGGATGGCTGAAGCTTGCGTAAGCCTGGGACAGCATCTCTCTCAGCTCGGACTCCGTGAAGGTATCGCCGGTAAACCTGCTGATCACGTCGAACGCAACGCTGTCATAGGGTTGGCCGGCCATGGCACGGATATCACCGGGCGTGAATTGGGGCCAGGCCTGAGGCAGATACAGGCCGCCGTCACGGGCAAGGCCCGCCAGCAGAACATCTTCGAATTCGAGGACAGGCGCTTCGCCTCTTGTGCTGACGTATTTCACAACTCATTCCTATTGGTAAATGCGCCGGGCACCCTATCGACGATGCCGGTGCATCGCAAGAACTACCGCTCCCGGCCCCCGCCGGTTTTGGTCAGGGCGCGGTTGGCACTGATGTGATAGGCGACGTAGACACCGATTAGGCACAGGGCAAGCCCGTACCAGGTCACGGCATATTGCAGATGAGTGTTCTTGAAGACCAGCCTGGTTTCGCCGGATTGCGGCAGCCCTCCAGGGATCGCGCGCGCG
Organism: Alphaproteobacteria bacterium; assembly: GCA_021775805.1. Lineage (GTDB taxonomy): Bacteria > Pseudomonadota > Alphaproteobacteria > Rhizobiales > JAJFHC01 > JAJFHC01. Next base: position 65,223 of record JAJFHD010000089.1, on the reverse strand, counting down.
CGCTGATCAAGAATGAACGGTGCGACATCGTTCCGGCCAAGAAGCGCGGCCATCGCCCCAAGGTCGCGGTAGTACCAGACATTCCCGGCAACGTCGTTGTCGGGCACAAACAATGCCTGTGTTTCGGAACTGCGGATCAATCCGGTGATCTCACGCATGCCTGTCACCTGGCCGGACGGACGGGTGGCCGGATCCTTTAGACGGTCAGGCACAAAGCCGCGATTGACCAGAACGCTGCCGCCACCGTCGAGTTCGAACCGTGTGTACACCAGGTAGCCCGGACCCTTGTATCTGCCGGCGACCGGTCGGCTCAGTGACGTGAAGAGGTGGAATTCACGGCTGTGGTCGAACCGTCCCGTCACCTTGACAGGCGTGTACTCAAGCGGCCTGGGATCCAGCCCTGGCCACGTGTCTCGGGCCGGAATTTCGACGGGTTCGCGAGCCGTTCGCGCCGCAACCAGTTCGACCAGCCCCTGTTTCCAGTAAAGCCTGTCCATCTGCCAGTTGCCGAACCCCACGAGCACCACGAGGGCCGGAACAGCCGCCAGCGTGGGCCAGAGTAGAATTTTGAAGCGCATGGGCGTGTTTACCGCGGACCCGACATTGTTTTAGTTGTCCAGTCGGCCTTCCTGAGCCTTGTTCTTGAATTGCAGGGCCACGAGAATACCCTTGAACGGGCGCAGGAGCAAAAGCGTCAGGACCACGACGAGCGGCAGCCAGAGCACGCCGTGAACCCAGTAGGGCGGCTGGTAACTGACCTCGACAAGCAAAGCGGCGCCGGCGACAATGAAGCCGACAATCAGGATGATGAACACCGCCGGTCCGTCGCCGCTGTCCATGAACGAAAAGTCGAGGTCGCAGGACCTGCAAGCCGGAGCGGTTGTGAGGAATCCTGCAAACATGGAGCCCCGGCCACAACGCGGACATTTGCCTCTGAGCCCCGCGGAGACCGGTGAGATCGGGCCATGGTAGGGTTGTTTCACTGCAATTTCCTCAAAACCGAAAACGGAGCGGCCCGCGTTTCGGGCCGCTCCGGATCAGGTGCGTGATCTGTTTAAAGTTCGATCAGTGCGCCGCAGGTGTGCCCGCCGCCCAGACATAGATGCAAACGAACAGGAACAGCCAGACCACGTCCACGAAATGCCAGTACCAGGCGGCCGCTTCGAAACCGAAATGCTGCTCGGGTTTGAAATGTCCGGCCATGGCCCGCAGCAGGCAAACGAACAGGAATATGGTACCGATGAGCACGTGGAAGCCATGGAACCCGGTAGCCATGAAGAAGGTCGAGCCATAGATGTGTCCGGAAAATCCGAAGCTGGCGTGAGCATATTCGTAGGCCTGGACACAGGTGAACAGGGCGCCCAGCACGACGGTGCAGATCAGTCCCCACTTGAGGCCAACGCGATCGTCATGAACCAGGGCGTGGTGTGCCCAGGTCACCGTGGTGCCCGAGGTCAGCAGGATAAGCGTGTTGACCAGAGGAAGATGCCAGGGGTCGAAGGTGGCAATGTCCGCCGGCGGCCATTGACCGCCGGTCAGCTCGGCGCGCATGACCTGTTCGGTACCGCCCGGGAACAGGCTGATATCGAAGAATGCCCAGAACCAGGCCAGAAAGAACATCACCTCCGAGGCAATGAACAATATCATGCCGTAGCGCAAGTGAAGCTGGACGACCGGGGTGTGATGGCCTTCAACTTCGGCTTCCCTGACCACATCCATCCACCACATGAGCATGGTGTACATCACCAGCAGCAGGCCGATGACCAGGACCCACGGTCCGATGCCGCCAATATCATGAAAGAATATCACCGCGCCCACGGCCGTGATGAAAGCCGCCACCGCGCCGACAGCCGGCCAGGGGCTCGGATCGACGAGGTGATAATCGTGGTTCTTCGCGTGGCTGTCGGCCATGGTCCCCTACTCCAGGTTTAACCGGTGTGCACGTTGCACGATGCCCTACCCGGTTCATTTCCAGAGATCAGTCTGCAATGCCGGCTTCAATCACAAAACAGCCAGACCAATCTTTTCATATTTCTAGGACAATGTGCCTGTTTTCCCAACAGGCGGTTTGCCCTAGTTCACAGTCCTTTTGTCTTTTCCATTCACGTCGGCGGCCTGTGCCAGGTCGTCTTCGCCGGATGGAAAAAACGTGTACGACAAGGTGATCGTGTCGACCGAATCAAGTTCCGGTTCATCAACAATCGTCGGATCAACAAAGAACGACACCGGCATCTGGGCGGTTTCGCCCGGTTCCAGTGTCTGCTCGGAAAAGCAGAAGCAATCGATCTTGTTGAAATACGCTCCCGCCTGTACGGGCGTTACATTAAAGGTTGCCGTGCCCGACAGCCGTCGATCGGTGTCATTGTGCGCCTGGTAGAAGGCCAGACCGGATTCGCCTACCTTCAAAGTCACGGGTCCCTGAGCGGGCTTGAAAGTCCACCCCAGGTTTCGCGCCGTGTTGGCATCGAACCGTATGGTAATCTGGCGATCAAGCACGACCGATGACCCGGCATCGGCGACCTGAGGCGTGCCGCCGTAACCGGTTACCTGGCAGAATATCCGGTACAGCGGTACGGCCGCGTAAGACATGCCGACCATGAGCACCACAACCAGCGACGCCGCCATGGCAACGCGTGTGTTGCGCTTGTCGAGCCCGGCTTTTTGCTTGTCCTTCACCGCTGTTCTCCTCTGCCTACAGAGGCCGGTCAAGAACGTTGCCGCCGAGGCGGACAATCGTGACAACAAAAAACAGGCTGACGAGTGCGGCCAGGATCCAGGCGATTGCAACAGATCTCTTGTGGCGGCGCTTCAACTGTTCTTCGGACAACTGCATCACACGCTCCACATTCCACTCCAGTGCCAGTCTGCCATGATTCCCAGGCCCTGTTCTGCGAGCAGAACAGCAAAGATCAGGAAAAGATAGAGAATTGAAAACGCAAAAAGCTGACGCGCAGCCCGTTCGGCCTTCTGGCCGGTCCGCAGTCGGAAAACACGAGTGCAGGAGACCAGCAGGCCAACACCCAGGGCACCAGTTACAACACCGTAGAGCACGCCGGCGAACCCGAGCACGCACGGCAGCAAAGTCACCGGAACGAGGGCAATGGCATACCACAGGATCTGGCGGCGCGTGGCATCCGGGCCGGCCACGACCGGCAGCATCGGGACGCCGACACGTTCGTAGTCGCGAGCGCGGTAGAGCGCCAGCGCCCAGAAGTGAGGCGGCGTCCACATGAAAATGATGAGGAACAGGACAATGCCCTGGAAACCGACGTCGCCCGTCACAGCCGCCCAGCCAATGACCGGCGGAAAGGCGCCCGCCGCGCCGCCGATAACGATGTTCTGCGGTGTGCGGCGCTTGAGCCACATGGTGTAGACGAACAGATAAAACCCGATTGTCAGGGCCAGAAGCGCCCCTGCAACCCAGTTCACCAGAAGCCCCAGGACAAACACCGAGCCCAGAGACAGCGTTACCCCAAAGACCAGGGCTTCGTCCGGCGTGATGCGGCCGCTCGGGATCGGCCGCTTCGCCGTGCGTTGCATCTTGGCGTCAATGTCGGCGTCATACCACATGTTGAGGGCACCGGACGCGCCGGCCCCCACAGCGATCGCCAGGAGGGCGGTCAGTGCTATGACCGGGTGAATATCACCCGGTGCGACGACCATGCCGACGAGGGCGGTAAAGATGACAAGCGACATCACCCGCGGCTTGAGCAGCGCAAAATAGTCTCCCACCGTGCCCATGCCGCCAATGGGCTGGGAAACGCTTTTGGCACTGATATTCAAACCGATATCTGTCATTAACTGTCTGTCCAAATCCTGCGGCCGGTGCACCGCCAGGGTTGGCTGGACGCCCTCCAGCAAGGAGGACGTCCGCCGATTCTACTTAATCCGCGGCAATGTGTTGAACTGGTGGAACGGGGGTGGCGACGACAAGGTCCACTCCAGTGTCGTGGCACCTTCACCCCAGTAGTTGTCCCCAGCCTTTTCCTTGCGGGCGAAAGCCTTGTACATGCCGTACAGGAAGATCAGGAATGCAAAGCCGGAGATGTAGGAACCGATGGATGAAATCTGGTTCCAGCCGGCAAACGCGTCCGGATAGTCCGAATAACGGCGTGGCATGCCGGCACGGCCAAGGAAATGCTGCGGGAAGAAGATCAGGTTGACGCCCACAAAGGTTACCCAGAAATGGATCTTGCCGATGGTTTCGTCATAGGTGTAGCCGGTCATCTTGCCGAACCAGTAGTACCATCCGGCAAAGATCGCGAACACCGCACCCAGCGACAGAACATAATGGAAGTGGGCCACGACGTAGTAGGTGTCATGATAGGCCCGGTCGACGCCGGCGTTCGCAAGCACGACACCGGTCACACCACCAACCGTGAACAGGAAGATGAACCCGACCGCCCAGAGCATCGGCGTCTTGAAGTCGATTGAACCGCCCCACATGGTTGCAATCCACGAGAAGATCTTGACGCCGGTCGGCACCGCAATAACCATTGTGGCGAACACGAAGTAGGCTTGGGTATCCACATCAAGGCCTACGGCATACATGTGGTGGGCCCACACGATAAAGCCGACGAACCCGATGGCGACCATGGCGTAAGCCATGCCCAGATATCCAAAAACCGGCTTCTTGGAAAACGTCGAAATGATCTGGCTGATCATGCCAAAGCCGGGAAGAATCAGGATGTACACTTCCGGATGACCGAAGAACCAGAACAGGTGCTGGTAGAGCAGTGGATCACCGCCACCTTCAGGCGAGAAGAACGTGGTGCCGAAGTTGCGGTCGGTCAGGAGCATGGTGATGGCGCCCGCCAGAACCGGCAGCGACAGCAGGAGCAGGAACACAGTCACCAGGATCGACCAGACGAACAGCGGCATCTTGTGTAGCGTCATGCCTGGTGCGCGCATGTTGAAGATGGTCGTTATGAAGTTGACAGCCCCGAGGATCGACGAAGCACCGGCCAAGTGCAGCGACAGGATCGCAAAATCCATCGCCGGCCCCGGTTGAGCGCTGGTCGATAACGGAGGATAGATGGTCCAGCCTCCACCGACACCGGTGTTGCCTGCAGGTCCTTCGACAAAAACCGAGATCAAAAGCAGAGCGAATGAAGGCGGCAACAGCCAGAACGATATGTTGTTCATGCGCGGGAACGCCATGTCGGGCGCACCGATCATGAGCGGGACGAACCAGTTTCCAAATCCGCCGATCATGGCGGGCATGACCAGGAAGAACACCATGATCAGGCCGTGACCGGTTACCAGCACGTTGAACAAGTGACCGTCACCACCCAGAATGCCGTCTCCGGGCGAATGCAATTCGATGCGCATGATGATCGACATGATGCCGCCGATAATCCCCGCAATAATCGCGAAGATCAGGTACATCGTCCCGATGTCTTTGTGGTTGGTCGAGTAAACGTACCGCCGCCAACCGGTCGGATGATGATCGTGGTCGGCGTGTGCTGCTTCGGATGCCATACTATCGGTTCCCCTTCTCGATCTTCTAACGCGACTGCTCGGCGCCTGAGACAAGTTCTGCAACTTTCGTCCCGGCCGGCGCTGCGGCGAATTCTTCTTTGGCTTTCACGACCCAGGCCGCGAATTCGGTGTCTGAAACCACCCGAACGGCAATCGGCATGAATGAATGGTCCTTGCCGCACAGTTCGGAACATTGACCATAAAATGTTCCGGTCTTGGTGGCCTTGAACCAGACTTCGTTAAGTCGGCCCGGTACCGCATCCATCTTGATGCCGAATGCCGGTACGGCCCAGTTGTGGATGACGTCGCTTGCGGTGACGATCACGCGGATGTTCTTGTTCACGGGCACGACGACCTGGTTGTCGACGGAAAGCAGTCTTGGCTGTCCTTCCTTGAGCTCATCGTCCTTGAGCATGTTCGAGTCAAACTCGAACGAATCGTGGTCGGGATACTCGTAGGTCCAGTTCCACTGGTTTCCGATCGCCTTGATCGTCATGTCTATCTTGGGAAATGCGCGGTCAAAGTAGAGCAGCCGGAACGACGGAATGGCGATGACGAGAAGAACAATGATTGGAATGACCGTCCAAGCGATTTCAATCAGGGTGTTGTGCGTGGTTTTCGACGGGACCGGGTTTGCCTTGGAGTTAAAGCGAACCATGCAGTAGAGCAGAAGCGCCAGAACAAACACCGAAATGATGGTAATGATCCAAAGCAACATATTGTCGAATGCGATAAGCTTTTCCATGAATGGCGTCGCCGCTTCCTGGAAGCCCATCTGCCACGGTACCGGTTCGCCTTCGGCGGTGGCTTTTGCCAAGTCTGGCGTGAATGCCGTTGCCATCGCCGTGACAAACACCACCACAAGGTGATACCCCAATAAATTCTTCGCAAAGCGCATGGTTGAACCAGCTCCTTTGAACTCAATTTCAATGCAGTCCGCGTCCCTATATAGAAGGCGTCGAACAATATGTGTTAGCGAATTGGCCGTAGACCCGCACCATATCCTGACAGAACATCTCTGCGAACCTCAAGAACCACAATCCGCATCGCCTCGCAACGACCAACGTGTGCGTCATTCCTACGCAATGGAAGAGCAAACCGGCCGCCATGGCCGCCGGCTAACGGTTTCCGACGTCAGACTGGCTAAACCGGATCGTATTTTTGCCTTATTTGTCGGACATTTACCCAGACAAGCAAACGTCCGACAAGACGCCACAAATAAAGCGCCAACGGCGAAAAATATAATATCCACAACGCCTTGCGACCAATTGACACAATCGGAAACCGGTTTGAGCAAGACCCGAAAATCGTTATCAACCTGTCTTGAGTTCAACAATGCGACTCGCATCGAGCGCTTTACCATTTCCGAGGGCTTTCAGAGACAACGAATGCTATGATGTGTAAAAGAGTCTCGGAAAAGATGCTTGAATTGTCCCATCACTCCCCCAAATCAATTAGGAGAGTGTCGTTTGGGGATTGCCCTTTGACGCAGCAGTCCGCCGGGGAGTACAAGGCGTGCAAATGAATGCACACGGGTCTGACCGGCAACGTGCAGCGCGTTCAGACAGGGAGAGAGGGTGAAATTTTGTTCAAACTGAAATTAGCGTGTCTGGCAACCGCCATGACCGCAGCATTTGTGTTCAGCGTCAACTCGGCTAGTTTTGCGCAGAAAGCAGCGAAGGCCAAACCCGTCGTAAAAGCAACCCATGGCGACTGGGAAATCCAGTGCGACAAGGCAAAGGTGCCTGTGAAGCCGGCTGAGGAAGGCGGCGAGATCACGTTCCGCGAAATCGAGCAATGCGGCATGGTTCAGTTGTCAGTCGACAAGACCAACAAGAACATCGGCATCAAGGTCGCCATTTTCAGAGGCAAGGACCCGGCGCAGAAAAAAGAAATTGTCCAGATGCAGGTGGTTGCGCCACTTGGTGTTTTCCTGCCCAACGGAATCGCCATCGAGATTGACGGCAAGCCGTTTGGACGCTTCCCCTTCATCAGTTGCCCGTCGGTCGGGTGCCTGACGGTGGTGCCTATCACCGAAAAAGCGCTTACGGCCATGCAAAAGGGATCGAAGGCGAACATGATCATCTACCGCAACCAGGCACAGGGAATCGGCCTGGGGCTTTCGCTGAAAGGCTTCTCAAAGGCTTACGGCAACCTAGGAAGTTGATCCCTTCAGCGGGCGAAATGGCTGACGTCGCGGGCGAACGCAACGTCGCTGACGGCAATACGCTGAGAAATTTCAATTTACCAACGGCGCGGCAACTTCCTGCCGATATCGGTTGACCTGGAGCACCCCGCAGCGATGACAGAGACATCCATCGAGTTTTTTTTCGATCGCAACGGCCTTGACCGTAACAGCGCCGAGTCCCTTCTCCGAAATACCCTGGAGGGATGCGACGACGGCGAGCTCTTTCTGGAGTACCGTCTGAGCGAAGGGCTGGTATTTGACGACGGACAGCTCAAGTCTGCGAACTACGACACTATGCAGGGTTTCGGGCTAAGGGCGGTGGCCGATGAAGCGACCGGCTACGCCCACTCATCGGAACTGGACGACGCTTCCCTCAGGCGGGCCGCTGACGCCGTGGCAGCCGTCAAACACGGGCATTCCGGTGTCCTCTCGGACGCTCCCGTGAGATCCAACCGAACATTTTACTCTGCCGACAATCCATTGGTGGAACACAGCTTCGACCGGAAAGTCGACCTCATGAAAAGGATCGACGCCTACGCGCGGGCTCAGGATGACCGCGTCCGGCAGGTTTCCGCATCGCTTTCCGGAGAGTGGCAGGTCATCGAGCTGATCCGCGCGGACGGTTTTACCCGCCAGGACATCCGGCCCCTGGTCCGCATGAACGTGTCCATCGTACTGGCACAGGGAGACCGGCAGGAGAGCGGTTCCCACGGCACGGGCGGGCGCACCGGTTACTCGCTCCTGTTTCAGGAAGACCAGTGGCAGGCCGAAGTCGACGAGGCGTTGCGCCAGGCAATGGTGAACCTCGACTCGGTGCCGGCACCAGCTGGCGAGATGGATGTGGTGCTCGGACCGGGCTGGCCCGGCATCCTGCTGCACGAAGCCATCGGCCATGGCCTGGAAGGCGACTTCAACCGCAAGAAAACCAGCGCTTTTGCAGGTCTGCTCGGCGAACGCATCGCTTCTCCCGGCGTGACCGTGGTGGACGACGGTACCCTCGACAACCGCCGCGGCTCGCTGGCCATCGACGACGAAGGCACGCCCACATCCTGCACAACGCTGATCGAGGACGGTATTCTGGTGGGCTTCATGCAGGACCGCCAGAATGCCAGGCTCATGGGTGTGGACGTGACCGGAAACGGGCGGCGGCAGTCCTATGCCCACATGCCGATGCCGCGCATGACCAACACCTATATGCTCAATGGCGACCGGGATCCTGAGGAGATCATGGCCTCTGTCGATAAGGGGCTCTATGCGGTGTCGTTCGGCGGCGGTCAGGTTGACATCACCAGCGGCAAGTTCGTGTTTTCCTGCACCGAAGCCTATCTGATCGAGAACGGCAAACCCGGCGCACCGGTCAAGGGGGCAACGCTGATCGGCAACGGTCCCGACGCCCTGACACGGGTTTCCATGATCGGCAACGACATGGCCCTCGATACCGGGGTCGGCACCTGCGGCAAGGCCGGGCAAAGCGTACCGGTTGGCGTTGGCCAGCCGACCATCCGCCTTGACGGCCTGACCGTCGGCGGCACGGCGACTTAGGAAACCGGACGTCTGTGCGTGCACCGTGTTGCGGATTCGGTTGCAGCCCATAGAATGCGGTACCCGTCAATTTCGCCGTGATTGCAACTCATGATCATCCCTGACCTGCAGGACCTGCCTCGGACGCCCTATGATTTTACCATCGTGGGTTCAGGACCGGCGGGACTGTATTTGGCCGAAGCCCTTGGGCGGGCGGGACGTCGCGTTCTGGTCGTCGAGCAGGGACCTCTCGACAAACCTCTTAACCAAGGCAGAGGTTACTACGAGATCGATGCCACCGGCAAAGACTATCCCCGGCTGGGCGAGCGCCTCGCCGCGTTCGGCGGGACATCGGGGCATTGGGGCGGCATGTCGCGGCCCCTGTCAGCTGCGGCGTTCGATGAACGCCCCTATCTGCAGTGCCGCGGCTGGCCGATCGCTTACCAGGAATTCGCAAACCATCTCGATGCCGCAAAAAAATGGCTTGGCCATACCTTCGGCCCCGAGGATCCCGCCTATGCCGATCCCCAGGACGGATTTCTCCCCGGGCCGTCGGCCGGCCTTGCGGCACATCAGTTTGCGGCGAGCGTGGCCATACGCCGGCTGGGTTCGGAACTGCGGCCGTGGATCGGCACCAGCCGGCGGGTTGACCTGCTGGCGTCGCACCGGGTGGTCGACCTGGCTCTCGGCGAAGCCGGGACAAGGATCGCGTCCCTGCGTGTCATGAATATCAGAAGCGGAGACACCGGCAAACAGCCTGTCGATCAGGTGATTCTCGCCACCGGCGGTATCGAAAATGCCCGTCTGATGCTGGCCGCCGGACGCGATTTGCCGGCTGGGAACCCCCTGACCGGCCGGCACCGCCGCACCGGGGCGACTTTCATGGAGCATCCGAAATTTGTTGGCCTGGAGGTCTACCACGACGACAGCTTTCCGCTTGCGGATACCGGCTGGCAGGTGGTTCCCGGCAGGGTCATGAAGATGCGCTCGTTCAGCCTCCAGGAAAACGTGTTCAAAAAACTGGAACTGCCCAGGTTTGGCGTGATGTTCTGGGGCGAGGCCGACGAAAACGTGCAGGTCGCCGATTTCATAAACGTGCTTGATCGCGTGGTTCTGGCGAAGCAAAGAAAGTACCGCCTCAGCCGGCCCGAGTTCGAATTCGAGCAGATGCCCCGCGACCGCAGTTTCATTGCGCTGTCCGACAAGACCGACAGCCACGGCCAGCCGTTGGCCCGCATGCACTGGACGCTCGGGGAAGGCGAAATGCGCGACTACTGGAAATCGATCAATGTCTTCGCCAGCCTGCTGTCGCAGTGCGGTGCGGTCCGGACCCGCCTGATGTTCGACTCGTTCGAGGATTTTGCGCAAAACGCCAAGCAACTGATTCAGCACCACCACATCGGAACCACAGCCATGTCGGCCGACGACCGCACCGGTGTGGTCGATCCCGACTGCCAGGTGCATGGTCTGTTGAACCTGCACATTGCCGGAAGTTCTGTGTTCCCCAATGCGGATTACGTCAACCCCACCCTCAATCTTCTGGCCCTCGCTGACAGGCAGGCCCGGTATCTGCTAGGCTTGAAACGATAACAGGCAACAAGGACCGGAGGAGATGAAACGACGCTCACTTTTTACAGGCGCGCTCGCAGCGGTCAGTGTCGGGGTTGGGGCCGGGTTGTTCCTGGCGCGGGATGCATTGCGCATCGATGAGCGCTTTGCCAGATGGCCGGCCTGCGACGGCGAGAGGGATGTCAGAGGCCGGATCGCGGCAGACTATCGAGACGCGCGGGTTGTGGTGTCGGACCGGTGGGTTCTTGCCGAAAGCGAAGCCGAATTGCTCGACCAGATCGCCCGTGATGGCGTGGCATCAGCGGTCAGGACGGTTTGCGCCAACACATGATGGAGAGTGCCGACCCGTCGCTCAAACCTGTATGGCCACCATACCCATTGCGGATGCAACTTCCACCCCTCGCGGTTAGAAGCTACCGCTGAACTAACCCTGCCGCACGCGTCCCCCTGTCACCGGACTGTGAAACACGCTAAAAGACCCCTCCCCGTGCAAAGGCCCTCGGACTCCATGTTGCCTTCTGAATCCACAACGCCCAAGCCCGAAGCGAAGTTTGTGACGGGCTCGACCATGCGCCACGTGGTGGTCATGACGTCGCTGTCTTCGATTGGCCTGATGACGCTTTTCCTGGTCGACTTTGCCGACATGTACTTCCTGAGCCTTCTGGGGGAGGTGCATCTGGCTGCGGCGATCGGGTACGCCGGCACCATCCTGTTTTTCACCACGTCGATCTGTATCGGTTTGGCGATTGCCGCCGGAGCGTTGGTGGCGCGGTCGATCGGTGCCGGAGAACGCCTGGCAGCGCGCAAGCTTGCGACCAGTTCGCTTGCTTTTGCGGTGGCAACAACGGTCGTGCTGGCGGCCCTCATCTGGATCGCCTGTCCGGCGTTGCTGTCGGCGCTGGGGGCCGACGGGCGAACCCATGAGCTGGCTCTTTCGTATCTGCGGATCATCGTGCCGACCATGCCACTGCTAGGGGCGGGCATGATCTGCAGCACGGTGCTGCGGGCCAACGGCGATGCCAAACGCGCCATGTACGTGACCTTGTCGGGCGGCGTGGTCAACGCGGTGCTCGACCCGATCTTCATCTTTTCGCTCGGCCTGGGCATCGAAGGGGCGGCCTGGGCGTCTGTCGCCGCACGAATTGCCGTGTTTCTCGTTGGACTGAATGGGGTCTTACGCATTCACAATTTGCTGGCGCCATTAGACGCCCGCCAATGCGCATACGATTTCCGTCCGATCGCTGTGATCGCCATTCCAGCCATGCTGACGAACATCGCAACACCGGTGGGCAATGCCTATATCACGGTAAATATCGCCCCCTTCGGCGATGGGGCGATGGCCGGGTGGGCTATTATCGGACGGGTTGTGCCGGTGGCCTTCGGCGCGATATTTTCCCTGTCCGGCGCGATCGGTCCGATCGTGGGGCAGAATTTCGGTGCCCGGCGGATCGACCGGGTCCGGTCGGGCTTTACCGATGCCCTGATCTTTGCCCTGGTCTATGTGGCAACGACCTCAACCATCCTGTATGTTCTCAAGGAAGAGATCGCGTCGTTTTTCTCGGCGGGCGAGGAGGCGAGCAATCTGATCTTTTTGTTCTGCACCTGGATCGCCGTCAGTTTTCTTTTCAACGGCAGCCTGTTCATCGCCAATGCGGTCTTCAACAATCTCGGAAAACCGCATTACTCGACGGTGTTCAACTGGGGCAAGGCGACGCTGGGCACTATCCCCTTCGTCCATCTGGGCGGACTCTGGTTCGGCGCCGGCGGTGTCATCGCCGGCCAGGCGGTCGGCGCGGTGATATTCGGTATCGCTGCCGCGGTCGTCGCCCTGCAGTTGATCGAGCACATTAACCTGGACCCGGGAGAAGGAAACGGCACAAGACGCTTTACGCCTCGCATCCCGCTCTGGCCGCACTCGACCCATCGCGGCTTCGATATTTAGGGAATCGTCCGTACTGCAAATTTGTCGGCAACAAGGATGTAAAACCGTCAACGTATGCCATATATTAGCGGTAAAGCAGGGGCAAGGCTCACTCGAAGACAGGACAGTTACTCATGAACATGCTTGAAATGCTAATGCAGGCGCAGGGCGGAAACGCCATGGGCAACCTCGGTCAACAATTTGGCCTGAGCGAACAGCAGACCCAGGACGCGGTCCGCCAGATGCTGCCTGCCCTGTCAAGCGGGTTCAAACAGAACACCGCGTCCGAAGACGGGTTGGCCGGCTTGATCGGTGCCCTGCAGAACGGCCAACATGAATCCTATTACGACGATCCCAACGCCTGTGCACAGCCCCAGGCGGCGCTGGAAGGCAACGGCATTCTTGGTCATGTGCTCGGCAGCAAGGACGTCAGCCGGGCTGTGGCCGACCGGGCATCGGCCAACACAGGGATCGGTTCCACGATCCTGAAGCAGATGCTGCCGGTGATCGCCAGCATGGTCATGGGGGCGATCTCCAAACAGACCCGCGAACCGTCGATGCAGCAGGCCCTCGGCGGCCTCCTGGGCGGCGGAAGCAGCAGCAACCGCGGCTACCAGAGCGGCGGCCTCGAATCCGTCATCGGCGGTGTCCTGGGAAGCGTGCTGGGCGGCAGCTCGGGCGGCCGGCAATCGACCGGCAGTGCTGGCGATATCCTGGGTTCGATCCTCGATGCCGATGGTGACGGCAGTGTGGCCGACGATCTGCTGCAGATCGCCGGACGCATGATGCGCTGACACCCGTGCGCCAAAGGGAAGTTTCAAAGCCATGTCTCTGAGGATCGTGGTTGCTGGTGCGACCGGCTGGACCGGTGCGGCTGTGACCCGCGGTGTACTGGCTGCTGACGACATGGACCTTGTGGGCGCCGTTGCCAGACAGTCGGCGGGACGGGACATCGGAACCGAGCTTGGACAAGCATCCGTCGGTGTCGAGATCTCGGGCAGTCTTGAGGCCGCGCTTGAACAATCCGTGGACGTGGTCATCGACTACACATCGACTGCCGCGACCAAGTCTCTGACACTGGAATGCGTTGACAGGGGCATCCCTGTCGTCCTCGGCACATCAGGGCTGACGGCGTCCGATTTCGACGATATCGACAACGCCGCCCGGACCAAAGGCGTCGGCGTGATTTCGGGCAATTTCAGTCTGACGGCCGCCCTGATGCAGCATTTGGCGCTGATTGCTGCGGAACATATCCCTGAGTTCGAGGTGCTCGACTATTCCTGGGCAGACAAGGAAGACGTGCCCTCCGGCACCGCCCGCGAACTGGCCGAACGGCTGGGAGAGGTCCGGCAGCCGGAACGCAAGCGCGATTTAGACACCCTTTACGGCCCGGTGGAAACGCGCGGCGCCACAGTCAATGGCGTCCAGGTCCACAGCTTGCGCATGTCCGGGTTCACCCTGAGATGTGCCGCCTTGTTCGGCCTTCCCGGTGAACGGCTGGAAGTCGTGCACGAGGCCGGGCAGAGTGCCGATCCCTACGTCTACGGCACACTGATTGCCGCCCGGCGCATCGGGTCGTTTACCGGTGTGGTTCGCGGGCTGGATCGGCTGCTGTTTGGAAAGTGACCGTGTTTTAACAACTCGTGAATTTCACTGAAGGCAGACCCTGCCGGCCGATCGCGTGACGATAGTCAAGGCGTTTTGAGACGGTGTGCCGGTCTGGGCGTTTGCCCTGGCACTTTGATTAAACTTCGCAAGCGCCTGTCTGCTGCCCGCCCCCCAAAGACCATCCACCGCGCCGCTCAGACAGCCGACACGCTTGAGTTCGTGTTGCAGGGCCCGGGCCAGGTCCCGGCCACTGAGCCGGTCGGCCACCGTCTCGTCCGGCATCAGGTCGCGGGCGACACGCAGCCCGGACTGTTTGGTCGCGTTCCATTTGCCAAATATTTCCCGATAGGCTGAACGCAACTTCCACGGATTGTCCTGCCATCCGCCACCCCGGCGTATCTTCAGTGTACAGGGCTTGCTTTCGTACGCTTTTCCGGTTGCCGGCAATAGCTCGTAATTGCGTTCATAACAGTCCTGAACCCACTGCGTGGCGTTGCCGTGTACGTGGTACAAGCCAAAAGCGTTGGGATTCAGGGCGTCTACCGGTGCGGTTCCAGCGTAAACCACTTCCGCAATTCGCGGACGACGCGAAAGCCAACATGCTGCTCTCGCCAGTGATCTTCAATCGGATCGCGCCTTGCCGAACGCAGATCCCAGAGGAGTTCCAGCCAGGAACCACCCTTTCGAATCCTCTTGGGACAGTCGTCACGCAAATAGGGTTGGCCGTCCGGAGGTAAAAGCCGGTATCCGAAGTTGAAGCAGTCTTCGACCATCTCCCAGGCGTCGCCGTGCATCTGGAAAAGGCCAAACTTGTTGGGCTTGAATCTGTTTACCTTTGCCGGGCGGTTGAGCCAGTAACTTCCCTTGCGGGCACCGCTGAATGGTTCTTCATGCCAACTAGCGAAATTCGCCAGTTTCGTCGAGATCCGGTTGCCATAGTGGAACATGGTCTTGGTCCCGGCACGGGCAGCGTATTCCCACTCGCTTTCCGAAGGCAACCGGTAGCGTTCGCCCGTATGCCGGCTCAGCCAGCCAATGCAACTCTTGGCCTCAAGCCAGGAAATGCAGTAACCGGATAGTCTGGTTTCTGGCGGTAACCGGGTTTTTGCCAATCCACTTTATGTTGTCTCGACCGTGCTGTTGATCTTCGAGCCATTCCCAGCAAGTCGTATTCGGGAGGTTTTTGCGGCTCAGCCCAGCATCCTTGAAGTATTTCTGGTATTTCCTGACGGTCACTTCAAACCGGCCCATGGCAAACGGCCGGGTAAACTCGATGAGCTTCTGTGGACCTTCACTGGGCAGGCGTTTGTCTTCAGTGTCGGGACTGCCAATCAGGAATTTCCCCGGAGGAATGACCACCATCTCGGGACAACCCTTGCAATCGCGGAACCTCTGACCTGCTTTCCATTTGGGCTTTGTCGTTTCGGCCTTGCCCGGTGTCAGTGCCGCCACCTTTTTTTAGTTTTGTTCCTGAGCTGGTTTATCTTTGCCTGAGCCGCAGCGATTTGTGCACGCAGTGCGGCTTCCTTGTCGCTTTCCGAACTGGCCGGTGTGAAATAGATCTCATCCAGCAGCGAGTTGAAATCCTGAGGAATCTGATTGCCCCTGGTTGCGTCGCAAACGGCGCGCCGGACACGGGTCAGGGACTGGGAAATACTGTCGCCGGGCCGTCCCAGATTCTTGAGCAAAGCAGTGGTAAACGGCGAATGGTGCCCCGCCCCATCCGATGCAACGGAACCCGGCTGCGCGGCATAGGCCACCAATGTGCCCAGGGACGCCTCCGTTTCCGCTAACCCCCGGCTGCCAACACTGCGGGTATATCCGTGCATGGGGTCGATGAACGGATTGTCGCGGCAAGCATCGAGAAACACCAGTGTGCGTTTGGCTCGTTTTTCAATCGCCGATACCAGGGCATCAATTTCAATCAGCTCGAACTAAACATCCGAAACATCCCGGAGCCTGGCGTCAACGGGTATGACATAGTTCTTGCCGTTTACCTGAATGCCGTGACCTGCATAAAAGACAAGCGCAATATCGGCGCCCGTGGCCTCGGTCACGAAGTTACGGAAGGCGCGCTCCATTTCCGCCTTGGTTCTGTCGTTGTGATGCTCGACCTTGAACCCCAATTCTCTGAGTTTTTCCGACATCGCCTTGGCATCTCGTGTCGGATTCAACAGAGGCCGGGTCTGGGCGTAACCGCCATTGCCGAAGACGAGAGCAACCCTTTTTTTTCGGTCGCAGCTGTTGCCGGCACTGTCAGGACAACGAGAACCAACAACCAGAAGTAGCGGACTATTGGAAAAATTGTTCCAGCCTCTCCCTCGAACGTCGTGAGCGTGCATAGAATGCTGCCACAATTTTTCGCAAATGTATAAATATCTTGTGCCTTGCCCGAACGGCGTCGGATCGTTTCCTGTTGGCGGTCAAAACCGTCCCTCGTCATCCGGATCTGCAAATTCGGAGACACCGAAGGCGGGCATCAAATCTGTCGGTGAACTTGTTACTGGATTTGACGAGATCGCCAGAACGCGGACAGCCGCCCTATTTGCCCGGCTGCCCGAAGTGGTCCACCGCCTTTTCGAACTTGTCACGGCAGCCGGGATTGCAGAAGCCGACCACGCGATCCTGGTAGAGGGTCAGAGAGTCGGCACTCACCGGCTTGCCTGACCACGGACAGGTCTTGTTGGTGCAATCTTCAAGGCGCAGATCATTCATGGTCGATTCCTGTAGACGTCGGTCGGGACATAGCTTGCTGTTCGTCGCAATCAATAGGCGCAGTCGGCAAAGATCCGGTCGATATCACCGTGCCATTTGTTCTCGTAGAGATCGAGCAGCTTTTCCGCCGGAGTGCGGCCCTCCTCGACGATTTCCTCGACGGCGTTGAGAAAATGCTCTTCGTTGTCGCCAAACCGGTCGATGCAATTGCGCGCCTTGAGGCCGGTGCGTGCCAGTTCCAGAAGCTGTTCCCCAAGGGCGCCGACCGTGGTCGAGCGGAAGGGCGTCGCCAGTGCCGTGATCGGAACGGCGTTGCGCATGTCAAGGCGTTCCTGCTCGGTCCAGTCCTTGACGAGGTCCCATGCCGCATCCAGCGTGGCCTGGTCATAGAGCAGGCCTACCCACACCGCCGGCAAGGCACACAGCCTGCGCCACGGGCCGCCGTCGGCGCCGCGCATCTCCAGGAACTGCTTGACACGGGCTTCAGGGAAAAGCGTCGTCAGGTGATCCGACCAGTCCTGCCGGTTCGGCAGTTCACCGGGAAGACCGGGCAATTCGCCTTTCATGAAATCGCGGAACGACTGTCCCGACACGTCGTTATAGGTGCCATTGCGGTAGACAAAGTACATCGGCACGTCGAGCGCGTAATCGACGTAACGCTCAAAACCCATGCCGTCCTCGAAGGCGAACGGCAGCATTCCCGTCCGGTCCGGATCGGTATCCTTCCAGACTTCACTGCGCAGGCTCAAATACCCGTTTGGCTTGCCTTCCGTGAATGGCGAATTGGCGAACAGGGCGGTGACCACAGGCTGAAGCGCCAGGGACACTCTCAGCTTCTTCACCATGTCGGCTTCGCTTGAGAAATCCAGATTGACCTGGACCGTACAGGACCTGAACATCATGTCGCGGCCCATGTTGCCCATCTTGGCCATGTAGTCGCGCATGATCTTGTAGCGCCCCTTGGGCATGATCGGCGTCTCTTCCATGGTCCATTTCGGAGAGAACCCAAGGCCCAGGAAGCCGATGCCGAGTTCGTCGCCGACTTCACGGACCTGAGCCAGATGGGTGTGCACCTCGTCGCAGGTCTGATGCAATGTCTCGAGGGGTGCGCCTGAAAGCTCGAACTGGCCGCCGGGCTCCAGAGTGATCGATCCGCCGCCGCGTTCGTCAGGCTGACTCAAGGCAATAATCTTGCCCTTTTCCTCAATCGGCTCCCAGCCGAACTTGTCGCGCATGCCTTCGAGCATCGCCTTGACACCGCTGTCGCCTTCATAGGGAATCGGTGTGTAGTCCTTGGTGTGGAAACCAAATTTTTCGTGCTCGGTACCGATCTTGAAGGACGATGCCGGGCGGCAGCCTTCTTCCAGGAAAGCGACAAGGTCGTCACGGCTTTCCAGCGTCTGCTGGTCGATTACAGCGGTGGCCATTTTCGGCACTCCCTGTGGTTTCTGTATGCCTCAAACCGAGCCCCGAGTGCCCGCATCTTTGAGACAAATCACTTTGCTGAATACTGTAACCGCGATCCGCACGGAAACAATGCCTATTTGCTGAAGCCTATCTAGCGCGAACTGTTCCAGTCGCCAAGTGTTGCTTGCACCACGGCGAGCGCTGCAACCGCTGCGGTGTCCGCCCGCATGATCCGGGGTCCAAGGGATATAGGAACGACAAACGGTTTTGACGAGAGCAATTGGCGTTCTTCCGGCGAAAAACCGCCCTCGGGACCGATCAGGACACCGCCCGGCTCATCTGAAATGGCCTTGAGTTGCGCCACAGGCGACCCGCGCGGTGCCAACTCATCGCAATATACGAGGGGCCTGTCTTTGGGCCAGCTCTCAAGTAACCGTTCCAGTTTTTCCGGTGAACGAACCTCCGGCACGGTGTCCATTTCACACTGTTCGGCCGCCTCGATGGCATTGGCTTTCATGCGATCGAGATTAACCCGGGATACAGAGGTGCGCTGCGTCAGCACAGGTTGAAGAACACCGGCTCCCATCTCCGTTGCCTTCTGGACCATGTAATCAAGACGGGCGTGCTTGAGAGGCGCGAACACGTAAATCAGTTGCGGTGCCGGTCCCTGAGGCCGGACTTGTTCGACGCACCTCAGGTCGCAGGTTTTCTTTGCGGCATTTTCAATGGTGGCGCGCCATTCACCGTCACAGCCATTGAACAGCAAGACTGCCTGGCCCTGTTTCAGCCGCATGACATTCTTGAGATAGTTGGCCTGGTTTGCGTCTCCTGAGACCAGAGCATCTTCCGACAACGCCTGTTCAACAAAGAGTCTCGGGACCCTGGTGGTTTTGTTGTCGTTCCTGCCCATAAACAATCCGGTGACGTGAACAAGGATCTGTTCGATACCGCGACACCGCCGCCGATTGCGGCGGCAGTGGAAAGCGATTAAGTCTTTTGTCATGAGCGAACCGAGAGCGCCAGACAATATCGATACGGTCGACGCGCCCGTGGCGGACTCACGCGGCAACTGGGTCGACAGCCTGGCTCCCGCCTGGACCCGTCCCTATCTGAGACTGGGCCGTCTCGACCGGCCGATCGGCACCTGGCTTTTGTTATGGCCATGCTGGTGGTCGCTCGCCATGATTGCCCTTCACGACGGTACGGGTTGGCCCGACCCGGTCCTGTTCGTTCTTTTTGGTGTCGGGGCGCTTACCATGCGTGGCGCAGGCTGCACCTTCAATGATCTGGTCGACAGGGATTTCGATGCGCAGGTGGCGCGAACCCGGTCGCGCCCGATTCCAAGCGGACAGGTGTCCGTTGCCCGGGCGAAACTCTTCCTCGTACTCCAATGCCTTCTGGGATTGGCTGTGCTGCTGCAGTTCAACCTGTTTGCCATCGTCCTGGGAGCGGCATCACTGGTTATCGTGGCGGTTTATCCGTTCATGAAGCGGGTGACCTACTGGCCACAACTCTTCCTTGGCCTTGCCTTTAACTGGGGTGCCTTGCTGGGTTGGGCAGCGGTGTCGGGATCACTGAGTGCAGCTCCCGTGGTACTGTATGTGGCGGGCATCTGCTGGACGCTCGGTTACGACACGATCTATGCCCATCAGGACAAGGAAGACGACGCGCTGATCGGCCTGAAGTCGACGGCACTGAAGTTCGGCGATGCAACGCCCAAATGGCTGTCGGGGTTCTACACAGCAACCATAGCCGGCATATGGATCGCCGGATACCTGGCCGGCGGCGGTCTTGTTTTCAGTCTCGGGATGCTGGCCGCGGCCGGTCACCTCGCCTGGCAGATTGCCAAGCTTGACATTGACAACCCGGACCGCTGCCTGACCCTGTTCCACTCCAACCGTGATTTCGGGTTCATCGTCCTCGCGGCGATCGTTGCCGATTCGCTTTTTTGAGGCCGCTCGTCACAGGGCGGCATGTCCAAGTGTGTGTGGTGTTCCGCCCGCATCCTGCTCCGGATCATCCCTATCTGGTGGCCGATACCCTCGATCTGGCGACCGTCACGTCATTGCAGCGGCGGGCTGCGCCCTGTCCGGGCGCCCGGCGCGGCAAAGCCCGCCCAACGACAACGCTTCCAAGTTTCTTCAGCGGATCTTTCAGGGAACCATCAGGAGCGGACACACGGACCGGAAGTCCCAAAGAGCGGCCCCAGGCCTGCCAATAGGCGGCAACGTCGTCGGAATGATCGGCAACATACAGCGGGACGGAAAGACCGCCGTTCTTGCCCTGGAGGATGACGGCAATCCGGAACCTGCCCGACCGGGCATGACCGCCGGCAAGCACCACGGCATCGAACACGGCAAGCGGCACGACCAGCGGATCGGTGCGCCACAGCGGTCCGTCGCGCCACAGCACGATGTGGTTCTTGTAGAGTGTCACTGTCCATCTGGCTCCAATGGCGCGCTCGAACGCCGTGCGACCCGGCAGTTCATAACGAACCGGCAGATTGAACGGATCGACAGTCAGCTGGCAGTCTGGCCAGAATGTGTCGTGTTCGATGCGCGCCTGCTTGGGAGCCGGGTTTTTGAACCCGATCATTTTTGTCCCCAAATAACGCCTTCCCTGATCCGCACACTAGCGCGCAAGATTTGGGATCGCGTTAAAAAGCTCGGTTAATGTTTAGTGTCTGAAAAAAGTTTCCGAATTGCCGTTGGCGCATGGGCCAGACTGCGCTATGCCTCTGGGCGTTTGGCGCCGATACTGAGATGATGACCGTGAAGGACAAGAGGTTCAGCGTACCATATGACTGAAATCACCGCATCCGCAGACCCGATAGCCCGGAAGACCGACAATGAGCGGCTGAAAGAAATAGCCGCAACCGTTCTGGCCAAGGCGCGCAGCCACGGGGCCGACGCCGCCGACGCGATCATCCTTGAGGCGGAGTCCACAAGCGCCAGTTGCCGGATGGGCGCGATCGAAGATATCGAACGGTCGGAAAGCCGCGACCTGGGTCTGCGAGTTTTCGTCGGCCAGTCGGTCGCCTCGGTTTCCTCGACAAGCTTTGATCCGTCGGATCTGGAAAAGATGGCGGAACGTGCGGTGGCCATGGCAAGGGTGGCCCCTCCCGACCCTCATGGCGGGCTCGCTGACCCCGATGCGCTGGCCGTGAACCCTCCGGACCTCGACCTGTTCGACGGCCGCCACGTCAGCGCCATTGAGCTCAACGAACTTGCCAGAAGGGCCGAGGATTCCGCCTTGGCCGTCGAGGGCATCACCAACTCACTGGGAGCGGGCGCCGCCTGCGGCGTTTCGGGTGTCGTCCTGGCGACCTCCCACGGGTTTGTCGGCAGCTACTGCAGCTCTTCGTTCAGCGTCTCCTGTTCGGTGGTCGCGGGAACGGGCACGGAAATGGAGCGCGATTACGATTACAGCCAGGCGATTCACTTCGATGACCTGGGGGCGCCCGAGGACATCGGCCGGATTGCCGGCAAGCGCACGGTCAGGCGGCTTAACCCGCGAAAAAAACCGTCACAGAACGTGCCCGTCGTCTACGACCGCCGGGTGTCAGGCGGCATGGTTTCGCACCTTTCCAATGCCGTCAACGGGGCGTCGATTGCCCGGGGAACCAGTTTTCTCAAGGAGAAAATGGGCGAACGGATATTTGCACCGGGGATTTCGATCATGGACGAGCCTCATCGCGTCCGGGGTCTGAGGTCGAAGCCCTTCGATGCCGAAGGCGTCGGCAATACTCAACTTTCCTTGGTTGAAAACGGCACGCTGAAGTCGTGGCTGCTCGACAGCCGCACGTCGCGCCAGCTTGGCCTTGGAAACAATGGACGGGCATCGCGCGGAATCGGCGGGCCGCCATCGCCGTCGGCGACCAATCTTTACATGACCCCCGGCTCAACGGGTTTTGAAGATCTTCTGGCTGATATCGGCGAAGGGCTCTACATCACCGACCTGATCGGGATGGGGGTCAACGGCATTAACGGGGATTACAGCCGCGGTGCGGCAGGTTTCTGGATTGAAAACGGAGAAATTGCCTACCCGGTGAGCGAAATTACCGTTGCCGGAAACCTGAATGACATGTTTGCCAACCTGACGGCTGCTGACGATCTCGAATTCAGATACGGCGTCAACGCACCGACGCTTCGCATTGAGGGCATGACCGTTGCGGGAACCTGAAGTCCTGGCCCGGTTTCGGCAAGACCGCGACTTGCTGCGCGCAAGTGTGCGGGAAGCAGGATTGCGGGCGCTCGACTATTTCGGCAAATCGCCCAAACACTGGATAAAGGACGACAAGACGCCGATCAGCGAGGCGGATCTTGCGGTCAACGACCTGCTGCAGGATCGCCTGACCGGCCAGGGATGCCCGTATGGCTGGCTGTCCGAGGAAACCGCCGACAACGAACAACGGCTTGGACTGGAAAAGGTCTGGGTGGTCGACCCGATCGATGGCACCCGCTCGTTTATCAAAGGAACACCGCACTGGACCGTGAGTGTGGCACTGGTGGACAGGGGCCGCCCGGTTCTGGCGGCCGTGTTCAACCCGGTCAAGGACGAGTTTTTCGAGGCGGTGCGGGGCGACGGTGCACGCCTGAACGGCGACGTTGTGACGGTCAGTGACCGGGCCCATGTGGAGGGCTGTGAAATGGTTGCCAATTCGGGCGCCTTCAACGGCGAGCGCTGGGGCATGCCGTGGCCGGAAATGAAGGTCACGTCGAGGAACTCCATGGCCTACCGGCTTTGTCTGGTGGCATCGGGCACCTACGATGCGACGCTCGCCATTTCACGCAAGCACGACTGGGACCTGGCGGCGGCCCACCTCGTGGTCGAGGAAGCCGGCGGCCATGTCACGCTGCATGACGGCGGGCCGATCGTCTACAACCAACCCAATCCCCGGCACAGTACGGTTCTCGCGGCGGGCCCGGCACTGCACAAGGCCTTGCTGAAGCAGACACAGACCTATCGGGCCCCTTAATCTCAGACAACAGTACCAACCGGAGTTTGCATCATGAGTGATGAATCCCCAAAACAGCTTCTGCATCTGGTGTTCGGCGGCGAACTGAACGACCTGGACGGCATCGATTTCAAGGACCTCGATGCACTCGACGTGGTCGGGATCTATCCCAACTACGCAAAGGCCTACGATGCCTGGAAATCGATGGCACAACGCACCGTCGACAATGCCCACATGCGCTACTTCATCGTGCACATGCACAAGCTGCTCGACCCGGACGGCGACGGCAAGTTCGGGTGACGGCGCAGGATTGTCAATCCCGTTCCGATCGACCGTCACCGATTTCAAGAATATGTCCTGCATGGCATCCTCGGCATCGGCCATCGAGCCGAGGATGCGGTAAGCGAGCCCCTTGAGTTTGGGGCGCGCAGGGATCCAAGATCAAGCTTTGCATCGGGCATCGTCAAAGCCTCGGTCCACGCCAGCGCCGCTCGTTCGCGTTCGCTGAAATCGCTGACCTGATCCCACACGACCACACGATCCAGCCGTTCACTGGTCTCACCGTCCTCGCGGGCTTGTCGGGTGTGCATCTTTATGCAGAAGCCGCAAGGTTTGATCTGTGATACTCGTATTTCACCGCTTTTGCGTCGCTCATGATTTTCTTCCCATGCCATTGTTAGCCGAGAGCCACGATATAGAGACGATTGAGCGACAGGCTTTGTGACACCCTTTGGAAAACTGGACGATGCGAGCAATCCGTGCCGGCCAATGGGAATGCGGCCTGGTGACTTCAATCGAGATTTGGCCACAGGCGGGATCCCGGTCTATAGTTTGAGCAGGGAAGATGAAAGCGGGGTCAGTGCCGGTCTCATCAGCTAAGGTCTAGCCGCACAGGACGTTGCGGCATTTTGTCAAGAATGCGCCTGCCTGGCCCGGTAGGAGAACGATGACTGCATCCAGCGCCTCACAAGGCGAGTTCAGCCTTGTCCGCGACAGCCTGCAGGCCCATGAGCCGTCCGGGCGCTGGTCGCTCAGGATGCGCAGGCAGGGACGGCACCGTCTGCTGGTCATCCGCGCTCAGATCAACTTTTACTATTTCTGGGAAAAGCGGTGGTTCTTTTTTGCCATGGCCGTGGGCGCCATGATGCTCAACATTCCGGCCCCTGCCGGTCTTCAGCAGGAAGGCTGGATCGTGCTGACGATGTCGGTGGTGGCCACGATACTGTTCATTACCGAGCCGATCCCGTTGCCGACGGTTTCGCTGATGATCATCTGCGGCCAAGTCCTCCTGCTTCATATCGAATCGACCAAGGTCGCTCAAAGCCTGATGACGGATTCCGTGCTGTTCATCATGGGCTCCCTGATGTTGGCGGTCGCCGTCGTCAAACAGAAACTCGACCAGCGCATCGCCTGGTTGATCGTCCGCATGACAGGCACGCGCACCATATCTATCTGCTTTGGCATATCCCTGGTGTCCGGTCTGCTGGCCTCGTTCGTGGGCGAGCATACCGTGGCGGCGATGATGCTGCCGGTTGGCCTGACCCTGATCACACTCACCGACACCGACCGGAAAGCCGTGCGCGGCCTGGCGGCGGTCATCCTGTTCTCAATCGCCTATGGGTGTTCGGTCGCGGGCATCGGTACGCCGTCCGGCGGCGCGCGCAACGCGATCATGATCGGGTACTGGAAGGAGTTCTTCTATGACCCCACCAATCCGGAAACCAGGAAATTCATCATCGATTACGTCACCTGGATGCTCTACGCCTACCCGATCTTCCTGGTACAATTGCCGGTCGTGACGCTGATCCTGTTTGCCACTTTCAAACCTGAATACAGGGACCTGTCGCGTGCGGTTGCCCGCCTGCGCGCCCAGATGCGACTGGAAGGACCGATGACGCCAGCCAACTGGATGGCAATATTGCTGTTCTTCATCATTCTGTACGGCTGGATCTTCCAGTCCAGTGCCATCGGCATGGGCACGGTGGCAATACTCGGGGCGTCGGCCTTCCTGATTGCAGGCCTGGTCCGGTGGGAGGACATCAACTCCGGCGTCAACTGGGGCGTTGTACTGCTTTATGCAGCGGCGATTTCACTCGGGGTGCAGATGAAAGAAACCGGCGCCGCTGAGTGGATTGCACAGGGATTTCTGACCGTCCTCGCGCCGTTCGGTGCCGATCAGGGTTTCGGGCTATGGGTTTCGGTATCGGCTCTCACGACCCTGGTGACCAATACCATGTCGAATGGCGCTGCCGTCGCCGTCCTCGGACCAATATCGTTGAAAATGGCATCAGTCGCCGGAGAGAGCCCGCTCATCCTCGGTTTCATAACCGCTGTCTCTTCGGCATTTGCCTATCTGACCGTTGTCGGCACACCCGCCTGCACGATCGTGTTTGCGGCCGGATATCTGAAGCCTTCCGACTTTCTGAAAGTCGGCTGGCGCATGGTCATTGCCTCGACCATCATCATGCTGGTTGCGGCGGCCGTGTACTGGCCGCTGATTGGAGCGTGAGTCATGATCGGTCTCAGCCGCAAAACCCAGGAAGAAGAGCGCCAGCACCTGAAGGAACTCGCCGCCGAACAGGAACGGCGGTACAACCGTTTTCGCATCCTGGTCTGCCTTAACGGAACCGATGGGTCCTTCGAAGGGGTCAAACTGGCTGCCGACATTGGCCGCAGCGAAGAATGTGACATCATTCTTCTCTATGTTCGCCGCATCGACCAGGGCCTGAATACCGGCGGCCTGCAGATCCGCGTGGCACGCCAGAACATGCTCGACTGGGGACTGG
Source organism: Alphaproteobacteria bacterium (assembly GCA_021775805.1). Classification (GTDB taxonomy): domain Bacteria; phylum Pseudomonadota; class Alphaproteobacteria; order Rhizobiales; family JAJFHC01; genus JAJFHC01. The sequence goes on along the minus strand of JAJFHD010000089.1, from coordinate 39,070 downwards.
ACCTGCCCGGGATCGAGTATCTGAAGCACGGGCTCAACCTCCTGGCCGAACAGGGACACATGCAGGACGACTGGAAAACCATGGCGGCTCACACAGACGTCTTTGGCGACCCGCTGGGCGACAACAAGGTCGAGTACCGTTCTCCGAGCGGCAAGTCGATCGTCCTGAAGCTTAAGATCGCGGTCGACGTTGCCAGCGGCATTCTCGACCAGTACGAACTCGGACCCTACAATCTGATTATCACCGGCCCGCCAAAACGCTGGCGCAGCGAATTCAGCAGTTACCGTGACCCGAGTACGGTGCAGAAGGTGGCGATGCTGGCACCGTGCTCTGTTCTGACGAAGCGGGAAACCCACGGCCGGCGCGGTTTTCTCATTGGCATCGACGGTTCCGACCACGCCATTACATCCATGCAGCAGGCCGCCGTTCTGGCTAATCATTGCGGCGAGCCGGTCACGATCATTTCCGTGGCCCGGCAAAAGGATGATCTGCCGACGGTCGAGAATCATCTCGATTATGCCCGCGGGAAACTCGAGAACATGGGCCTCACCGTCGCCGGCACAATTGCACCGGTCGGCGACCCGGTGGAAACGATCATTGAGGCCGGACGACAGTTCAGGCTGATTACGGTAGCGGACTCGGGCAAGTCGCGACTCAAGCGCTTCGTGGTTGGCAGCGTCGCCTTCGACGTCATGGGCGGGGCCGATACGTCGGTACTGAACGTGCGGTGATACCGCTGCGCCAGTGACCGCGATCAGTTGAGCGCCTTGTCGGCTCTCAGGCATTCTGCCAGAAAATCGACAAACGAGCGTACCTTGGCGGAGACCATTCGGCCCTCCTGATGGAGAATATGGACCGGCAGAGGCGGCAATTCAAACTCTTCGAGCACGGTCTCAAGCCGACCCTCGGCCAGATACGGCGCAATCTGGTAGGACATGAGGCGTGACATACCCCATCCACGCAAAGCCAACTCAATAACGGCATCATTGGTGTTCATCCGCAATCGGGCCTTCGGGCGGATTGAAAACTGTGCGCCGTTTTCCAGGAACACCCAGTCGGAAGCTGTTCCCATGGCGGTGGACTGCAACAGCCGATGGTTGTCAAGATCGTTGGGTTGTTGCGGCAATCCATGACTTTCAAGGTAGTCCGGTGACGCAAACATGACCTGGCGGACGGCGCCGACGCGAACGGCAATGAGGGAGGAGTCGGGCAACTCGCCGATACGAACGGAAACATCGAGCCCCTCGTCCATCAGGCTGACAATGCGGTCGACAAACAACGTCCGGGCATTCATCTGAGGATATCGGTTGAGATAGTCACCGAGCGCCGGCGTCACGAACATCCGACCGAAAAGAACCGGAGCGGTGATATAGAGCTCGCCGCGCGGCGCGGCATGAGAACCGACGGCCGCGTCCTCGGCTTCTTCGAGATCGAGCAGGATTCTCCGGCTGTCGTGGAGAAATCTCTCGCCGGCCTCGGTCAGGCGAACCGATCGTGTGGTGCGGACAAACAGCCGTGTTCCCAATCGGTCCTCAAGCATGGCAACCGCGCGGGTGACAGCCGGCGGCGACATGCCAAGGCTGCGGGCGGCGGCGGCAAAGCCGCCGCGGTCCGCGACACTGACAAAAACCTGAATGGCGTGAAACCGATCCATCCTTTATTCCAGTATTTGCAATAGTGAATTCAAAATTAGCCCTATTCAAACGAAAGTGGAAACATTCTATTTCCGACTGGTCGACATCGCAAGCACCGTCGCACACGACCCACATCAACACAGGAGAAACCATCATGAGTCGAATTACCCTTGTTACCCAAGACAATGCCAACGCAGAACAGTCGGCACTGCTCGACGCCGTCAAAGGAAAACTTGGCAAGGTCCCCAATTTTCTCGCCGTCATGGCACAATCGCCGGACGCCCTGCAAGCCTTCCTGGGGCTCCACACTATTGCAGGTGCAGGCCAGTTGGACCCGCAGACCCGCGAACGCATCGCGCTTGTTGTGGCCCAGGGCAACGCTTGCGAATACTGCGTGTCCGCACACACCGCAATCGGACGCATGGCCGGTCTCACGGTCGCAGAAATCGAAGCCAACCGTGCAGGCTCATCCCAGGATGCCAAGGCGGCGGTAGCGGTCGAGTTCGCTAAGGCACTCAACGAACACAATGGCGAGGTCACCCAATCCGAATTCGACGCTGTGCGTGCCGCCGGGTACAGCGACGCTGAGATTGTCGAAATCATCACCCATGTGGGAATGAACATCCTTACCAATCTGATCGGCAAGGCATCACGGGTCGAAATCGACTTTCCGAAAGTGCCGTTGCAACAACAGGCGGCCTGATCCCTGCGGCGTTTGCCAACGCCGTTTTGCCTACCGGCGCGGGTGCGCAGTCCATTTATGCGACAGCCGATCCGCGCCGGTCCACATTCGAGGAGCGAACAATGGCCAGACGATTTGCCGAACTTACCTTCACGCCGTCCGTCAAGAATGCCCAAACACAGTATGGCAGCCGCGAACAGAATCAGCAGTTCGAGGATGCCCCGGACTCCGGCCATGTCCTGGGAGACCGCGAAATCTCATTTATTGAAGCGCGTGACGGTTTCTACCAGGCAACGGTCAATGACGACGGCTGGCCTTACGTCCAGTTCCGGGGCGGACCTCCCGGTTTTCTGAAAGTGCTCGACGACCGCACGCTCGGATACGCCGACTTTCGCGGCAATGTCCAGTATCTCAGCGTCGGCAACCTTGCCGCCAACGACCGGGTGTCCCTGATCCTTATGGATTATGCGAACCGGCGGCGGCTGAAGATCTGGGCGCGTGCGCGGATCGTCCACCATGTCGAAGATCATGGAATGCTGGCCCGGCTTGAAGTACCGACCTATCGTGCCCAGGTCGAACGGGGGATCATTTTGACTGTCGAGGCGTTCGACTGGAACTGCCCGCAGCACATAACGCCCCGGTTCACGGAAGCTGAAATCGACGCGGCGCTGGATCCGCTGCGCAATCGGATCGCGGAACTCGAGGCGGCGTCACAGTGATCCCAGAAACCGGACAACCCGGCTACGCATTGCTGAAGAAATTCTGCATGCGCTGTACCAACTCGCGGGTGGTTTGAGCAAGCCGTTCAGCAAATCCCATTTCGTCGCCGTCATGCAAGGCACCCTCTGTAGCCAGCTTGCGTTCGGCCATGATCCGGGCCAGTTCGTCGGCAAGTTCGGGACGCGCGTCCAGGACCTGCTTCATCGCCCTTTTTGGAATTTCGAGGACCCGGGTTCTGGTGTGCGACGAGATGCTGGCGGACCGCGGCTCACCGGTCAGCAGGGACATTTCTCCGAAACAGCTTCCGGCGCCGAGCCTGGCCAGTTCAAGGTCTGCAGCTCTGGTTTCGTCGGCAGGCAGAAAGATCCGAACCATACCTGACAGCACCGCGAAAAACGATTGCCCTTCGTCGCCAAACCGGACGATCGGCGCGTTTTCCGGGAACTCGTGGGTCGTCCCCGCCATCAAAAGGCGTTTCCGTTCTTCCGCCCTGAGGGGACTCAGCAATTCGACATCATTGAGAGCGTTGGCATCCGTCGGGCCTTGATACTCAAGCTTTCTTGCCCACTGGAAATCGACCTGCTGTGTATCTGCTGCAATTTGTGCGCCGGCGTCATCCAGAAGACGCCAGGCATGATGGAGGAAGGAGGCTTTGACGGCAGGATGGTTGCCGTAGTCGGTACAATGTATCAGGGCCAGATATCGCAGCGGCCGGTGCTCGGCATCTGCGACCCGCACGGTCGGTGCTGGTGTTTCGGCCACTTCCGGTGCGGCGATCGCCGCCTCGAGCAAAAGCCTTGAGACCTCCCAGGGCGGAATATCCGCCGTCACGCGAATGTGGACCTTGATGCAGTATGTCGGTCCCGGACGGCTCAGATTGTGAATGCTGGTGTTGGCAATCTTGTTGTTGGGAATAACGTGGGTTGTGTTCGACAGGGTCTTCAGGCTGGTTGCGCGCCAGTCAATCGATTCAACCTCGCCAAGCATGCCGTCGTCTGTCTCGATCCAGTCGCCGACGCCAAAGGGACGTTCAATTGCGAGAGCGACACCGGTAATGATGTCCGTCAGCGTCGACTGGAATGCCAGGCCCAGCACTCCCAGGGCGATGCCCGAAGACACCAGCAACCCGGTCACCGGTTGTTCAAAAACATAAGCCAGAATGGCATAGACGGCGGCAAGATAGACGAAGAACGCCACCAGGTTTCGCACGATGCCCGGAAACGTGTTGGCATACTGCCGCAAGACCCCCTGCCAGACGAACAGGTTCAGGGCACGGGTGCCGAGATAGGCAGAAACCAGGGCCAGAAGGACACCCTTGACCTCGTGAATCCGGTTGAACCAGACGTCCGGTTCGGACAGACCTAACAGGGTGATCGGCAGGCTGGCCAGGAACGTGACGGCCAGCGGCAGCACCGCAAGCTCAAGCAACCAGAACCAGCGTTTGTCGCGGATGACAGAAGGGACACTGCACAACAGGATGTAGAGCGCCAGGAAACCGAGGCAGCCCACGAGGAGGGCGAATGCCCACTGCGAAAACAAAGACGAAAGCGTCCCCACAAATCCAGCCGACGCAGAACTCAACATAGAAGCGCGCTCCCCAAGCCCGAACCCTAGCATGACGCGCCATGAAGCGACCCGCAAGACTAATTTGTTGGTAAACACAACGAGTTAACACCGTATCTAAACGGCTTTTTCGAGTCCTGTACGGCGGCTCGAACGGCCTCAAATCGGCTCGTGCTGCGACGCCAACGCGCGCCTGCCGCAAACCCGCCCGGATGTCTCCTTGGCTTGACGCGGGAGTTCACCTGGTGAATGCTTTCGCGATGCACGTCCACCGCGTCACATTGCTGCTGCTTGTCGTCCGGCCACCTGCAACCGGCTCACGTGCTGGTGCTTGTGAAACCGTCGGCGCACGGGCCTGCAAAACCCCAAACGCGATCCTCGGTGATCATCTCGATGCAGTGATCGGGGGCGCAACGACCGGCCTCGGTGCCGCCTCGTTCGCTTTCTTCAATCGCGACCCGATCCGGAGGCTCCGGCACGATTGTTACGACCGGTGACGCAAAACACGATGGATGGGCGTTCTGACGGTGTCGTTGTAGAAACCGAGAGAACCTGGCTCCGGCCACACCGCTATTCGGACCTCGACGACGTGGCGGCCCTGTGGGCTGAGCCTGCTGTTGTCGAGTACATCATGCCGGCGCCTCTGGCCCGGTCGCAGTCGTGGACCCGCCTGCTTCGTTATGCCGGCCACTGGGCGATGCTGCCCTACGGCTACTGGGTCGTGGAAGACAAACGGACCGGTGCGTTTCTGGGAGAAGTCGGATTTGCCGACTGGAAACGGGAAATCTCGCCGTCCGTGGAAGGCCTGCCGGAACTGGGCTGGATCATCAAGCCATCGGCGCAGGGTCTGGGCCTGGCGACCGAGACCGTGGCCGCAGCGCTTGAATGGGCCGACAGTCAGATCGATGCAAATGAAACAGTGGCGTTGATCACTCCGGAACATGCGGCATCGATCAGGGTTGCCCGAAAGACCGGATTTGGCGAACCTGAAACCGGTGTATTCGGGACCGAGCCCATCCTTATTTTCAGGCGCGCCTTGAAGTCCCCGGCGCCCCCCGATGGTACGATGAACAAAAAACAAGGACAACAACCATGAAGACACTCATAAAAGACGCGACGATTCTGACCGTAAATGAACAGTCGCAAGTGCTGGACAAAGGCAGTGTGTTCATTGACGGCGAGTCCATTCTCGCGGTGGATGAAACCGAACAGGTCCTGGCCACTTGTCCCAGCCCGGACAAAACCATCGATGGCCGTGGCAAGATCGTCGCGCCGGGTTTCATCAGTACCCACAATCATCTCGGTTACACATTCTTCCGGGGCCTGTCCGAGGAAGTGGGCCTGCGCTCGGTCACCGGCATGTACTTTCCGATGGGTACGGTCGCAACCAGGGCCGAACGCCAGGCTGTTGGTTCTCTGACCTGTGCCGAACTTCTCAAGAGCGGTGTGACGACGATTGTCGAGATGGAGGAGGAGGCGGACGTCTTCGCCGATTTCATCGAGAAGATCGGGATCAGGGCCGAGGTCGGTGTCATGATCCACGATGCCGATGTCGACCTGATGGCACGCGGTACATTTCGCTACGATGCGGGCCTGCGCGACACGCAGCTTGGTCAGGCAATCGAACTGGCGGAGCAGTGGCATGGCAAGGCCGGTGGCCGCATCCGGGCAATGATGACGCCCAACATGACGATCTCTTCGTCGCCCGAACTCCTGCGCGCCTGCCGCAGCGAGGCCGACCGTCGGGGTTTGCGTCTGAGCATGCACCTGGGCTGGGGGCCGGAAGAAGTCGGCATCATCGACGATCTGCATGGCGTGACACCGTTTGAATATGCCCGCGACCATGGATTGATGGCCGAAGACACGATCATGGCCCATTGCCTTTACACCAACGAAGCCGATCAGGCGGTTCTGGCTCATTCCCGGACCTGCGTCGCCCACTGCCCGTTGATGAACTCGGTGCGCGGCCATATCGCGCCCATCCAGACCTATCTCGCAAACGGCAACACAGTCGGGCTGGGGATCGACAACATGTTCTCCGACCATTTCGATGTTGTGCGTTCGGCCTTGCTGATGGCCCGCGTGAGGGCTGACGATCCCCTGGCCATGATGGCGCACGATGCCTTGTATCTGGCAACCATGGGCGGCGCCAGGTCAATCGGACTGGACAAGCAACTGGGTTCAATCGAGCCCGGCAAACGGGCCGACCTGATGGTCCTGAACGCCAGGGCTTTCGGACTGGTCCCACTGCTCGATCCGGTGGCCAGCCTGGTCTATCACGCCCATTCGAAGGATGTGGAGACCGTTCTGGTCAACGGAGAACTGGTGGTCGACGGCAGTGAGGTTCTGCGGTATGACGCCGGCCGCCTGGTTGGAGAGGCCGAAAGCGCCTCTCATGAGGCGTGGGCGCGCTTCGAGCACAAGTACGGTGCCCGCCTGGCGCCGCAGTCCTGAACCACCCGTCCTTTGTCAACCCGTCAGACCGCTACATCAACCGTGCGGTTCCGGAAACACGGATGGAGTCCCCCGGCACCGAAGTGATTTCAGCGCGCAGGCGCGAACGCGACCCCATGTCCTCGCCCTGGGTGATCCGGATTGCTCCACCATGAGGCCAGCCGAGGTCGCGCAGGTATCCCGCGAGAGCGGCGGCAGCTGCGCCGGTCGCGGGGTCTTCATAGACGCCGCCCGAGGCAAACGGATTGCGGGCATGGAACACCTGGGGAGATTCCGCATATATGAGACTGATGGTAACCAGGCCGTACTGCTTCATGAGGTTCGACCCGGCCTCAAGATCATAAGTCATGGTTTCCAGCCGGTGGCGATCCTTCAGCGCCAGGACCAGATGCGTGGCCCCGGCTTGTGCTATCGCCGGCGGAATTCGGGCGTCCAGATCATCATGGCAATAATCGAACAACGACAATGCCCTCGATACCAACTGAGCCGGCGCGGGTTCGCCGCTGGTGGGAGGAGATTGCAGAGCCGCCGTGATCGTGGCGTCATCCCGGCGGCCTTCCACTGTGATGTCCGCCTCGTTTAAGGCAAGCCGGAAGACACCGTCGCCGTACTGAAGGGCGAGTGCGGCTCCCAGAGCGATTGTGGCGTGACCGCAGAACGGCACTTCGGATGCGGGCGAGAAATAGCGTACACGCCAGCCATCTCCGGTCGCCGCAGCAAAGGCCGTTTCGGAGAAACCGACCTCGTTCGCCACGGCCTGCATTTCCGCTGGCGCCGGCAGTGACTTTCCGATGACGACGCCTGCTGGATTTCCTCCAGCGTCACCATCGGAAAATGCCGCAATTTTCAATACTTCCATTTTGGTCTCCGTTTCAGGTCTGCCGGCAGACGCCGTCGGCGAACAGCACGCCAGGGCCGGTGGTCGAACCGATCAACCGGCGGCGCACGAAGCGCCGCCGGTTTTTCAGTGATTTTGGTGTCCGGTGGACGGTCAGGCCTGCCAGAACGACTTGCGGGATTCATCGAAGGCGTCGCCTCGCGTGATGCCCATGTCCGACAGTTCCCGATCGGACATGTCCCGCAACCGCCATCTCTGTTCCGAACGCTGTTGCCACAGAACCAGCGTTCGAAAGATCCTGGTACCGATTTGAGCCGGCGTCCACACGGTGTTCCGAGACGATCTGGTTGCGTTGCTTCCGGTGTAAGAAGTGCTCATGATTCAATTCCTTTCTGATGCCTGATTGGTCCATCGAGAACACCTCAGGGCGGTCAACATGGCTCTCTATGTATCGACGGAATGGGCGCTCTACAAACGACAAATATTACGTTTCAGATTATAAATTATAATGTGACTATTTTTATTTCAGGCTAAAATTTGGCTTTCCTAAGGGAATTTCATACAATTCCTTCGGAATAAAGCTTTAGGTTTTCCTCAATATTTGTTATTACTAGCGCATGTCCCGACGCCTGCCTCCTCTCAATGCGTTGCGGGCCTTCGAGGCCGCCGCCCGTCATTTGAGCTTCACCCGTGCCGCTGACGAGCTGAATGTCACTCAGGCCGCCGTCAGCCATCAGATCAAATTGCTTGAAGACCGGTTGGGCATCCCGGTGTTTCGCCGCCTGAACCGGGCGCTGATGCTCACCGATGCCGGGCAGGCGCTGTTTCCTTCCGTTGGCGAAGCCCTGGACATTCTGGCAGCGGCGGTGGATCGCCTGCACCGGCATGACAGGACCGGTGAACTCACGGTGTCGACCATGGATTCGTTTGCGGCGACCTGGCTTGTGCCAAGACTCGGCCGTTTTCGAAAGATCCACCCAGACATCGACGTGCGCATTACCACATCGGACCACAGTGTCGACTTCGACCGGGAGAATGTGGACGTGGCCATCCGGTACGGCCCGGGTGACTGGGAGAACCTTTATGTCAAACGCCTCATGACGGAAGAACTGTTTCCGGTCTGTGCACCGTCATTATTGCAGAACGGCCCCGCGATCGAGACGCCGGCCGACCTCAAGAACCACACGTTGCTGCATGACAATATGCGTGTCGACTGGCGGATGTGGCTGATGGCAGCAGGGGAAACCGGCATCGATGCCGAGCGCGGACCGGGTTACGAGCATTCGAACCTGGTGCTTCTGGCGGCCGAACAGGGGGACGGTGTGGCGCTGGCGCGCAGTGTTCTGGTCGACAGGGCCTTGGTCTCGGGCCGGCTGGTCAAACCGTTCAATCTTTCCTTGCCGACAAACTACGCCTATTACATGGTCTGTCCGCACGCCAGTCTCGACCGTCCCAAGGTCAAGGCCTTTGGCGAATGGATATTGGAGGAAGCGCAAGCCGTACGCGAGTAAGGCGATGCACCCGGGAACCCATCAGAACAGACTGCTTTGCGGGTCGTCGGGCGCCGGCGGCTTGCGTCCAGCGGGCCGCGGGCGGGGTGGAACAGGCCCAGCACCCGTGACGTGGACACCAACCGTTCCGTCATGAAACTCTACCGTCAATGTTGCCCCGTCCGGAGCGTTCTCCACAGTCCGCACCATGCGGCCATCTGCCTTTCGAACCAATGCAAATCCGCGTTTGAGAACTGACTGATAACTGAGTGTATCCAGCAACTTGGCTTGTGACCCGAAACGCGAGCGGGCCCGTTCCACATGGCGGGCCACGGCTCTTGCCGAGCGGTCCGTTGCCTGCTGGCAGAGCTGGCGTTTCTGCTCGACAAGCCGGTCGAGCGGGCGTGGCGTCAGCTGGCTGGCGGCGCGTTCGCACCGCGACCGCAATATGCGTGTATTGGCGATCAGGGCCTGTTCGATCCTCTGGCTGGCGGCGTCGAACTTCTGACGCGGCAGAGCCAGCAGGTCGGTGAGCCTGGGCAGCCCCCGGCCGGCGGACCGCAACCCCTGCTTGGCCTGTTCCAGATGACGCCACAGGGCGCGTGCCTTGCGGACTCCCAGATCGTCGACCATGCCGACGAGTTCCGAGCGAACCGGCACGGCGCGTTCGGCGGCCGCCGTAGGCGTTGGCGCGCGCTCATCAGCGGCGTGATCGATCAGGGTCCAGTCGGTCTCGTGACCAACGGCTGATATCAGCGGAATGTCGCTCCGGGCCGCGGCGCGCACTACCGCCTCATCGTTGAAACCCCACAAATCTTCCAAACTTCCACCGCCCCGCGCCACGATGATGATATCGGGGCGGCTGACCGGGCCGAGCGGTTCCAGGGCATTGAAACCGTCGATTGCGGCGGCAACCTCGGCACCGCTGGTCTCGCCCTGCACCCGCACCGGCCAGACGACCACGTGGCTGGGAAACCGATCCGCCAGCCGGTGCAGAATGTCGCGGATGACGGCACCGGTGGGTGACGTTACGACGCCAATGACACGAGGCAGATAGGGTAACGGCTTCTTTCTGGCGTCGTCGAACAGCCCTTCCGCCGCCAGCATCTTGCGGCGCTCTTCGAGCAATGCCATGAGCGCGCCGATCCCGGCGGGTTCCATGGAGTCAATCACGATCTGGTATTTCGACTGGCCCGGAAACGTCGTGAGTTTGCCGGTGACGATCACTTCCAGACCCTGCTCGGGCCGGATGCGCAGTCGTCCGGCCACGCCCTTCCAGATGACACCGTTGATCACTGCCTTGTCGTCCTTCAAGTCGAGGTAGACATGGCCCGACGCCGGCGTGCTCACCCGCCCCAGTTCGCCGCGCACGCGCACATAACCGTAGGTGTCTTCAACTGTCCTCTTGAGGGCAAAAGACAACTCGGACACGGAGTATTCGACCGCATTACCGAGACCTTCGCCCGGACCGTCGTTCTGGTCGTCAAACGGCCAATCGGTTGCCATTGCTGTGTGCGTCCTTATTTCTCTCGACTCAGTTGGGCGATGATACAAGATATCCCGATTGGAACGCCATATCTCAACGACAATGGAGACAGCCCCGAAGATGAAGGTTCTTGTAATCGGATCCGGTGGCCGGGAACATGCCCTGTGCTGGGCGATTGCCGCCAGCCCCTTGTGTTCAAAACTCTATTGTGCGCCGGGCAATGGCGGGATTGAACAGGTTGCCGAATGCCTGCCCGAAGTGAACATAAGCGATCACGGAGCGATTGTCGGTTTGTGCTGTGACCTGGCCATCGATTTTGTGGTTGTGGGGCCTGAAGCACCGCTTGTGGCGGGACTTGTGGACGTTCTGGATGAAGCCGGATTCCGGTCTTTTGGCCCCAACGCTGCCGCCGCCCAACTGGAAGGCTCCAAGGGATTCTTGAAGGACTTGTGTGCGGCGCATGGCATCCCCACCGCCGGCTACGGGCGATTCAAACAAGCCGCGCCCGCCCGTGAATTTGTCACGGCCAATGGCGCACCCATCGTCGTCAAGGCTGACGGACTTGCTGCCGGCAAGGGCGTCATCATTGCAAACACTGAAGCTGAAGCGAACACCGCTATCGATGATATCCTTGGCGGGCAGTTCGGCGATGCCGGTGCGGAAGTGGTCGTGGAAGAATTCCTCGACGGCGAAGAGGCCAGTTTCTTCGCACTGGTGGACGGCGCAACCGCCCTGCCCCTTGCCACTGCGCAGGACCACAAACGGGTCGGCGATGGCGATACCGGCCCCAACACCGGCGGCATGGGCGCCTATTCTCCAGCCCCGGTCATGACCGACGGTATGTGCGACCGGGTCATGGCCGAGATCATAAACCCGACGGTGGCCGCCATGAACAAGGCCGGCACGCCCTTCAAAGGCGTGCTGTTTGCCGGCCTCATGATCACGAACGACGGTCCGCAGCTGATCGAATACAATGTGCGTTTCGGCGATCCTGAATGCCAGGTGCTGATGATGCGTCTGAAGAGCGACCTCCTGGAGGCCCTGATCGCAACCTCGCGCGGCAGTCTCGCAGGCCAGAACCTGCAGTGGCGCGATGAGGTGGCGCTGGCGGTCGTTCTGGCAGCCAGGGGATATCCCGGAAGTTACGACAAAAATACGGTGATCGGCGGACTTGATGAGGCGCAGGCCCTGGAAGACATCGAGATCTTTCACGCCGGAACACGCAATGACGGCGGTGTTATCCGCGCCGTCGGCGGCCGCGTCCTCAATGTCACCGCGCTCGGGGCATCGGTCGCCGACGCACGGTCCTCGGCTTACAATGCCGTCGATAGGATTGACTGGCCGGACGGCTTTTGCCGCCGCGACATCGGATGGCGGGCGATCGGACGTGAAGCCGAGGCAAAGGACTGAAGTCACGGCAACACAGCCGGATCCTGACATCGGACGATCTTCGCGGCGAGCGACGTTGTCTGCAACGCGCGGTCCGTGATCGAAGCCCGTGACGCCCTTGTTGCTCCGTCAAACTGAACCGGTGGCCGTGGCCGGCAACGTTGCATCCGAGGCGGGGACATATTGCCTGACACCATCGAGTTTTCTTGCCCTTGGGTCCAAATTGCGTAAACCTACGCCACAGATGAATGACCATAGAATCAACAGACAGGCGGCGTTTTCCGGCACGCGAGCGGTGACAGCGGGCTATGAGCTCGACGAGCTGCGGCTTGCCGCCTACATGGCCGGTCACGTCGACGGTTTTTCTGGTCCCGTCACGGTGGAACAGTTCAAGGGCGGCCAGTCCAATCCGACCTACCTGGTCTCGACACCGGGGGAGAAATACGTGCTGCGGCGCAAGCCTCCGGGCAAACTGCTGCCGTCGGCCCACGCGGTCGACCGGGAGTACCGGGTCATCAGCGCGCTCTACGACGCGGGGTTTCCGGTGGCCAGGCCTTATTGCCTGTGCGCGGACGACGGTGTCGTCGGGACCATGTTCTACATCATGGCGTTTGCCGACGGCCGGGTGTTCTGGGAACCGGACCTGCCGGCTTGCGGCAACACCGAACGCGCCGCCATCTACGACGCCATGAATGCCACGATCGCTTCGTTGCACAGTTTCGAGCCCGCCACCCTCGGCCTCGAAGATTTCGGCAAAACCGGTGGCTATGTGGCGCGCCAGATCAAGCGGTGGTCGAGCCAGTATGAGCAGTCGAAGACCGAAACGGTCAGGGAAATGGACGGCCTGATGTCGTGGCTGCCCGATGCCTGTCCCGGCGACACGCGGACGACGCTGGTGCATGGCGATTTCCGGCTCGACAACATGATCTTCGACAAGGCGACGCCGCGCGTGATCGCCGTTCTTGACTGGGAGTTGTCGACGCTGGGGGATCCGATCGGCGATTTCACCTATCATCTCATGCAATGGCACATGCCGCACTCGCGGAGCGGTGCGGGAACCGGAAGCCTGGTCGGGCTCGACCTGGAAGCCCTCGCCATTCCATCCCGGGATGACTATGTCGACGCCTATTGCAGGCGCGTCGGCATCGATGGCATCGACAACCTCGATTTCTATTTTGCCTATAATTTCTTCAGGCTGGCGGCCATCCTGCAGGGCATCGTCGGACGGGTGCGCGACGGCACGGCGACGAACCCGAATGCGCCGGCGATGGCCGCACAGGTAAGGCCGCTGGCTGAAACCGCCTGGGCCTACGCCAGACGCGCAGGCGCGGACTGAGCCATGGGAAGCGAACCATCGATCGGTCTGGCTCTGGGTGGCGGCGGTGCGCGCGGACTGGCGCATGTGGTTGTTCTGGAAGCGTTTGATGAACTCGGCCTCACGCCGGTTGCCATCGCCGGGACAAGCATCGGCGCCATGGTCGGGGCGGCCTACGCCGCCGGCATTGCTGCCGCCGACATCCGGGTCCACGTCAATGACACCCTGCGCAGCCGGCGCCAGGCGCTGCGCCGGATATTCTCTGAAGGTGCAGGCGGCGTGCTCGACCTGTTCAGCCTCAATCCTTTCGGGTCCGCCATCGTTGACGGCATCCCGCTGCTCAACCTTGCCCTGCCCGATGGCGTGCCGGAAGATTTTGGAGCCCTGAAGACACCCTTTTCGGCGGTCGCCACCGACTTCTACGGACGGTGCCAGACGGTTCTGTCCGCCGGCCCCCTGGTTCCCGCGATCGCTGCCAGCATCGCCCTGCCCGGCCTGATATCACCGCAGGTCATCGGCGGGCGGCTGCTGATCGACGGCGGCATGGTAAACCCCCTGCCATTCGATCAGATCGTCGATCGCGCGGATATTGTGGTGGCCATAGACGTTACCGGTGGCCCGGTCGGCGACGACGCCGCAATGCCGTCCCGCGCTGAACTCCTGTTCAGCAGCACCCAGATCATGCAGCACCAGCTGGTGCAGGCCAACCTGAAGGATCATCCGGTCGACATTCTGATCACGCCGGACATCAACCGATTCCGTGTGCTTGAGTTCTTCAAGGCCGGGGAGATCATGATGGCGGCTGAGCCGGCCAAGGACGAGCTCAAACGCGCCCTTGAGAAGATTGTTACCGGCGCGCCCTGAAGAAGCGCCGGAGAAGTGCTGCAGACTCGCTTTCCCGTATGCCGCCATAGACTTCCGGGGCGTGATGACAGGAGCCCTGAGCGAAAATCCGCGGACCGTGATCGACGCCGCCGGACTTTTCATCCAACGCCCCGTAATAAACCCGTCTGATTCTGGCAAAGGATATCGCAGAGGCACACATCGGACAGGGTTCAAGCGTCACATACAGATCGAGGCCACCGAGCCGTTCACTGGCGACGGATTTGCAGGCCGCCCGAATCACCAGCATTTCGGCGTGAGCCGTGGGGTCCTTGAGCTCCAGTGTCCGGTTGCCGTCACGCGCCACAATCTTGCCGTCAGCATCGGCAATCACCGCCCCTACGGGCACTTCGCCGCGATCAAAGGCAAGGTTTGCTTCCTCGAGCGCAATCGCCATCGGTTGAGGTTCAGGCCGGTTCTGGCCGAAATCTTTCATGGGCGCACGATGTGCATTCCGCATGCGTTGCGTCAAGCACTCTGATAAGAAACGGTCATGAACACACCGAAATCACAGACACCGGATGAAAAACCGGCGCCGGCCGGGGAACGCATTGCCAAGGTCATGGCGCGCGCCGGCCTGTGCTCGCGCCGGGACGCCGAACGCTGGATCGAACAGGGCCGGGTCAGCGTCAACGGCCGGAGACTGAAGACGCCGGCGGTGGTTGTCACGGCAGACGATGCAATTCTGGTCGACGGCAAACCTTTGCCGAAGAACGAACCAAGCCGGATGTGGCGCTATCACAAACCCGTAGGCCTCGTGACCAGCGCCAAGGACGAAAAGAACCGGGCAACCGTGTTCGACAAGCTGCCGCCGGAGCTTCCACGGGTGGTCTCGGTCGGGCGGCTCGACATCAACACCGAAGGGCTTCTGCTGCTGACCAACGATGGCGGCATTGCCCGTAAACTGGAACTGCCGGCCACAGGTTGGCTCAGGCGATACCGGGTCCGGGCTCACGGCTCGATCGATCAGAAAGCTTTGGACGGTCTGCGTGACGGCGTCACCATAGAGGGAATTCGCTATGGCGCGGTGGAGGCCGAACTCGAACGCACGCAAGGCGCCAATGTGTGGATCAAGTTTGCCCTTAGGGAGGGCAAGAATCGGGAAGTAAAGCGGATCCTTGAATATCTGGGGCTGACGGTGAACCGGCTGATCAGGACGTCCTACGGCCCCTTCCAGCTGGGCGATCTCAAGACCGGCGATGTCCGCGAAATCCCCAGGCGGGTTGTGCTTGACCAGTTGGGAGACATGGAACCGACCCAGGAGGGTAAAAAGCGCGGCGCAACGCCGCGACTGCGCTCAGCACAAAAGAAGACAGGAAAGCAAAGTGCGCATCGTCGGCGGAACCCTTAGAGGACGGCGGCTTGTTGCTCCGGACTCGCCGCGTGTGCGCCCGACCAGCGACCGGACGCGGGAGGCACTTTTCAACGTTCTGACCCACGGCATCGACGGTTTCGAGATTGCCGGCGCACGGGTACTCGATCTCTTTGCCGGTACCGGGGCGCTCGGGCTCGAGGCCCTGTCGCGCGGCGCCGAATTTTGCGTATTCGTCGACGATCATGTGGACTCCCGCGGCCTGGTGCGGCGAAATCTCGAAGCGTTGGATCGCATGGGCCAGGCAAAACTCTTCCGCCGGGATGCGACCAGGCTTGGCGACTCAGGCCGGCATGGCACCTTCGGCCTGATCTTCGCCGACCCGCCTTATGGCAAGGGCCTGGGAGAACAGGCGATCACTTCGGCGGAAAAAGGCGGCTGGCTCGGCGAGAACGCCGTGCTGGTTCTGGAGGAAGACGCAGATGCAGTCATCGAGATTCCGAAAGGTTTCGGGATGCTGGATCAGCGACGGTACAGTGATACCCAGATTCTGTTCCTACAACAGCAGAGATGAGGGAACGCTGGATGTAAACTCGATTCAGGTTTTCAAGCTGACACCCAACAAATCAGAAAATGCCCGGCCTTAGGGCCGGGCATCCTGAGGTGTCGCCTATGTCCGTTCGTCTTAAGCAACTTTGTGGAACTTCAAGGCGCTCTATCTGCCGGACAACGGCGACGTGGCTAACGCGGTTTACTCGCTGACAACGAACTTGCCGTCCTCGACGAAGATAGTTTCGTCACCGCCAAATTCCTGTGTGGCTCCGTTATCCAGACGGACCGTGCATCCCTCTGTGCAGACATCGGCCAGCGTTTCGCCGCTTTCAAGCGCAAATTGCTTCGTACTGCCATCGCCTTCGCCGAGAACGACCTCAACCTGATAGGTGGCGTCGTCTTCATTGGTAAGTGTTATCGCATGGGATGAACCCGCCATAAACACGGTTGCAAGTAGTGCAGCGACCACGGACTTGGTATTCATTTTCGAGACTCCAGATGATGTTGTTAACAGTCTTTCGTTGGCTGCACGGGCCTACTCGAAACACCCAAATCGGGACATCTCGGTGAGGGCTTGTTTGTATTTCTTTCAGGGCCTCGGCCTCCACAGCGGCTTCGTGCTGATAAATGCATCTAGGCTTGTGTCCGCGAGTTGAAAAGCGATTTTATTTTGCCCTTGATATCGATTTATTCGATAGATCAATAGTTACGGAATGTTAGAGTGATATGCTGTCGTTGAACTGAGGAGCAAAGACTTATGGACGTCAGTCTGGCGCGTACCTTCCTGGCCGTAATTGACACTGGCAGCTTCGTTGAAGCCGCGAATCGTGTGTTTGTCACTCAGTCGACTGTCAGTGCGCGCATAAAAACTCTGGAAGAACAGTTGGGTAAAACGTTGTTCCTGCGCGGCAAATCAGGTGCCACTCTCACGCCGGCCGGTGTCCAGTTTCAGCGCCATGCGCAGGCCATGGTACGGGTGTGGGAGCACGCGCGACTGGAGATCTCCCTGCCGGAAGGATACCAAACGGCCTTGACCATGGGCGGACAATACAGTTTATGGGACGGTTATCTCCTCGAGTGGTTGGCGAACACCCGATCGAATTCCCCGGAGGTTGCCATCCGCGCCCAGTTGGGGTTTTCCGATACGCTCATGCAAGGACTGATTGACGGCACATTCGATTTTGCCGTGATGTACACCCCGCAGGCCCGCCCGGGATTTGACGTGGAGTTGTTGTTCGAGGACGAACTTATCCTGGTTTCCAGTGATGGGGACACGCGGCGGTCACCCGCCAGCAACTATGTTTTTATTGACTGGGGACCAGAATTCCGCGCCGATCATGCCCTCAATTTTCCCGAAATTTCCATACCTGGCACCTATCTTGAGCTTGGCTCACTCAGTGTTCAATACTTGGTTCAGACCAACTCCTCCGGCTACATCCCGCGCCGTCTGCTGAGGCACCATCTTGATTCTGTGCCTCTTCAGACGGTTCGTGATGCACCGGTGTTCTCCTACCCGGCATATGTGGTTTACCCGAGCGACGCTGATACAGATTTCATGGAACGAATTCTGTCCGAATTGAAATCCGCCGCCGTAAGATTGAAACTGATCTGACCGGTTTTGGAGTCCCCCGAGCGCATTGAAGCGCGCCATATCACGAAAATCACACGAAATTTGCAGCAGGCGATTGTTGTGGTGATTTCTGATAGTCATTCGTACCATCGGTTGAGCCAATTTTCGCATCGAATATTGCAATAGATAAGGCGCATAATATTCGTTTTACACTCCCAACTCACACGGGTTACGTGTCTCACAGTCAGGTCTATGGAGCAAGGCCATGAAGGTCGAGAATGTCATGCGCCGCGGTGCCCTCTGGGTAGAGGCGGACACGCCGGTTTCTGAAATTGCGAAAATCATGCATGCCAAGGATGTCGGTACAGTTCTGGTTGGCCGAAACGACCGGCTCGTCGGCCTAGTAACCGACAGAGACATCGTTTGCCGGGCGGTTGCGAACGGTAAGACCTGGTCCAATGCCCTGGCTCGCGATGTCATGACCAGAAAGGTTGCCTATTGCCTCGAGACCGATGATTTGTCCGATGCGCTCGCAATCATGCGCGCCAAAAAAATTCGCCGGCTCGCCGTGTTGACAGGTCAGAAGAGGCTCTCCGGCTTGATTTCTCTAAGCGACATTGTAGGCAAGGCACCGGAAGATTTCATTATGTTACTTCTGCCATCTGTAATGTCCCGCCATCGATCCAAAAAAAGCCACTGCATGACAACACCGGAGCAACACCGGCAGGTTCTCTGAAACATGGAGGCCAGCACAGATCGATTTATTTTTTCGATATCATCTATTTAAAATATTCGATTGTCGAATGAAACCAAACTGCGCAATGTGCGTACCAGTTTGGCAGCAGTAGATCTGTCCGATTAGAGAGCTGCGTTCCGGGTTACCGGCCGTTCCTGTCTATTCAGGTACACGTTCATTGCCAGTTGGCGATTAGCCCATTTCCCGGAGCTCTGCATTCCATGGCCATTGCCGCGACCCCAGCGACGCTGCCCGATGCTTCATCGTCTCGAGCGGCCGAACTTCAGGCTGAGCCGGTTTCGACAAGGAACACTGCCATCGATTGTGTAAGAGGATTTGCTGTTCTGGGCATCCTGTTCCGCAATATCTATGTTTTCGGCATGCCAAGCAGCGCCTATGCGGTCCCGTTACTTTGGGGAGATGCTGAATTACCGAATGTTGTCACGTGGGCCTTTACAGAAATATTTGTCGACGGCGTTATGCGGGCCTTGTTCTCGATGCTGTTTGGGGCAACCGCATTGATGTTGCTGCAGATCCCATCTGATTCCTCACCGGTTGCGCGGATCGACCGATATTATCGCAGGCTCTTATGTCTTATGGGATTGGGGCTGTTACACGGCTATCTGCTGCTGTGGCCCTATGACGTTTTGTTTCTGTACGGTCTTTTGGGGCTGTTCTTGTTTCCGCTTCGCAATCTATCGGCCAGATTGCTCATTGCAACGGCCGCCGGCATGATTGTTTTGTCCGCCGTTGTGAGCATGTTCGCCTCGGTACTGGACGAGTTGCCCGTTGATCAATCTGCCTTACAGGGCCAGCCGACGATCGCCGAACCCATTTTGGCCTCCAGTCCGATCGAACAACTGGAACTCGATGGGGATGACGACGAAGTTCTGAAAACAATGTTGCAGGATTGGCTCGACGAGTACCAAATAAGAAGCGGCGGATACGCCGAGAACCTGATTGCGACAATCCCCATGACAATTGAACAGCAGACGACTGAACTGTTCAAGACTCATGCGATCGATGTTGGCGCGCTTATGCTGATTGGGATGGCGCTTTTCAAGCTCGGCGTGTTGGGGGCGGCGAGATCAACCGCATATTATATAAGAATGGCCGCGGTCTGCTACGGTGTCGGATTAACATTCAACGTGGCCGATATCTGTGCCACTCTTGAGTGGGGTCCGGTGTTTCTGCGAACCGATACCTGGACTTACATCGGCTACGACATCGGCAGAATATCCATCGCTTTGGGTCATCTGGCGGCAGTCATATTGCTGGTCAAGTCGGACTGTTTGCACCCCTTGGTCAATTCGTTTGCAGCCACAGGCAGAATGGCTTTGACAAACTATGTTGCCCAAACCGTCATCTGCATCACCTTGTTTTTCGGCTTCGGGTTCGGACTGTTTGCCAAGTTTGAACACTATCAACTTCTCCTGATTGCTTTCTCAATAGGTATCGCGCTGATATTTGCTTCGAAAATTTGCCTGCGGACGTTTGGTATTGGACCTTTGGAGTGGTCGATGAGGTGCGTGCTTCATGGCCGTCCTCAAACGTCAGAAAAGGCGCATGAAGCAGGCGAAAAGTTAGCGACATCCTGATCTTGCTCTTGCGGCAGTTTCCCGGATGATGTGCGCAATGAAGCCGGCAGCTCTGCCCCGCCCTACCGCCGGCCAAAAAGCCGTTCGATATCGTTGAGTTTGAGCTCTACGTAAGTCGGGCGGCCATGGTTGCATTGTCCGGAGTGGGGCGTGGCTTCCATCTCGCGCAGCAGGGCGTTCATCTCTTCCGCTCCCAACCGCCGCCCCGATCGGACACTGCCGTAACAGGCCATGGTGGCCAACACGTGGTCGACGCGCTCCTTGAGCGCCATTGCCTCGTCAAACTCCGCCAGGTCGTCGGCCAGGTCACGCACCAGGCTCTGGACGTTGCCGTCGCCGAGCAAAGCCGGCACCTCGCGCACGACAACGGCACCGGGCCCGAACCGCTCAACGACAAGACCAAAGACTGCAAGTTCTTCAGCACGTGCAGCGACGCGTTCCGCATCGACATCGTCCAGTTCCACGACTTCCGGGATCAGCAGCATCTGGGTGGCAATGCCGGATGATGCCATCTGGGCTTTCATGCGCTCGTAGACCAGTCTCTCGTGGGCTGCATGCTGATCGACAATGACCATGCCGCTTGCGGTTTGCGCAACAATGTAGTTCTCGTGGAGCTGCGCGCGGGCGGCGCCCAGGGGGCGTTCAAGATCGTCATCGTTCAACGGGCTGTGGGTGGCGCGGGCATCCGCGCTCGGCCCTGCCATGCCGGGCAACGGCGCATGGTAGGAAGCTGCCGGTTCCCTGAAACCGGTGCCGGGCGATATCGATCCAGACCGGCCTGTCATTTGATACTGATAATCGTGCGCCCGTCCAGGCTCCGAGGGCGACCCGGGCGGGGTGTCGGTTCGAAATGCGTGAATCGTGTCTGCCGCCACCGTCGTCGACGACAAGTGTCCGGCCTCCGCCAGAGCGTGCTTGAGGGCGCTCACGATCAAACCGCGCACCAGCCCGGCGTCGCGAAAACGGACCTCGGCCTTGGCCGGGTGCACGTTGACATCCACGTGGCGGGCATCAAGATCGACGAACAACGCCAGTACCGCATGACGGTTTCGTGCCAGGTGGTCGGCATAGGCCCCGCGCACGGCGCCAATCAGCAGCTTGTCGCGCACCGGCCGGCCATTGACGAACAGAAACTGCATCTGCGCATTGGCCCGGTTGAGCGTGGGTACACCTGCAAAACCGGTTACGCCGACGCCCTCGCGTGTGGCGTTTATCCGCAACGCGTTATCGGAAAAGGACCGCCCCATGACATCGGAAACCCGGTCGAGCCAGCCTTGCGTGTCGTCGCCACGCACCGGAAAATCGTGGCCGCGGCCCTCGCCCGTGACCAGCGAAAAGGCAATTGTCGGGTGGGCCATGGCGATGCGGCGCACGATATCGACTATCGCCATGTTTTCGGCGCGTTCGGACTTGAGGAATTTCAGGCGTGCCGGTGTCGCATAGAACAGGTCGCGGACCTCGATCTGCGTGCCGGTGCGTCCCGATGCGGGGCGGGGCTTGCTTTTGGCGCCGCCTTCGACGCGGATCTCAAAACCGGTCTCGGCAGCCGGCGGCCGGGTTACGATGGCAAGCCTCGCCACCGAACCGATCGAGGGCAAAGCTTCGCCGCGAAATCCCAACGTGGAAATCGCGGCCAGGTCGTCGCCCGAAAGCTTCGATGTGGCGTGCCGCTCAACCGAAAGCGCCAGATCGTCCTGGCTCATGCCGTGACCGTTGTCGACAACCCGGATCAGATCCCGCCCGCCGCCTGAGACCACAATCTCAATGCGGTCCGCTGCGGCGTCGATTGCGTTCTCCACCAGTTCCTTGACAACGCTGGCCGGCCGCTCGATGACTTCGCCCGCGGCGATGCGGTTTATGGTGCCTTCTGACAACCGACGAATGGCCATGAATGCGTTCTCTTTCGATCTCGAGCGCCCCGGCGCGCCCTACATCTGCGCCAGATACTCGCGGGCAAGGTGTTTGCCGTCTTCGACCGCCGGCTGATCGAATGGATCGACACCCATCAGACGTCCGGCGACAACCGTCTCGATCATGAAATGCATCAACAGGGCGCCCATGGCGCTTTCATTCAGTTCGGACAATGAAATGACCCGTACCGGCCGTCCCTTGTCCGCCAGGGTATGGGCGGTGGCGCGCTGCTGGCAATCCACAAGGTCGCCGATAGACTTGCCGGCCAGATAACCAAGCCCCGGGTCGTTGCGATAGCCTTCATCAATTCTGGGACCGGTGCCTGCCACGTCGAGCGTAATCAATGTAAACATCTTGTCGTCCGGCCCATCCAGAAACAACTGCAGCTGGCTGTGCTGATCAACCGGCCCGGCGGACGCAATCGGCGTCGATCCACGGCCGCCCTTGCCGAGGCTCTCCGCCCACAATTGCACAAACCAGTTGGAGAACCGGCGCAACCGGTCCGCATAGGGCATCATGACCACCGTTGAGATCCGGCCTGACCGGTTGAGTGAGTGATGAAGGGCCGCCCCGACAAACGGCGCACTGTCCCGGGGGTGTGCCGCTTCCAGCATCGCAGTCACCACGTCTGCCGCCCCCTGCCGCACGGCGTAGGGATCAAGCCCCATGAACAGGGCTGGCAGAAAACCGACGTTTGACAGGACTGAATATCGCCCGCCCAATCCGGGCTCATGGTCAATCACGGGCACATGATGACGGGCACACAATTCCCTCAAGGGGTTGGCACCGTTTCCGGCGGGTTCTGTTAGGGCCAGGATGTGATGTTCCGCGTTCCACTCGAGGCCCGATGCCTTCAGCGCATCCAGGACAGCGAGCGTCTGGATCAAGGTTTCGGACGTGCCGCCGGACTTTGAAATCACCAGGAATCGGGTCGTCTTGAGATCTAGCGTTGCCAGAAGACCGGCCATGGACCAGGGATCGAGGTTATCCATGAAATGCACAATGGGCGCGGCCTGGCCGTCGCTGGCGGGGTGTCCGAGACTGCTGGTGCCCCAGACCTTCAGGCCACCAAGGGCCTGGGCTCCAAGGCTGGAGCCGCCGGTGCCGATGATGACCATGTCGGTCGCACCGCGTAAGAGGTCGTCGGCATGGCGCCGGCAGATCTCCAGATCGTCCGACTTTTCCGGCATTGCCAGGAACGGCAGCGACCCGTCTCGGGATGCTGCACAGAGTTCTTCCAGCACCGGCACGCAATCATCGAGAATGACATCCAGAGTCGGCCGGTCTGTTCCGCCGGATGCAAGGCCCGGACGCAGGCAGAGGTCGATATTGTGAGAATAGGGCATAAACGGCTCAGAATCGGTTGGGGGACCGAAGATACCAAATCAATCCGCATTCCGCTTGCAATTAAATGCACAACACGTCCGATTGATCCGAACCACTGGAGCGCCCGGCCTGGCAATGGCAGGCTACACGCGTCGTGAGCGGTCCGGTTGCCTCAACAATCTGCCATAGCCGTCGATCGGCTCATCGATCCCGGCCAGGGCAAGAGCGTCCCAGGCCATTGCCTGATTGCTGGCAATGACGGGTTTGCCGCATCGGGCTTCGAGCGCGTGGATGATATCAATCGAACGCAATGCGCCGCAGGAGATGAAAATGGCGTCGGCATCGGAACGGTCAAGGCCGGCGGCAAACTCCAGTATGAACTCCGGGGCGACGCGCACCATGTCGCTGTCTTTTTCCAGATTGAGCCCTTCGATGGCGAGAACCTCAAATCCGGCGTTTTCCAGATAATCCCGTTCCGCGGTGTTGATCTCATCGAGATAGGGGGTCGCGACCACAATCTTGTGGGCTCCAATCGCCCGCAACGCCCTGATGACAGCGGCAATAAGCGAACTGGCCCTGGCGCCGGGCGCGCCGGCGGTGAGCAGTTCCTCGACCTTTTTCTCACCAATCACAAGACTGCCGGACGTACAGGCATAGGACACCACATCCAGGGTGCCATCGGGCAGCAGGGTCTGGGCTGCAACCGTCAGTTCAGGGGCTATGGCCGCCAGGTTTTCGTTGGTGATGCTGTCGGGATTATGAACTCTGGCGAAGTGCAGCCCGACGCCTTCTGGGCAGATCCGGACCATGTCGTCCGTGATCGTCTGTTCCGTGGCCAACAGGACAAAGCCAAGCTTGCCTTTGGGGTGGCGCCCCTCGTCGAACCGCACGACATGTTGCCTCGATTGCACCTGCACGCCTGGCACTCCCCAAGCCACACGACCCTTGCTAGACGCCTTCCGGGCGTCCGACGATCGTGACGATCAGATTGGCCGGTTTAAGCAACCGCTCGGCGACGCGCTTTATGTCTTTAATCGTAATCGCCTCGATGAGGCCGTTGCGTTTTACCGGGTAGTCGATTCCAAGGTTTTCCATCTGGATGCCCAGGAGCTGGCCGGCAATTTTCGAGCTGGAATCAAATCTCAAGGCATAGGAACCCGTGAGATAGGTTTTGGCATTTTTCAATTCTTCTTCCGTGGGGCCGCCGGTTGCCATGCGCTCCAGTTCCGAGCGAATGATCGCCAGGCTTTCCGCGACCCGGTCGTTTTTGGTCGCCGCACCGCCCATGAAGAGAGCGCCACGATCAAGCGGTGAAAGATAGGAATAGACAGAGTAGGTAAGCCCGCGTTTTTCACGCACTTCAGTGGTCAGCCGGGATCCGAATCCGCCGCCGCCGAGAATGTGATTGAGCAGATAGGCCGGGATGAAGTCCTTGTCGTCACGCTTGAAGCCCAAATGACCGAACTGGATGACGCTCTGTGGAATGTTCATGTCGATCGTCTTCTGGATCGGGCCGGCAGCAATCGACGCTTCTGCGACCGGCGTGGTGCGAAGTTCCTTCGACCACGTACCGAAAGTCTTGTCCAGAAGTCCGGAAAGGGTTTTTGCATCGATGTCGCCGACAACCGCGATCTTCAGCCCGCCGAGGGTAAACAGTTTGGCGGCAATCGATTTCAGGTCGTCACCGGTGATTGACGCCAGCGACTCTGCCGTGCCGTCCGAAGGGTTGCCGTAAGGATGTTTGCCAAAGGCAAGCTTCATCCACGCCCGCGATGCGACGGAGTTCGGATCCTGGGACTTGCGTTTGAGGTTGACCTGCAACTGGCGCCGAATCCGGTCGACCGGTGCCTGGTCGAACCTGGGCTCGGTCAAGGCCAGACGAAAGAGGTCAAACGCCTCGTCCCGGTTTTTTGTCAAAGTCTGGAAGACACCCGTGAAATTGTCGCGGCCGGCATCGAAACTCATCTTCACATTGAGATCCTGGAGCCGCCGCTGAAAAGCATGGGAGTCAAGATCGCCGGCACCCTCATCGAGCAATCCGGTCAGCATGTTGACCAGTCCGAGTTTGTCGGCGGGATCCTGGGAGGTTCCGCCAATCAGGCCAAACCTCAGGGATATTATTGGAATCGAGTGATCTTCCACCAGCCAGGCTTCGATACCGCCGGGCGAGCGCACTTCCTGGATATCCATCGCGCGTGCCTGCAATCCTGCGCCGACGGCAAAAATCATTGCAAATGCAAAGACCAGTCGAGCCAGACCACTTACGGCATCGTGTAGTGTACGTGTCATGATGGGCTACCTCAGGATTTCTGGCCGGATGACGCGGGCTGTTTCTCACGCTTGAGCAGGATACCCGTAACCGACTGCTCAATGGAGAAATACTTGCGCGCAACTTCGAGCACTTTTTCAGCCGTGACGCCCTCAACCCGTTTGGGCCATTGCTGAACGTCCTGAACAGTTTGGCCGGTGGTCAGGGCAACGCCGTAGATCCGGGCAAGCCGCGATTGACTGTCCTGAGCGTAAACGGCTTCGGCGATAAGGCTGTTCTTGGCACGTTTGAGTTCCTCTGCGGTAACGCCGTCCTTGAGGAACTTTGCGATAACGGCATCCATTTCAGCTTCGAGACCCGTCACATCCTGGCCCTGTGAGGCGACCGCGTAGACGCTGAGGCTGCCGTTGTCGAGAGCGTCGCCGGAGAAGTAAGATCCGACGGCGGCAGCGGATTTCTGCTTCACCACAAGAGCATCATAGAGCCTGCTGGTGGTTCCGCCGCCGAGAATTTCCGCCAGGACATCGAGAGCCTCGGCCTCACCCGGTTGGTCTGTGGCATAGCTTGGCGCCAGATAGATCCGCTGCAGGATCGGAGAGGTTACACGAGGATCCTTCAAGGTCACCCGCAATGCTGCTTCGTGGCGCGGTTCCTGAGGGCGGATACGCTCGGGAAAATCCGGTTGTGCGGGGATGGCACCATAGTGCTGCTGTGCCAGCGGCATCAGTTCTTCGAGGGTCACGTCGCCGGCAACGATCAATATTGCGTTGTTGGGCGCGTAATAGCGGCGATAGAATTCGAACGCGTCCTTGCGGTTCAAGGCGCGAATTTCGTTCGGCCAGCCGATAACCGGCTTGCCATAAGGATGAGACAGGTAAAAGGCTGCGTTCATCTGCTCGTTGAGCCTGGCGGAGGGATTGTTATCGGTCCGTGAACGGCGCTCTTCCAGGACCACGTCACGTTCAGGCAGCACTTCCTTGTCGGTCAGGACAAGGTTGGTCATACGGTCGGCCTCAAGCTTCATCACCAGGGGCAGGCGATCCTTGGCGACGCGTTGAAAATAAGCCGTGTAATCCAGCGACGTGAACGCATTGTCGTTGCCGCCATTGCGCGAAATGATTTTGGAAAACTCGCCCGGCTTGACGTCCTTGGTGCCTTTGAACATCAGGTGTTCGAGGAAATGCGCAATGCCCGATTTTCGCGGTGTTTCGTCGGCTGCACCCACACGATACCAGACCATGTGGGTCACCACCGGCGCCCTGTGGTCGGGAATGACCACCACCTGCATACCATTGTCCAGGGTGGCTGTGCCCACCTTCGGTCCAAATGCCAGGCCCGGCGAAACCGTGCCGACAACCACGGCGGTTGCAATTGCCACTGCAGCTGTCCGTTGACCCATAAACCCAGCAACGATACCCGCCACGCCGGGCATGCACATTTTCATCATGCGGAGACTGCTCCTGATCACCGTGAACCTTGTGTTAGACCAGACATGAAACGAGTCTCCATGCCCACCAACGTCGGATAACAATATAGGATGATACTACACCGGGGAAACCGGATGCGGCCTTAAAGTTTGGTAACCTTGCGGTGAACGCCTCCGGTCGCCGAATCCCGCCTGTGAGGCATTACCAGTTGAAGAGGTTCTGCCAGGTGCCGTAGTCAGGATTTTCGGCTCGTTTCTTTTCAAGGCGCTTTTTCCGGAGTTCTTCTCTGATCTGCTTGTCAGACTTCAGCGACCCGTCCGGATTGGTCTTGCTAATTCCGCCAATCGTATTGGGATCGGCCTTTGGAGCGGCGGCCGGGGTCGTGCCGGATTCAGATTGATTGACACTGGGTGTAATCGTCTGGGCGTTGCTGGCAACAGTCTGTGTCGGCGCCGCGGCTGGCGCTGGCCCCGGCAGCGGAGCGGGATTCGGGATATTATGGTTGTTGACAGTACCCGGAGCCGCAGGCGGGTTGAGCGCATAGTCGGGCGGTACAGCGAGGGGACGGCTGGTTGGCACGACATTTTCGTCGGGCGAGTTCTTGGCCAGGCCGAGCGTTTCACTCACGCCGCTGCAGCCAGGTGCCAAAACCACCGTGCTCAGTATAATTCCGAGGGCAAGTCTTCTCACAATCACACCCCTGGTCTCCCTTGAACTGACAACTTTCGCCGCGGCCTTAAACGTTTGGTCCGACGCCATCACTATATTCTTGTGTCTTCACCATCAGTTGACGGTTTTGTGGCTTCAATGCGGCAAATTCCGCCTGCCGTCATGCGCCAGGTTCTCAACCGCTCGCCGTTTTGCTCTCTCCAAACACTGAATCATACAACAGTAACGCCACTCCGGCAACAATCGCAACGTCGGCAAGGTTAAAGACGTACCAGTTATAGCCGAATGCGTGAAAGCTGAAAAAGTCCGCAACCGCGCCATGGACGATCCGATCGATCACATTGGCAAGGGCGCCACCGATAACCAATCCGAGAGCGGTTGCCACGAGATACTTGACGGCACGGAAAAGCCAAACACCCAAAATGCCGGTGATCAGAAGCGTTGCGGCAAGCAAACCGGCCCATCCCGCCGTGGTTTCCTGCGCAAAAAGTCCGTAACTGATGCCTTTGTTCCAGACCAGAACAAAATCCAGAAAAGGCGTCACTTCAATCTTGCCGACTCTGCCAATTTCGACAACGTTCAGCATCCACCATTTGTGTCCCTGGTCGATTGCCAGGACGAAGATGGCAATGGCATACCCGATCCTCCACGGTCTGGATGTTGTCGACGCCGCCTGTGAATTAACATCATTCATCAGCTATCGGCATTCCCAAGCGCGTCAAACTGGCGCACCGCCTGGGCGTCGCGTGGCGTCAGGTCGGGGTAATCCGGATCGCTGCCGACGTCCGGCTGAATCTTCCATGACCGCATGCATTTGCGGCCTTGCGCCAAACCGGGCACTACCGAAACTCCGGGAATCTCGTCCAGCACGAATGCCGACGATGGCGCCTCGCCCATGACCAAAGCGGCCTGACTGGTGATCGCAATCTCCGCCAGATCGACGCCGTCCATCGCCTCGATGTAGTCTTGCGAGGAGACAAAAACACGTGGAGATGCTTCCAGGCTCGATCCGATGCGCTTTTCGCGGCGTTCCAACTCCAGAGCGCCGGTCACGACACGGCGCAGTGTTCTGATCTTCTTCCATTTTTCCGCCAGCTGCGAATCCTGCCAATCGGCTGGGAACTGAGGGAACTGACGCAGATGTACGGAGCCGTCGTCGGCTGGAAACCGCGACAGCCAGACCTCTTCCATGGTGAAGCAGAGCATCGGCGCAAGCCATGCTGTCAAAGCGGAAAACAGCGTATCCAGCACAGTGCGGCAGGAGCGCCGCACATGGCCGTCGACCGGGTCGCAGTAAAGCGCATCCTTGCGGATATCGAAATAGAATGCCGACAGATCGACGGTTGCGAAATTGAACACTCCGGTGAATATCCGGCGGAATTCAAAGTCGTTGTAAGACTGACGCACCACCTCATCGAGTTTGGACAAGTGATGCAGAATGTAGCGCTCGAGTTCCGGCATGTCGGCAGGCGCCACCCTTTCGGATTCATCGAACCCGTGGAGGTTGCCGAGCAGGAAGCGCATCGTGTTGCGCAGCTTGCGATAGGCATCGACGTTGGTTTTCAGAATTTCAGGGCCGACGCGGACGTCCTCGGCATAATCGGAACTCATAACCCACAGGCGCAGGATATCCGCACCGCTGGTGTCGATGAGCTTCTGAGGCGCGACCGCATTGCCTTCGGATTTCGCCATTTTCTTGCCTTCCTCGTTGACAAGAAAACCGTGTGTTACGACCGCGTCGTAAGGTGCGCGTCCGCGAGTACCGCACGACTCCAGCAGGGAAGAGTGAAACCATCCGCGGTGCTGGTCGGTACCTTCAAGATAGACGGACGCCGGCCATTGCAGGTCGTCGCGCTGTTCGAGCACGAATGAATGGGTTGACCCTGAGTCGAACCAGACATCCAGAATGTCGGTGACCTGCTCCCAGTCGTCTGCCGCATAGGCATTGCCAAGGAACCGTTCCTTGGCCCCGTCGACGAACCAGGCATCCGCACCTTCGTTCTCGAAAGCGTCGGCAATGCGGGCATTGACTTCACTGTCACAGAGAACTTCTGCGCTTGACTTGTTGACGAACACCGTGATCGGCACACCCCAGGCACGTTGCCGGGAGATCACCCAATCAGGGCGCTGCTCGATCATCGACCGCAATCTTGTCTGACCGGAACCTGGAACAAACCGGGTCTCGTCTATGGCTTTCAAGGCCTTGGCGCGCAGGGCATCCTCGCCCTGTCCGTCGCCCATGGAAATGAACCACTGAGGTGTGTTGCGGAAGATGATCGGCTTCTTCGATCGCCAGGAATGCGGGTACTGGTGGTTGAGGCGGCCGCGTGCAAGCAGGGCGCCGGCCTCGACCAGCGCTTCGATGACGGTGGCGTTGGCGTCGCCCTTTTTACCGACCGAGGTGATGACGCTGCGGCCCTCGAAGCGGGGGGCATCCTTGGTAAACATGCCTTCCGCATCGACCGTGAAGGGAATGCGCACGTCAATGCCCAGGGCACGGATGTGTGCTTCCATCGACGTCCAGATTTCAAAATCGTCGGCACCGTGGCCGGGTGCGGTATGGACAAAGCCAGTCCCCGCCTCATCGGTCACGTGATCGCCCGCGAGCATCGGCACGTCGAAATCATAGCCCCGGCCGCGCCAGGGATGGGCGCACCGCACGATTGCCGACGGATCAACCGTGGCTTTGCGCTCATAAGCGGTCACGCGGGCCGCCCCGAGTACTTCCGCTGCCAATGCGTCCGCCAAAATCAACCTGTCGCCGGCAACAGCCCAGTTATCTTCCGGTGCGTCCGTCACTTCGTAGAGACCGTACTCAATCCGGGGCGCGTAACAGATCGCGCGATTGCCCGGCATTGTCCACGGCGTGGTCGTCCAGATCACGACGTTGGCGCCATCGAGGTCGTCCGGGCCCTCAGTAACCGGAAACTTCACCCAGATCGTGTCGGAAACGTAGTCGTGATACTCAACTTCCGCTTCCGCCAGGGCGGTCTTCTCGACAACCGACCACATGACGGGTTTGGACCCGCGATAGAGCTGACCGGTTTCAGCGAACTTCATGAGTTCGCATGCAATCTGCGCCTCGGCCCCGTAACTCATGGTCATGTAGGGGTTTTCCCAGTCGCCAACCACGCCCAGACGCTTGAACTCCTCACGCTGAACGTCGATCCAGCCTTCGGCAAACTCCCGGCATTCCTTGCGGAATTCGACCACCGGGACTTCATCCTTGTTGCGGCCGGCGGCGCGGTACTGCTCTTCGATTTTCCACTCGATCGGCAGCCCGTGACAGTCCCATCCCGGCACATAGTTCGAGTCCTTGCCCATCATCTGCTGAGAGCGTGTGATGACGTCTTTCAGGATCTTGTTGAGTGCGTGCCCCAGATGGAGGTGGCCGTTGGCGTAGGGCGGACCATCGTGGAGGATGAATTTCGCTCTGCCTTTTGCATCTTCACGCATCCGCGCATAAATATTCTTCTTCTCCCAGTGTTCGAGAATCTCCGGCTCGCGACGGGGCAGGCCAGCCCGCATCGGGAAATCCGTCTGGGGCAAAAAAAGCGTTTCGCGATAGTCGCGTCCGTCGGCGTTCTTGTCTTGATCACTCATGGCGGTGTCCGGGAGGTAGGATGAAATCTGGCGTCTTCTAGCGTGGTTTTTCGGCAATGTCACGAAGCGTCGTCAGGCCAGGTTCTTGCGATGGTTGCGAGGTCAGCCCGCAAACCGCCGGCCCAGCACGAACCGGGTCATCGGATCGCCCTCGCTTTCCAGGCGCTCATGGAATTTCCGGGCTTTGACACAGTCTTCGGCAATGTGGGTCTTGAGTTCTTCAATCCCGGAAAACTTCGCCTCCGGGCGGATGAAATCCAGAAGCTCGACATAAAGTTCTTCGCCGTAAATATCGGCATCGAAATCAAAAATGAAAACCTCGAGGACGACATTATCCTTGTCGAAGGTCGGCCGCCTGCCATAGCTTGCAACGCCATTCCAGACACTGTTGCGCGGGTCTTTGGCCAAACGGATCCTGACGACATAAATGCCGTGACTCAATTCACACGTCGGGTCCACGCTCATGTTCGCGGTCGGATACCCGAGCGTGCGCCCGAGCTGGTCGCCCGGGATGACGGTGCCCGCAACCGTCCACCAGTAGCCCAAGCGTTCGGCTGCCGCGCCGGGGTCACCGGCCCTCAGACAATTCCGAATCGCGGTGGAAGAATAGGCCTCCTCAGGCGTGTCCGGGCTTACAGCATCGACAATCGTGACACCAAACCCAAGTTTCTCGCCAAAATCGCGCAAGGTGTCCGCATTGCCTGAACGTCCTTTGCCGAACTGGAAATCGTATCCGACAACAACATGGGAAACCCCCAGGTCCGACACAATGATCTGCCTGATAAAGTCTTCAGCGGTCAGGGCAGCCAAGGCAGAATCAAATGTCATGACGACCAGATTGTCGAAACCCAAAGAATCCATCAGGTGAGTCTTGAGCGGCAGGGGCGTCAGCCGAAACAGGTTGCGACCGGGTTGAAAGAAGGCCCGTGGATGGGGTTCGAACACCATGGCGGCAACCGCCACGCCGTTGTCGCTGGCGATGTTTCGTGCAACCTCGAGAACACCCTGGTGCCCCCTGTGAATCCCGTCAAAATTTCCAATCGCCAGCACGTTGTCTCGACAGGCGCCGGAACCGCCAGATCCATTATGGAGAACTTCCATCACCCTACCCGTGGCAGATCGTCGTTTGTCTGTATCGATGCTTATATCGGTCTAGGCGCGCTCATGAGGACCGGGACGGGACCATGATGATGGCCTCGCCGTCTATAACGACTATATCCCCGACGGTGCAACTACAAGATAACGTTGCGCGGCGCCGGCCGGCGTCGAGCTGCGCCACGGTTGCGGTTGCATTTACGGTGTCGCCGATCCGCACGGCGGCCTTGAACTTCAGGGTCTGAGACAGATAGATCGAACCGGGACCAGGCAATATGGTGCCCAGCACGGTTGAAAGCAGGCTTGCTGAAAGCATCCCGTGGGCGATGCGTTCGCCAAACATCGTCGATGCCGCGTACTCGTCATCGAGATGAATCGGGTTGTTGTCGCCTGAAACATCGGCAAATGCGGCAATGTCGCTGTCGGTAATTTCCTTTGAGTGGGTGGCAGCCATACCGACTTCGAGATCTTCGATAAAATAGCCTTGTTGTGCCGACATTAACTCGTCCCCTGCGTTGATCTGCTGCCCGATTGGCCGCGCACTCTATTCGACTGGCGACGAAGGAGCAAGCCGACCTTCCGCCGGTTAGACCAGCGCCAAACAGAATTGTGTGGCGTTAACGGTATTTTTAACGCCTTGGCCTAAGTTGGCGCCAGATTGAGGACGTAGGGGACTCTGCAACAGAGCCCAAGAAGCGGCGAGATCACCTGGTTAGTTGAGTTCCGCCTGGGGGTTCAGGCGGCATCAGAGTAAATTTGACGGGGGTATACAGGATATGGCTGTTGATAGTTCCATGCCGGTGCTTGTGGTCGACGACTACAAGACAATGGTACGCATAATCACAAATCTTCTTCGCCAACTCGGATTTTCCGACATCGATGAAGCCAATGACGGGCAAGAAGCTCTCGGCCGGTTGAAAGAACGGCGTTACGGTCTGGTGATTTCAGACTGGAACATGGAACCGATGACAGGTTACGACCTGCTGCAGGAAGTCCGTGGCGATGAAAATCTTTCGCACACGCCTTTCATCATGGTGACCGCTGAAGCCAAGACCGAAAATGTCATTGCGGCTAAGAAGGCGGGCGCCAACAACTACATCGTCAAGCCCTTCAACGCGACGACGCTGCAAAGCAAAATCGAATCGGTTTTCAGTTCATAATTGACGGTCACATTGGCAACAATGATGACGTGATGGCCAATTGAACAAAGATCGGTTCAATTAGCGGCAAGAGTGGTTTGCTGGTTCGTTTGGGGAATGACACCGTGAGTGATGTGAGTTCTGAACGTATCGACGAAATTGTCGAGTGTATCAATCAAGACAACGACGGTGAGATTTCTCTCGTCGAACTCCTGAGCCTCGCCAAGCACATGGTGGCCTCCCTGCAAACCATTGTCGATGAACAAGACGACGATCTCAGCACGGAAGTCCGTGCTATCACACGGCACATCGAAAAGACGCAGATCGAGCTGGGCGAGTTGCCGCCCAAGGAGCTGACGTTTGAATCAATTCCAAAAGCCGATGAGGACCTTCGTGAAGTTGTCGCGTCGACCGAATCGGCAACCCAGTCGATACTGGATTCTGCGGAAACCATCATGTCGGCCGATCCCGACGATCTGGAAGACTACCGCCAGACCGTCGACAACGCGGTCGTGTCAATATTCGAGGCCTGCTGCTTCCAGGATATGACGGGTCAACGCATAAGCCGGGTGGCGGAAACGTTGGGCCATATCAGCGAACACATCAAATACGTTACAGATGTCATCAACGGCCAGGGCGGCGCACATCTCAAACCTACCGTGAAATCCGGCGACCCACTGATGAATGGCCCCCAGTCGGCCAAAGACGCTATCTCTCAGGACCTCGCGGACAACGTTTTCGAATGCGGTGAAACCAGCAACGTCATCAGAATCAAAACCTAATAAAAACATTTCCAGAGCAACACAACTGACGGGGCGGGATTTTTCCCGCCCGCTTTTTTTGCTCCGGATCCGATCGAGACAGCGCTACCACGACAAGCGCGGCTGCACGCCGACGAGACGAAGGCTGGGCAATTCATGAAACAGTGTTTCAAGAAATCCCGACAGTATCGCTTCTTCAGGCTGGTCGAGGGTGGACCCGACTTCGTGCCCGTGGATACCGCCGGAAATAAAAAGGGTATCGAGCCCCGCCGCCGCAGCACCCGACAGATCTGTCGCAACGCTGTCGCCGATTGCCAGCAACTGGGACGATGCGAGGCGTGCCCCGGATGTTTCTTCAAGCCGCTCGAACACCAGGCGATAGATCGGGGCATGCGGCTTTCCCGCCAGGATGACGCGCCCGCCCATCTCGCGATAGCGGTCCGCGACCGCCCCGGCACAATAAATCAACCTCTCACCACGATGCACCACCTTATCGGGATTGGCGCAATACATCGTGATCTGCCTGTCGACCATCTTGCCCAGAATACTGGTGTAATCCTCCGGTGTTTCGGTTTCGTCGTCGTAAAGCCCGGTGCACAGGACATACTCCGCCCGTGCCAGATTGACGAGTTCGAGGTCGAGGCCTTCGATCAATGCACGATCGCGGTCCGGACCGAGATGAAAGAAGCGGGAACCGGGATGGCGTTTCAACAACGCCCGGATGGCATCGCCCGACGTCACGATGACGTCCCAGGCTGTTTCCGGCACGCCAATATGTTCCAACTGGGCTCTTACGCTTTCGGAAGGTCGCGGCGCGTTGGTAATGAGAGCAACACAGCCGCCCGAACGTCTATACGCCTCAAGAGCTCCGACCGCACTGGGAAAAACATCAACACCATTGTGCACGACACCCCAGATGTCGCACAGCAGGCCCTTGTACTGCTTCAGAACGGGTTCGGCATTGTCGAGCAATTCCATCCATCGTCTCCAGACAAAGAAGACGACTGACTAGACGGATGCAACCGATCGGTCAATACACCTGGAACCGGTCCCGCCGAAGTTTGAAGGCCTGACAGCCGCCCCTCAGCCAAATGTGCCGGTGAGGCCGGCAACAGGTGTGCTCAGCACCTCGCTGCGGACCGGGCGCGGCTCGGCAAACAGATAGCCTTGCGCGAAATTGATGCCGTAATCCAGAAGATCGACAATCGATTTCTCCGATTCGACCTTTTCCACGATGAGTTCGAGATCTCGGCGCTTGAGAAGTTCACTCAAATCTGCGGGATGAATCTGCGCACCGGCGGAACGTTCCCGGTTGAGGAGCAACTCGCAATCCACCTTCACATACCTGAAACCTTTGGCTTCGAGCGCTTCGGCGTTGATATCGAGATTGGTGACACGGTCCATGGAAAACGAAAACCCGAGTTCTCTGAGCGCATCCAGGCTTTCCAGTTCCAGCGGACCAAACGCATCGACCATGCGCTGGGCGAATTCGAAGACCAGGGAATCTTTCAGGTCGGTGTTGTGCTGCATGAATTCGACAAACTGCGAGAAGAACTCGGCATCCAGCAGAGAATGGGGGGAGATGTTGCAGAACACGCCGATTTCGCGGTTCCGCTCAACCATTCTGCGCACAACCTGGACACAGCGGAACAGCAAGAGGTTGTCGATGATCGGCATCATGCCGGCATTTTCGGCGACCTTGAGGTAGTCAGAAGGCAGAATGATCTCACCGTCGGCAGACCGCAGTCGCGACAGACCTTCATAATAGCGGGTCTTGCGCTGCGGCAGGGTTACGATGGGCTGGAGATAGAGGTCGACCCGGTTCTCATCCAGTGACTTTCTGATTTTCGACAGAAGCGCTGCGTCTTCGATTGCAGTCGCGTTGGCTTCTTCAAGATCGACCAGCATGAAGTCGTCGTCGTCGCGCTCACCGGGTTCCGCGCGTCTGTGCTCCACACCTTCGGCAAGCTGTTTGACCAGGGTCTCGAGCATGCCCATCTGGGATGCCATCTGGTCATTGCGGCTGCCGGAATCCTGCCTGTGCTCTTCGCTGAGAGCATCGAGTTCCGCGCGAACCTTTTCGATGTCACGGGCCTGGACAATGAAGGTTTGGGAAAGATCGGACACCTGCTCGCGCAGCGGCTCCAGATCGGGAACGCTCCTGCCGCGCTCGATCATGTTGACGATCTGGGCGGCTCCCAGAATCAGGCACACGACCGTCAGACCAGCTTCAACACGAGAGAATCCGGCGAGGCGATACAATAGTATTCCCACGAGGCAGACCACGACGGCGACGACGATCGTCACGACCACATTACCCACGTTCTTCATTCCGGCGGTTTCTCCAAACCCTTCACGGCTTCCGGCACGGCGCACGGCCTGCTTCACTGGCGTCTCGTTTCTGAGCCATGATTCATGCTTCATTCGCTGCTGTTCCCCGGACAACTGCCTCGCCCACAGAGTCGCGGCAAGATGTTGACAATTCGTTAACCTTGATTTTTCGTTAACACGCTCCCGGTAGCCCCGCGGCGTTGTGGCCAGGCATCGGAAATCGCGGCATAATGTGTCGTGAAATCCCGGAAAATTGAGGTGCTGCCCGGCAGACCGCCGGTTTGCTAAATCTTTGTTTACCCTGTTCTGCCAATCATCGTTCCGTCGTGCCGCCTAAGGCACTCAATCCATCGGGAATTATCAAAGGGGCCGATGCGTGGATCATTGTTCGCATTCCACAACAGCTAACGGACGGGTTCTTGTGACAGGCAGCGACGGCGCCTTCCGCCGCCAGATTGCCCGTGTGTGTGCAGCTCTACCCGGTTGCAAACCGGTCCTTTGCGAAGCAACCTCCGCCGGCCAGCACTTCGAACCCGTCAACCTGATCATCGTCGATCTGGACGAGGCCGAGGGCAATCCATTCGACACGCTGCAAACCCTGTCGGCGCCCCCCGGGCCTACTATCATCGCCGTCACGTCAAATGCGTCGGTCAACCTGGCGGTCGACGCCATGCGGCGTGGGGCGGATGACTTTATTGTCAAACCGGTGTCGGATTCCCGTTTGCGGGAAGCGCTGGAGATCGCCATGGCCGCCTCCGCTTCCGAACGCGGCGGCCTGCCAGAACAGGTTCGAGAAAACTCGGGAACGTCGTTTCAGGCGTTCATCGGCGAATCGGTTGTCATGGGAACGGTCTACCGCACCATCCAGAAGGCGGCGTCTTCCACGGCGAGCGTATTCATCCAGGGAGAGAGCGGCACCGGCAAGGAATT
Organism: Alphaproteobacteria bacterium; assembly: GCA_021775805.1. Taxonomy (GTDB): domain Bacteria; phylum Pseudomonadota; class Alphaproteobacteria; order Rhizobiales; family JAJFHC01; genus JAJFHC01. Next base: position 1,388 of record JAJFHD010000089.1, on the reverse strand, counting down.
GTGTGCCGAGGCGATTCACGCCCTCAGCCCGCGCGCGCAAGGACCGATGATTTCCCTCAACTGCTCGGCGATTCCGCGCGACCTCATGGAAAGTGAAATTTTCGGTCACGAAAAAGGCGCGTTCACCGGCGCGTCCAACGACCGCGACGGGGCCGCCCAGTCGGCGGATGGCGGCACACTGTTCCTCGATGAGATCTGTGAAATGGATCTATCGCTTCAGGCAAAGCTACTTCGGTTCATCCAGACCGGTACAGTGACGAAGGTCGGCGGCAACCTGGCCCGGAAGGTCGACGTGCGGTTTGTCTGCGCCACCAACAAGTCGCCACAAGAGGCCGTGCAATCGGGCCAGTTTCGCGCCGATCTGTTCTACCGCCTGCATGTATTGCCGATTGTCCTGCCGCCTCTGCGCGATCGTCATGGCGATGCCGTTGCCATCGCAGAGTACACGCTGCCCTCGATTGCGCGTGAAGAAGGGCGGCGGTTTCATTCGATCGACGAGAGTGCACTGGCACTGATCGGCAATTTTCACTGGCCGGGGAATGTTCGTGAGCTTCTCAACGTGCTTCGCAATGTGGTGGTCATGAATGACGACGAAGTGGTTACCGGTCCCATGCTCGCTCTGGCGCTTGCCCATGGCAGCCGCATTTCCGAGACAGCGAACGACGGTGATCAGGTGATCGCGTTTCCAACCGGTCGCAACAGCCGCACGCCCCCTCTCGCCGCCGTCCCTGCCGGCTCGGGAACTGTACGCCCGCTATGGGAGCAGGAGCGTGACATTATTGAATCGGCCATTGCCTCGTGTGGCGGGAACATCGTCCAGGCTGCGGCAAAACTGGACGTCAACCCGTCCACAATATACCGCAAGCGGCAGAGCTGGGCGGCCGGTGCCGCCTGACACGGTGCAAAAAGTTAGCGGCTGTTAACCTTGTCTGGAAAATTTCTTCCACGATTCGCTTGACATTTTCCGCAGTTTTTCATACATCCCACCACAGTTGTTAGCACTCGCTGTCAATGAGTGCTAACACACCTTAGATTTTGGATTTATCGTCCCAAATCAAGAGGAAATGAAAACCAACCTAACCAACATATGTACTGAGGAGAAATCAGACATGAATTTCCGTCCTCTCCACGACCGCGTGCTTGTACGTCGCGTCGAAGAAGACACGAAAACCGCTGGCGGGATCATCATTCCCGAAACGGCTCAAGAAAAGCCATCCCAGGGTGAAATCGTTTCAACCGGCCCTGGTGCCAAAGGCGAAGATGGAGCCATCAGCCCGCTTGATGTCTCGAAGGGCGACAAAGTCCTTTTCGGCAAATGGTCCGGCACTGAAGTCAAGATCAACGGCGAAGACCTGCTGATCATGAAAGAAGCCGACATCATGGGCGTC
>JAJFHD010000088.1 GCA_021775805.1 Alphaproteobacteria bacterium | reverse complement strand
GACGCTCTTGGTCTGCAGGTAGGCTTCGATCGCCTCGATGCCGTTCTCGCGCCCGAATCCACTGGCCTTGTAGCCGCCCACAGGTGAGGCCACGTTCACCGCCCGGTAGGTGTTGACGTAGACCGTACCGGCGGCAATCCGCCGGACCATCCGGTGCGCGCGCTGAATGTTTTCGGTCCACACACCGGCCGCCAGCCCGTATGGCGTGTCGTTGGCCATGGCCACCACCTCATCTTCGCTATCGAATGTCATGATGCCGAGCACCGGACCGAACACCTCTTCCCGGCAAACCTGCATCTGTGGGGTGACGTCCGTGAAGATTGTCGGTTCGACGAACAGGCCTTGTCCGAGGTCGTGGCCTTCTGCAGCCCTGCCGCCATGCACGCAGGTCGCCCCTTGCGCCTTGGCCTCGCCTATGAAGGACAGGATCTTGTCGTACTGGGCCCGGTTGGCTATGGGGCCGAGCTGGGTCCTGGGATCGAACGGATCGCCCATCCGTAAGTCCGTCATTTCTGCGCTAAGCCGGTTCACGAACCTTTCCGCTATGGCTTTATGCAAATAGAGCCGTGAACCCGCGACACAGGTTTGTCCGTTGGACAGGAAGACACCGGAAATGACGCCGTTTACGGCACTCTCCAGATCGGCGTCCTCGAATACGATTTGCGGTGACTTGCCGCCCAGTTCCATCGTGACGCGCTTGAAGCTCTCCGCCGCAATCCGGTTTATCTGGCGTCCACCCCGGTCCGAGCCGGTGAACGTCACCTTGGCAACATCGGGATGGCTTACCAGCCGTTCGCCGCATTCCTGCGGGAACCCGGTCACCACATTGACCACGCCCGGCGGAAAACCGGCGGCTTCGAACACTTTCATCATCTCGATCGTTGAGGCCGACGCGTGCTCCGATGGCTTAACGACCACCGTATTGCCGGCGGCAAGTGCGGGGGCGATTTTCCACACCGCAATCATGACTGGAGAATTCCACGGCGTGATCGCACTCACCACGCCGAGCGGTTCGCGCAGGGTGTAGTTGAAGATGTCGTTGCGGTCTAGCGGGATGACCCGGCCTTCGACCTTGTCGGCAAGGCCGCCATAATATCTGAACCATTCGGCGATGTATTTTATCTGGGGTAGGCTCTCCGTAATGCGTTTGCCGGTGTCGCGGGTTTCGAGCTCGGCCAGATGTTCGGCCGAATCGACCAGGCAATCGCCGGCTTTGCGCAAAAGCGCGCCGCGCGAAGCCGCCACCATGTCGGACCACGGTCCCTCGGCAAAAGCCCGCCGGGCGGCTGCAACAGCGTCGTCAACGTCGCTTTCCGTGCAACGTGGGATCATCGCCCAGGGCTTGCCGTCAAACGGGTTTTCCGACTCAAACCACTGTTGGGAAGAGGGGTTCAGCCATTCTCCGCCGATGTAAATCTGGTATTGTTGCATCGGTGCCCGCCACCCCTCCCTGTTTTGTCCCGTTAAGGCGCAGGCGACGCCGTAAACGGATTATCCAACATGAAGTACATTAAAGATAATGTTTTATTTTGTCTCATTCATTACGAAATGTTATGTATGAAGTTGTGATTGTTATCTCCGATGTAAAAAAGGCCCTTGAATGGTAACCCTGCGGCAGATCGAGGCTTTTCGCGCAGTCATGGTAACCGGCACCGTGACCCAGGCGGCCAACCTCATGTATGTGTCGCAGCCGGCCGTCAGCCGCATGCTGTCCGATCTCGAGCAGGAAATCGGGTTCAAGTTGTTCACCCGCGCCAACCGCCAGCTCATTCCCACCGATGAAGGCCGGGCGTTTTACGACGAAGTCGAACGCGCTTTCGTAGGCCTCGAACAACTCGGCCGCGCTGCCTCCGCGATCAAGGAGTACCATCGCGGCCATTTCCGGATTATCACTATCCCCAGTCTTGCCTCCACGGTCATGTCCGACCTGATCGCGAAGTTTTCTGAAAAATACAGCGATGTCTCGATTTCGCTGGAAGTCCAGCCGTCCCAGCGTGTCTTTGAGTGGATCGTGTCGCAGCAATGTGACATCGGCCTGTCGACGCTGCCGATCGAGAATTCGGCAATTGCCACCAGACCGGTAATCGAAGGCGAAGCGGTTTGCGTGGTTCCCAAAGCCCATCCGCTTGCCAGAAAACGCAAAATCCGCCCCCAGGACCTAATCGGCGAGCCGTTCATTTCCTTCAAGGCGGACTCGGTTTTCCGCCACATGGTCGATGATGTTTTCCAGCGCGCCGGTGTCAAGCGCGACCTGAAGATCGAAGTCCGCACCACTGAAGCCATCTGCGGGCTGGTTGGCGCCGGGCTCGGCGTTTCCGTCATTGGCCCCACATTCCCCGATGTGGAAATGCACCGCGGGCTTGCCATAAAGCCGTTCGATCCGCTGATCCCGATCCAACTGGCGCTTCTGACCCCGGCCCAAAAGCCGATGTCGCGGATCACCGAACGGTTCATAGAAATAGTCGACGACTATATTGCCACGACCTACGGCACCGACCGCATCGGCATCAGAACTGCCGATTGAAGATCGACAAGGCGAATCTGGTTTCAGGCGATGCCAAGTCTGGTTTGCAGAGCCTGGCGGAACGTGGCGCGAGACTGTGCACTGTGGATCGCCTCGTAGTCGCGCGGGTAGGCCTCACCCGCTTCCACCTTCAGGGTGACAAACACCGGCCCCTCCGCCTCGAAGACCGCGTCGATGCCGGCGCCGAAGGTTGCCGTATCATCGAACTCGAAAACCGATGGGAAGCCGCAGGATCTGGCAATCCCTGAGAAATCGATGATGCCCCGGCCGGGAACCGGATAGGCGCCGTTGACCTCGTAGAGGCCGTTGTAACAAACGAAGTGAACCATGTTGGTCGCGCGCGCGTTGACGATGGTCACCAGGCTGGCCAGGTTCATGAGCAGGCTGCCGTCACCGTCGAGAACCACGATGGTCTCGTCCGGACAGGCAAGCGCCAGCCCCAGGGCGTGCGACGACGCCTGGCCCATGGCGCCGGTGCACAGGTAATTCAGGTCGTGCGGGCGAATCCCCATCCAGTCGAAGGCGGATTGATAGACCGGCACCACGATACCGTCGTTGTGGCGTCCGGCAATGATGCGAAGGGCGTCGTCGCGTTTCATCATGGCGTCATCCTGATTTGAGCGGGCTGCGGGCAACAACAAAAACAAACGGTTTGGAACTGGCGTAGGCCTCATCGATCATGGCGCTCATGGCGGCCGCTTGCGCGTCATCACACACGATCGAATAGCTCAGATCCATGGCATTAAGCAGCGGTTCCATGATCTGGATGCCGTACTTGGCCGATTCCGAGGGCATCCGGTCGGGTTCCATGCCCTGTAGTCCGACGATCATGACAACGGGAAGGGAATACTCGATGGCGATGGCGCGAATGGCGTTGATCGAATCGAGGAACCCGGTGTGCTGGATCAGCAGGACTGCGCGCTCGTTCGCATAGGACATGGCCGCACAGATTGAAACGCCTTCGTCTTCCTTGCACACGGTGACCACCCGCAGGTCGGGGTCGTGGGTCATCGGCCAGAGTACGCCGTCGCAGGTCACGATGTCTGGCAAGGCGATGACGTGGCGTGTGCCGGCTGCCTTGATCGCGTCGATGATCGCCGCGCCGTGAAGCGGGTTGGTGGACGTGATCGTCATCTGTCAGCTCTCCAGGAATGTCTCGAGTGTTTCGGCAACGGTCTCCATTTCATGCTCAAGACCGATCGTGAACCGGATGCAGTCGTCGAAGGCCGCCGATGCCTGCCGCCGGGCGAGGATGTTATGTGCCTCCAGATAACCGTGAGCGTCTATCGCGGATCTGGTCGGATCGGGAAACCGGATCAGCAGGAAATTCGTCTGGCTGTCATAGACTTTGAGCCCCATGGCCCGGGCACGGTCGGCAAAGGTCTCGCGTAGGCCCAGGGTCGTCTCGAACACTATGCGTTCGTGGTCTCGGTCGCCAAGGGCCGCCATCCCTGCCGCAATTGCCGGGCTCGACAGCGGAAAGGTCAGCCCGATGCGCTTGGCCACATCGATGATGTCGCGCGGCCCGGCCATCCAGCCCAGGCGCATGCCGGCAAGCCCGTAGATTTTTGAGAACGTCCGCGTCATGACGACGTTGTCGCTGGTTGTCGCCAACGCGATGATGTCGGCGTAGTCCGGTCGGTCGACATACTCGGCATAGGCCATATCGAGCACGAGCAGCGCATCGCTGGGCAGTCCGTTCTTGAGGCGTTCGACATCCGCAAGGTCTGTATAGGTCCCGGTCGGATTGTCGGGATTGGCCAGCATGACCATGCGGGTCCTGTCGGTGACGCAGGCCAGGATCGCGTCCACGTCCGCGGCAAAATCCCGGTCGGATGCCGACACCGGCACGGCATCATTGGCAAAAGCGTAGTTGGGCACCTTCTGATAGCCGTTGACGCTGCGGATCAGTTCGCTGCCCGGCGGCAGGTAAGCCCGCGCCAGCCGCGCCAGAAGGTCGTCCGAACCGTGCCCGCAGGCGATCGAGCCCGCGTCGAGGCCGAACCGTTCCGCGACGGCCTCTGCCAGGCGTTCGGGCCCCTGCTCGGGATAACGCTCGATCGACGACATCGCCTCGCACGCCGCCCGCATGGCCTGCGGGCTGGCACCGAACGCGCTTTCGTTCGAGGAGATGTTGATCACGGCATCGTCTGTCGCCGGTGCCTGGGCGGCAATCATGTGCGGCTTGATATTGTAAATGCCGGTCCGGGCTTTGACGATCGCCATGGATGAAACTCGCAGCGTGGTTGGTTGTTGGCATCATGATCGACAGAGTTTCACATAAAATCAAATAAGAAATATCGCCTCCCGCATTCGTAAATATTATACAAATGAGGCAGCGTCCGTTTTGATTTCTTAAGGGTGTCCCGGACCTTCTGCCGGTACCTCCTGTTTCACCGTCCGTTCCCGCCGGACAATGTAAACCGCGCCGGCGACGATCATCAGGGATCCTGCCAGCGAATAGCTGTCCGGAAATTCCGCGAACAAAAGATAGCCCAGGCCCGCCGCCCAGACGAGGCGGACAAAATCGAGCGGCAGGACCAGGGTGGCATCGGCACGTTGCAGGGCGCGGGTCATGGTCAGGTGGCCGATCGATCCCATGGTGCCCACGGCAAACAGGAGGAGAAGCTGGGTTGCCGTTGGCCATGTCCAGACGAACCAGGCGGGAATTGCGGTCTGGACGGTCATCAGAATGGCGGTCCAGGTGACGATACAGATTGTCGACTCGGTCCGCGACAGGGACTTGACCAGCACCAGCCCAACCCCCCAGGCCATGGTCGAGATCAGGATCATCACGATGCCGAAGTTTATCGTTTCGAAGCCCGGCCGGATCATCACCAGCATGCCGGCTAAACACAATGCGGTCGCTGTCCAGCGCCGCACGCGCATGATCTCGCCCAGAAAGATTACCGCACCGATCGAGGCAAAAACGACGCCGCCGAAACTCAACGCGGTTGCTTCCGCCGTCGGCACCACCGTCAGGCCGTAGAACCACGCCAGCATACCGACCGTGCCCAGGACACTGCGCAGGCCAAGCTTCAAGGGTCTGGTGGTCACGAGCGCTGTGGGCCCGGCCCGCCAGATCAGCGGGATCAGGATAACTGCGCCAAACAGGTTGCGAAAAAAGGCAATTTCAAACGCGTGAATGTCACTACCGATATACCGGACCAGGAAATGCATGCCCGTCAGCACGAGGGTCGACACCAGCATCAGGCCGACGCCGGCGAGAGCATTGCCGTCGGTGCGCGGCGGCGGCGCTATCGGCACGTGCACGCTTCCAGCCCTGGGGACCGGGCTGAAAGAGTCTTGGGTCATGCCAGGCGTCGTTCCACGTTGGTTAAACCTTCACGTAGAGCGAATCGCCCTCGCGTTTGACCTCGAAGGTATCCACATCAATTTCAGCCGGTGCACTCAGGGCACGGCCGGTCTGGATGCAGAACCGCGCCTGGTGAAGCGGGCACTCGATTTCGCCGTTCTCGACAAAGCCGTCGGTGAAACAGGCGTACTCATGGCTGCAGATGTTGTCGATGGCGTAGAACGAATCCATGAATCGGCACAACGCAATCTGACGCTCGCCTGCCCGGACCAGCGTCGGTTCATCATCGTCGACATCATCGGCCTTGGCGGCGAAATGCCATTGCCCGGTGCTGCTCATGACCGCGTCAGGCACCGTATTTCGCGGTGACTTCCCGCATGATGTATTCCGCGCGATCGCCGCCTTCGTATTTGTCCGCCGCGAAGTAGACTTCGGCCACGTCGCGCTGGACCCGGTCCATCAGGGCACGGTCGTCCTGGTTGTCCTTGGCCATCCGGATGACGGTGTCGCCGCCATAGGTGTGAAGCGGTTTGTCTCTGGTGCCGGCGGGGATGGCTATGGGTTTGCCCTTGGCCACCGCGCGGATATCGCGTTTTAGCTTGGCCCGCAGCATCGCCACGCCCTCGTCGGTCTTGCCCAGGTACTCCCGGCTGTGCACGTTGATCGCGCCCTGGCTCGACCAGGCCTCCCAGTCGCCCGGATTGCTTTGCATCTCGTCATAGGAACGGTGGGCGGTCTGCCCGTAGAAATCGACCTTTTCCCAACCCACTTCAGACTTGTTGCCCTGGCGCAGCACTTCGTCCTTGTCGTTGAAATGGCGCCAACCGAATTTACGGCTGTTGGTGCTGTCGACCGGCACGACCCATTTGGTCAAACTCGTCCGTCCGAACGTCTTTGGCTCGCTCAGCACCTGGAACATGCCGCCGTTCTGCGCCATGTTGGGTGTCAGGTGGTCGTGGAATCGGATCAGGATCAGATCGTCCTTGCGCCGGGCATGGCTGTACGCGAACCCTTCGGGGCGCTTGTGGTAGGCGACGATCGGCAGCTCGACAAAATGCTCAAGCCCCGGAAACTGCGGGCCGTTGACCCGGCCGTGCAGGAACACGCTGTGATAGGGATCCATGGAGTTTTCACTCTCCTGCAACCAGTTGCACGGCGAGTGGATCGAATAGGGCACCAGGTCATGATCCGGAATGTCCATGGAATCGATAAACGGAAATTCAGGCTTCTCTTCCGGCGGCCCCATATAGGCGAACACCAGCCCGTAATACTCCTCCGTCGGATAGGCTCCCTGACAGATATTGTGTCTGATATTGCTGTCCGGCTCGCCCGGGGTCTCCAGGATTGTGCCGTCGACGTCGAAATGCCAGCCGTGATAGCAGCACTTGATACCGTGTTCCGCGATCTTGCCAAACTCGAGCGAGGCTCGCCT
>JAJFHD010000087.1 GCA_021775805.1 Alphaproteobacteria bacterium | reverse complement strand
CCTGATCACGGCCATGCAGGATGTGGGCTTCGACTACTTCATGACGCCGCGCCAGGTGGGCGAGGCGGTGATCGCCGGCACCCAGACCCTGTGGCACAAGAAAGTCCGCTTCGACACCGGCATCGCCGCCACGCCGAGCGGTGTCAGCCATCAGTCGAAACCTGAGACGAACCGCTCGACAATCACGTTGTCCGATGATGACCGCAATTAGTGCCAACGCAGACGACCGCACGCACCATAAGTCAACAAATCAAAATTTGAGTTCCGATCAATGACAAAATGCACACTTAATCTAAAAGCAAAGTTTCTCGCTTCAGCCGGGTGTGTTGTCGTGAGTTTGGCGCTGTCCGGCCCGTCCGTTGCCGGCGGTGGTAGTGAAAAGTGGTACGAATCGATTGAAATGCCGGGGGCACCGCTGTTCAAAGCTTATATGCAAACAGCGGCCCGTGACAAAGACGGTCAACTGATTACCTTCAAAGCTGCGAAAGATTCACAACTGGAGACCGGATCTTCGATTGAACCAGGCGCACCGCTCTACGAAGCCTATCGCCTGACGGCCGTACGCAATGACGACGGAAAGCTGGTGGCGTTCAAGCCGGTTGCGGAAAGCGCCCGCCAGGCAACCCAGGCTGCAGGCCAGGCGCCGGTCAAGACGACGAGTTCAATCGAGCCCGGGGCCCCGCTCTACGATGCCTATCGCCAGACCGCGGTTCGCAGTAACACCGGAAAGTTGATTGCCTTTAAACCGGCGGACGAACTCCCGCCTGTACGTAGAACGTTGATCGAACCCGGCACCGCCCTTTACAACGCCTACCAGAATACAGCCGTTCCATCGGCAGACGGCAAACTGATGGTTTTCAAACCGTCGGAAAGCTCTCCATACGAAGTTGCAGACAAGTCTGTCTACACCGGTAAGATATCAACGCAAAACGCACGGGCCTCTTCCAATTCAATGGTGGATCCTGCGTCAGACGTAACGATCACCCCGGTTGCATCATATGCTGGGGACAACGAAGACGATGGCGCAGGTGACGCTTGGTACAGCTCTTTCTGGCCGATTGGACACAGGGTCGGCATAAACAAACTCAAGGACGAGTATGTTCCGTTTCAGACCAACTTTTCGGATGAAGAAGCCGCGAAGAAAGGTCTGAACACGCTCCCGGACCGCCCTCAACTCCTCATTGAAGCCGGCGACGGCTTTCTCGACACCGGCAACCTCGATGAAGGCTTCGAAGTGCCTCTTATCGGCGCGATATGGCAGCCCAGGCTCTGGGGATACCTGATCAGCCGGACGGCCGTCCAGTCGTTCAACAACGGCTCGCCGAACAGTCAACGTGAAACTGAAATTGCCACGAGACTGGACGCGTTCTTCAACCTTCAGTTGACCGGTACGGAAAAGGTTTTGCTGGGATTGCGCCCCGTCGACAAGAACCGCTTTTCGGACTTCACGAAATACACCATCTCCGGTCGTGAAGAGGGCCTCGACATCGATTACCGGCTCGGACTGGAAACCCTCTTCTTCGAAGGTGACCTGGGAAGTCTGTTCCCGGTCTTTGATAAGGAAGGTATCATACCGCTGGACTTTGGATTCACGGTCGGCCGGCAGCCGCTGGTTATCCAGGAAGGCATCCTGATCAACGATACCATCGATGCCGTCGGCCTCATCCGTAACAACATCCCTGTCCCCGGCACGTCCAATTTCAGGGTTTCCGGTATGTATGGCTGGAACCGTACAGATCGCAACGATGGCAAATCTGGTGACGAGGAATTTTTCGGTCTGTTCACCGCAGCAGACATGCATAGAAGCACGGTCAATCTTGATCTGATCTACATCAAGGACGGCGAAGTCTCTGGCGATGGTCTCTATGCCGGCCTCTCGTCGATACAGCGTATCCCGGAATTGGGTGGCATCAGCACCGCATTCCGCGTCAATGCCTCCTACGCTGTGACCAAAGACAGAGACCGCAACAGCAGCCGTCTCGGCACCGGTGTGTTGTTCACTTCGGAGATTTCAAAGACCGTACACGGTTCAAGCGACATCGTGTACTTCAACTCTTTCCTTGGATTGGGTAACTTCACGCAAGCAGGACGCGAAGCCATCGTCGGCGGACCGCTGGCCAACACGGGCATTCTGTTTGCATCGGCAAGTCTGAGTTTGTATGGCGCGGAAATCAATCCGTTTATTCCTGATGATGTTATTGGCGGGGCGATAGGGTACCAGGCATTCTGGGACGATCATCGTCGTAATCTGGTGCTTGAAATCGCCGGTAGACATGATCTCGAAGGGGAAAGTTTCGACACCCTCGGCTTCGGCTTCCAGCTTCAGCAGGCAGTCGGACAGCATGTTCAGCTACAGTTGGAAGGATTTTACACCCTCAACTCAGAACGCCAGGACGGTTCAGGCGGTCGCGCGGAGATCCTGTTCGTTCTCTAGGGTAACTGCCCCGAACCGGCTCATGGAAATCATCTGGAAAGCGTCCTCACCGACTGCTTCAGACTTTGGACAGCAAAACACCAACGGTTAACGCCGTTGGTGTTTTGCTTTTGGCCAATTATTGTGTGACCGCAGCGCCGGAAACAGTGTTAGGCTAACGTTCGTCGCAACATAAAAACACGCAACTTGGGGGGCGGGTCCTATGTCGAAGATCGTGCCGGCTGAAAAGGTCGAGGAATATCAGAATCGATTCATGGAAGGGCTGAAACGCCGGAACCCGGGTGAAACCGAGTTTCATCAGGCCGTTTACGAAGTCATTCAAAGCGTCTTTCCTTACATCGCCGACAAACCCCGTTATCACGAAAAACAGATTCTCGAACGCATGGCGGAGCCCGACCGGGTTATCATATTTCGCGTTTGCTGGGAGGACGACGAGGGTAACATCCGTGTCAACCGCGGTTACCGCATCCAGAACAACAATGCTATCGGCCCCTACAAAGGCGGCCTGCGTTTTCATCCCAGCGTCACGCTCAGCGTCCTGAAATTTCTGGCGTTCGAGCAGACTTTCAAGAATTCCCTGACCGGCCTGCCCCTGGGCGGCGGCAAGGGCGGCGCCGACTTCAATCCCAAGGGCAAATCGGACAACGAGGTCATGCGGTTCTGCCAGGCGTTCATGAACGAACTGCACCATCACATCGGTCCAAATCTCGACGTACCCGCGGGCGATATTGGCGTCGGTGCGCGCGAAATCGGCTATCTGTTTGGCCAGTACAAGAACCTCACCCACCAGTATGTGGGCGTTCTCACCGGCAAGGGACTGGAATATGGCGGCAGCCTGATTCGCACCGAGGCGACCGGTTATGGCGCCGTCTATATGATGGAGAACATGCTTGCGTCGCGGAACGATACCTTCGAAGGCAAGACCTGTCTGGTCTCTGGCTCGGGCAACGTTGCGACCTATGCGGTTGAGAAAATCAACCACCTGGGAGGCAAGGCTGTCACCTTGTCGGATTCAGGCGGTTACATCCACGATCCCGACGGGATCGACGCGGAAAAGCTCGCCTGGGTCGTCAATCTCAAAAACGTCAAGAGAGGCAGGATCTCGGAATACGTCGATGAGTTCAAGGGCGCAACCTTTCACGCAGGGAAACGCCCCTGGGAAGTCCCCTGTGACTTGGCCTTTCCCTGTGCCACCCAGAACGAGATCTCCGTCGATGAGGCCAAGACCCTGCTCAAGAACGGTTGCACCGGCGTTTCAGAGGGCGCCAACATGCCAACCGAGCAGGACGGCATCCACGCCTTTATCGACGCTAAGATTCTGTTTGCCCCGAGCAAGGCCGCGAATGCCGGAGGGGTTGCCGTTTCCGGACTCGAAATGAGCCAGAACAGTGCACGCATACATTGGAGCGAGGACGAACTGCAGCGGTTGCTGAGCGAAACCATGAAAGGAATTCACGACAAGTGCGTCCAGTACGGTCGAGAAGACGACGGATATGTCAACTACCTGAAAGGCGCAAATATTGCGGGCTTCGTCAAAGTCGCCGATGCAATGCTCGCATATGGTGTTGTGTAGGAGGCAACAGACGCCTGGGTTACACGAAAAACCGGCGAGGCCCGGCACTTTCAGCGCCTCGCTGCAAACCCAGAGCGCGGCCTCATTCACCGCGCCTCCCGGACGCAATTGTCCGCAAAACTCAAGAGTTCCGGCAGTTGGACTTATTCATAATGACTCGAATCGTCATGACTGTTAAACTTTTGTGCAAAGGATTTCAGCGTCCGGCCCTAAAACAGGTGACCATAGAGGCGCATTATGTGTATGTTTGGTTCAGGGAATATTTCGCACCTTGAATGACTTACCAGGGGGCGAAGCAATATCCGAAGTTAACTGGTGAATTCGGACGTTGCCGATCAGGGGGAAACGATCATTATTCCAGGCGTTACAAGTGGTTTGCGTATGGTGGTGATGCCCAAATCCGGCTGGAACGGTGTTGTTCGGGCAGCATCTGCGATGGTGGCCGGTCGCTCTTTGGAACATAATACCCAGGTTGTCTACCCTGCCATCGACACTGCCTTTTCTTGTGTGCGACAAGCCAGGTACGCCTGGACAAATCAATCGGGGATTATCAGATGGCTCTAGCGCTTCAGATTTGCGGCGGGCTGATCGTGCTTGCGGCACTGCTGCAGGCCGGCACGGGATTGGTTGCCCAGTTCAACGGCGCCGTTCGCAATCGCAAGATGGACCAGCGCAAGTTCGAGTTTTTCGGCGAACGGGCAAACATCATGATCAAGCGGGCCGAAGTAGACCGGCAACGCACGGAATTGACATGGTCAGGCAAGCGCAAGTTTCGAATCGCCGAGAGGAGAATCGAAAACAAGGCCGGTGATATCTGTTCATTTTATCTGGCGCCTCACGACGGTGGCGCCCTGCCTCCTTTCCAACCAGGTCAGTTCCTGACATTTGAATTGAAAATTCCGGACCAGCCTGTGCCGATCGTACGGTGTTATTCACTGTCCGACAGCCCTCTGGAGCGGGATCGGTACCGGGTCAGCATCAAACGCCAGGGCCCGCCGCCCAAGGCCGAACCCGGCACACCGGGCGGGTTATCGTCGAACTTTTTCCACGACAGCCTCAAGGAAGGCGACGTGGTGGACGTCGATGCACCCAATGGCGGGTTTCATCTGGACACGCACTCAGACAGGCCTGTGGCCTTGATCGGCGGTGGCGTCGGACTGACGCCGGTGCTTTCCATGCTCAAGTATCTGGCCGATACCGACAGCCACCGCGAAACCTGGTTTTTCTACGGCGTCAGAAACGGCGAAGATATCGCGCTGCGCGACGAGATCGAAGAGATAATCGAAAACAACAGTCACTTCCATTCCGTCATCGTTTACAGTGCCCCGACAGACGAATGCGTCGAGGGCAAGGACTATGACGCGACCGGCTATCTCAACGTCGACGTGATGAAAAACTACCTGGGAACATCAAATTACGAGTTTTACATATGCGGCCCGCCGCCGATGATGGATGCGACCACAACCCAACTAATTGAGTGGGGCGTGCCCGAGGAAGATATTCATTTTGAGGCTTTTGGTCCGGCCACCGTCAAGAAAGTCAGCAAGGGCGACGGGGATCATGCGGCCGGCGGAGCGAGTTACAAGGTCGAATTTGCCCGGTCGGGCAAATCCGTCACCTGGAGTGATGGCGACGGCACAATACTGGATCTTGCCGAGGCCAACGGCATCCGGATCAGTTCCGGTTGCCGGGCCGGCAATTGCGGTACGTGTTCTACCGCCTTGAAAGACGGAAAAGTCGACTATGTCTCCAAACCGGCCACCAAGCCGGCCAAAGGGACAGCTTTGGTATGCATTGCCTGTCCGGACGGAGACGTTGCGCTGGATGTATAATGCAATAAGATAATCAAGCTTTTCATCGGTACATGAAAAATCGGGGACGGAATATGACAATTAATTGGACGAGTCTGAAGCCTGTGCGGTTGCTGAGCTTTATTGCTGTGGCATCACTAACTTTCGGTATGTCAGCAGCCAAGGCTGCCGATCCGGAAAAGATTGTCGGGCCCAACAACTGTGCGGAATGTCACATTAAAGAAACCGCGGCCTGGAAAACCACTCATCATTTTTCCACCTTCCGCGCGCTTCCCAAGAGTAAGGAAGCAACGGAAATCGCGGCGAAGATGGAGGTAAAGCGTTTAAAAGCCGACAGCCTGTGCCTTGGATGCCATTTCACAAGTCAGAGCGTATCCGGCAGTCCGACGTCGATTTCGGGAATTTCCTGCGAATCCTGCCACTCCGAGGGCAAGGAGTGGTACAAGGTTCACTCGGGTTTCAGTGGCAAAAAGGAAGGTCAGGAGAGCGCTGCGGAAATCAAGGCTCGATGGGAGAAATCCGAAGCCGCCGGGATGATCCGGCCCAAGAAGACCTACACCCTGGCCAAGAATTGCTTCACCTGCCACCTGGTTCTGAACGAAAAGCTGGTCAATGTCGGCGGTCACAAGGCGGGCAGCAAGTTCGAACTGGTCAGCTGGTCCCAGGGCGAGGTGCGGCACAATCTCTGGAAAACCAAAGGCAAGTCCAACCCGGAAGCCAGTACTGAACGCAAGCGCATGCTGTTCGTTGTCGGCCGGATTGTTGAACTGGAGATGTCTCTGATCGGCGTCGGCAAGGCAACCGTCAAGAAGGATTATGCCCTGAAGATGGCCAAGCGCGCCGGTACAGCCCGCAAGGTCGTAGCCCAGCTCGCAAAACTGTTGCCGGAGGCGCAGGAACTGCAGGAAATAGCGGCAACCGCCAAGGCAGTCGAACTGAAGCTCAATAACGAAGCACAGATGACTGAGGCCGCTGGAAAAATCTCCATACTGGGACTGAAGTTTGCGGCAGAACACGACGGTTCGGCCTTTGGTGCAATTGACAAATTTGTCCCGGGTCCAAAGAAGTACAAGGGTCAGGCATCCAATTAAGATGGTTGACGATCTGGACTCGGAAATTCAAGACGAGCGAAATCGGCGCTGGGATCAGCCGTTTGGCAAGGAACTGCTGGAAGGAAAGGTCGTTCTGCCCATGAACGACGACACCGTCGAGCAGATCCTTTCCCTGCCCGATTTTGCCGATCTCAGTCCAGGAGATTTTCCGGCTTGGTTGCCGCTTAAGGGAATTATCGCCAATGACGGACGCCTGCGCCGCTACCGCAAGGGAGAGGTGATTGTCCGCAAAGGTGACTACGGCAACTCGTTGTTCGTCATTCTCGAAGGTGAGGTGGTCGGACTGGCGTCTGCCGCCAGCGAGAGCAAGGTTCTGACCGGCACCGCCAAGAGCCGGGCCTCATGGTGGCGAACCTTTGGCCAGTTGCTGGCCCGCCGAACGCCGCCTGAGTACCGCAAGAATCGCCCCGTCGATCACGCCGAGGAACTCTCGTCAGATTCACGGATGGGCAAATTGGATCCGTCCCAGCAAGTGGATGTTGACGATGTCCTGGCCAATCATCCCAATTTCAAGCTTAAAGCGCCACAAATGTTCGGGGAACTTGCGGCGCTGACCAGAAGTCCAAGGACGGTGAGCATATTTGCAGCCCAGGATGATACGTTGCTGTTCGAACTTCGCTGGCAGGGCTTGCGGGAAATCCGGGACTGGTCCGTGTCTTTCAGGCAGAAAATCGACGATCTCTATCATGATCGCGGGTTGGCGGCAGGCCTGAGGGACTGTCCTGTCTTTGCCCACGTAGACCAGGACGCGATTGATGAAATAGCCAGGCATTCCCTGTTTGAGACTTACGGAAAGTTTGACTGGACCAATCGCTTCAAGAGCGAAATCGGAAAACAGGGCACAGCCGAAAACATCATCGATCAGGAACCTCTGATTTGTGAACAAGGGGGTCACGTAGACGGCCTCCTCTTGATCAATAGCGGCTTTGCGCGGGTCACGGAATATGTCGACCACGGCCAGAAGACCATCGGGCACCTTTCCCGAAACGACACATTTGGCCTGGAGGAAATTGCGGAAGCAGACGAACACGGCGGTACCACGCTGAAGTCAAGCCTGCATGCGATTGGATACGTCAACGCCATACGCATTCCCACAAATCTGGTCCGCAAGCATGTGCTGCCGGGTCTGTCTGCGAAGAAATTGAGACTGGCGACAAGTTCGGTGACAACAGGCGGTCGTGAAGAAATGCGGCAGGGGTTGATGGACTTCGTCGTCGATCACCGTTTCATCAATGGCGAAAAAGCCATGCTGATCAATCTGGACAAATGCGTTGGATGTGACGACTGTGTGCGAGCCTGCTCGACGGCGCACTACAACAATCCGCGCTTTGCGCGTCACGGTCACACCTTCGAAAACGCGATGGTCGTCAATGCCTGCATGCATTGCACCGACCCGGTCTGCCTTATCGGTTGCCCGACCGGGGCCATTCACCGTGCCGAAGACACCGGGATTGTGGTTATCAAGGACACCACCTGCATCGGCTGCGAGACCTGCGCCAACTCCTGCCCCTACAACAACATCCGGATGGTCGATATTCGTGATGAATCCGGCGCCTACATGCTTGACCGCGACGGTCATCCGATCAGCCGTGCCACGAAATGCGATCTTTGTGCCGACCAGCTAACCGGCCCCGCCTGTGTACAGGCCTGTCCGCATGAAGCCCTGACCCGTATCAACATCCGCGATACCGAAAGTCTGCTGAGGTGGCTTGGATGAGCTGGCTGTTGAACAGAGTTGTCCTCATCAACCTCGGCTTCGCGGTCGCGGCATTTCTGGTGTTTTATCTTGGGAACATCGGCTACGAGGTTGCCCTGCGCGACGTCCAGTACTTCAATGGCTGGGTGCTGACGGTTTGCATGCTTGTCATGATGGTCCTGACGCTTCGAAAACGCATGGTCATCCTGCCCTTCGGGCGGGTCAGACTGTGGTTGCTCCTGCACTATTATCTCGGGTTTCTGACAGTGGGCATCTTCCTGGTTCATTCGAGATTCCGGATTCCCGATTCCCCGCTCGAATGGTTGCTGTGGATCTTGTTCATGACTGTCGCGGTCAGCGGATTGTTTGGCGGTTTGATCAGCAAGCTCGTTCCCAAGCGGCTCGAGGCCCAGGGAGAACGGATTCTGTTTGAGAGAATTCCGGTGTTTCGAAACCGGCTGGCTGAAGAGGCCGAGGCCCTGGCACTGGAATCGGTCAAAGGCGGAAACACGGTCAGCATTGCCGCGCTGTATACGAACCTCCTTGGCGAGTACTTTGCCAGGCCGCGCAACTATTTTGCGCATCTGCGATCGTCCAATCGGCCGCTGACGCGCATCATTGGCGAAATGGCCTCGATTGAGAGATATCTCGACGACGAGGGCAAAAAGCGCCTCGCCAAAATGCGTGAACTTGTGGAGACCAAAAACAATCTCGATTTCCAGTACGCCAACGGCAGTCTTTTGAAGCTTTGGCTGTTTCTTCACATTCCGGCGACCTATGCCCTGATCATAGCCATCGTCGTGCATATCGTGGTCGGATATGCGTTTTCGGCGGGAATAGCTTAAGGTGATCATTCTCCAGAAATTCGGTTTTAAGGAAAGCCGCTACGAGCGTCCCAAGGACAAGTGGTTGTGTGGTCGCCTGGCGGACGGGAAACCCTGCTCGCTTGGACCGGGGGGAGACGGCAGCTGCCGGGTGACTTCCGTTTGTCAGCCGCATATGGAAGACGGCCGCTGGGAGTGCCGGCGTTCCGCGCAGCAGGGCGGCGCTTGCGAGTCTGGACCGCTTCCAGACGGGAAATGCTGCATGCCGCTGGAACGTTGCGTACCGCAACCAAGCTTACGGACGCAGAGAAGACGCTGGTCACTTTGGGCGACAGCCCTTACCGTCGGCCTAGTAGCCTTGATTCTCAGCGGCGGTGCGGCCAAGGAATATCTGATGCCGGGCCCGCTTTCCCAACCTCATGCCAATCTGACAGACTGCGAGACATGTCATGCCGGCGTGAAGTCCGATAACCTGGGTTGGCTGCACCAGTTTGCGTCAACGGTGAGCCCGAAACAGAATGCCGAACTGTGCTTGTCCTGCCACGATGTGGGCGATCAGCCGTTTGCTCCTCACACCAATCCGGTCGAACAGTTGAAGAAGATGACCGCAGCCTACCGGTCCGGCTCAAAGGAGCAGCAGATCCAGAACGACAGCTGGGTCCACAACATTGCCTTTCCGGGCCCTGCGTTAAAAACCGAACCTGCGGACGCGCAAGTCTACTGCGCGACCTGCCACGAGGAACATCAGGGGCTCTACAACGATCTGACGACACTATCCAACGACCGTTGCCAGACTTGCCACACCTCCAAGTTCGGCTCTTTCGCAAGTTCCCATCCAAAGTTCCAGGAATATCCGTTCAACCGCCGGACACGGATTATATTCAACCACAAATCACACTTCGTGAATCACATCCCGAAGACCAGAAGCAAGGCCACCCCTGCCCCGGAAAAAGATCCCGTTTGTGCTGACTGCCACCAACCTGGTCCGGCACAGAAGTACATGGAAATCCGGTCCTATGAATCCATGTGCCAATCCTGCCACGACAAGGACATTCTCGGCACTGACCGGACGGATTCGAAAGGCATTGCGTTCCTTAGTGTTCCGGGCCTTGACGTTGATACGTTGACGGAAGAAAGCATCGACATAGGCCAGTGGCCAACAGACCACAGATCCGATGCCACATTGACCTCATTCATGAAAATGCTGTTGCCCACAGAGTCGGGCGCTGTGTCCGGCATTAAGGATCTGCGCGATCTGACCACGGCATCGGCTGATGACCTCGCCAAGGTAAAGACCCTGGCCTGGTCGATCAAACGCCTGTTTCGGAACCTGGAAAACGGCGGGTTACCCGGCGCCATGAACTTGTCTGCGACCCCGGACAGTCCAAGCATCGATCGTGCTCAGATCGCCAAGATGGCGGGTATGATATCACGTGATGTGATTGCAGCGGTAAATCAGGAGTGGTTCAACGCACTCGACGATGACCTGAAGAACTTTGATGAGAACAGGCCAACGAAGTCCTTCAATGAGGCGTTGGAAAGCAAGAAAAAATCTTCCGATCAGGTGCAATCCGCACCAACCTCTGACGCAGTTCAGGAGACCGGTGACGACAGCCTGGAGACAGACAGCGGCGGTCTGGAAGAGGATGACGGCAGTCTCGAAGCCGACAGCGGCGGCCTGGAAGCGGACAGCGGCAGTCTTGAAGCCGACAGTGGCGGCCTGGAAGCGGATAGCGGTAGTCTCGAAGCCGACAGCGGCGGTCTGGAAGCGGACAGCGGCAGTCTCGAAGCCGACAGTGGCGGTCTGGAAGCGGACAGCGGCAGTCTCGAAGCCGAAAGTGGCGGCCTGGAGGCGGACAACGGCAGTCTTGAAACCGACAGTGGCGGCCTTGAAGAGGCTACCTCCGAAGAAAACAGTTCAGAGGAAGCGCCCAAGGCGGCCGCTGCAGAACCCGCCGATCCGGAGGCTTGGGCGAAGTTTGGTGGCTGGTATCGACTGGATCACACAATCCGGTATCGTCCACTGGGCCATTCCGATCAGTTTCTGAAAGCATGGCTTGATTTTGCCGGCCATGCCTATGGTGGTGAGAATAAGGCGCAGTTAATGCCGATCTTCGACCAACTCACCCGGAACAACGCTGTCGGTCGATGCACGAAATGCCACAGCGTCGACGAAATAGATGAGTTCAAACAGGTGAAATGGAAGGCCTTCAGCGCGCGCCGTGTGGAAAGCCGGTTCACAAAATTCTCCCACGACGCACACATCAGTGCAGTCGGAAGCAAAGGGTGTGTGTCGTGCCATCAACTCTCGACAAGCAAAATCGACGAGTACGAAAAAACCTACACAGGCGGCGACCCGCATAAATACGATCAGAACTTCGTGACATTGGACAAACAGCTTTGCGCAACCTGCCACACCGAACAGTCGGCGGGTGAAACCTGTACGCTCTGCCACAAGTACCATTCAACCGAGTTCGACAAGCCGTTGGTCAAGACAGGGCTGCCCACGAAATTGCCGTCGCCCAAGTGACAACGCCCTGCCGTTGGCGGACGGCTATTCAAACAGTCTTTTGTATTGCTCGCGTCCAAACCGTGCGTTGAGTGCTACGGATTTTTGATAGTCTCGGCGCGCCAGCTTCGGCTTGCCAAGGTGAAGCATCAGAGCGGCGCGGCGGTAGTAGGCCTTGGCAAACTTGGCGTTTGCCGAAATAGCCCTGTCGAGATCCTTTCGGGCTCTCGCGGTGTTTCCGATTTCGATATGAGTCAGCGCCCGATTGTAGAGGGCAAGGGCATGTTTTGGCTGCTGCTTCACAACACGATTGAAATCGACAATGGCTTCCTTGAACCGCCCGAGCTTTCGTTTGGCAAAGCCCCGATTGAAATGGGCCGCGACATACCCGGCCTTCAACTTTATGGCCTTGCTGTAATCCCTGGTCGCCTCTTCATAGCGACCCAGCTTGCGATAGGCGTATCCACGATTGTTGAAGGCGGCGGCATAGTTCGGTTTCTGTTTGATGGCAACGCTGTAGTTGGCAATTGCGCGCTCATAATCTCCCATGCGTCGGTACACCAGACCCCGGTTGTTATAGGCATGGGGAAAATTCGGTTTCAGGCGAATTGCCACCGTGTACCTGATAAGAGCCTTCTCAAAGTCCTTCTTCTTCGCAAGCGCCAGGCCCCTGTTGAAGTAGGTGTTGGCAAACCGCCGTTGCAGAGGCGCCCTGTACTGGGTGAATTCATTGCAGGCGGCCTGAAAGGGTCGGGTTTCGTCGAGTACGAACGTGACCTTCGGTGTTTTGCCTCTCTTCCACTTGCTCGCCTTGTAACCGGTAATCGAGTAGACGTAGCCTCTCGTTTCTGCTGGCAACCCTGAACGCCCTGCCCGCCAGTTATCGACCCTGGTTTCTCCGGCGTTATAGGCCGCCGCCGCCAGCCCCAGATTGCCATACCCTTTCGAGAGATAACCGAGCAAACGTGCGGACGCCGAAATTGCAGACATCGGTTCGAAGGAATTTTCGAGTTTCCATATCGCGGCGGTACCCGGCATGAACTGTGCAATGCCTTCCGCACCGGCCGGGCTTATCGCGTTCGGATCGAACCGGCTTTCCTTCCAGATGAGTTTTGCAAGAAACCCCGGCGGCAGGCCGTGGGCAAGTGCGGATGTCTCGATCTTCCGGCACACATTGGCGACAAAGTCGGATTGCAGGGCGACAGGCGCCGCTTGAACGGTTGCCGCATGGCCGTCGACTTCCTTGTCCGCAAGCACAAGTGTATTCGCCACGACAGCCACCGCAAACGTCATCAGACCAGCCGCACGCACTTTACAACGGGCCAAGCAAGTCCGAACACCCGGACCAGATGGCTGATTTCCATACATTAAACTGACATATCCCAGACACGTTGATAGTTCGCGCCACAGTATACAGATTCCGTCAGTCCCGGAACAGTTTAGTCGCGTCATGGGCGCGCAAAGCTACCCGAAAGTTAACAATCCGGATCACGCCTTTCCCGAATGACACCCGCAGTCTATCGTCGGTTCACACACCAAGCATCTTGTGGAGCCGCGCATCCTTTGTCTTGAAGTGATCGACGAACCAATGCTGCACGGCATTTGACAGTGCTTCTTCATAGGCGTCACCCGTGTCTGCATCGAAATCATCCATGATGTCGCGAATGTCGTCGAGCAGCTTTTCGTGATCGTTCTTGTGTTCCGCGTACTCATCATAACCGTGTTTGCGCATGATCGATTCCTCCAGCGCAAAATGAGCTGATATGCGGGCAAACACTTCACCCAAAAAGTCCGAGACGGTTTCCTTCGGTGCCTTGCCACCCAGTTCATCGTGCAGTCTGTTGATCAGCTCGACCAGTTCGCGATGCTCGTGATCCACTTCGGTCACGCCGGTTTCGAATTCCGAACGCCACTGCAGTAATGCCATTACTTCACCTTTTATCGGAACAGAAAACCACCGGTATCGGCCTTGAAGTCAATCGCCAGGTTCTGCAGCGGCGACAGTGTCGTGCGATGGGTGGTCTCGTAATCAAACCCGACAGCGCGTTTGCTGTCGCGCAATTGCGCAACGATGACATGGGCCCCTGCCGGCACAACAAACTTCTGGTACGTTCGCGCCGCGCCGTCACTGGAAAGACCGGACGGCGGCAACTCTTCTTCATAGAGTATCTCTCCATCAACGGTCAGGCGAACATGAAGTGGAATGCGTTCACGGGCACAGGTGTTGGGGCGTCGGTCCTTGGCCGGGAGCAACGCTATCTCCTTCGACGACAACCTCCTGCAGTCGATTTTGCGGGCGGCGCCGTGAGCAAAACTGAGTTTGATCTGCGCCATTCCGTCTGACATCTGGCGGTACGTCGGTTTGCTCGAAAAGTACCCGACGAAAGCGGCGACCAGCGCAAAAAACAAGCCCTGCCCGGCATATCGCATGACCTTATGCATCGGCGGCCTCCGCAGCCACGGCCGACTCGGCAGCCGAAGCAAGCCGGTGCTTCATGCCCGGACGGTGAGTCGGCGGCATATCCCGCAGATCTGCCGCCAGCACTTCCAAGGCGTCACGCAGCTGTTTGCCGCCTGTCGCCCCCGCCCAGGTTGTTCTAACCCGCTCGCGCGCCACCCGGGCGCGCAAATGCGGATCACGCGTTCCCGCAATCCGTTCCTTCGTCCAGTCGATGCCGAATCGGGCGTTGCACGAATTCTCGCGGCAACCCGTCAGCATGACGCCATCGGCCAGGTCACGACTCAAGACATAGTCGATGAACGCCGGCGGCAGCTGTCCGACACACGTCAGGGGAACAACACCCACGGATGCCGATGCGGCACTGGAAAGCGCCGGACCATGGTCGCAACCAAACACCATGATGCGATCGGTTCCCGTCAAACGTCTGGCTTCGTTCTCGACCCGGTCGCGCAAACTCGAGATCGTGCGGTCGGGCATGTCGATCCCTGGCGCCAGCTTGGACATGCGCCGAAACGGCATCGATGTCGGGCACGACCCGGCGCACAGCCCGCACGACACGCAATGGTCCGGGTCGACTACCGGTTCCCGCTCAAAGGCGGTCCCGTCGCTGCGGGCCACCATAGATATCGCATTGTAGGGACAATCGTTGTGGCAGCGCGAGCACCCATTGCAGTTGGCGAGGTTGACCTCAGCGGTACGCGCGCGTTTCAGGGGCGGCAACCACGGCATGGCAACCATGATGACCAGCAGACACAGTGCAGAACCCCAGGTGACGTTCGCGGGAAGCGCCTGCAGTAAAGGAAAAAGCGGTAGATAGAACCAGTCAAGGCCGACCGTCCCGGGGACGACAGCCAGATCCGCCGGTGGCTGGCTGACCGCCGGATAAACCAGCGACAGCACGATCAGGGACACAAAGACCGACACAGCAAGCCCGCGCGGCGGATTGATGCGCGGCTTCGTCACCCGCTGCAGATGAATCCACAATATGGCCAGCGCAATCAGCGGAATCGCGATATGCATGAAAATCATGAGCGTGAAGAACCGGCTCTCAAGCGCATCGGGGGACATGAAGTTGCGCGCGATCGGCTCTCCGAAGATCGGCAGCAGGTCGAGCCATTCGGTCGACACGATAGCGACATATTGAGCCAGTTGGTCCCAGACCAGCCAATAGCCGCTGATTCCAGCCACAAACACCATCACCATGATCGGCACGCCGGTCACCCAGCTGAACCAGCGGACGCCACGATACCTGTCCCGCGAAAATTCGCGAACCAGATGAGTCATCATGACCACCACAAGGGCATCCGAAGCGTAGCGGTGAAAGCTGCGCATGACACCCGCAAGGTACCATTGTTCATGGGTCATATATTCAATCGAATCGTAGGCGTTGGTCACACCGGTATCAAAGAATATATAGATGTAGATGCCGCTGACGGTGATGATCCAGTAGAAGAAGAACCCCAAAGCGCCCAGATTGAGCAGAGGATTCCATTCCGGCGGAAAAACCCGTGCCAGTGTCTCCTCGGCCAGATCAAAACCTCGGCCGAGCGCAAACCGCAATGCTTTCATGCCCGCACATCTCCATCGGCCTTGGCGGGTTTGACGGGCTTTCCGGAAAGCCGGAACTCGCGCAGCAGCCACGCAGCGACGGCGAGCAGGCAGGCAAGCCCGATTCCAATGCCGATAAACAGGGAATAGTTGAAATAGTATCGCCCGGTATTGGGGTTATAAACCGTGCAAAACAGCTTGATGCGCTGTGCGATGCCGGCAACTGAAAGGATCTCCCGTCGTTGACCGAACAACAGATCCTTCAGGGGTTCGACAATCGCCGGTGGGTTGAAGACGCCGCCCATGATCTGTTGATAGATCCGGCCGTCTGCATCAATCACACTGACCTGCGCCATGTGATCGAAGCCACCGGCAGACGGCACAATCGAAAACCCGATGGCACTGGCGAGTTTTTCGACGGTGTCCTGGTCGCCGGACAGAAATTTCCAGTTGGGCAGATCGATACCGCGTGTCCGGGCAAAGGACCGCATGCGAGCGGGTGAATCGTTGCGGGTATCGAAACCGATGGTGACCACATCAAAACTGTTCGCACCGAGGGCACTCTGGGCGATTTCTATCGCCGGTCGCAGGTTTTCGATGATTGCGGGGCAGACGTCGGTGCAGCCAGTATAAACCATGGATACCAGAACCGGCTTTCCGCGCATCCCCGATAGTGTGACCCGTTTGCCTTCGATGTCCGTGAATACCAGGGGCGGCAGGACGTTGCCGATGGCAGCCTCCGACAGGGCGACTGCTTCATCTTCCGGCGACTGTTGCGACGCTTGAGCCGGCGCACCGGCAATCAAAATCGCAACCAGGCCCAGAACAAACCTCATCCAAGTACCCCAATCGCCCGGTCCGCAATGGCGGCACCGAGTAGAAGACAAAGCTGCAGAAGTGATGCAAAGAAGTTCTTCAGGGCATGGCCGCGGTCGGGGTGACGCACAAGAGCGACACTGGTCCAGGTGAACAGCGCCCCGCCGATGAGTGCGCCGCCAAAATAGACCAGGCCCATGCCGTAAAACACCGGAACAAGCGATATCAGCGACAGGGCTGCCGTATGGGCCAGGATGACCCACGCGCAAAGCCGGTTGCCGGCGACAACGGGAAGCATGGGAACACCGGCACGCTCATAATCCTCGCTGGAGACCATGGCCAGGCTCCAGAAATGCGGCGGCGTCCACAGGAACAGAACGAGTGTCAACAGAAGGCCTGCCGTGCCAATCGCCGGGTTGACGGCCGCCGCACCCGCCAACACCGCAAAACTGCCCGCCAGGCCGCCGATGACGATGTTGGTCCATGAGCGCCGCTTAAGCCACATGGTATAGATCACACCGTAAGTGAAGGCACCCAGGAACGTGTAGAGCGCTGCCCACCAGTTGGTCGCAATGCCGGCGAGCAGGACGGCTCCTGCCAACAGGCCGACAATGACCGCCAACCAGCCGGCGCCGGCCTTGAACTGGCCGGTAACGAAAGGCCGGTTGGCGGTTCGTTTCATGCGGGCGTCGAGATCGTGCTCGATCCACTGGTTGAATGCACCGGCACTGCCGGCCGCCAGGAATACCGCAATCGACAACAGGCTCAGGGGCACAAATCCGGGCGACGGACCATCGGCAACCGCTATACCGCCGATGGCACTGAGCATGATCGCAACCGCGATGCGGGGCTTGAACACCATGATGGCATCGTTGATCGTCGCCTGGCGCTCCATCGTCGTAACGGTCATCTGCTCGCTCCTTGGTTCCCGCACACTGTCCGGATCAAAAACCGTCCGGATCAACCCATTTGCCAGAGTTCCGACAGGTACTTCCAGTTCACGAAGTAATACAGAACAAAGGCCGTGAAGAAGATCGACACCAGAATGTAGGTGCCTGGCAGATGAAACGTCCCGGCATTGCCATAGCTGGACACGGCATCGCTCATCTGCTTCTGCGGTGTCGGCCCGAGTGCCTCGACGATATTGCTGCCGTCGACCTTCTTGCCGAACAAAACACTGGCAACGATGATCACCACGAACAGGCCACCACCGATCGCCGCCATGATGCCCGACAGACCGTTCAGAGCCAGCATCAGGAAGGCAGCCGGCGGATAATCGAAACTGAGCGCCGCATCGGCGAACGTAATGTCCCAGTGGCGGCGCGACACGCCCAGCGTACCTGCCCCCATCATGAACAGCGAGATTCCGGCCGCCCCCAGTCCGAACAGATAAGGCTGCCATTTCGCAAGTTTCGGCCAGATGATTTCACGCTGGAAGATAAGCGGCACCAGAAGATAGGTGATCGCCATGAAGGCCAGGGTTGTTCCGGCAACCACGGTTGCGTGGAAGTGGCCCGGCACATAGAGCGTATTGTGCAGCATGATGTTGATCTGTTCTGTCCCCAGCACCACACCGGAGATCCCGCCCAGGAAGCCGAACAGCACCAGCGACAGGAACATCCCGGCAAAGGCCGGATTGTTCCAGGGCGCCCGGCGCAGCCACTCGAACACACCGTTGGTGAAACCGTTGCGGCGCTGAGCCGCTTCAATCGCACCGGGGATCGACATGCCGTGGATCATGCTGCCAAGCACGGCCAGGTAGATCGCATAGGACGTGTTGAAGACCTTCCATTCCGAACTGATGCCCGGCTCCACCAGCATGTGGTGGGCACTGGCCAGTTGCAGAAACAGGATGTACATCAGGAACGCCGTGCGGCTGACTTTCTCGGACAGCGGCTTCGCCCCCATCAGCATGGCCGGAATCGCGTACCAGATTGCCACCTGGGCTGCCATGTTGATCTGTTGTGACGAGTGACCCATGGCCCACCACACCAGCTTGTACATGACGGTGTCGATGTGGCTGATGTATCCCAGCGCCCACAACCAGGTGGGGATCAGAATGATCGCGCCGCTGGCGATGGTGAATATCGCAATAATGCACGCGGTCAGTGCCCCGAACGTGACCAGAGGAATCGATCCCTCGTAGGTCTTTTCTTCCTTGGCGATGACCAGTGTGCCGAGGAAGATGAAACATCCCAGAAGCGCGCCGACGGCAAACAGGATAAGCCCGAGATAGAAGTTGGGCGGCGCCTTCATCGGCACATAACTGGTGAACATGATGCTGGCTTCGCCCTGCAACACGGTCACGTTGGTCAGAATCGCACCGACCATCATCAGCCCGAAGCCGACCCAGGCTATGCGCGGCGTCGCCAATCGGCAGTTGAGGAGTATGGCGGAGGCGAAGTAGAGCACCGCCATTTCAAAGAATATGATCCAGACCAGGAGGACGTCCAGGCCATGCGCCGTCAGGACAAGATAGAACATGTCCGACGACAGAAGGTGAACTGCCGGCCAGCGGGTCAAGGCCACCAAAAGGCCAAAAATCCCCCCGACGGCCAGAAACACGATGGCCGCCACCGCGTTTGCCTTGATTAATCTTTCCGCCGCAAGATCGATTTTCAGCCCGGTTGCCGGACAGGTTCTGAATTTTGCGGCGATGCCACCGATAATTCCGGTTTCAGCTGTAGCGCTCATGATCTTCCCTCTGTCTCAGGATCAGTCGACGACGTGAATCCGTCCCACCATGGTGTGGTGCCCGGGTCCGCAGAACTCGTTGCAGACCACACTGAACTTGCCGGATTCAGTCGGCGTCAGCGTGACGACATGTTCGAGGCCTGGATGAACCTGGATGTTGATGTTGGTCGGCTGCAGCGAAAATCCGTGCTGCCAGTCCATCGACGACAAATGCAGACGATAGGTCTGCCCTTTTTTCAGTTCCAGAATTGGCCACCACTCCCACAATCTGGCGAGCATGTAGACTTCCGCGCCGGGATCCGGCTTGGCGACAGGCGTGTCGGCCTCTTCGCGAACGGTGTATTTGGTCGTGAATTCTTCCGTCTTTTGCTCGAATTTGGCCGGCGTGATCCGGTAAACCTCGTTTGACAGGTTCTGGTTACCCTCAAGGTGCCACCACACCATCATGCCAAACATGAACACACCCCACAGGAGTGCGATGACGATCCAGGTCAGTTCGGCGCGGCCCACCCGCTCGTTCCACCAGACTTTGGATTCAGGAGAAGTAAGTGCCATGTCTGCCTCCTACTCGGCGATCGGAATTTGCGACAGTTCCATGACACCCCACAGCAGATAGAGCACTGTGGGCATGGTCACCCCTAGGAAAAGAAGCAGGAAGTGATTGTCGAGCAGACGCTGCATCGGCGGAATCTTTACGGATTCCTGTGCGTCCCCGTTCTCGGTTTTTGCATCGGCCATTGGATTTCCCTCTAATACGATGGGAAATCATGGCAGGGAGGAAAAGCCCGGTCTTTGTCCTAGAGCAAACAGAACGTTGTTGCGGGCAGATGGACCGGTCGTACGTTCTTATTGATTGTGTTGCTGGTGCCGCGCGAGGGCATCCCAGTCCACATCGACCCCCAGTCCGGGTGCATCAGGCAGTCGTGCCTTGCCGCCATCGAAGCTGATACCACCGGAAAAGATCTGTTCGTCTCCGAACGAGAGGAAGGAAAGATGCCCTTCGCAATCAACAGGATAGGGATTCTGACAGATCGCGGCGATGTGGCAGACCGCGGTGTCGCCAACCAGGCTGTAAGGGTTGGTATCGACCGACACGCCGACGCCCGCAGCTTCGGCGATGGCGATCGTGCGTCTGGCTTCGAAGAACCCCCCGACCCGGTTGAGTTTCAGTACAATCCGGTCGCAGGCGCCGCGCCGGACGATGTTGGAGAGCGCCTCGGGCGACCAGACAGACTCGTCCAGGATAACCGGCACATGACCGGTTGAACGAATCAGGGCAGCGCCTTCGATGTCGTCGTAAGGCAACGGCTGCTCGATCGAAAGGTTGTCGTGCCCGCGATAGCGTTCAAGAGCGGAAAGCGTCCATTGCGCCGACCACCAACCCTGATTGGCATCGGCGTCGACATAGACGTCACGGGGTGTTACGGCCATGGCCGCATCCAGTTTGTCGAGTTCGGCCAGCAGGTTGTCGCGGCTCCAGCCTTCGGCAAGAAGAACGTCCCCGACCTTGACCTTCAGGCCCTTGAAACCGCGGCCGATGAAATCCTCACAGGCCGCCGCCATGGCTTCGGGCGTCTTGTGATAGAGATTGGTCAGAAGATCGAAAGATGTCCGGTAGGCACCGCCAAGAATCGCGTGCACCGGCAACTCCAATCGCTTGCCGAGCAGGTCGTGGAGGGCCATGTCGACACCCGAGCGGGCCGATCGGCCGCCGGGATTGCCGCCACCCAGGGTCGCCACCATTTTGCGGTGGCACAAAGCGATATTGTTGGCGTCGACACCCTTCAATGCATCGTTGTAGAGCACGACGGCTGCTTCCATCTGCTCGGTTGTTTCGCCCAGATACCAGACCTGGCTGGCGGCCTCTCCAATCCCCCAGCTACCGTCTTCTGTCGTGACGCGGATAAGAATTGCGGGCAAGGCGCTCGGCCAGACATAGTCGTCCTCGGTCCAGGCTTCCTTGACTGCCTTGGGATGCAGGCGAAACCCCTCAACGGCTGTAATCCGACGTCCCGTTCCTGTCATCCCCGTCTCTCCCTCTGGTTGGTCCCAAGTTCTGGCTTGGTCTCCACGAGACTATCAAGGTTGAAACGGCGTGGAAACTCTCACGCTCCTGCCAGACGACGCTCTAACCGGCTTCCTCATCGCTCAACTGACGTCGGACAACCGGAAAGTAACAGTCACCGTCCCCAGCGGCGATGGCTTTTGAGAACAGGTCGGCGACACTGGCCGCCCCGGGCGCCGCTACACCGTTCTCCCTCGCCATCTCCACCGCATAGGACAGATCTTTCGCGGCATATTTCACCGAGAACGCCTTGTCGGGGTATTCCTGAGGTAAGAGGCTTTTCCTGCCGTGGTTTCTCAGGGCAAAACTGTCGGCAGACCCCATCGAGAGGATTTCAAACAGGCTTTCACCGTCGACGCCGCAGGCCTCGGAGATGGAAAGCGCCTCCGACAATGCAGCGACTGTTTCGAACAACACCATGTTGTTGAGGATCTTGACCACCTGCCCCGCGCCCGGCGCGCCGCAGTGCACCACATCGCTGCCCATGGTTGAGAGGACCGGTTTGATCCTGTCAAACACCTTGTCCGAAGCGCCCACCATGATCAACAGCGTACCGTCCGTTGCAGCCTGACGGGTTCTGGCAATCGGTGCGTCAGCAAAGAAGGTGCCACGTTTCCCCGCCGCCTCGGCCAGTTCCGCCATCAGCGACGGCGGCGATGTCGACATGTCGATCAGAATCTGACCGTCCTGGAGCTTGCCGGCCAAACCGTCACGCCCCAGAACCAGCGCACTTACCTCGTTGCCGCCGGGAAGACAGGTAATGATGACATCTGCCCGCTGGGCGATTTCTTCTGCAGACTTTGCCGCCAAGCCGCCTTCTTGCTCCACCCGTGCGACGGGGTCCGGGCTCAGATCATAAGCGACCACAGGCCAGGTACCCCTGCTGACAAGGTTACGGCACATGGCTTCACCCATCACACCCAGTCCGATGAAACCGATGGTCTTGATGTCCCGGGTCGTCATACAGGTTCCTTTAAGGCCTGGCGTACACAAAACTGCCCTACGTAGCAGCCACACGCTCGCCATAGTGAAGAATGCTGCTGTCCAGGGCACCGACCACGCCGGGTTCCGGGTTGTACGATAGAATTCCGAGCAGGCGGTCACGGTTGCCCGTGACCCGGTTGACCCGGTGCAGGGAGTAGTGACCGCGGAACAGCATCAGGGTCCCAGGCTCCATCGACACGGAATGACAGCCTGTCAGGTCGCCATCGAGAATCCGCGCCACCTCATCGTAATTTTCGTTCTCCTCGCTTCGAACGTGCGGCGCATACTGGAATTCGCCGCCCCCTTCGGGGCTTTGCAGCATCAGCGTTGTGGTCATGTTCCCACGGTCGAAATGCCATTGCTGACAGCCGCCGGGCGGCATCACCGAAATGTTGAGGGCCTGATATTTGTCCGCACCCGGATAAAGCCTCGGCATTCCAAACAAGGCACCGAGAAACTCTGCCATGAGTGCACTTTGATGGAGTGACTTAAGCGCAGACGCCTCCGGAATCAGATCACCGGCAACCTGGCGCAGGTTGCGTTCGCCCTTCCGCCGCAAGGGATGGTTTTCAGGGTACTTCGCAAGAGCATCGGTCTGATAGTTGAAGAAATAGGGGCTTGCTTCCGTCGGGCCGCCATAGGCGTGCGGGGCCAGATCCCTGGCTTCGGCGGCAATCTTTTGCAAACCGTCATCGCTCAGGAAACCAGGCAGGCAACCGCACCCTCTCGCGGCAAGGTCTTCCTGCACCTGCGCAATCAAGTTATCGAACGCAGGCGTACCGGGTTCTGTGATCGGGTACCTGTCAATATCGATCAGGGACGGAACATCTACTCCTTGAGTGCGCATGGAAGATCTCCCTTCATATGGGTTGGCGCGGTAATCTTGCGCCGGTTTTGCATGGTCGGCAACCGGTTCATGGCGGAGATACTGCCGCAAAGAGATCCTTGCGCAGCGGACTGAGGGCTGCCGGATCGATCTTGGCGTGAATGACAGCGGGAACGCTGCTCTCTAGCGCCTCCTTCAAGGCAACCGCCAGTTCCCCGGGCTTGCTCACGGTGTAGCCTTGCGCACCGCAGAGCTCCGCGACTTGGTCGTAGGCCGGACTGTCGATTTCCGCGCCGAGCAGGCGGCCGCCGAAGAACGACTGCTGATAGGCTTTCTCGGCACCCCAGGCCCCGTTGTCCAGAACGATAGCAATCACGGCAAGGCCGTAGCGCACGGCCGTCGTCAGTTCCGCCATGGTAAACCCGAAGCCGCCGTCTCCCATGATGGCAATCACCGGCCGGTCTGGCGCTGCAGCCTTGGCGCCCAGGGCCGCTGCGTACCCGAACCCGACAAGCCCGAAGTCCAGGGGCGTAATCAGGCCTGGACACTGGAAGTGGGCCAGCCGGTCGGCTGCCTGCAGACAGGCATTTCCGGTGTCGAGTGTCACAATGGCGTTCTTGGGCAGACCATCACGAATCTCGCCAAGCGCTCGTCTGGGATGCATGGGCGTCGTATCATTCCGGGCTTCCGCCGACCGTTCCACATCAAGAGATTTGCGGTCAGCGTGGAACTTGGAAAGCCATTCGCTCCTGTTGGACCTGCTCAGCGCAACATCTGTCGCCGCCCGAAGAAGGGCCAACGCTGTTTCACGCGCATCCGCCTGAACCCCCAGGGACACCGGGAAGTAACGCCCGATGGCGCTGGCCTCGACATCAACCTGTACAATCTTCGCATCGGCAGAAACGTAATCATGACTGAAGAATGTGGAATTGAACGCCAGTCTCGCGCCCAGCACCAGCAGCAAATCCGCATCCCGCGTCAATCCGCTCGCCACGGCATTGCCGCGCGGTCCCGCCTGCCCGGCAAACAGTGGATGATCGTGTGGCATGATGTCGGCATGACCCGTGGACGCAACCACCGGAACATCCAGGGCTTCACACAAATCACGCAAGGCCGAAGCACCGTCCGCCCACTTCAAGCCGCCTCCGGCAACGATGACCGGCTGCCTTGCCGCCTTCAGCAAACCAATCGCCGTTTCGATCTGCTCGTTTGAGGGCGCCCCCGCGCGCGCAATCGCCACAGGTCCGGCAACCGGTGGCGAAACAGCGGCTGCAAACACATCGCGCGGAACATGAACGACAACCGGACCACGCCGCCCGCTCATAGCAAGACGGATGGCATCGCGCAGAATTTCAGACAGCCGCTCCGGATCAGTGACCAAGATGGACCGTTTGCATATTGGCGCAAACAGGGCCACCTGATCGACTTCCTGAAAGGTGTCCTTGCCCAGATCACCTCGGCTTATCGCCCCGGCAATCGCAACCAGTGGTGAATAGGCAAGGTGGGCTTCGGTAACCGCAGTCACAAGGTTGACGACACCAGGTCCGGCCTGGGCACCCAGAACAACCCCCGGCCCGCCGGTGATACGGGCGTGGGCGTCGGCCATGTGACCGGCGGCACGCTCATCACGCGCGCCTACGTAGGCAATATCGCCGCCCTTGTACATCGCGTCGTAAAGCTCCAGCATCGAACCGCCGAGCAGACCGAACACCGTCTTCACGCCCTGGTCGCGCAGGACGCGGTAGACAGCTTCACCGCCAGTGATGAAACTCATGACGAAACCGCTTCTTGTTGTTGTAATTGAATGGCGTAGGCACATTGCAGCACGCGCTGATCCGCGCCCTTGGGCCCGATGACCTGCAGACCGGCCGGCAATCCATCCGGCGTGGTGCCGAACGGGATCGAAATAGCCGGCAACTCCAGAAGAGGTGTCAATTCCACCGGCCGCCAGTCTTCCTTGATCTCGTCAAACGCAAGATCGGCGGGGTAGGCCAGGCCGCATGCGCTGGGCCAGGTCAGCAGGTCATGGTTCTGGAAAAAATCGACCATCCGTTCCCACGCCAATGTGCGTATCTGTTGGGCCCTTACGATATCTTTGATCGTCAGGCCGTTTGCGAAGCCGAGAAGCGACTGAAATTCGGGTCCGTATTGCGTCGATCCGGATCCCAGATAGGATTCCGTCTGCAGGGCGAAGAGTCCGCGGGCAACGTGGTGTGATTCCATCAGATCGGAAATCTCCGGCATATCGTCTCCAACGATGCAGCCCAGTGATTCCATGACCTTTCTGGATGGAGCCAGCGCTTCAATGACTTCGGGTGCGGTTTGAGCGCCCGCCGGGGTCATGCACCATGCAATACGCAGTTTGTCCGGCAGATCGCCGAGCTGCGAATGATCGACTTGCGAGCCGGGTGATGCAAGCGCTGCCCCCGCGCTGGTGCCTGACATAACCTCCAGTAGAAGCGCTACATCCTCCACCGCACGGCCCATCGGCCCTGCTGTGTGCAGGCCGTCAAACGGGGTCGGATTTGGAACAAGGGGCACCAGACCGCCGCTTGGGCGGAAGCCGACGACACCGCACCAGGCAGCAGGCGCCCGCAACGATCCCCCAAGGTCGCTGCCGTCGCACAGGGCCGCCATGCCGGCCGCCAGCGCGGCGGCAGAACCGCCGGAGCTTCCGGCAACCGTACGCGACAGGTCATGGGGATTGCGGGTTGTGCCGGCGACCGGGTTGGCGGTCTGGCCGCTGAAGGCAAATTCCGGCGTATTGGTCTTGCCAAGAATGACGCCGCCAGCCTGCCTGATGCGGGCGACGTGAAGCGCGTCACGTTTCGGCACATTGTTCTCGAAGGCCCGCGAACCATAGGTTGTGCGGAGATCTGTAGTCGGAAATATGTCCTTTATCGCCACCGGCACACCGTGCAACGGACCGGCAAATTCGCCTTGAGAGGCCTGGCGATCCAGCGTCCGTGCGGTGGTCTCCGCAGTCGCCAGATCAAGGGTTACAAATGCCCCGACATCTTCCTCCCGTTGCTCAATGCGTGACACATGGGCTTCGAACACCTCTACGGCGGACACCTCCCGCCGGCGGATGCGCTGAGCAAGCCGCACGGCGGACATGGTGCACAGGGTTTCAGGATCGTCAGTCATCTGCATCGGGCCTACGCCCCTCGCCCGGCCATCAGGCCTTCGTAGACAGCTTCTTCCGCCGTTCGTGGCGCAACACAGTCACCGATGCTCACCACGTTTACATTCATGCCGGCAAGTTCGGACTCCAACGCGCTATCCGACTGGTGACCAAGCGCCAGAACCAGAGTGTCGGCGCCCTCACAAAGAACAGGTTCGCCGGTGAGCGTATCCTGGAAATAGACTGTGTCCTCGTCAGCGCCAAACAATCGCGCGTGGGTGATGATCTCGACACCGAGCTTGTGCACCCGACCAACATAGTGGTTGCGGGTGTAGAGTTGCAGGGTCTCGCCGGCCAGAGCCGCGTTGGTGCAAAGCCTGACCGAGCAGCCGGAGGTCGCCAACCGCTCGGCAAGACCCAGGCCGATCCAGTCCGACCGCCAGTCTGCGATTACGACGCGGCTGCCGATGTTCGCCCGGCCCTCGAGGACGTCCCAGGCTGTCACCACATGCGCACCTTCCACACCGTCGAAGGTTGGCACGTAAGGTTGTGCGCCGGTCGCCACTACAACCAGATCGGGATCCCGGTTTGCCACAAGCTGCGCCGTGACGGATATTCCGCGCTCGACGGTAGCACCGGCCAATTGCATCTCACGCTCCAGGTTGCCGATGATGCCCGCAAACTCCTCACGGCCCGGCAGCTGGCAGGCCAGTCGGGCTTGCCCCCCCAGCTGTGCCTCTGCCTCGCAAAGCGTCACGTCATGGCCGCGTTCGGCGGCAATTGCGGCGCATTTCATGCCGCCCGGACCGCCGCCCACAACCAGAACACGTTTGCGTTCATGCGCCGGTGGCAGGGTCGCGAAATCGAGTTCCCGCCCCGTCTCCGGATGCTGGATGCAGGAAATACCGAGGCCCTTGTGGGCGCGCCCGATACAGGCCTGATTGCAGCCGATGCAGGCGCGGATATCGTCTATTGCCCCGGCCTTCGCCTTGGCGGGCATTGCCGGATCGCAGATCAGCGCCCGCGTCATGCCGCAGAGATCGGCTTGTCCCTGTGCGATAATCTGTTCGGCCACTTGAGGCTGATTCACCCGGCCGGTTACGACAACCGGGATATCGACCGCTGATTTTATCGCGGCAGCAAGCGGTGCGGCATAGGCGTGGTCGAGACCCATGGGCGGCACGATATGGACCGAACCGCCCAGGCTGGCCGACGTTCCGGCGACCACGCTCAGGTAATCGACATCGCCGGCAATAGCCGTACAGATGTCCAGCATCTCCTCGTCATTCAGGCCATCGGCATCCATTTCCGAACCGGAGACCCGCAAACCCACGGCCCGCCCTGTGGCCGCTTGACGAACGGCATCGACCGTTTCGCGGACAAAGCGCATGCGCCTGGCAAAATCCCCGCCATAATCATCGTCACGAAGGTTGACCCGAGGGTTCAGAAACTGCGCCGGCAGATAGCCATGGCTGGCAACGATCTCAAAACCGTCGAACCCCGCTTCGGCCAGGATCGAAGCGGTTTGGCCGTATCCGGCAATGATCCCCTCGATCAGCCGCACGGGCATCGGCTTGGGCATGATGTGGAACCGCTCGTTGGGCACCGCCGAAGGCGCCCAGGCGACCGGCAACATGCCGCCCCAGGCCGACAGGATCTCGCGTCCTGGATGAAACAATTGAGCAAAGATCCTGGTGCCATTGTCATGACATACTTTCACCAGTCTCGCGTAGTCCGGAATGACACCTCGGTCCACCGCCTTGAGCAGATCGCGGGAAAATCCGGCGGTCTCATGAACCGCGACGATCTCGGACACGATGAGCCCTGCCCCGCCCTTCGCCCTGGCCTCGTGGTAAGCAACAAGCCGCTCGTCCGGCGAGCCATCCGACAGGTAAGTGTGATGACCGGTGGAAACGATCCTGTTGGAGATGTCGCAATTACCGATCTTGATCCCGGAAAACAGGTGCGGAAACATCTCGATCATCAGGCCCTGCCGATATCGCTGCGCGAAAGCAGCAGGTCAAAATTCTGACGCAAGATACGATCGGTCGCTTCGCTGAGATGATCGGGAAAGTGGGTCTTCAACACATCCCTGGTGTGTTTCACAGCCTGGGTTCGCACATCCTCGGCGCCGTCGGCTTCCCAGTCCGATGGTGTCCGGCGATCACTTACCGCAGGGTAAAAATAGTCCGACTTCATCCGTGCAAGCGTCTGCGCGTGGCCCAGGTAATGTCCCTCGCCACGGCAGACGTCGGCAATGACATCCGCCGCTATGGCCTCGGCATCGGCTTCCACGCCGCGCACGGAACGCAATATGTTTCCCAGCATGTCATTATCGACAACATATGACTCAAGGGCGCAGCCGAGCAGGCTTGCCTGCATGCCGCCTGCCTGGGTGATCAGATTTGAACCGGCATGAGCCGCAAGGCTGACCGCCAGGCATTTTTCCGAACCGTGTTGCGCATCGGCGATCTTGGCGTCGGTAATGCCGGCGATCGAACTGGTTGGCAGATCGTAGTACCTCCCCATCTGGGCGGCCGCGGCCATCAGAATGGCCTGTTCGCCGCCGCCGCCCGACATGGCGCCGGTGCGCAGATCGGCGACAAGTGGCTTCGGAGCAAATATAACCCGTGCGTCCGGATCCACCAGACGGGCAAAAACAAAACCCGCCAGGGTCTCCGCGACCGCCTGCACCAGAGAACCGGCGATCGTGGCGGGGCTTGTGGCACCGGCCTGCCCGGCAGAAATAATCTGCACCGGGAAGCCTGCAAGGATTGCGGCCTCGATGGTCGCCATGGCTTCTTCAGCAAAGCGCATGGGCGGTACCACATGGCACACCATGATGGTCATGAACGGCCGTGCCCGGAACGCTGCTTCACTGCCCGCCACGGTGTAGCACAGCGATGCGATATCGGGCATGTGTGCCGGGTCCGAACAACTGATGCAGACATGCTTGGCCGTACCGGCGGTCACGGCATAGGCGGTGTTGATGTCGAGGGCATGAGGGTTGGGAGCATCCGTCGCCACCATCGAACGGCTGAAGACATGGACGTTGTCCAGCGTATCGACCAGACGAGCGGCATCGTAAAGGTCTTTTGCAGTAGCGCTGCGGTAGGCACCGGTGTCCAGATCGACAATGCTGGGCGATGCACCCCCTGAACCGAAATGGACCCGGGCACCGGACATGTCGATTTCAAGCCCGTCACGCTGACCGTAAAGAACGATGTCACGGCGAGCTGTCTCGATGCACTCCAGCACCAGATCACGCGGAAACAGCAATCTGCCGTCCTCGGTCAGAGAACCGCCTCGTGCCGTAACTTTTTCTACAGTTGAGGGAATCGCCTGACTGAGACCCAGCGTCTCGAGCAGATGCAGTGTGGCTTCGTGTACCGCAGCGATTTCAGTGTCGGACAGGGGCTTGTACCGCCCCCCCAAGACACCCGGCCAGACAGCGGCAGGCTCGAGCGTCTCATCTCCGTCCCTTCGGGCGGCCCGCCCGCGCCTTTGGAGCTTTTCCCGCACCGCCGCCTGTTCAGTCATCAGGCTGGTCCCGTCTGAATACACATGCCGCTCTGCCCGTCTTTACAAGTGTGTTCAATTGTATACAATCTTGCGTCAACTTCACCGGTTTGGCAAGAAGCAATTGACGGATGAACACCAGCAATCCCATCCCCGGCTCGGTTGATGTCGTTGTCGTGGGCGGCGGCAATGCAGCCCTTTGCGCGGCCTTGTCGGCGCGCGAGAGTGGCGCCAGCGTGCTTGTTCTGGAACGCGCGCCGCATGAAGAGTCCGGCGGCAACAGCCGCTTCACGGCAGGCGCGATCCGGTGTGTCTACGACGGCGTCGACGATTTGCGCGCGCTGATGCCTGACCTGACCGACGACGAGGTCGGGACAACCGATTTCGGCACCTACACGCAAGACCAGTTCTTTGACGATATGGGACGCATCACAGAGTATCGCTGTGATCCGGACCTCACCGAACTGCTGGTGACGCGCAGCCGCGAAACCCTTTTATGGATGCGCACCAAGGGTATCCGCTTTCAACCAATCTGGGGCCGGCAGGCGTTCAAGGTCGACGGCCGTTTCAAGTTCTGGGGCGGCCTGACAGTCGAGGCCTGGGGCGGTGGTCCCGGACTGGTCGACGGCCTCACGGATGCCGCACTCAGGGCCGGCATCCAGATCTGTTACCGGGCCAAGGCGCTTTCACTTGACGCCGGCGCTCAGGGCGTAACGGGCGTTGAAGTGAAACACGCAGGCGCAGTACATCATGTGCAGGCCGGCGCTGTAATCCTTGCGTCAGGCGGCTTTGAGGCCAACCACGAATGGCGCACGCGGTATCTGGGTCCCGGCTGGGACCTGGCCAAGGTCCGTGGTTCGCGCTTCAATACCGGCGACGGCATTCGCATGGCCCTCGACATCGGTGCCGCGCCCTATGGCCATTGGTCCGGCTCCCATGCGGTCGGCTGGGATCTAAATGCCCCGGAGTTTGGCGATCTTTCCGTCGGCGACGGCTTTCAGAAGCACTCCTATCCGTTCGCCATCATGATCAATGCCAAGGGCGAACGTTTTGTCGATGAAGGCGCTGATTTCCGCAACTACACCTATGCGAAGTACGGCGCCGTTATCCTGCAGCAACCGGGGCAATTTGCCTGGCAGATTTTCGACAGCAAGGTCACCCATCTGCAACGCGACGAGTACCGCATCCGCGAGGTCACCAAAGTTCGAGCCGATACTCTGGAGGAGTTGTTACCGAAGCTCGAAGGCGTCAACGCCAGCCAGGCCCAGGCCACGATCGCCGCCTACAATGCGGCAGTGCAGCGCGCGGTGCCGTTCAATCCCAATATCAAGGACGGCCGCGGGACTGACGGCCTTGCGATTCCCAAATCCAATTGGGCCAACACCATCGACGAAGGCCCGTTCGAAGCCTTTGCCGTCACCTGCGGAATCACCTTTACCTTCGGCGGCCTGCGGATCGACACATCCGGCAACGTGCTCGACAGCGATCTTGGCCCGATCCCGGGCCTTTACGCGGCGGGCGAGCTGGTCGGCGGGCTGTTCTATTTCAACTACCCTGGCGGCACGGGACTCATGGCAGGCTCCGTCTTCGGTCGATTGGCCGGCACGTCGGCGGCAACGTCGGTTCGCTCAATCGCGGGAGCCGCCGAATGACCGAAAAGGTTGTTGCCATTCCGATCAAAAAGCGCAAACCCGCCAGCAGCGAAAACCGTTCCCGCGCCGATCACGTCAGCAAACGCATCCGCGAGGCGATTCGCACGGGACGATACGCCCCCGGGGAACGCATTCGGGAGACCGAAGTGGCGACCTGGCTCGGTGTCTCCCGCACGCCTGTGCGCGAAGCCCTGCGTCGGCTGGAATCGGAAGGTCTCGTGGGGTTTGAATCCTGGCGTGGTGTCGTGGTCGCAAAACTGGACCGCCAGCAGGTCAGCGAGCTGTACGCCATGCGCGAAGTGCTCGAGGGTGCCGCAGCAAGGCTCGCCGCCCGCCACATCGATGACGCTGAAATCGACATGCTGAGTGTATTGCTCGAACGCGCCGATGCATCCGCGGACGTGCCTGAAAAGCTTGCCGCCATCAACCGGCAGTTCCACGAAACGATCTATGCCGCCGCGCATAACCGCTATCTGCTGCAGACGCTCGAGCAGTTGCGAAACGCCCTGGCTCTGTTGCGCGGCACTACTTTTGCAGTTCCGGGGAGGGCAAAAACTGCGGCAACCGAACACAAAAAGATTGTCGAGGAAATCCGCAAGAGAGACCCGGACAGGGCAGAAGAAGCGGCGCGAGCCCACATCGCCGCGGCTCACCGGGCCCGCCTGCGTCTTATGATCGAGGAGGACGTAACTTGAGCCGTTGGCGCGACGCCATTGAGTCGGCAGGGCCATTGCCGGATTACATGTGGATCGATGGCCACCAAGTAACCGCGGGCGATCGCGATCAGATCGAAACCCTCGATCCCGGATCCGGCCACACGCTCCAGTCGGTCCCCGCCGGTAACTCGGATGATATCGCTGCAGCCGTCGCCGCCGCAAAAACCGCGCTGAGAGGTCCCTGGTCCGAGATCACGCCAAAAGCCCGCGGACAGTTGCTCCATCGATGCGGCGAACGCATTCGTGCCGACGCCAAGCGTCTCGCCCTGGTCGAAACCTTGGACAGCGGCAAACCTCTGCGCGACGCCGAGGCAACCGTGCAACGCACCGCAGATTATTTCACCTATTACGCGGGGCTAGTAGACAAACTGGAAGGCACGACAGTTCCCTTGGGGCAAAACAAGGTTTGTTTCACAGAACGAGTGCCGATTGGCGTGACCGGCCATATCGTCCCCTGGAACGTGCCCGTTTCAATGGTAGCGCGCGGCATCGCCCCGGCACTTGCCTGTGGCAATACTGCTGTGGTGAAACCCGCCGAGGATACCCCGCTGACCGCACTCATGCTGGTGGAATTGCTGGAAGATGCCGGTCTGCCGAAGGGTGTCATCAATGTCGTCCCAGGCCGAGGCGATGTTGCCGGCCAGGCCCTGAGCGAGCACCCGGACGTTCGGCATGTCACGTTTACCGGTTCAGTGCCGACCGGCAAGAAGG
Source organism: Alphaproteobacteria bacterium (assembly GCA_021775805.1). Lineage (GTDB taxonomy): Bacteria > Pseudomonadota > Alphaproteobacteria > Rhizobiales > JAJFHC01 > JAJFHC01. The sequence continues at coordinate 78,079 of JAJFHD010000087.1, read as the reverse complement.
TCATGACGGCCGCGGCCACCCATCTTGCCTCGGTCACTCTGGAACTGGGCGGCAAGTCGCCGCATCTTGTTTTGAACGATGCGGACCTGGACCGGGCCATCCCGGATGTGCTGGCCGGGATCTACAAGAATGCCGGCCAAATCTGTTCTGCAGGCACCAGGCTGCTCGCACAGAGGGGGATTCACGACGAACTCGTGGACGGGTTGATTGCGCAGACCCGGACCATGAGCCTGGATCACGGGCTGAACAATCCTGACATGGGACCATTGATCTCCGCACGCCAGCTGCAGAGGGTGGCCGGATTCACCGACCGGGCACGCCAACGCGGCATCGAGATCCTGATTGGCGGAAACCCGGCGACGATCGCTGGATGTGAAGGCGGCTTTTTCTTTGAACCGACGATTGCCGGCAATGTCGCGCCAGACGACGAACTGGCACAAGCGGAAGTCTTCGGACCGGTCCTCAGCGTCATACCGGTGGACGACATCGATCAGGCCATCGAGATTGCAAATTCGACGGCTTACGGTCTCGCTGCAGGGGTTCACACAAGAGACATCAGCCAGGCAATGCGTTTCGCCAGGGCGGCCGAAGCCGGCCAGGTATTCATCAACGGATACCACGGCGCCGGAGACACCGTGCCGTTCGGCGGCATGAAGGACAGCGGCATCGGCCGGGAAAAGGGCATGGCAGCCCTCGGCGCTTACTGCGAAGTCAAGGCGGTGACGGTGACGCTCTGAACGGCCTGAACGATTCCAACCTCAGTCCATGTGCCGGACAAGGTTGGTTTCTTCAATGACGTTCCATTGCAACTCTTCTCCAAACATACCAAAGACGTCACCGGAGACAAAAGCCTGAGGATCCGTAGCACTGACAAACAGACTGCCGCCATACCCGGATCCCAGATCAGCTGAGTCATAACCGAACAATTCGAGCAAAGTCGGGAAGACAGCGTACTGGCTGGCCCTGTCCTTGTTGAGGGCAGCGCCATCCTCGAACATTTTTCGTATTCCGGCATGGTCCGAAAGGACCATCAAGGGCACGCGGCCTTCAGCCGGATCGGCACCGGCGGCCGAGCAATGTGTCAGACGCCCGAGTTCCAGGTTCTGACCGTGATCGGAGGTGTAGAGCAGCGCCGTATCCTGCAGGCCGGTTCGGGCCAGCAAATCCTCAAAGAACCCGTCGACCGCCCAGTTCACGGCATTCCGATAGGAGTTGATACGCTGTTCTTGCGTTACCGGACCCGAAGAATCCCGTTCGGACGGTGTAAACAGCGCATGATCGGCAGGATAGCTGGCATCATAGGGAAAATGTGAACCGTTCTTGTTGATATAGACGAACTGAGGCTCGGATCTCGAGAGCACTTCCCCGAGCCTTTGCGCCAGCTTCCGGTCAAGCAGGGGAATGGCGCCGCCGGTTATCGTGACAAACTCGTCAATCAGCGCCGCTTCCTTGAGCGTCATGAAATTCTGCAGCGTGTCGGTGTTCTTGATGTTCTGTGCGCCGGCATCGAAATAGACGGTCCTAAAACCCGCTTGTCGCGCATAGTCCCAAAGGTACGGGCTGTCCTTGAGCGTGCGCCGCAAATCCCTCTGTCCGCCGCCATACCTGAGGATCGCATTGGAAGCGGAGCTGCAGTTGGCAACCGACGACGCAACGCCAAAGTCGACGATCCGGTCACGGATCGACCGTAGATAGGGCGTTACCGGATTGCCAGCTTCAAGCGAAACCACGTCCGCACCTATGCTTTCATCCACGACCAAAACCACATGGCGTACAGTTGGCACCCGTTCGGGCTTGACTGTCAGAGCGGCTTTTTCCGGCAGGTCGTATCTGGCGAGACTGATTGCGGCAACCGTCCCGATTGCGAGCGGTGTGAACTGCTGCGGCATGGCCACCGTGTCATTGCCGATCCTGAACATGATCATGACAGCTAGCGCCAGCACCGGACCGGCAGGGGCCAGTGAAAGCGGGCCCATCCACCGGTCCATCCATGGCCGAAGGGCCGGTGGTTTTGCGGCAACCACACAAAGGCCGAACAGGGCAATACCGGCCGCCAGCGCTACATCCGTCTGGTAGAACCAGAACGCGCGCCCGGCATCGGCGGTAGCCGACCAGAGCGTGATGGCGTGGAAGACGGTCATCTGCGAGCCGCTTATCAGCATGAACAGATATCCGGCAAACGTCGTTGCCGCAATCAGGCATCCCCACGCCAGACGCCAACGCAACCGGGGATGAAATGCAGCAATCAACAGGCAGGCAACACACCCTCCCCAAAGTCCGGCATACAAGACGACGGCCCGAAACCTTTCCTGGTCAAGCAGAAGGGTAACCCTTTCAGCAACGCCCGCATTGGTCGCCCACACGAACAGACCCAGAAGTGCGATCTTCAGGCATGTCCCCAACCAGGCAGGCTTTTGGTTTTGTTTCAAAATGGACCTCATTGCCGGGCGCACCCGCAGACTGAACCAAATCAGGACTCTTCGCTGTCATGAAGCAAATTTCGGACCAGAACCGGTCAGAGTCGGACAAACAAGACCTGTTTTTGGGCCACTCTCAAACAGCGCTTTAACCTTAAAACCAACAGGTTACCGTTAATTATCACTGCAACTGATAGATTGCACCGCAAAGGCCGCGATTTTCTCGTCGCCGACGTCGCAACGGCACGGGTCTTGCTGGTCGCAAGGCAGAGACTCCGCCGTGCACCCTTTGTCTGGATATATGACCGCCACAACACACATATCTACTCCGTTCGCGTCGTATCGGGCTCGCCTGACGAGCCATCGCAACATGCTGTGGTCGATGTCGAACCAACTGGTCGTCAGCGGTTCCAATTTCGTGATCGGAATAGCGGCCGCACGCTATCTGGGGATCGCGGAATTCGGCAAGTTCACCCTGATCCTGATGATCGCCACTTTCGCCAACATGATTCACGACATAGCCGTTACGGCGCCGATGATGACCCTGGCCGGCAACCGGGCGCAAAGATCGCGGGAATATTTCGCCGCCGTCGCCATCTGGGGGTTTGCCCTGGCCATCGGATTCGGATTGGCTGTTCTGGCCATTGCCGGTGCAATCTACTCCGTCCGCGGGATTGAACTCGGCCTCAGTCTGGGATTTGCGGTGTTTGCCGTGACCGCGTTCCAGAGCGGCCAGATCGTTGTCCGGCGGATATTGTTCGCGCGGCAATCCGGGCATCTGGCCCTGATAATGGACCTCGCCAGGTTTGCCCTGTTTGCCGCGTTGCTTGCCGGCGGCAGCTATCTTGGCCATGACATCGACGCGTCATTCGTCATCCTTGCGCTGGGCGTTTCCGCCCTTCCGGTCTTTCTCCCAACCGCGCTAGGCCTGTTCACTCGGACGCCCCGGCTTCGCCTCATGCGGGAAGTCTGGGGCCGCCATTGGCGCATTGCCCGATGGCTCGTCCTCATGCTGGTTGTCTCTGCCGGTCACGAGCAACTGATCTGGATTGGGGTCAGCCTTCACCTCGGCGACGAAGCGGTGGGCGCCATGCGAGCAGGTACCTATCTTCTCGGCGCCACCCATTTCATCGTACTGGCCATGGAGAACTTTCTGCCCCGCCAGGCCGCCGAGGAAATGCGCAGAGGCGGCCTTCGGCGACTACGGGCGTATCTAACACGCCAAACCGCCATGCTGTGCGCAATGACACTGCCGATCATTCTTCTTATTGCCGTACCGGCGGAATTCTGGCTCGGCACTCTGTTTGGATCGGACTATGCCCGGTATGCATCCGTCCTCTATATCTATGCCGTGACATACGCCATTTCCTTGCCTCGGACAGTGTGGTCCTATTATCTGCGCTCGGTGGAACGCACGGACGCCATATTCCGGGCCTATCTGGTCAGTTCCGCTGCCGCACTCGCACTGGCCTATCCGGCGATCACTGAGCTTGGCCTCATCGGCGCGGCACTCGATATCCTGTTGGCGCACGTCATCTGCATCTGCTGGATCGGCTATGAGATCGTTCAACACACAAGAGCAAATGATCGGCTGGCCGCCGACCAGTTCTCCGGTTCGGGGGAGAGCACACGATGAACTCGCGTCCACAGGTAACCCCTGCCCGGCCCCTCCGCATCCTGATTGCCCATAACCGCTACCAGATCGGCGGCGGCGAAGACACCGCCATGGCGTACGATGTCGACCTGCTTCGAAATGCCGGACATAAGGTCTTCGAAGCCGTCATCAGCAACGACGAGATCCGTACGGTGAAGGACAAGTTTCAGGCCGCTGTCCGCGTCGCCCATAACAGCGACGGTGTTCACCGGATTACCGAGGCTCTGCAGCAATGCCGGCCCGACATTCTGCATGTTCACAACTTCTTCCCGTTGTTTTCACCGGCCATCTACCGAGCAGCCAGACAAATGGGCATCGGCGTCGTGCAAACGCTGCACAACTACCGGACGGTTTGCGCCGGCGCCATGTTGATGCGTGACGGAAAGCCCTGCCACAAGTGCATCGACGGCACGCCATACTGGGGGGCGGTGCACCGGTGTTATCGAGACTCATTTGCCGGATCACTGCCACTCGCTCACATGATCGACCACCACCGGCGACGGGGCACATGGCAGGCCGATGTCGATCGCTACATTGTGCTCTCTGAATTTGCCCGTAGGACATTTGTATCGGCGGGCTTTCCCGAAGAACGGATTGTGGTTAAACACAACACGGCAGAAGATTCTGGGGAACCGGCGTGGCAAAACCGTGACGGCATCGTCTACGTAGGTCGGTTGAGTGAGGAAAAGGGGGTTCGTCATCTGCTGCAGGCGGCACACCTTACAACCGCCCAAATCGACATTATCGGTGAGGGTCCATTGGAGGCAGATCTCAAAGTCGGCGCACCCAACAATGTTCGTTTTCTAGGTGTGAAGACCAGAAGGGAAGTGCAAGAACGACTGGCGAAAGCACGCGCCCTGGTTCTGCCATCGATTTGCTACGAGGGGTTTCCCATGACCCTCGCCGAAAGTTTCTCGGCAGGCACACCCGTCATCGCATCTCATCTGGGTTCACTGGTGGAGTTGATCGAAGACGGTGTAACCGGATTGCACGTTCGTCCCGGCAACGCGAAAGATCTAGCCAGCGCCATAACCCAGGTGGCTGCAAGCAATCGCATCGACCAGATGGGTATTGCCGCGCGACGAACCTACAAAACACGATTTACAGAGTCGAAGGCGCTTGCAATCCTCGAGAGCACCTACAACGAAGTTTTGGCCATGAGATTGGTATCAGAGAGCGGCCAGGCGTTTGGCCCTGTGAAGCGATGAAATCAGTTTGAACGATCTTTCACCCTTGAAGCAGGACCATTGAAGCAGACACTACGCGGAAGCTCCAAAACCATTCACGTCGTCATAGCTGCAACATGGCGATAGAAGTACTATGGCGCAATCAGCCGAACCATATGGCGTGACTGTGGAGAACCTTTCGGAAAATGGGTTCCTTGACGAACAGGACTGTAATAATCAGATGTTGCTGGGACTCACCGCCGAACAGCGTTGAACTTCTGGTACAGGCCCTCTCTGGCAACGGGTAGGATCCTTAAGGGTACCATCAACTTGTGCCATCGCCAGTGGTCGCTGCCATCGGATTGACGTTATCGATTGAAGGACCCGACAAACAGCAATCTGACGGACACGCCGAAGGCACTACAGGCAAACAGGACCTCGGCGAACTCGTCGGTGTAACCCGCGACAAACCCTATTCCCAACAGCATCACCGCAAAAAACGGCAAATTCACCGCATCCTCCAACAAACTCCGCTCGTCCTGCCGTATCAGTCTCGACACAATCGAGGAACCGAGAAATCCTTTGATCTCCAGTACTATAAAGGCGGTCAGAGTAAAAAAGATCAAGTAGCCAAAACTCAGCACACGTATCAGATTGTGAAGATTGGTTTCCTGTTGATGGTTCAGACTACTCAGGGTTTCCGGGGTGACAAACCCGAACACTCTCTGCCCCCAGCTGATCTCTTCACCGGCAAAAAAGCACAATGCGGCCGCAACAACAGCCAGTATTATTGATCGGGCCCGAATTGCCACGAAAGCGACAATCAGCGTCGCTACACCCGCCGCCCAGAATGTCACCCACTCGAGAAAACCGTCTTCGTTGAGACGTATCTTTATGCCGAGTGCCAAAGGCGCAAGTGCGCAGAAGCACATCCAGCCGACAAAAGCTAGATCCCAACCGCTCCAGACTTTGGGAATGTTGAACACATCAATGTTTCGCATTCCCACATAAAGCCCCACGGCGCCGACAACACTCAACGCCGTAAAGCACCAAGCCAGGGCAATCTCTGGGTGATTGATGCTGCCATCGGGTGAAAAGGTCGCTTCAATGAACATTACGTATTGTGCTTTCATTGACCACCACAGGATGCCGTGAACAACGGCTGCTGCAAAAGCCAGGATGCCTACGCCGACACCAAGCTTCTTCAAGGTTTCATAGGACATGGGAACCGCCTTTCTGTTTGCGCGTTTGGTCAATCCGGCACACCAGAAATACGAACGCAAAATAATGTATGTAAATCAACACATTGTCTGTCACCATCAGGATCGCGGTAAAGACATAGAGTTTGTTTCCCAAGGGCGTGTCGGGATGGATAAGTCCAAGTATCACGTGGAAACCGGCAAACCCGAGGAATCCGTAGTCAAAGAGAACCTTGAGCCAGTCGTTGTGTGGATTGGCGACATCGCCCAGATCGGAGAGGAACCGTACTGAACTGCCCGGACCAAAACCAAACAGCTCGCGCTCGATAGCTGCACGATCGATAGAATCCCACATTGCCGTTGCAAATTCGGTTCGACCCAGGGACAGCGCCGCAGCGCTTGAGTTTTCGTCCGCGATGAGCTCGGACACGAATTCAAATATTTCTGTGAGAAATAACGCGCATACAGAAACCGAAATGACTGCAAATATTGCGACCCTTCGACTGAATGGACGCCTAAACACGACCAGGGATGCAAACTCCAGCGCGGCTATGGCACATACGCCCAACAGCGTAATGCGTTTGAAGGTCAGGAAGAGAACAAAGCAGGCCAGCAGAAACCGCCACCACTTTCTTTCATGGAAGTAGAACAGCACAATAACACCGAGAGGAAAGGCAAGTGTACTTTCCAGAACACCGACGGATTGTAACGCCGCCCACTCCGTGTTTATGCCTTGAGAGGCGGCAACCAAAGCCAAACCTGCCACGAGAATGGCGAAGGAAACGTCCGCCATCTGCCTGTGTCCGCTAAAACACACTGTGAACATCAGCAAGTAACATGAGATGGTAACAACGTCACGGATTGCAAAACCGTCGAACTGCGCACTGGACAACATAGACACAACCGCAACGGTCAAGAACAAAAGAAGCGCAAGGAAACTGTTGCGGTCAAAGGCCATTCGACCACGGTTGATCAGGCCTGCGGACAATACGATCAACACTGGCAGCAGATATATTACATACCGTGCGCTGGCGTCTCGAGACGATATCCAGATGCAAACGACCGCAAAGGCGATGATGAGAATAACGACACTCAATTGTCGATCGGTTCGCATCCGTGGTGGGGAGCCGCGACTGCCCACGCTATCTGTCGCAACATTAGTGTTCATACAAGATCACATATCGTCAATGATTATGGATCCGCGTACCCGCATCGAAAACGGGTGCAGCAGTGCCATTGCCTGTTCAAGCTGCCGGGTCTTCGATTTGTCCCGGCGAATGACAGCAATCACGTCGTCGGAGACAGACAATAATCCTGCCAGATCCTGGCCAGATGAAAGCGTGCAGGCATCAACCACAACCATGTCGAAGCCCTTTGACAGTTCGGGCAGCACCCGTGACAGGGGAACCGCTGCATTGCTGCCTGACGATACCGACGACAATGCCGCGACCGAGACAAACTTCAGATTGTTTTCAAGCCCTGTGAATATCGGCGTTAGCGGGATGTTTCCGCTCACCGGCGCCGGTCGAACCGTCACGTCCGCAGCCAGGCCGGAAGCCTGGGAAAGGCATTGATTTACAGTGTCGCCGTCTGCCAGCAGAACCTGCGCACCCGACTCGTTGGCGGCAAGAGCGATGTTGAGAGCTACCGTCGACTTGCCGTGACCGTCCGCGGGCGCGGTTACAACCACAAGCCGCCCTGAACCAACCGTTCCGAGACTGCGCAATGAACGGTCAAGCCTCCGGAACGAAAGAGACGCCGCCGAGTCCGGCCGTTGCAGAACAACCGCCGGCAACCCACGCGTATTCAGCAACCCGGCACCATTTGAAAGCGGTTCAACCTGCGCATCATCCGCGAGCTCCAAGCCCGGAACAACGCCAAGCACCGGGAGTCCGGTCAAGGCACCGATGCCCTCGATTGACTGAACCGGCGTCGCAAACCGCTCCCGCGCAACTACCCCGACTGAGCCGAGCCCGGCGCCCAAAAAACCAGCAACCAACAACAGCAGGAGCGTCCTCGGACCGGCGTATTTTATTGGTGGAACGGCCTCGGAGATTACCCGCGCTCCGGATGTGTCGAGCCCATGTTGTTCACCGGTTTCCCGCGCGCGCACCAGAAACGCCTCATACACAACTCTGCTTGCATTGGCATCGCGTTCCAGGTTTCGCAGGCCGACGAGACTTTGCTTGGTGGTCTGCGTACTGCGTTCAAGGGTTTTGAGTTTTCTGGCAAGGTCGGCGACATCGGATTTGCCGCGTTCCAGTTCGCCCCGGATGGATGATCCGATCCGCCTCAGTTCAGCATTTATCGAACGCTGGACATCCGCTACTTGGGCACGCGCCGCCACCAGCCTGGGATGACGCTCGCCAAGTGCCTGTTCAAGGACAGCCACAGTCTGGTGAGCGTTGGCAAAACGTGTCCGCAGTTGCGCGATGGCCGCCGACTGGACGGCTTCCGGCAACACACCGGCATCAAGACCCTCCACTCTCAGGCGTTCAATCTGCGCTGCTTTTGCAGCTGCCTGCGAGACTCTCGCCTGGGCAAGTGATATCTGCTCTGTCATCTGGGTAAGCCGGTCTTCGGACAGGAGGCGGCCATCCTTGCCCACGCCGACATCGACAATATTGTTTTCGATCTTGTAGCGCTCTACCTTCTTTTCGGCGTCATGCAATCGACGGTTGAGCTCTTCAGCCCGCACGGACAACGCCCCGGACACCCGCTTTGCAGTGCCGGCATTGACCGTTACTTCCGACGTTACATATGTCTGAGCTATTGCGTTGGCCAGCCGGGCCGACTTTCCCGCATCCAGCGTCGACACGTGAAGGTCCACCACATAGCTGTTCTTCACGCGTTTGGCCTGAACCGATTTGCGAAAAAGCCTGAGGGCTCTGGCCTCGTTCGATTCACCAGTACTTCTGGTGCCGCCAACGAGACCACGCAATAGCGATCTCGGCAGGTCAAGCAGGCCGCCAACCTTGGTGCCGAACTCCGTGTCTGCAGCAAGATTCTCGGCAATCACAACCTGACGCAACACGTGATCTGAAACCATCACCCGCATCTGGCTTTCCACCTGGGTGACGCTTGCGCCGTCGGATTGCGCACGGGGTGTGACTTCTTTCTCGGTCACGTTGAGGCCGATCGGCGGTATCAGGATGCGGGTCGACGCCGTGAACTTCCGGGGCACAACCGTAAGTGCCGCCATCGCCAGCACGATTGCAATTAATGCACACAGAATGATTGGCACCTTTCGGCGCCACAGCAACCCGACGATGGCGGCAACATCAACAATTGGTGTGCCATTTTGCGACGAGGTGTTCGAAACTGAAACAACCCGTGATGCTCTGTCCATATTGGGATTCTCAAACTGATACATTCTTACCTCAATCCACCCTCCGGGAGCGCCCGGCACATTGCCGGCATTTCGCCTCTCGATGGCACAAATTCAACCGAAACGCTCCAAACACGGACGCCGGCCATGGTGGCAAGATGCAAGGTTGGGACCAGAACTGTGCCGTGTTGGGCGCAAATTGGCGGGTCTGCTGCAGGCGTCGGCCGGTAACCCTAACGAACGGTGTTGATTGAACGATCCATGCCGATCGTTGAACAATCAGCTTCACCGGATGTCCGGCGACACCGGGGCGATTGCGTTTCGATCGTTCACAGATGCATTCTCGAAAACCGTAGCCATGAAAAAGATCCAACGCTTGCTCATACTGGGAATTCCGGTCGCATGCCTCGACATGTCGGAGCTGGTGAACCAGGTGCGGGGACTCCTGGCGGCCCGAAATCGCAGGTCACCGGGACGCTTCATTTGCTTTCGCGACGTCCATGGTGTGGTCGCGGCACAAGACGACGAGGAACTGATGTCAGCCCATCAGGCAGCCTTTCTTGTCGTCGCGGACGGCAAGCCACTGGCACTTCTGGGTCGTGTCCTCGGCATCGCTGAAATCCAGCAGGTTCGCGGCATCGAGTCCCTGCCGGTACTGTGCAAATCAGGCATTGAACATGGCTGGCGGCACTACTTTCTGGGCGGTGCGCCCGGTGTCGCAGATGAACTGGCCAATGAGATGCAACAGCGATTTCCCGGTCTCATCGTTGCCGGCACCGAATGTCCGCCGTTCCGTCCCCCGTCCGAGGCTGAAACCGCCGCAACCGTGGATCGCATAAACGCTGCTGAAGCAGACATCGTCTGGGTCGGCCTGGGCTCCCCCAAACAGGATTTGTGGATGGCCAGGATCGCCCCTCGTCTGGATGGCTGCGTGTGCATGGGCGTTGGCGCGGCATTCGACATTCATACCGGCCGGGTTGCTCAGGCGCCGGCTCTGGTCCGCAAGATCGGCCTCGAATGGGCCTTTAGAGTTTTGCAGGAACCGCGCCGGCTTGCCGGTCGATACCTTCACGCCATCCCGCGGTTTGTGTTTCTCGTTGCCTCGGACCTGCTCCGCCAGGGTTTTCGTAACCAAAATTAGAACCCCTCGTTCGGCTGCATCAGACTGGCACGAATCTTGAGTGTTTCCGGCCATGAGCAATATTACCGACACACGGCGTCATCGGATCGCACAGTCAACCGCGTACACGGGACATATCGCCCCCTGGTTTGGGGTGATTGCGTTTGTACTTGATTTTTCGATCATTGTTGCATCCGCCGTTGCCACCGGTGCCACCTACCATCTGGCTGTGTACGGTCAGGTTGGCCATATCGAAAACTATGTGTTTGCAAGCCTGGTTGTCGCCATTTGTTTTGTGTCGCTCAGGTATTACGACAAACGCTACGCCATTGACCAGATCGATGTCGAAAAGAACCGAATCCGCAAAATTTTGGTGATGTGGAATATCGCCTTCATGTGCCTGCTTGTGGTCGGTTTTCTGACCAAAGCCACTGACATTCATTCGCGGGGCACCATCGTTGCGTTCTATGTGACCGGCGCCATCGCCTTGATTGCCGTTCGCGTTGGCCTGGGCGCAATGGTACAGCGGGGGTATAAGAAGGGCTGGTTTGCGGCAAAGAGAGTTTTTCTTTGTGGTACGCGCGACCGGGTCGACGAATTCCTTCGGCGTTACCGGCCCGCAGGCCACGGATTGACAATCGTCGGCGAGTGGCACCTGCCGCAAAACTTTGAAAGCCTGATCGAAAGCGATCCGGATGCCGTCGACGACAACATGAAGCAGGCAGCCGCCTATGCCCGGAAGATTGAGATCGACGACATTTTTGTTGTAGCACCATGGTCGTCCAAGATCCTGATCGAAAGATGCACGCGAACCTTCCTGTCCATACCGGCGTCGATTCATCTCAGCCCTGAGGCCCATTTCGACAAATTCGCCGATCTCCAGATTTCGCGGATCGGAACATCGGCGGGACTGCGATTGGCACGCGCGCCTCTTACCCGTGCTGAAATTCTGGCAAAACGCCTGTTCGATGTTGTGATCGCAAGCATGGCACTGATCATGCTCTTGCCGGTTCTGCTTCTTGCCGCCGCCCTCACTTACCTGGAAAATGGCAGACCGGTGTTGTTCCTGCAGCGCAGACACGGGTTCAACGAAAAAGAATTTGCAATTCTGAAATTCCGGACAATGACCTGCCTGGACGACGGTGACACCGTTCAACAGGCCACGGCCGGTGACCCAAGGGTCACGCGTGTTGGCCGGGTATTGCGGCGCTGGAATTTCGACGAACTGCCTCAATTGGTCAATGTGCTCAAGGGAGACATGTCCCTGGTGGGCCCAAGACCTCACGCACTTGCCCATAACCGGGATTTCACCACCCGTGTCGCGTCTTACGCCAGACGGCACAATGTGAAGCCGGGAATAACCGGATGGGCGCAGATCAACGGTCTGCGGGGAGAAACCGACACCGCCGGCAAGATGGCCGCCCGTGTCGCACACGACTTGCACTATATCGACAACTGGTCGATCGGCTTCGACATCTACATTCTGGTAATGACCGTCTTGTCGAGAAAAGCACGCAGGAATGCCGTGTAGTCATTACCGATGCATGAGTTCTGCTTCGATGATGATCTCGACTTTGTCCCCGACAAGACCGTTCTTGACCGCGTAGGTCATCCCCCATTTGCTTCGCCGGATGGTACCGCGTGCCGAAATCCCCACCACGTCATGTTTGTCGCCGAACGGATAGGCGCCCGCCTTGTTAAGGGTGACAGTCAACGCCACCGGACGGGTCTGACCACGTAACGTCAGGTTGCCGGTAATGATGCCCTTCCTCCCGTTCCTTTTCTCCGAGCCGGTAAGGACAAAGCGCATGGTCGGGTGTTTACGGGACGCCAGGAAGTCGGCGCTGCGCAAATGCTTGTCCCGCGCTCGGTGTCCCGTATCGACGCTTGCCGTCTGGACAGACACATCCGCACTCTTAAGCACAGGCCCGTCAGCATCGAAGACGACGGTTCCCGAGGCCTTGCGGAACACACCGAGCGTTTTGGCAAATCCTATGTGATGAACCAGAAACGCAATCGTCACATGATCGGGATCAAGTTCGAATTTGCGTGGCTCGGCCTCAACTTCACCGGCGCCAATCCCGCCGGCAATCATGAGACCGGCTATTGTCGGGAAGAACCACTTCATCAATTCTCTCCTGGAGCGGGCACCGTTGTGACGCCATTTCATCTGGGTCACTTCAAATCGGATCCAAGATTAGCCGCCGTTTTCGGGCTTAATAAGGCATGGCGGCAACCTGCATCGTTCGAAAAGCATCTTCTGTGGCCCGGCGGTCGGCGGATAATTGTCACCGGATCTGTTTCCCGGTCTTGACGACCGGATCACAAGGCCGTCTTGTGCATGCCATGAACCCCGCAGTGCATCAGTGGCAGGATATGACGACAGAAGATTTCCGGATGATCGATCCGGAAACTTCGATGGCGCTGCTGCCTATGGCAGCAACCGAACAGCACGGCCCTCACCTGCCGTTGTCGACAGACGCTGTGATCTGCCAGGGCATTCTCGATGCGGCACTTTCACAATCCTTCGAAACACAAGGTTCGGTTATCGTCTTGCCGCTCCAAGGGGTCGGCGACAGCCTGGAACACACCGACTTTCCCGGAACGCTCTCCCTCAGCGCCGACACCGTGACTGAGGTGATTTTTCAACTGGGCACTTGCGTCCGGCGGACCGGCATCCGCAAATTGCTGATCTTCAATTCACACGGCGGACAAACCCAGGTCATAGATATCGCCGCCCTGAAGCTACGCCAAGAATTCAAGATGTTTGTCGCCAAGGCCCATTCATTCCGCTTCGGTCTGCCCGAAGGCATTGTTGCAGACGACGAATTGCGTCACGGGCTCCACGGCGGTGCGGTTGAAACCTCGATGATGCTGCATCTCGCCCCCGACCTTGTCCGACAGGACAAGGTGTCGGCCTTCGGCTCGATCGGACAGGTTATGGCTCGCGACAACAATCACCTGGGTCCTGAAGGCCCACGTGCCAGTTTCGCCTGGTCAGCCCAGGATCTGAATCCGTCCGGAACCACCGGCGACGCGACGATCGCCACCGCTGAGATGGGCCGTCGAATGGTTGCCCACGCGGCTGACACATTACGGCAGGTCATCCATGAAGTTCAGAGCTTCCCGATGACCATTCTGATCGAAGGATCCTAGGCCGAATCCGGTCCTTATTGAAGCGTTTGGTGGAGTCAAATCACCTCATTCGCCAAGGCGCGAAGCGCTGGGCGACTACGGTCTAGATGTTTAGTCCCGGCACAATGGTCATCCGCACATTCAGAATTTGGTTTTGGAGTCTTCTGAATCGAAATTCAACAGATGGCCGGCCCGTGTCGCCTTGGCATCGAGATACCGCTTGTTGTGCCGGTTGACCTGCCCTTGCAACTGCTTCCGGCCCGTCACCGAAATCCCGCTGTCGATCATCGCCGAGACCTTTTCGGGATTGTTGGTCAGCATCTCAATCTGCCCGACCCCCAGATCGCGAAGCATAAGTGCCGCCACATCGTAGTTTCGCTCATCGGCAGAAAACCCGAGAACATGGTCGGCGTCCAGGGTATCCAGACCCGTGTCCTGCAGGCTGTAGGCCCGGAGCTTGTTGGCAAGACCGATGCCGCGCCCTTCCTGCGCCAGATACAGAAGGATCCCGCCCCCCTGCTCGGCAATCCGGCGAACCGCCGTCCGCAGTTGATCGCCGCAGTCACATCGCAGGCTGGCGAACAGATCCCCGGTCAGACACGCAGAATGCAGACGCACAGGCACCACATCCATCTCGCGCCAATTGCCGATGAGAATGGCAACATGCTCGCTGAAACCGTCATTTGCCCGGTACACCACGAACTGAGAGCACTTTGCGTTTTCCAACGCGATTTCGGCCTCACTGACCCGTGTAAGAACGACCGCCCCCTGCCTCGTCCGTCGCATCAGCTGCACCGCATCGAATGACAGGATGTCGCCCCGGTCAAGCGAACCCGACAATCGGTTCGACAGATGTTCCGGCGCTGAGAACGACACCACTGACGGCAACAGCTTGCTTGATTTTGACAACGCCAATGCAGCCTGTTCCGCCGGTCGCGCAGCCTTGACGCCGGTGATCCTGGGGAGGATCGATTGCCGGTTTCCATTGACAGGCCGCGCCGCGATCGTCATCCAGTCATCGACGCAGCCTTGTCCGGCCAGGGATACGGAGATCGCCTTGGCGCCATTGACAGGCAAGTCCAAAATCTTCGCCCGCTCCGCTGTCAGCACAAGCCGGTCTTGTGTTCCGACAATGTCGGACAGATCGTTGAGCAGGTCATCATCGACAGCATCCAGTGCACAGACAACAGCAGCGCCCGTGTCCTCGGAAACGAACAGTGGTCGCCCGCGTCGAAACTCGAATATTGCGCGATCAAGCATGGCCATTCACCTTCTCCTGCCCGGCCGTCCTAGCCTATGAACAGTCGATACGAGCCTGAATTTGCGATGATCACCAAAACAACCGGTGACAGACGCCGGCTCTTATTGCACTGACTTATGGCCAAATTCGGGATCAATTTCGGACAAAAATAGCCACAATTCCGTCGTCTCTACTGTGGGTCTTCAAAGGCGGCAAGGTTGCTGCAGAACGTCAACAATCGGAATGTGCATTCGATGCCGGATTACGAAACCCATGCTTGTAAGGACGCGGGCCGGATCGATGAGGCCGTGGCCTGGTCGCTTGTCAATGCCGCCCGGCACGCGGCCTTTGACGGCATCGAACTGGCGCGCAGCGTCAGGTCCCAGCGCGACGACATTGCTATTGAAATTTCAGCAACCGGCGGCTGGAGTGCGTGGCACCCGGTGACCCCGAAGGCGGCAAAGCTCCTCGACATCTATCTGCCTTATGTCGCCAGCGGCAAGGCCTGCACCGTACTGGCTCAACTTGGCCAAAGTCTGGACGGATACATCGCCACCCAAACCGGTCACTCGAAATACGTGACCGGAGCGGCAGGTCTCGATCATCTGCATCGGCTACGCGCGATCTCCGACGTTGTTGTTGTCGGTGTCGGAACGGTGATTGCCGACGACCCGCGTCTGACTGTGCGGCGGGCCGTTGGCAGCAACCCGGTACGGGCTGTCATTGACCCGGGCGGCCGCACGCCCCGCGACCAGCGGATATTCAACGACCACGCGGCACCAACCATTGTTCTAACGACAGAAGCCTCGGCTGCCGCTCACGAATGGCCCGCGGACATTGACATCGTCAGCCTTCCTGACGACCATGGCAATCTGTCGCCGGGTGCGATCATCGGCGCACTGTCGTCACGTGGTCACCGCAACATTCTCATCGAAGGTGGCGGCACTACAGTCTCGCGCTTTCTTCAGGCCGGTGTTCTCGACAGGCTTCATGTGTGCGTGGCGCCACTCATTATCGGTTCCGGTCGACCCGGCTTCAGCCTCGCGCCGGTGGCAAAACTGGGCGATGCGCATCGCTTCGTGTGCCGGCATCACCCGTTGGGCGACGACGTCCTGTTCGACCTGAAAGTGGAATAACCTGCCGTCGTGAACTTCGCCGTCGCCACATACAACATTCACAAGTGCGTGGGTCGCGATGGTGTTCACGCCCCGCAACGCATCGTCTCCGTGCTCGGCGAAGTGAACGCCGACATTGTGGCTGTGCAGGAATTCGACAACAGAACACAGCACGGTTGGCCCAGAATTACACCGGAGGACTTGGCCGCACCACTTGGGATGGATTGCATTCAACAGGCCACGATCATGGACTCGGATGGCGGCATTCACGGCAATTTGCTTTTGACCCGGTACCCGGTCGACGACTTGATGCATGTGGACCTCGGCCGGTCGGGTCCCGAGATCAGACGTGCAATCCTGGCAAAGATCGACCTGCCCGGCAGCAAGATCCTCGCTGTGGCGGCACATTTGGGATTGTCCGCGCGTGGCCGGCGCCGGCAGGTCAGAAATCTCATCAAGGCAATCGACGGGTTTTCTCAAGGTCTCCCGGTCGTCCTGCTCGGCGATTTCAACGAATGGCTGCCGTTCGGCGGTTGCCATTCCATCCTCTCCCGACGTTTTGCCGGTGGCCAACGCCGCCGGACTTTCCCCGCCCGCGCGCCGCTATTGCCGCTCGACCGCATCTGGCTTGATGGCCAATTGGAAATGGAAAACTTACGTGTCCATCGTTCCGCCACATCAAAGGTGGCATCCGATCATCTGCCTGTCGCCGCCGATGTCCGTGTTTCTTCTCCCGGCCGCAACATCAGCAACACGAACAAACCGGGCAACGACGAAACCAACACGATCAGCCCGTAGGCAATCGAAACCGCGACGGCGCTGTCAGGGGTCAGCCCTGCACTGGCGGCGGAGGCCGCGGCGGCGGCTTCGCGCACGCCCCAACCGGACACCGAAACCGGCAGGACCATGGAAAACAGTATCAGGGGAACCACGGTCATCAAGGCCCCGGTCGAAAGCTCAACACCGACCGAGCGGCCCGCAAGCCCATAAACCGTCAGGTAGGTTGCGACCACACACAGTGACGACATCAGTTGAATTCCGCCCGACCATCCCGAAAAAACTGTCTTAGAATCAATCAGAAAGGTTTCGACACCGCGCCGCCACGGGCCCTTGCGTGTAACAAATACGGCGATCGCGACAGCAGGGATGAGCCAGGCGCTCCAGAACCACGCACGGTCCGCAATTGCCGGAAAAACATCCCGTTCGAGGATGAGGGCACACAATACGACGGCAATGAGTGCAATCTGCCCGGACGCGCGTTCAAGAATAACCGCGCGCGCGGCCGCACCAATGCCGCGAGCCTCCGAACGGCCATGGCGCAGAGCCCTCGCCGCGTCCCCGGCAATCCCGCCGGGCAAGACCTGGTTCAGGAAAGTCGCAAGATAGTACTCGACGAACGCTTGTCGAAACGGCAGGCAAAGACCCAATCGCAATGCCGCAAAGTGCCATCGCCACGCCGACAAGGCCACCTGGGGGACAGTTACCGCCAGGGCAGCCAGGGCAAATCCGGCCTCCAGGTTACCCAGCTGATCGAGGACCCGGTGGCCGTCGGTCAGATGCCAAAGAACGGCCAGAAGTCCCATACTGACCGCAAATCGTAGTCCTGGCCTGACGCGCATCCCGGTCATGCCTGCGTCCCGGGAGGCAGCGCCAGAAGATCGTCGTGCCCTACCAGCAGCCGCGAATGTCCTTTGCCGACGGTTCGTCTACGGCGTTCCGACCAGGCCATTATCCGCTCCCTTTCACCAGGTGACGCTTCCAGACAGGCAGCGACAACTCCGGCGATAAATTCGCATTGGATTACGGCGTCATGCGGGCCAAGGTCCCATGGCGTCGGCGCTGTCAGCACCCGGTACCCCAGACCCGTCAGGATATCCGACATCAGTCCGGTCGCCGCAGGCCCCATGGCAGGACCGAATCCCTTGTCGCCGCGTTGGTGAACATTGAACAACGCCTCGATCCAGTCATCGTCCCTCAGGACCGGGTGCCACTTCAAGCGGCCATCGTAGTCAAGCGCGGCGAGCAGCGCGGCGCCGGCCCGCCGGCATCGTTCGGCAAGCTTTTGGAACCATGCCGGTGAGACCAGGTCCATCAGGGCAGAGGCGACTACCGCATGGACACCGTCGAACGGCACGCCGTCGAGTGCGTTCAGATCGTGCTGAAGAATGGCGTGGCATTTCCTGTCAAACCCCGCGCTGCCTGAAAGCGTATCCAGCATGGCACTGTCATTATCTACAAGACACCAGGTCTGCGGGAACGCCAATCGTGGTGCCAGATAGCGCAGATTTGAACCGGCACCGCATCCGAGATCAAGAATTCTGACGACCGGTTCGGAACCGAGCGAGCGGTCGAGGCCGATTACAAGATCGCCGTCGCGTGCGCCGTGGTCGTAGGGTTCACGCAACGCCAGCCACTCGGCATTGAAACCGGTCATGATGAACAGAACTCCCGCAGGTAGCGGTCGAAGGTTTTGCCCGCACTTGCCCAGTTCTGCAGCCCTCCGCGCACCGCGACAGCACCGGCTTTGACTTCTTCGAACCGGACCGCATCACCCAACAAACCCGACAAGGCCTCGCTCAAAGCCGCACTGTCTCCCGGCGGCACAAGCACCCCGGCACGGCTGGGCACTGTTTCGGCAATGGCGCCGCCGGTGGTCGCGACAACAGGCAGGCCACGGGCCAGGGCCTCGGTCAAGACCATTCCATAGCCCTCGTACTCCGACGCCAGGACAAAGAGGTCGGCCCCGTCATAGGCCATCGACAGGTCCCTGTCCGACAAGCCCCCCCTGAAATTCACCTTTTCGGCAATTCCCTCCTCTTTGAGGATTTCAAAGATCTTCCGGGACCAGGTTTTCGATCGTTCAATGTCGCCGATGCACGTCAGTGTCCAATCCGCTTGCCTGAGGCGGCCAAGCGCCCGCAACAAAACGTCGTGACGCTTGCGGGGTGTCACCGTGGCCACGCAGAGCATGTGCCGCCCGGCCCCGTTACAACCCGTCGCCAGGGGCGCGGGGTCCACACTGGGGATGGCTACGCGGATGCACTGGGCATCGACGCCGAGCTGGCAAAGTCTGCGCGCGGTAAAACCGCTGGTAACAACGATCCCGCGCGTAACCGACAAGGCCGCAACCTCACGGACATGGTAGGCCTGCTGACGGTCATCGCTGAGACCGGTTTCGTCGCCGAGCGGGTGATGTACCAGGCCGATCAGCTTGAGTCGGCACGCGTGCTGCGCCGCCAGTTCCGGGACCGCTCCCAGCGCCAACCCATCGACCACAACAAGGGAGCCGTCCGCAATTGAAGAAAGGCAGTTCTGCACCGCCCTCACGGCTGTCCTGTCGGCGTCGGGAAACCGGCCTTCGAGGCCGGTGACCGTAACATCCCATCCGAGTTTGCGCAGTTGCACTGCCATCAGACGGTCGTAGATGGAGCCGCCGGTCAGTGTGTCGGGATCGCCCGGCACAATGAGGTGTGCACGACACTCGGATGTGTTCGGCATTTTCGCGTTCACAACGCTCCTTCGTAGGATGCCCAGGCGATGTGGGATTCGTTGAGAGTGATCTTGATCGCTGAAAGCCCCGCTGCACCGGCACCCAGCCGTCCATCCCGGGCTGCCTCCGAGATGCGGTCAAATATCAGTTTGGCGAGAAATTCAGTGGTCGTGTTTTGACCTGCAAACCCCGTCTGGTCATCGAGATTCCGGTAGTTCAGATCGCTCAGCACCGTCTTCAGGACCTGGGATGCACAGCCGATGTCGACGACCAGACCGTCGCCATCCAGATCCGCTCTGCGAAACTCCGCATCAACCACATATGTCGCTCCGTGAAGCCTTTGCGCCGGCCCGAAGACTTCGCCGGAAAAACTGTGGGCAATCATGAAATGATCGCGGACATTGAGAGCGTACATGGGCGGTTTCCGATTTCAGTTTCAATGTGATGACTGTGTCGATTCAGGCTGGTATGCGATCCGGTGGCAAAGAATGCCTTTCGCATCCCCGGTCAGACGCGCCATGGTCTCGGGCAGGTCTTCAAACCGGCTTTCGCCGGATATGAGAGCATCCAGCGACGGGTCTTCCAGCAACGACAGCGCATAGGCGAGCCGGGCGCGGCGCGACCACGCACTGCGAAATGCAGGCGCCACATGACCAACCTGACTCGATTTGATGGTGAGGCGCCGAGAATGGAAATGTTCACCGAGCGGCAAGCTGACCATGTCGTCGCCGAACCAGCTCAACTCGACTATTTCCGCTTCAAACCCGGCGACCGACAAGGCCAGCCGCAATCCGGCCTCGGTGCCGCTGGCGTGAAAAATCCGGTCGAAATCGCGGCCTGTTGCATCGCTTGACCGAAAGTCAAGGTCGAGCGCGGTGGCGACGGCGCGTTTGTTCTCATCGATATCGATCAGTTCAACCTCCGCTCCCGACATGTGTGCCGCAAGATAGGCTGTAAGGCACCCGATGACACCGGCACCGATGACGGCAACCCGGTGGGATTGTCCGACGTCCCCATCCCAGACCGCATTCAAAGCCGTTTCCATATTGGCGGCAAGCACCGCCCGGCGTGGCGGGATTTCTTCAGGCACCACGATCACGTCCGTGTGTGAAACCACGTAAGCCGTCTGGTGCGGATACAGGCAAAAGACAAAGCGTTGCCTCAGGGCCGCGGGTCCGGAAACGATCCGTCCCACGTTCATGTAGCCGTACTTAACCGGACCCGGGAAGGACCCCTCCTGAAACGGGGCACGCATGCTGGCGTACTGGCTTTCCGGCACACACCCCAGATGCACCAGTGCCTCAGTGCCGCGGCTGATCGCTGAGTAGACCGTCTCAACCAGAACATCGCCTTCTCCAGGCGGTGCCAGCGGCGCCTCGCGGATGACGCCGGTACCCGGCGGTTCGGCCCAAAAGGCCCACATGGAGGGTATGTTCAGGGACATTGTTTTGCTTGATTACCCGACTATCAAGGAAACTCTGCGTTCAACAGACCGCTTCAACGCACTCAAAAGCACGGGGTCAAACGACATGAACGGCAAAGTGAACCGCACTACAACTCCATTCCAAACGTTCGGGCCTCGCGGTACTGCGACGACCATTCAGGATTACTTAGGGTTCATTTCCGACATAACGATGGCAGCCGGATTGATCGTGGTCCTTGCAATTCAGGACGGCATATCCGCGGCGGTTGGCCTGCAGGCCGGTGCCGTGTTCATCGGGCTTGTTGCAGTCATTGTGCTGCTGCAAAGGCACTATCGTGTTGAACACAAGCTGGGCCCGGCTGACCGGGTGACATTAATGCGGTCCGCAATCGCGGCCTTTTGCGCGGGCCTGTTGTTTCATGGCGTATCCGCGGCCGGTCTGGGATGGTGGCTGCCGATAATCGCCGGCACGGCCCTTGTCCTCGACGGGGTCGACGGCTGGCTGGCGCGCCGGACCGGGACGGCAAGCGCCTTCGGCGCGCGGTTCGACATGGAGACCGACGCGTTCTTCATTCTGGTCCTGTCCGCACTGGTCTGGCAACTTGGCAAGGCCGGCCCCTGGATACTCGTCATAGGGGCGATGCGTTACCTCTTGCTCGCCGCTGCAATGGCGGAGAGGAGGCTTGGCGCAGAACTTCCCCCCAGCCGTCGACGTCAGGTCGTCTGCGTCGTCCAGGTTGCAACGCTCGCCCTATGCCTGTTGCCCGTCACCACCTCGGGCGCCGCCACAGTCATAGCTGCGGCCGCCGCGGTAGCGCTTGCCTACTCGTTTACCGTTGACATCGTCTGGCTGCTTCACCGGCCGTGACGTCGGCTCTCCCGTCACTGATCACGGCCTATCTGAAGTTTTGCGGCAAACATGCTATCCCTTTCATACGGCAGCAAAACACGCGCAAAGGGGATGGATACGCCCATGAATCGAAAGCTGGAAGTGCCGATCGGCTCCATAAAGCTGGCAGAGGGCCTGGCGGTCGAGGATAACTGGTTCGCGGTGCAAGCTCTCGATGACGCCACCTTGGCCATCGGAGAACCGGCCTATCATCAGGAGAACTGGAGCTACCTGATTTCCGACCGGGACGAAAGCCTCCTGTTCGATACCGGCGCCGGCAGAAGACCCATTGCACCGCTGGTCTTCCGGCATGCCAAAGCGACAGTGCAGGCATTTCCGTCGCACATGCATTTTGACCATCTCGGAGGCATAAACCAATTCGACTCAATAATTGTGGCGGACCTGGAAATATTGAGGAACTGCGAACAGGATGGGGTGCTCACACCGACCACTGAAATGCACCTCGGTCATTATGAGACTGTAGACATTCCTTCATTCAGGGTTGGCCATTGGGCAGCCCCCGGTGAGACGATAACCATTGGCGCGCGCGGGCTCGAAGTCCTGCACACGCCCGGCCACTCACCGGATTCAGTATCCCTTTGGGAACCGGAGAAGAACCGGCTCTATGCTGCCGATTTTGTATATCGCGGGCCACTCTATGCCCAGACGCCCGGTGCATCGCTCAAGGACTATCTCAAAACCTGCATCTTGCTGTTGGAACGGCTTCCTGAAGAAGTCGAAATCGTGTGCGCCCATGGCGGAACCGATGCGGATGGCGCGCACGAAATGCCGGTTCTCGGTTATGCGGATCTGGCGGCTCTCGCCGATGTGCTGGATCGGTTGCTCGCGCAAGGCAGTCCACGCGAGGGCGAAACGCGGGTGAACGATCATATGAGCCTGATGCATTCCCTGGAATGTTTTGCTGCCTGAGAACACGCCACTGTTCGCTGATGGCAGCAGGCTGACGGGGCTCAAGGCGTTTCTTATGCCGGGACAGGACTCAAGGGTTGGGTGGATAGCCCTTTTCAATAGACCTTCCTGGGAATTTTTATGTTCCATTTCCGCGTAAAGACTTCCTCTTCACTTTCGAAAGCGGCAATGCGTCCTTTCAAACAAAAGTCGTCTTCATCGGATGTGACAATCAGTTCACTCTCTGTGCGCACCTGCCATTGGCCCCGGCTGAAACTGAAGCCTGCCCGGTACTCCGCCCTTGCGGAAAGCGGGTTTCCATCTGTAATCGCGTAACACTGGGCATTGGTGGAACCGAATGTCAGGCCGTTGGCGTGAAGCGTCGTTTCTCCACCGTCGAAGCCCACATCGTAGCGAACCTCACCGTCTCGACCGTCGCGCCGAATTGAGCGGGAACCGGACGCCGGGCGGATCACCGTATGCGGCGGATGATCAGCCGCTTCCACAGGCGCGAACGGTTCCGGTATTTCCAAACCGGTGCCGGGTGCACGTTCAGGGACCTCGAGATGGCTCGCAGCCAGATCGACCGTCAAAACAGCCTCTTGCGCAACCGGCCAGGCCATTGGCCAGAACTGACTGGACAGTGCAAGGCGAAGCTTGTGCCCTGCCGCCAACCGCCAGCCCGTGTCATTCAACCGGATGGTTATGTCCATGAACGCACCCGGCACAACCGGGGAAAGCCGATCACGTCCATCGCGGAGTTTCAGGTTGAGCAGACCAAAACTGATCAGGGTTGATGAACCGTCCGGCGCCACGTCGCACAAACGCGCTGCGATCAGGCCGGCAGCGCAATCGCTGGACAGGCGAACATGGACTGAAGGCGTTCCCAGCAACTCAAGACGATCGTGAAGCGCTTCAGTGTCGAAACAAACTGAATTGCCGTCATCGTTAGATTGGTCCCGCGGCAGTTCTTCCACACCGTTGATGGGCATGTATTCACCTGAATCCACGCCCAGCGAGAGTGGCGAACGGATTTTGACACGACCTGCAGTTTTGACTGCACCGTCGACCAGGCCGGTTTGTGAGAATGCAAACTTCCTTGCACAAACATTTTGTGTCGGCCACCCGGCCTCGCCGACCCAACGCCCGGGTCGGTCGGTTGGATTAGGGTCCGGGCTGTGGCTGTCCTGCACATAGGCAAGGAACGCCGGTGCTTTCATCACATCATTGCCGATGTCCTTCAGCCAACGGTCCCACCAGTCAAGCGCAAGTTGGAGAAAGCCGGCCATCGGACCGGGCCCGCCCTGGTTTGGATAGACATGGCCCCAGGGCCCGGATACCACCCGGCAGGGCGAACCGACGCTTTCCAGCAGCCGGATCATCGTGTTCGGCCAGCAATCGTTCCAGCCGCTTACGCCCAGCACCGGAATCTTGATCTTGTCATAGGCTTCGCAGACCGAACCCTGAAGCCAGGTTTCGTCGCGCAGTTGATGGTTCAACCATTTCTCAGCGAACATCGGTGTTTGTTCGAGTCGAGCCATCCACATGTCACGCCACACGTCGCCAACAATCGCCGGGTCCGGTGGACGAATGCAATACCCGAACATCACTCCGCCCCAACCGAGACCCTGGCCCGGGTAACAGCCGACCAGATAGGCACCGTCGTCGTAGTAACGGTCGAGGGACGAGCCTACCGGAATGATCGCCTTGAGTGCCTCCGGCTGACGGGTTGCGGCCTGCAGGCTGGCAATGCCTCCCCACGAAAGGCCCATCATTCCAACATTTCCGCTGCACCAGGCCTGATTTGAAATCCACTCGATGACCTCGACGGCATCCTGTTGTTCGCGGGGCAGGTATTCATCAAGCATTATGCCTTCGGAAGCTCCATGCCCACGCATATCAGGCCGCACGCAGGCATAGCCGCGGGCCGCAAACCAGGCATGGTTGCGGTGGTCGCGAACAGCGACCGCATCGTCCTTGCGATATGGTATGAACTCAAGGATGGCCGGCACCGGCTTTGTGCTGGCGGTCAACGGTCGCCAGATCTTTGCAGACAGCCTTACGCCGTCGGACATTTCGATCCATACGTGATCGATGATCTCGACCTCATCAAGATCCGGGGAATTGCCTGGCCCGGGACAGGACGCTACGTCAGCCACGGCCAGATCCAATAGTTTTCCACCACTGGCATTCGGGATCCGGCCTGAAGCGAGGATGCTCCCGACGGTTCTGGAAATCAGTCAATGCGTCTGCCCAGTTCGTGTTGTTTTGGTTTTGCGGTACGAAGCATGACAGTTGAGTCGGCGCGTTACAATTCCGTCACTTGTCGCGAAATGAAGCGACTTTAAGCGAATGTTGCTGCTGTTCGCGTAAAAGCCTTGAAGCGCGCCGGAGGACCTGTGTTAGCCAATCGTAGCCCGTTGGAAGACTTCAGGCGCCAACCAGCCAAACCAACACATAAACTGCCGCCGATTTCCCGAACAGAAGCAGAAGACAGCCAAGGGCGCTGCCGAAAACCGCTGCGGCAAACCCTGCCGTCACCCAGGCGTTCCAGATCAAGGCGGCAACGTCTATGACCTAAAACGCCACGGGACACCGTGTCTGGTTTCGTCGTTGACATCGCCTGCCATACGGCCTGCCTCCTACGCTTGCATTTCCGCGAGAATCTCGTCGATGATCGCATAACCGGATTCCCAGCCTTTGCCCATGTTGTGCACGGCATCAGCAAAACAGGCGATCTCCGCGTCGGTTGCGTCGAACGGTTCCCAGGTCAGACGTACTTTGGTCCCGGACCCCTCATCCTCGAATGTCACCGTTGTCAGAAGCACGCGAGGCCAGTCGGGCATCTTGGGATTTGCCACCGTGTTCCACTGTGAATCCGTAGTGGAATAGTGATGCCAGACGAGCCGCTCCGGCGGCGTTACCTCACTGAAGACAACTTTGCTGAGCATGGAGTTGTCACCCCATTTCATTTCGTTGAGCCACATGCCGCCGGGCTTGAGGTCAAATTTGTGAATGACGGTTTCCACACCCGGACCGTACCAGCGCGAAAGCAACTCAGGGTCGGTCCAGGCGCGCCAGACCATATCGCGGGGGGCATCGAACAGGCGGTCAAGTACGTATTCCGGTGAATCACTCATGGTCCGTTTCCTTTGCTTCGGCCTGTCTAATGTGAACAAGCACATCATCCAGTTGATCAAAACTTGTCTGCCAGAAGGCCTTGAATTCGGCCAGCCATTCAACAGCGGCCTCGAGATTTTCAGCTTTTAACCGTGCGGGGCGGCGTTGTTCATCGACATCGCGTTCAACCAGCCCTGCCCGTTCCAGCACCTTCAAGTGCCTGGAAATCGCCGGCTGGCTGATTTCAAACGGTTCGGCAATCTCGTTGACCGACGCCTGACCATCGGCCAGCCGTGACAGGATTGCCCGCCGCGTCGGATCGGCCAGCGCTGCAAAAACAGCGTCAAGATTTGGTTGTGCATTTATATAACCAAATTGTTCCATAACAATATGTTTATATAAAATGACGGACAAGTCAAGCGGCAACATTTGGGGACGGGCCCCGCCGCCGTCTCGCAATTGGAAGAACGCAGAGTTACAGCGCGCCTGTGGGTTTCAGTTTGGCCTGGCGGTTGACATCTTTGTACAACAGGTACCGGAAGTTTCCCGGGCCGCCGGCATAGCAGGCCTGCGGGCAGAAGGCGCGGAGCCACATGAAGTCGCCGGCCTCCACTTCGACCCAGTCCTGGTTCAGGCGGTAAACGGCCTTGCCTTCGAGCACGTACAATCCGTGTTCCATCACATGCGTCTCGGCGAACGGAATCACGGCGCCAGGCTCGAACGTGACGATCGTCACGTGCATGTCGTAGCGGACGTCCTTGGGATCGACAAAAATCGACGTCGCCCACTTGCCATCCGTATCCGGCATCGGATTTGGCGCAACGTCCTTCTCGTTGGTCACGAAGGCGGGCGGCGCATCGATACCGTCAACCGCCTCGTAGGCTTTCCTTATCCAGTGAAACCGCACCGGATCCGCGCTCTCGTTCCTGACGGCCCACTCGGCAGCCGGTGGAACGAAAGCATACCCTCCCGGTTCCATCGCATGGCTTTGACCGGCCAGTTTCAGAGTGAGCGTCCCTTCAACCACGAACAGAACGGCCTCGGCCTGCTTGTCGAGTTCAGGCTTGTCGCTGCCGCCGCCCGGGCCGACTTCCATAATGTACTGCGAGAAAGTCTCGGCAAATCCCGTCAGCGGTCGCGCCAGGATCCAGACCCGGGTGTTATCCCAGAAAGGCAGGTTGCTTGTCACAATGTCCTGCATCACGCCTTTGGGTATGACGGCATAGGCGTCGGTAAACACCGCACGGTCGGTGAGCAATTCCGTCTGGGCGGAAAGCCCCCCTGTGGGAGCATAGTAGGTCCTGTCGATCATGACTGTGCTTTCAGCTGGTGGTTCCGGGGTCAATTCAGCAATACATTACACGCGCAACTGGCCAGCCGTCAGCATGTTCATGGCCGATCGGCGAAAAACCGTCAACGGTTTGCCGACGTCACAGTGCGATTGCCGGTCCGGTCAGTTGAACTGGTCGATCATGCCGTCCCAGACCGGAACCAGGTCCATCAGCCCGTCCCAAAACGCCTGGTCTCTGCGCTGATCGAAATCGGCAAGGGAAATGCCCTGTTGTTCGACCCACGTGTAATAGCCAAGATTGAAAATTCGTTCCCGGTCAAAGCGGCCAAGTTCCTGTGTATGATCGATTGCGGCACCCAGAATGTACCGGCCAAACGCTTCTGCCGCGTCGACATCAGAGAAGGATCCGCCGAACAGCTTGTCTTGAGCCACTGCCAGTTCCGACTGATACATGGACGCCCCGTCGGTGGCCGTCGTCAGCACGACGTCGTCAGGTCCAAGCGCCATGTATTTGGCATATTTTATCGCCCCCAGGATGTTTGCAATCGACGACAGCCCGAGATCGCCAAGCCCTGCCGTGGCTTCTTGCCCGATCTGTTTGTGGTCTGAAAGGAACTTGCGCCCGACAGTCGTGTTGAAAACCAGGTTCAAGGCATCGCATGCCGCATCCGACACGCCGATCACAAAATCGGTGCCCATAACGTTATGGATCAGGGGCACATGTTTGTCGCCGATCCCCTGGATGTTATGTTCGCCATAGCCGTTATAGAGCAGTGTCGGGCATTCCAGCGCTTCGATGACGCCGGTTCGGGTTCCAAGCGATTGCTTGAGATGGTCGCCGGCCGCCAGGGTACCGGCCGACCCTGATGCCGCCACGAACGCGCGCGCCTTCAGGTTGCCGTCCTGGTTCAAAGCGGTGAAGATCCGCTCCAATGCAGGTCCGGTCACCGCCCGGTGGATGATATAGTTGCCGTATTCTGCGAACTGATTGAGGATCAGATTTTGCGGATCCTTTTCCAGCGCATGGCAGGCGTCGTAGATTTCCTTGACGTTGCTTTCCGTGCCGGGCGTGCGGTGAATGTCAGACGGATCCGCAACCCAGCTCTCAAGCCAGTTGAACCGTTCCTGGCTCATACCTTCCGGCAAGACGGCGACCGACCGGCAGCCAAGCAAGGTCGCAACCGCGACACCGCCTCTGCAGTAATTGCCGGTTGAAGGCCACACCGCCCGATGACGGGTAATGTCAAACGCGCCCGACATGAGGCGCGGGATCAGACAACCGTAGGCTGCAAGCACTTTGTGTGCGTTGATCATCGGGAAACGGTTGCCCAGCGCCACAACGATCCTGGCCGGCACACCGGTCAAAGCCTCCGGCAAAACCAGGTGTTCCGGCACATCGACCAGGCTTCGCCGGTCAGGACCGTTGTGCCAGTGAACACGGAACAGGTTCCGGGGATCGGGCCCATCCGGGTCCGCGTCGGCAATCTCTTTTGCCTTGGCAGCCAGCCTGTCAGGCGGATTGGCCAGATCGGCGATGCGGGGCAACTCCAATCCGATATCATGCAGGCGTTCCACATTGCGGCGATGAGCGTCGTGATCGACAATCTCGCTTTCAAGTCCGGGTGTCATTTCAGTTCCGCTCCTGTGTCAGTTTGCAAACAATGGTGTGCCAGTTTCGTCGATGGCGGTCTTGGGATGTTGATTCTCTCAGCGGCAATCATGCGGCCGTACGGCTCATAATTCGGTCGTAGATCTCCTGATCGGTTGCCCCTTCTGAGCCAATCAGCAACACCTGGGACTCAGACGTCAGACCGAGGTCGCGACGCAACGGTTCCTGAACGGCCGCCGCGACGACCGCCGCCAGACCGGCAACCGCGGACTCGCCCGCGACAATCGCCGGATCCTCTCCCATTGGCCGGCCGGCCAGCATCATCGCCGGTTCAACCAGGCTTTCCGGAATGGTGAGAAAATCGCCGACTTCTTCACGAAGAATGCTCCAGGCAAGTTCCGAGGGTTTGCCGCACGACAAGCCGGCCATAAGGGTCTCCTTTTCAACAGCCACAGTCGTCGGCGCCCCCGCCTTGGCGCTCTCGAAAAGACAGGATGCCAGTTCGGGTTCGACCACAACGAGCCGGGGACTGCCCTGCCCCCAGTGTTGCCTTAGCCCGGCGGCGACAGCGCCGGCGAGCCCGCCCACGCCGCCTTGAACAAAAACGTGTGTCGGTGCCTGTACGAGGTCGTCGACGATTTCGCCGACCATAACACCGTAGCCCGACATCACATCCTTTGGAGGCTGGGAATAACCTTCCCACGACGTGTCCGACACGACGAACCAACCGTTGTCCACCGCATCCTGACGCGCTCTTGCGACAGACTCGTCGTAGTCGCCATCGATCCGCTCAACGATGGCCCCCAGGTCGCGCATGGCCTCGGCACGGCCCTCGCTGACTTCGCTGTGTATGTAGATCCTGCATGGGGCGCCAAACATCCGCGCGCCCCAGGAAAGGGACCGGCCATGATTGCCGTCGGTGGCCGAAACCAGCGTGATCGCCGCAATTTCGTCGGCATATCCACCGGTCCTGATTTCCTCGACCGCGATATCCCTGCCCAGGCGTTTGCTCAACTGGCGCTGCAGGACTCTCAATCCCGCATAGGCACCGCCCAGTGCCTTGAAACTCCCCAATCCGAATCGCGGGCCTTCGTCCTTGTAATGAATACCGCCCAGTTGAACCGCACGAGCCAGGCTGTTCAATCGATGGAGCGGTGTTCTGGCATATCCGTCCCAGGCTGATATCTCCGAAACTGCAGCGGCAAAATCGAGACGGGTAAGAACGGTTTCACTGGCATCGCCCGGCAACGGCGACGTTGAGACATGCGCCACGTGGGCCCTCGAAAACTCTTGAAACATAATTTGTGCCCTTCTTTTCCTGGCGCGGCTTCCGGCACGGCGACCCTCACTGCCCGAAACCGGTTTCATTGACCTGGCATCATCGCGACGCCCGCAATCCACCGAAACCAGCCCTGCCGATGAACGGTCGGGCACATTCGTTTCGTGCAGTTGCGAGATCGTCGCCTGACAATCAAGGGGCAAGATAGTTGAACTTTGCGACAATATTCATCTAATTTGGGGCCACTGCGTCCGACAAACGGACAAATCGGAGGGAACTCGGAAGATTATGAGCACAATGGATCAATTCGACATGAAGATCCTGTCGCAGTTGCAGAACGATTCCAAACGCACCGCGGAACAAATCGGCGACGATATCGGTTTGTCGGGTGCCGCGGTTCAAAAAAGACTGAAACGGCTGCGGACCAGTGGTGTGATCAAGTCCGAGGTCGCCGTGCTCGATCCAAACAAGCTCGACCGGTCAATGATCATGATCGTGGAAGTAACCCTGGACCGCGAGAACCAGCAACTCCTTGATACCTTCAAGCAAAGGATGCGCGAGTCGTCCCGGGTTCAACAATGTTACTATACGACCGGGGACGCAGATTTTGTCCTGATCATTGTGGTCAAGGACATTGCCGAGTACGAACAGTTCACCAGAGACTACTTTTTTGGAACACCCGAAGTGTCCAAGTTTCATACCTCCGTGGTCATGGACCCTGTGAAAGTCGGCCTGAGCATACCGCTGGAAATATGATCTGCAACATTGTGCACGGGTTGTGCCGTCATCAGAACCCAAGCGCGCACCCGTCTTTGCGGGGATCTGAACCGCCGGCGAATCCTCCCCCGTCCAGCCGGTGAATCAACTGAGCACCACCGAAACCAAACGCCGTATCCGGTGTCTCCGTCGAGATCTCATGGCCGAGGTCTGAAAGCGCCCCTAAACAGTCTGAGGGCATTGCCGTCTCGCACGCCACCTTGAGACCGTCTACCACACGCCAGCGCGGCGCATCGGCGGCAGTTTGCACATCCTGTCCCCAAAGCTGCGTGCGCAGGACCATTTGCACATGCCCTTGAGCCTGCATCATCCCGCCCATGACGCCAAAGGCCATACGTGGCGCACCTTCGGCCATCAGGAACCCGGGTATGATGGTGTGAAACGGACGTTTGCCCGGCCCCACCTGATTGGGGTGGCCGTCTTTCAACACAAAATCGTGGCCCCGGTTTTGCAGATGAATGCCTGTGCCCGGAACAACCACACCCGATCCAAATCCCATATAGTTGGACTGTATGAAGGATACCATCATTCCGTCGCTGTCCGCGGTGGACAGACAGACTGTACCGCTATTGGCCGGGGCACCACTGTGGAAGTCCTGCGCCCTCGATGGGTCGATCAGGCTGGCCCTTTCAGCCAGGTAATCCGGGTTCAGGAGATCACCGCTCATGACGTCCGTCATGGAGTTCGGATCGGCAACAAAGGCAGCAATGTCCCGGAAGGCAAGTTTCATTGCCTCGCACATGAGATGCAGCGCTTCCGGATCGTCCGGACCGTGGTCGCGGATCGGCGTGTGCGCCAGAATTCCGAGTGCCATGCACGCCGCTATCCCCTGGCCGTTCGGAGGGATTTCATGCAGTTCGGCACCGTCGAAGGCTTGAGAGATCGTCCCGCTCCAATCCGGTGCGTTTGCGGCCATGTCGTCGAGCGTGATCGCGGCCCCATGGCGCTGGGCATCATCAACCATCCGTTCGGCCAGGGATCCGCGATAGAAGGCCTCCCCGCCCGTCTCTGCGACCAAGCGCAACGTAGCGGCAGCATCCCGGTTGACAAATCGCTCGCCGGCAACAGGCGCGCGCCCGTTTGGCATGAAGTGTTCAGCGAAGCCCGGCTGCTGCTTGAGCTGGTCCGCGCCAATGCCCCAAAGTCGAGCGACAACCGGCGAGACCGGGAATCCGCCCTCGGCATAACGAACCGCAGGTTCAAACACGACCTCAAATGGAAGCCGTCCAAACCGTTCGGACAGCGCCGCCCAACCCCCGACAGCTCCGGGCACCGTCACGGAGTCCCAACCGCGTTCGGGAATAGTCCGCTGGCCCTGGAAATGGTCTGGGCTCCACGCAGCGGCCGACCGGCCCGACGCATTCAGTCCATGAAGAGCGGTACCGTCCCAGACAATTGCGAAGGCATCCGAGCCGATCCCATTCCCCGTCGGTTCGACGATCGTAAGCGTTATGGCCGTCGCCAGTGCCGCGTCGACGGCATTTCCACCTTTTGCCAGGATCGATAAACCTGCTTGCGCGGCCAGTGGCTGTGACGTCACAACCATATTATCCGCAAGAACGGCGGATCGCTGAGATGCATAGGGAAGCGGAGATGGAAATCGCATTGGTTCTTGCCTCGTGGGTTTGGTCGTCCGCTGAAGGTTGCCGTGAAAGACAAGCGTCGCGCGGGGCTGCCGAGATGTCCCGGCCTCAACTGCCCGCAACAGATGTCGTCGCGGCAGAACGAGAAGGTTCGCCCTTTGCCAACCGTTCGGTCTCGTCCTTGGCCACGGCCTTGTCGAGTTCCGTTCGGTCCGTTATCCCGCTGAAGTTTTCACGGGTGGCCAGAATGTCGGCAAAGTGGATGTAACGTTCCCCCGCGACCGCATAAAGCCGCCGGAGTTCCGACAGGGGATCGGAGTGGTCGTCGGCGCGAAACTCAAAATGCGGATAGTCCTGGTTCCAATGGATCCGCAACCCGGCCGACTGCCGTCCTCTTTTGTCGCCACCCGCCTGTTCTCCCGCGTCCATGGCACCCAGCAACCGTTCGATGAAGGGCAAAGCGGCATTGTCCAGGTAGCACTCGAGCGTCTGCGCCACGACTTCCGGACCGGCCAGCATGTTTCCAGCAACCGAAACGCTCTCGCCCACAACATGCCCGGCCCAGTCTATGCATTTCTCGCCGGTGTGTGCATAGGAACGTCCATTCGAGTCCAGCATATGCGCCTGGCGTGAATGCTGTCCCGGATCACGTTTTATGAATTCCGCCAGAACCGTACCGCCATCTTCGCCCTTCGACAGCCGGGCCACGCCTTCGACCCCCCACATCGGATTGATGAATGCCTGGGTCGCGACCGCCGCGTTGTGGCGGATATGCGGAACGAGAGAGCCGACGGCAAAGAACCGGCTGGCGACAGCAATTCCCATATGACCGGTGGCAGGATCACGCGCGACGATGGAATATGTCATCTAGAGAACGCCCTCCAGAGCAATCGGTTGGCTGTTGGTCGCGCCAAACGTTTCAGCGCCAACGCTCTGGTACAGCGATGGGGACCAGCGCTGCAGGACATAGGCTATGTGCTGCATGATTGCTTCCTCTGCCTGTACCCTGGACCCAGAACAGAGGGTCTCCAGCAGACCACGATGCTCCTTGCCTATTCCCGACTCCTGGAAAAAGTCGCGTGGCACCTCAACACTTCCCAAAGTAAACCGGTGAATGTGGAGCGCGCAGCGCTGCAGGATCGGGGACAACAGTCCCATGCCCGCAACATGCGCCAGTTCTGAATGAAACGCCCTGTCAAGCTCGCATCCCAGATAAAGGTCGCCGACCTCGTGGGCCTGATCCATCTGATCCAGCAATGTCGTCAGGCGCTTTTCATCCGGGCGGGTGCCGTTCGTTGCTATTGCGGCGGCAACGGCGCGTTCGATCGTCAGCCTGACATTCACCATTACCGTGGCTTCCGCCAGACTCGTGTCGGTCACGACGGTGCCGTAATAGCCTCTTCGTTCCACCAACCCGTCTTTCGACAAATTCAGCAGCGCTTCACGAATGGTGCTCTGGCTGCAGTTCAGCTCCGCCGCCAAGGTCTGTTCCAGAATCTGGGTTTCGGGCGGATAGTACCGCAATATGATTGCACGCTTCACCGCATGATAGGCCAAATCGGACTTTTTGCCGATGGGCGGCGCGTAGTCCTGAAGGCTAATTTCGCTCAGATCGGGCAACGACATTGACAGGCCTGTCGGATATCATGTTTATTATCGATAACGATATCGATATCAATAATGTCCCCTGATGTCTAGGCATATCGTTCCGGACATATGGCGAGGGAAAACATGGCGCTGTTGAGCGTTGAGAATCTGGCAATTGAAGTGAAGCGCGGTGCCGAAAGCTATCCTCTGGTTCGGCGCGCGTCCTGGCGCGTCGATGCAGGAGAAACACTAGCCGTGGTTGGCGAATCCGGATCCGGCAAATCGCTTACGGCGTTGGCCGTCATGGGATTGCTGCCCGAGGAACTCAGCGTCACCAAGGGTCGGGTGATGTTCGATGGCCGCGACCTGACATCGCTTAAAAGCGATGAAATCCGTCAAATCCGCGGACGCGAGATCGCAATGGTTTTCCAGGAACCGATGACGTCGCTCAACCCTGTCAAGTCGATCGGAAGCCAGATAACGGAAGGGCTGCGCCTCAACCTCGGATACTCCCGCGCCGACGCCTTCGACCGGGCCATTGACCTGCTTGATGAAGTGGGCATCTCGGACGGCGCCCAGCGTCTCAAACAATTTCCTCATCAACTCTCCGGCGGCATGCGCCAGCGCGTCATGATCGCAATTGCCCTGGCCTGCAAACCCCGACTGATCCTCGCGGACGAACCGACGACCGCGCTCGACGTGACCATCCAGGCGCAGATCCTGTCGCTGACATCACGGCTGTGTCGTGAGCATGGCGTCGGTCTGGTTCTGATCACGCACAATTTGGGGATCGTTGCGCGTCACGCCAAACGCGTCGTCGTCATGTATGGCGGACAGGTGGTCGAAGAGGCGTTGGCCGGCGACCTGTATCGCGACCCGCGCCACCCCTACACCCGGGGATTGTTGCGTTCCATACCGCGACTCGATCTTCCACGTGACGCCGAACTGCAACCGATTGAGGGCGCACCGCCGGACCCGTTTGACCAGATCAGCGGGTGCCGGTTTGCCCCGCGCTGCGCGGACGTATCACCACAGTGCACAAGGGAAGACCCGCCGCTGGTTGCAGACGGCACACGGACGGTTGCCTGCTGGAACAGCTGCGCCGGCGGAGCGGCCTTGAAGGCGGTGGGTGAATGAGTACGAACCCTCTTCTCGAGGTCAACGACCTGCACGTGCGATTTCCGATCCGGTCCGGGTTCCTGCAACGCGTGACGGGAGAAGTGAAGGCGGTTACCGGAGTAAGTTTCAAGGTCGACAAAGGCGAGGCCTACGGAATAGTCGGCGAATCCGGGTGCGGCAAGACAACCGTCGCACGCGCCATATTGCGTCTGGTCGAGGTGACTCAGGGCCAAGTTCTGTTCGGCGGACAGGACATTACAGTGCTGAATTCCAGGGAACTTACCCCCTATCGCCGGAAGGTTCAGGCAGTTTTTCAGGACCCTTTCTCGTCACTCAATCCTCGGAAAACGACCCAACAGATTATAGGCGAAGCCATCCGCGTGCACTCGCTCACCGGAGCCGATGACGTGCCCGCACGGGTATCCGAACTGCTGGAACTCTGCGAACTGCCCCGCCGTTTTGCCGAACTCTATCCCCACGAAATGTCCGGCGGACAACGACAGAGGGTCGGCATTGCCCGGGCGCTCGCGATGGAACCGGAAATGATCGTATGTGACGAAGCCGTATCCGCCCTCGATGTGTCCATTCAGGCGCAGATCATCAATCTACTCGCCCGTCTGCGCCGAGAGCTGGGTTTGACGTACATCTTCATCGGCCACGACCTTTCGGTGGTCCGACATTTGTGCGACCGGGTGTCGGTCATGTATCTCGGCCGGGTCATGGAAGCCGCACACTCTGAACGGCTGTTTGCAGATCCGGTTCATCCCTATACCCGCGCGCTCATCGATGCCGTGCCGAACCCGGACCCGGACGTCGAAGCCGACCGCGAAGTCGAACCGCTTCAAGGCGAGGTCCCAAGCCCGACCGCCCCGCCTGACGGCTGCGTCTTTCACCCCCGCTGCCCGATCGCAATCGACAAATGTTACCGCGAAGCCCCGCCACTAACCCAATTACGCGCAGACCAGTCGGCCTCATGTTGGCGGGCCGACATTGACACCAAGCAAAAGTCCATGCCCAAAAAACAGGAGATGACCAATGTCCAAGTCACATGATGACCACCGCGAGATCAAGGCTCAGTGGGACGACGCTCACGATTTTGATCCCGGGGATCCGCTTTTCGGGTTGAACCGCGACGAGCTGTCCGGTACCGGCCTGTCGAGACGCGCGACGCTTCGTCTGCTTGCGGCAAGCGGTGCACTGACCCTCGCGCACCTGACGCCAGGCGTGTCCAGCATTGCCCGGGCCGCCGGAAAAGCCGGCGGCACTTTGCGCTGTGGCTGGGCCGGCGTCTCCGAGATCGTGACCCTTGATCCGGGACAGATCAATCAGGTTCTGCAGTTCCAGATCACGTCCAACGTGCTGTCCGGCCTGATGCACATCGATTCCGATCTGGTAGCCCAGGGTGATCTGGGAGAAAGCTGGACCGTTTCCGACGACGGCAAGATCTACACTTTCAAACTGCGCGAAGGCGTTACATTCCACAATGGCGACGCCTTCACGGCTGAAGACGTTTTGTACACATTCAACCGCTCGCGGGATCCCAAGCAATCGATTCATACCAAAGTCATCGCGAACGTGGCGTCGCTTGAAAAGCTCAACGATTTCGAAGTCCGATTCACTCTTAAAAAACCGCAGGCATCTTTCCTGACCAAGGCGCTGGAAAGGTCCTCGGGACGGGCGATGACCATCGTCTCGCGCGGCGCCCTGGACAAATTGGGCGCGGCCCGGTACGGCCTGATGCCGGTGGGCACGGGTCCGTTCAAGATCGTCGAGCATCAACTCGGACAAGGCGTGGTACTTGAGAAGTTCGATAAGTACTACGACCCTGACCGCCCGAAACTCGACAAGGTGATCATCAAACCGGTGGACGGCGCAGAGCCTCTCGCCGCGGCCATAGAGGCTGGCGATATCAAGTATATCGGCGGCAACCCGGTCGCTGCTCAGTTGATCGACCGGTTCAAGAAAAATCCGGATCTGGTTGTCGATATCCGGCCCGGCCCCGGTTTCCAGTCGGTCTGGCTCAATCCCTGGCGCGAGGTGATGAAGGTCACCGATTTCGACAAACCGCTGGATGAATTGAAGAAGGAGAAGGGCTTTATGGTCCGCCTCGCCCTTGCAAAGGCACTGGACCGTGAAACCTATGTCAAACAGGCGCGTTTCGGATACGCCCTGCCGGCCTTTGGCACGATTAATCCCGCCATGGGCTTTTACTACGACAAGGAGATTTCGAAGACATCTCAACAGGCGTTCGATCCCGAAGGCGCCAAGGCCCTGCTGGCCGCGGCCGGTTATCCGGGTGGCAACGGCTTTCCCGAGCTTGAACTGATCGTTCGACCATCGGAAAAGCGTGATGGTCTGGTGATCTCGAACATCTACAAGCAGGTGCTCGGCATCAAGGTCAAAGTCGTGACCAAAGAATTCTCGGTTCAGATCGACGATTTCGACCGCATGGATTTTGACATGCGGCTTGGCGGTTCCGGCGGTGACTACGATCCGGATGACGGCGTTGTCGACTGGATGAGAACCACGTCCAAGTTCAATGGACGCAAGCGCGACAAGGCCAAACATCCGTTCGGTTTCTTCTCCGAAAAAGAGGCTGACCGTCTGATCACCGAGCAATCGCTGACCGCCGACACCCAGGCCCGGCGCAAACTGGTGCAGAAAGCAAATGCCATCACGTCAGACAAAGTGGCTTGTGGCTTCCTGTACCACCCGGTCGATGTCCAGGTGCGGCACAAATCGGTCAACTATCCGGCCGAAAGCCGCATTGCCGGTCTCCACGATCTCGATCGTGTGACGCTGGCGTAGTCCCTTATCGGCGAACCTTAAACGCCCGGCAAAGCAGAAGCCGGTCCGCCGAAGGAAGAGGTCGACGACCAGCAAAACCTTTGAACCGGCGCAATGATGCGCCGGTTCTTGTCCCCGGAACCCGGCACAAACGAACCGCAGAGCATGTAGATGACCGCATATTTCTTCCGCCGATTTCTTGGAGCCATCGTGGTCATGTGGGCGGTGGCGACACTGGTGTTTTTCATGCTCCGTTTTGTGCCGGGCGATCCGATTGCCGCGATGCTGGCCGATGCCGGCGGACCGGAGGAAATTGCGATCCTCAGGAACAAACTGGGACTGGACCAGCCTCTCGTCGTTCAATACGGCAAGTGGTTTTTCAACGTATGGCAGGGCGACTTCGGCAACTCTATCTATGGAAGCCGCCAACCGGTGTCCCAAATTCTGGCCGAGGCCATACCCAGAACCATGTCGCTGGCATTGCTGGCCTTCGTCATTGCCATGGGGATTGGCGTCCCCGCCGGCATCATATCGGCAATGCGCCGCAATACCGCCACCGACAACACAGTATCGTTGTTCGCCTTCCTGGGACTGTCGATGCCCGACTTCTGGCTGGCAATTCTGCTGATCATTGTTTTTGCCGCCAACCTCCAATGGCTTCCCGCGATCGGTTACGTGCCGATGAGCGAAGGCCTCTGGCCATGGTTCAAGCATCTGATTTTGCCGTCGATTGCGGTCGGCACCGCATTCTCGGCGATCATTGCCCGCATGATCCGCTCGTCGCTGCTTGAAGTTCTGAAGGCCGACTATATGCGGACCGCAGCGTCAAAAGGTCTGAGAACCAGAACGATCATGCTCGGCCATGCACTGCCCAACGCGCTCATACCCGTGATCACCGTTATCGGAATCGCATTCGCCTTGCTGATATCCGGCGCCGTCGTGGTGGAAAACGTGTTCGCCATAAAGGGGCTTGGGCGGGTGCTCATCGAAGGGATCCTCAATCGCGACTATCCCGTCGTCCAGGGGGCGGTGCTGGTGGTTTCCGCATTCTTTGTCTTCTCCAACCTGCTGGTCGATCTGATGTACGGAGCGATCGACCCGCGAATCAGGCTTTCATGATGGCGGACACAACAGCGCACAGTACCGGGTTTTCCCGACCGGCACGCGAGTCCCGGATGCGGGCAACACTTGCGAAGGACCGCAAGGCACAATTTGGTATCGTTGTGCTTGCCCTGTTTGTTTTCGGTGGCCTGTTCGCTCCCATGATAGCACCGGCAGACCCGAATGACATGTCCCTCAACATGATGAGTGGTTTGTCCGGCACCCACGTCCTGGGCACCGACGACCTGGGCCGGGATCTGTTCAGCCGTATCTTGTACGGCACCAGGATCTCCATTTTCATCGGTGTGGCAACGGTCGCAATCGCTCTGGTGATCGGCGTTTCGCTCGGCCTGATCGCCGGCTACTTCGGCGGATGGCTCGATTTTTTCATTATGCGCTACATCGATCTTCAATGGGCATTTCCGAATTTCATCATTGCCGTCTACCTCGTCGCCGTCTTCGGAACCGGGCTTCTCAATGTTATTGCCGCGGTATCACTTGCCTTCATTGACGATTTTGCCCGCGTCGCAAGGTCGATGACTCTCTCGATACGAGAGGAGCAGTACATCGACGCCGCCCGATCGCTCGGATTTTCGGATGTTCGCATAATGTTTGGGCATGTTCTTCCAAACACGATGGCACCCATCATCGTCCAGGCCACCGTGAGCGTTTCCTATGCGATCCTGGCAGAGGCAAGCCTGTCCTTCCTGGGCTTGGGCGTGGAGGCCGACACACCCACATGGGGCCTGATTCTCGCGGACGGCAGAGGCTTCATCAGTCAGGCGTGGTGGCTCGGTGTGTTTCCCGGCCTGGCAATCATGCTGGTCGTCCTGTCGATCAACTTCATCGGCGACTGGCTTCGCGATGCCCTGGATGTGCGCCAGTCGATCTGAAGTTTGCTTGGCCGCCCCCGATCAATCGCCCGGCAAACAGTGCCGGGCCAGCGACGGAGCCCGTACGCCAAGGAGATCTTCCATGATGAGGTCTTTCAACCCGGGTGACCGGGTCAGAGGCGGTGCCTGGAATACATCGTCTCGGCCGGATTTCCCGATCGCACCGGGAAGGTCGATCGCACCGTGCATGCCTTCGCCGACAAACAGGCCGACGGCAATTGCCGGACCTTTGATTCTTGCAAGCTGCTCGTCCAGAAACGGGCTCTCCTCGAGGAAGCCGACCTCGACGCCGGCAAAAGATTTTGTCTTTTCCATCTCAGCGGCAACGGACAGCGTTGCTTTGCGCGATGCATCATCGTGCTTCGAGCCATGCGCCACCAAAAGCAGTTGACAGTCGCGGGCGTCGAGGCAGGTCTGCTCTATTGTGGACAGCCCCAAATCGGACACCAGGTGTGGCAGGTGCCGGTTCAGTCCAACCGGTGACAGTATCTCAACCGGGCGAAGACCTGCATCCGGCGCGGAGGCGTTAAGTCCCAGGGATCTTGGAATCGCCCTCCTGACAAAATAACCATCGGACATGAACAGCGGATAGACAGTGACCGGCCCCGGCGACAATTTCTCAAAGGCATGCTTGAGCGAAGGTTCCTTGCTGATGAAGCAGCCCTGCACTGTACTGAACCGCGACGACTTGGCCAGACTCCCGGCAAGATCGTGCACCAAGCGGTCGTCGCCAAGACCCCCGCGCTCACCGTGAGCGACAATCAGCAGCGCCGGCAGCCCGTCCGCCTCAGTGGCTGGTGCCTCTTGAGAAAGTAATCTTGTTCCAGACATTGTATTTACCCGATGGCTTGGACATTGGAATGCGTTTGACTTCTTCGAGCGTTTTCGCATCGTAGATGACGATGGCACCATCCATGTCCCAGATTGAAACGATTGCGTGGCTGCCGTCACGGTCGAATTCCACATGAGCAGCGGTTTTGCCCGGAGCGGGTTTCAGTGTTTTTGTAACCTCGAGCGTACGCTTGTCGATGATATGCATCAGATCCCGGTTGGGTCCGAAGAAGACATCCGTCCAGGCATAAGGTGTGTTGTCATGACTTCTCAGGAAGAACCCCGGCCCCTTGGTCTCAATTGTCTTGATCACGGACCAGTCGGCAAGATCGATCACCGTCAACCGGCCCTCCTTCAGGTGAGGCGTCGCCATAACCGGGCGGTCTTTGTAGGTCCACGCGATACCGGAACCCAGATGCGGCAGTCCCGGCAGGTCGATCCGGGCAATGTCGCGGCCGACATTCAGGTTCACGACGATCGCCGACTGCCCGCCACGAGTTGAACCGATCAGATGGCGATAGGCCGGATCGAAGAAAAAATCGTCGAGCGGTTCGGCCGTTTCAATCCGGCGTAGCGCAAACAGTCCGCTTGACGTCGCCAGACCTTCGACCATGCCCTTTTCATGGGAGTGCACCAGGCCACCGAAAACCGGCGGCGCATTGGGGTCCGTGGCAATCTCCCAGATCTCCGGCACGTCTTTGAGGGCGGCAATAAAACTGTTGCGCTGGGGCGCCTGATAGACCGCCGAAACACGCGACGAAACACCTTTGCGGTCGGCAACCTTGAAGATCTTTTCAATCGACAGATCCTCTGTCTTCAGGATCACCAGCGTGTGCGGCAGGTAGTTTGCGACCGCCAGATGCAGACCGTCTTTTGAGATGGCGATGTTGCGGGAATTGATTCCGGCGCGCACTTCTCCCACGACCGCCAACGCCCACAGGTCATACTTCATGACCCAGCCATCGCGGGACATAAAGAAGACGTAACGCCCGTCCGGCGTGAATTTCGGACCTCCATGCAGCGCGAAACGCGTGCCAAACCGGGCAATCGGTTCAAACCGGTCGCCGTCCAGAATTGTTGCATGATGATCGCCGGTCTCGACCACAACAAACAGGTTCAGCGGGTCAGCCTCATAGGCGGGAACCGAGACCGGCACTGGCGGCGCGGTAACGTCGCGGCTCTCGTCAATGTCCGCCGTATCCCATTTCGGCGCGGCCGCCGGCGGCGTGTAGATGAAGCTGGCCAGGGTGGCTATTTCGTCATCGTCAAGTTTATCGGCAAATCCCGGCATCTGCGTCGCTGCGCGTCCCTTGGCGATGACCTTGGCCGCGCGGGTTGACTTAAGCCGGCGCAGATTGCCCGGCAGCAGGGCGGGACCGATACCACCCAGACGTGTCTCGCCGTGGCAGCTTGCGCAATGGGTCTTGTAGAGTGTTCCGGCATCGGGTTGCGCCAGTGCCGGCGCCGCGCCCAATGCCAACAACCCCGCGACAAACGATTTACTGAGCCGCTGCCGCATGGCGCGCTCCGCGAAACGGGGTGACTTCTAAGCGCTGTCCGTTGCCGCTGACGCCGATTTCCCCGTCCCTCAGATAGCATGCCGGGTCTTCCGCCCATGGGTCGTTGGTCAGCTGGAAAGCCCGCACCCGGGTGTTGCCGCCGCACACATCAAAGAAGGCACACTCTCCGCAGCGTCCTCCGACCGTGCGCGGG
Source organism: Alphaproteobacteria bacterium (assembly GCA_021775805.1). GTDB lineage: Bacteria > Pseudomonadota > Alphaproteobacteria > Rhizobiales > JAJFHC01 > JAJFHC01. The sequence continues at coordinate 35,304 of JAJFHD010000087.1, read as the reverse complement.
CGCTGTTTCAGCCCGGCCATGATGGGATCGCTTGTATCGTTCCAAATCTGCGAAAACGGCCGCGACTTGACGTTGCCGAGCGGATAGTGCCACCAGAACGTATCGGGATGCACTTCGCCAAGATTATCGATATTGGCGATGTTGACGCCAGACGAGTTTCCGCCCCACTGCGCCAGCTTGGCCCGGATGTGGTCCTCCAGATGGGGGAAGTGCCGCCGCACCCAAAACAGGAGATAGACGCCATCGGCATCATTGTTGCCGGTCACGAATTCCCGGCCGCCGCCCGCCTTGGCGTCGTTCCAGGCTCTTTCGAACAGGATATCCATTACATGGCGGGTCATGTCGCGGCGGGCATCGTCGCCGCGGTTCTTGTTGCCGCGCCCGGCATAGACCAGATGGGACAGATAGAACTTGTCTATGTCTTCGGCCTCGGCCAGATCAAGCATGGATTCAAGCTCATGGGCGTTGTCCATGGTCGCGGTAAACCGCATGCCGACTTTGATACCGGCTTCACGGCACAGGCGAATGCCGGCCAGGGCCTCGTCGAACCCGCCTTCCCGCCTCCGAAAGGCATCGTGGGTTTCGCGAAGGCCGTCAAGGCTGACACCCACATAGTCATAGTCGATATCGACTATCTGCTTGATGTTGTGGTCGCCGATCAGGGTGCCGTTGGACGACAGCCCGACGTAAAATCCCTTGTCCTTCGCTCGCCGGGAAATTTCGAAAATGTCCGGGCGCAACAACGGCTCGCCGCCCGACAGGATCAGAACCGGCACACCGAAGGACTTGAGGTCATCCATCACCTCAAACACCTGACCGGTATCGAGCTCGCCGGGAAAGTCGACGTCTCCCGAAATCGAATAACAGTGCTTGCACTTCAGGTTGCAACGCCGGATCAGGTTCCAGATAACCACGGGCCCGGGTGGGTTGCGCCGCACACCCAGAGGTTTGGGATCGGCGATCTCTTGCATAAACTGACTTAGCCGGAACATTCAAACTCTCTTTCAGGCCGCAATCCGCAGGCCGGTTTTTTTCAAGACACGGGTTGAGTAAAGAACGTCGTGAGCAGACGCCTCCGAGCCAAGCAAAGCGGCGATGGCCGCCACCTTGTCTTCGACTTCGGCCCGTTCACGGCCGTGCACCATAGCAAACAGGTTGTAGGGCCAGAGCGGCAGGTGCCGCGGGCGGCAATAGCAATGGCTGACAAAGTCGAGAGCACCGACCGCCAGACCCAAACGGTCGACGGCGTCATCGCGGACGTCCCAGACCGACATCCCGTTGGCCGTCATCCCCAGGACATAGTGGTTCGGAACGGCGCCTATGCGACGGATCACGCCGCTGTCGAGCATCGCCTCAAGACGCCGCCTGACATCGCGGGAACTCGCCCCCACCTGTTCGGCCACAGCCTCGAAGGGTTGTGGCACCAGGGGCAGGCCGCCTTGCGTCGCGCTGATGATACGCCGGTCGAGGTCGTCCAGTTGATGGCGGGTATCGCGCTTCATGCCTCGACCTTCAATCCGATAAAGAATTCCCGCTGTTTTGGAAAATTATGCACGTCGAGTCCGGTTTCATCTTCGATCGCGGCAATCGTGGCGTCGATGTCCTCAGGCGTTTCACAGGCAATCACGAACCACATGTTCAGGGTGTGGTTGCGGGCATAGTTGTGGGCAACCTCGCGGTGGCTGTTGATCAGGCCGGCAACATCGTCGAAGCGGTCTTCCGGCACCGCGACCGCACACAAGGTCACGGCCCCACCGATCCGTTCGGCGTTGTACATCGGTCCAAACCGGGAAAGAGCCCGGCACTCCACAAGCCGTTCGAGCCGACCGATCAGCGCCTCCTCGCTAAGTCCAAGCCGCTCGCCGGCATCACGATAGGGTCTGTCGCCCAGGCCGAAACCGCCTTGCAGTCCATTGATGATCCGGCGATCGGTGTCGTCGATTGAAATGTCAGTCATGCCGCCCCCTTCATTAGTGGCGCCATCCGGGCAGCGGACTGCTTGAAACAACGCGTGCTGAACAGCACCGACGAAGGATAATTGTCGAGCCCGGTCGCGTGCGCCGCCTCGGCGATTTGTCCGGTGACCGTTTCCCGCGCCTGGCCGTGGACCATGGCGAACAGGTTGAAGGGCCACACCGGCAGTCGGCGGGAACGCCGGTAACACAGCGTCACCTCATCGCGCGCAGCAAGCTTCCCGGCAATCGCATCCACCCGGTCATCGGGCACATCCCACACCGCCATGGCATTGGCCCGATAGCCCAGGCGACGGTGACGCAGGATGCATCCAAAACGGGTGACAACCCCGCATTCTATGAGTGAATTCAACCGGGACAGAACGTCATCCTCGCTCCAGCCCAGACGGCCTGCGACCTCGGCATAGGGGCGCTGCACAAAGTCAAGCCCGTCCTCCAGGGCTGCCAACAGCGAACGGTCGTCTCTGTCAACTTCATGCGCAGCGATCGACGGACTGCATGTCTTTGTCGGTTTACGGTTTCCGGCAAGGTTGAATCCCAGATCGATATGGTAGGCCCGCTCAAGGGGCAGATCGAGCACCTCGAGGCCGGTCTCGCGGACAATGTCGTTCAAGGTCCAGATGACGTCACCTCGGTTGGCGGCGGTCACGACAAACCACAGGTTGATCTCGTGGTCGCGCTGATAATTGTGATTGACGGCGGCATGACCATTGACCAGCGCGGCGACATCGTTCAGGCGGTCGTCGGGTACTGCCATTGCCGCCAATGTGCTGGCCCCTGCCGTGTTGGGGCGGACGGTCGCGCCGATCCGTGCCAGGACGCCCTGATCGGCAAGGGCTTGCATCAATTCGATCACTTCGTGCTGGGACAAGTCCACTGGCGCGCCGACGGCCGCGTACGGCTCCGGTTGCAATGGAAAATCACGTTGCCATACGTCGGCAAGAGCAAGGGCCGGGTTTTTCACGACACTGTTCATAGGCCGATCCTGTTGGACCGCGCGGTGAAGAACACCCCGCTGGGTTTACGCATCTTGAGTTCGCCGCGTTTCTCGAATGTGCGGGCGTCGTAGATCTCCACTTTGTCGGCATCGCGCACCGATACCCAGACCTCGTGCCCGCGCGGCGTAAACTCCATATGCAGGATCGCCGGGCCGGGCTTGAATTCATGAACGATCTTCAGGCTTGGCACGTCGACCACCTGAATCGTGTCGTTCAGCGGATGGGCAAAATTGACCCAGACCTGGCGCCCGTCCGGTCGTGCGATGGCAAACACCGGCTGGCCGTGAACCTTGACCCGGCCCGCCTCCTTGAATGTGGCGGCATCGAGCGCCAGCAACTCTGAACGCCCCACAGCGGGCAGGATGAACCGGCCACCGGCCAGCGCCCAGCCTTCCAGATGCGGCATCTTGTAAACCGGCAGTTTCGCTTCCCCTTTGCCGTAGCCGTCCAGGACCCGTGTGATTTTGACCGGCGTGTTCCATAGATCGATATGAGCCAACCCGTCTTCACCAAACAGTCCGGCGATGTAGTGACGGCCGTCGCCGGTAATCAGGGCGTCGTAGGGAAGCTCGCCGGCACGACCCAGTTTGGAAATCTCGGGCTTGCCGGGCCCAGAGAAATCAGCCATCCAGATTTCGCCGGCATCGTAGAGTGTAAATATGAAGCGGCGCCCGGGAGCATCCACAAGCCCAACGGTTTTGGAACGCTCGCCCGCCGTACCGTAGAACGCCGGAATGTCGGCAACCGGCTCCAGCGTCCTTGCATCGAATACCTTCACGCCACCGGGTTTGTAATTGGAGACCGCAACCAGTTTGCCGTCATCGGAGATGGCGCCACCGATCGAGTTGCCTGCCTGAATGACCCGCTTGGCGATCCGCCGTTCAAGCAGGTCAACCTTGGTCAGGCCGCCGTCACGGCCAAACACGTAGGCGTAGCGTTGATCCGGTGAGAACACCGCGGAAGCATGTGAAAGATCTCCCAGGCCGTCGACGCACGACAGGATCGAACGCGCACTCGTGTCGACAATGCAGACCGACCCGTCCGCCCGTTCGATGACGATGCCCAGATCACCGGTCCCGCGCAGTGAAGACTGCGCCGCGGCTGTGAGACACAGCCCGGTCAGCGCCGCCAGCACCGCAACCACACGCAACAGTCTCATTTGGATACTCCCGCCTTAAGTGTTTTGGCGATCCACAAGGCGTCTGTGTCCGACAGCAGGCCGCGCCACGGCGGCATCGGTTTGCCGGGAACGCCGTCAAGAACGATGCTGGCGATCGCCGCGGCTTCGACACCGTCAAGATCGCTTGGAAGCAGTGGACCGCCGAGACCACCCTTGAGGGTCATGCCGTGGCAGGAACCGCAGTCCTGCAGGATCAGGTTGCGCAATTCGGCCTTGCGCAGGGCACCTGGTTCTTCGGCTGACGCCACTGCGGTTGTCATGCACAGCATGAAGACAGCCTCAGGCCAGTGCCGAAGCAGCAACGTCGCGCAGCGCAGCATCACGGGGCTCCATCGATTGCGCCAGACTGGCGACATTTCCAATGATGAACACGACCGGCCCGTCAAAACCGGCAGCGCCGGTTTCACGCGAAACACGGCACAGTTCAGTCACCAGATGCCGCTCGCGTTCCGTCGTTCCGTTGCACACCACCAGAACCGGTGTTTCACCGCCCAGACCGTTGCTCATCAGCCGGTCGGCGATCTCAGCGATGTTGGCCCGACCCATGTAGACCACCAGAGTGGTGTCGGGATCAGCCAGCCCCTTCCAGTCGAAATCAAGCTCGACGTCGTGCCGGCAATGTCCGGTCAGATAACGCACACCGCCGGCCAGGCCGCGATGCGTGAGCGGCACCTTCAGTCCCGCGGCACAACCTTGTGCAGCCGTAATCCCGGGCACGACTTCGAACGGCACATCGTGACGGGCCAGTTCAAGGGCCTCCTCGCTGCCGCGGCCGAATATGAATGGATCGCCGCCCTTCAGCCGGACCACACGCCGGTTTGTCTGCGCCAGGCGGACCAGCAACATGTTGATCTCGTCTTGCGGCACCGGATGATGCGCCGGTTGCTTGCCGACACAAATCCGTGCGACACCCGCTGGAACCATCTCCAGAACTTCGGGCGATACCAGCCGGTCATAAACCACCACGTCGGCGGAGCGCAGAAGCCGTTCAGCTTTGAGAGTCAGCAATTCGGGATCGCCGGGACCTGCACCGACAAGATAGACGCTACCAACCCGTTTAACCATTTACGCACCCTCCCCGGAGTTCGTTCTTGATGAAGGAGCGCCGGCTCCACAGGGAAGCCGGCGCCCGCGTCTTGTCGTCAGTAAACGTCGTTACGTGTGTTGAAGACGTTGAACTTGCCGGTCGGCGTCACCAGACGCTTGTCGGTGATCACCTTCTTCAGTTTCAGGGTCTTGTCGTCGACCACGACGATCGCGGACTTCTGGTCCTTGCCGTTCCACACAGAGAACCAGACTTCGTCGCCTGCCTGGTTGAACTCGCCCTGCACGACACGGCGCACACCTTCGGTGATCCCGGACCACTCACCAATCGGCAGAACCGTGTATTCCGGCTCCTCATTGGTCATGTCACCGATCTTGAACACGGCGATCGATGAAGAAATCTCGGCTTCCGGATTGAGTGGAGTGTCCACATAGAGGTGTTCGGACTTCGGATGAGACTTGACGAACAGCGATCCGCCGCCCTGACCTTCAAGCGTCTGGACAACCTTCCAGGCCTGGTCGGGATGTTTTTCCGGATCCGTGCCGATCAGCGAGACGGTTTCGTCACCAAGATGGCTTGTCACCCAGACCGGACCGAATTTCGGATGTATCAGGTTCGCACCGCGACCGGGATGCGGTTTGACGCCGCCTGATTCGATGACGTCGACCAGCTTGCCTTCCTTGGTATCGATGATCGCCAGCTTGTCACGGGCATTGGCCGCCACCAGAAAATACCGCCCGGTCGAGTCGAGACCGCCATCATGCAGGAACCGCTCGGCCTCAATGGTCGTGACCCTCAGGTTCTTGATGTCGGAATAATCCACGAGAAGGATTTTTCCGGTTTCTTTGACGTTGACGATGAACTCGGGTTTGTAATGCGAGGCTACGATTGCCGCGACCCGTGGTTCCGGGTGATATTCCTGAGTGTCGTAAATCATGCCTCGGGTCGAGACAATCTTCAGAGGCTCCAGCGTCGCTCCGTCCATGATCACATATTGGGGCGGCCAGTACGCTCCTGCGATCGCATACTTGTCTTCCCACCCCTTCATCTTGGAGGTTTCGACCGACCGGGCTTCCGACCCGACCTTGACTTCTGCGACCCTGGCAGGCGGATCCATCCACAGATCGATCATGTCGATTTTAGCGTCGCGCCCGATTGTGATGATGTAACGGCCGGAGGCGGAGATTCTCGAAATGTGGACCGCGTAGCCAGTCTTGATCGTCGAGATGATTTTCTTGGTGTCGCCGCTGATCAGCGCGACTTCACCGGTGTCACGCAACGTCACGGAGAATATGTTGTCGAGATTGAGCTTGTTCATCTGCTTGGTCGGCCGCTTGTCGACCGGCACCAGGACCTTCCAGCTCGCACGGACTTTGTCCATGCCGAATTCCGGCGGTACGGCCGGTTCATTGAGCAGATACTTGGCCATCAGATCCATGTCGGGTTCCGACATGTCACCTGACGTGCCCCAGTTCGGCATACCGCCCGGAGAACCGTAGTTGATGAAGTCGCGAAGGTACTCGAAACCCTTTTCCTTGGTAACGTCGGTGGTCAGGGACTTGCCCGTGGCACCCTTACGAAGGACACCGTGACAGCCGGCACAGCGTTGGAAATAGATCTCGTTGGCACGGTCAAATTCGGCTTTGGTCAAGACCGGCGCACCTTCCTTGGTCCCCGGTTGCTCGACTTCCTGATCTTTCATCACATCCAGGCTAGGCTCGTACTGCGCCCCGGGTGTTGTGCCGTGTTTCTTGATGTCAGCCGGATCCGGCGCCTTCTGCGCCGCCGCCGGAAAGGACAAACTGATGGCGATTGCCAGAGGCGCCGCAAAAGCGGTCAAGTTCGTCGTTGTCTTTAAAAGGCTCCTGAAGGTCATGACCCTCTCCAATTTGATTTAATGCTCGTCGACGCTAACAGCGAAGAAAAGTGCACACTTTGCGCTGAAACAAACTCGACATTAAATTCTGTGATGCGACTTGCTGGCCGCGCACATTTGATCGAAGTCAAGGCCAAGTGTTCTCAATTGGCGCTTAAGCTGCGGCATGAGGGGATCGGTTTTCATTCGACAGGCTGTGGCCGCAGTTCTCTTGATCGTCACTTTGACGGCCACACAGACGTCCGCAGGAAGTCAGGCGACGGCTCAGGAGAGCGAAGAAACGCGCGCGCTCGCCGCCGCCCTGTTTGCCATGGATCCGGAGCAGCTCACGGTCGGTCCGCCAGGCGGTTCACCGCCGGTTGTTCGCGTCGAGCGCAACGGCGCGTTCGTCGGATACCTGGCATCAACTTTTTCGGTGGTTGGATCGGTTGGGTATTCGGGCAAACCGATTGACGTCATGATTGCCGTCGACACAAACGCCACCATCGTCGGCGCACGGTTGCTCGACCAGAGCGAACCGATCCTGACGATAGGGATCTCAGACGATGACATTGCCCATTACGTCGGCGGTTTTGCCAAGGTTGCCCTGGGGCGGGACAAATCTCCCAAAAGCCGTCCCGACGGTCCGGACGCGATTACCGGTGCCACCATATCCAGCGGTGTCATTCGTGACAGCATCATTCGTACCGGGCGCGTCGTCGCCCTCGCCTACGGTCTGCTCGACAGCCGTACATCGCGCAAGATCGACAGAACAGGGTTCGTGAAATCGGACTGGGCGCAACTGATCTCGGACGATGCCCTGGCACACCGTTCGATTACCATGGGCGATGTCCGCGAGGCCCTCAACAGTCTGGAATACAAGGCCAATGTCGGTGGCCCGGAGAAGTCATTCATCGAGCTCTATTACGGCCTGTTGACTCCGGCACAGATCGGCCAGAACCTGCTCGGGAAACAGCTCTTCAGCGCGCTCGTTTCACAGTCGAACACCGGTGATCATTCGATTCTGGTCGCGGCAAACGGACTCTACTCCTTCAAGGGAACCCGTTGGCGCAAGTCCGGAGTCTTCGAACGCATCGAACTGCATCAGGACAATCGCTCCATCCGGCTCACCCGGGACGGTTATCAGAATGTCCAGCGCCTCGCGGTCGCCGGCGCCCCGACCTTTCGAGAAACCGCTGTCTTCACGATACCCGAAGCCACCGGATTCGACCCGACCCGGCAGTGGCGCCTGTCCTTGCTGGTTTCCGATGAAACCGACGGTGGCGCCCGCCTGACGACAGCATTCCCCCTCTATTACACCTTGCCGGACCGGTTCACCGTCGCCAAAGGTCGACCGACGGTCGCCGTCGACATGACATTGTGGCAACGCAACTGGATCGCACGCATTCCGGCGATCGCAACCGTCTGCGTCATGTTGCTGATACTCGCTGCAATTCTGGTATTTCAGGATGCCCTGGCTCGCCGGATTCGGCTCTATACGACCGTTCGATTCGCCTACCTGACAACCACCCTTGTGGTGCTCGGATGGGGACTTGGCGCACAACTCTCGGTGGTGCACGTTCTGGCCTTCGCACAATCGATTCGCACCGGATTCCAATGGGAGACCTTTCTGCTCGATCCGCTGATATTCATATTGTGGGGCACTGTGGCCGTATCGCTGCTGTTCTGGGGCCGCGGTGTGTTTTGCGGCTGGCTATGCCCCTTCGGCGCGCTTCAGGAACTCCTCAACATGGCGGCAAAACGCCTTGGAATTCGTCAGATCGACGTACCCTTTACGCTTCATGAGCGACTTTGGCCCATCAAGTATATTCTGTTCCTGGGCTTGTTCGCGCTATCGCTGCATTCGATTGCCGATGCCTTCTATTTTGCAGAGGTTGAACCCTTCAAAACGACGATGACCATGAAGTTTGCGCGCGCATGGCCCTTCATTGCCTATGTTGTCGTGTTGCTGGCGGCAGGCCTCTTCGTCGAGCGGGCGTATTGCAGGTACCTGTGTCCCCTGGGAGCGGCGCTGGCAATTCCCGCACGGCTGCGCATGTTCGAATGGCTCAAGAGACGTCCCCAATGCGGTCGCGAATGCCGGATCTGTGCGGTGCGCTGCACGGTGCAGGCAATCCACCCGGACGGGCACATAAACCCCAATGAATGCATCCACTGCCTGCGGTGTCAGACCAACTATTTCGACGCGACGACCTGTCCGCCGCTCAAGGCGCGCAAACGAAGGCGCGCGCCACAGGCAGAGGTGCCCACGCCGGCCACCCCGTCGCAAGGAAGCGCATCATGAACAGCCAGGGACTAACCAGGCGGCGCACCATCACCATCATGGCCGCAGCCTGCGCCACGGCCGCCGGCGCCATCCCGCCAGCGATGGCGCGTCACGAATGGCACGGCACGGCGCTCGGCGCGCAGGGCACTCTGATTTTCGATGGACTGGAAGCCGACACTGCCAAACGGATGATCGCGCAGGTCGTTGCCGAAATCGAACGGCTTGAGCAGGTGTTCAGTCTCTACCGGCCGGATTCCGACATCAGCCGGTTGAACCGTCATGGAGAACTCGGGCGACCGGCACATGACCTGCAGGTCGTGCTTGCTGCAGCACTCGATGTCTGGCGGCACAGCGGTGGCGCCTTCAACCCGGCGGTCCAACCGCTATGGCAGATGCTGTCCGGACATTTCAGCGGTGTCGGCGGCCGGTCCGATCCTGATCCTGAGCAAGTTGCCGCCCTCCTGACCCTGTGCAACCCGGCAGATATCGCCCACCGCGATGGTGCGATCGTGCTCAGGCCGGGAATGGCCATCACCCTCAACGGTATCGCCCAGGGTTACATTACCGACAAGGTGGTCGCCCTGCTCCGCCACAATGGCATGCGCAACACCCTGGTACAGCTAGGCGAAACCCGGGCCTTGCCTGGACGGTCCTGGCAGGTCGGCATCAAAGGCAGCGGGCGGCAATTGACGTTGGACGGCGGCGCCGTCGCCACGTCCGCCGGCACCGGCACAAGGTTCTCACCGGACGGTCGATGGCATCATCTGATCGACCCGGACACCGGACGGTCGCCGCATGACTACAAAAGCATCACCGTGCTTGCATCTTCGGCCCTTCTGGCCGACGCCCTTTCGACGGCACTGGCTGTCGCGGGCAGCCACATGACCGCACGAATCGCCAGGCAGTTTCCGCACGCAAGAATTCTGGCTGAGGACATGGCCGGAAACTGGCTGGAATTCGGCGTATGAACACAAATCCTGACGTTCAAGCGCCATTCCTGTCCGTCGGATTCCGTCCCTTCTTCCTGCTTGCCGGGCTCTACGCCGTCATATCGATGCTCGCCTGGATGGCCTGGCTTATGTTGCACAGCCTGAATGCGGTCGTCCTGACACCAACCATCGCGGTCGCAACACACCTGTGGCATGGCCACGAAATGCTGTTCGGCTTCGCCGCTGCAGTGATCACCGGATTCATGCTGACAGCGGTTCCGGGCTGGACCGGTGCCGGACGCGTCAGCGGCTGGCCTTTGCTGGGTCTCGCAATTGTCTGGATCGCCGGACGGGTGGTCCTGTGGTTCTCGTCTTTTCTTCCTGCAATCCTGGTTGCCGCCGTCGATATGGCCCATTTGCCGCTCGTGGGCGGAATTGTGCTGCTGGGACTCATCAAGCGGCCCGCACCCCGCAATCTCATCTTCCTCTTCCTGCTCATGATGCTGATCGTTGCCAATGGTGCGGTCCATGGCGAGTGGACCGGGTTGACTGAGGACACCGCGTCCTGGGGTCTAGCCGTTGCCCTGGTCACGACGACACTGCTGATTGTCATCCTCGGCGGCCGGATCGTGCCGTCATTCACACGCAATGCGATCGTCCGGCGTGGCAATGGCCAGGAGGACGTGCCGCGCAGTTCAGGATTTCTCGACATTGCCAGCATGGCCGCTGTCGCCGCGGTTCTTGGATGTTACGTCTTCGCGCTGCCGGACACGGCAACCGGTATTGCCGCCGGTCTGGCAGCCCTTGTCAATCTGGTGCGGCTTTCGCTGTGGCAGGGGCGTTCCGTGCTCGGCGACCCTATCCTGTGGAGCCTGCATCTGGCGTATCTGTGGGTCGCCGTTGGCCTCGCGGCTCTGGCCACATCCCTGCTGATGGATTGGCCGTCTCATAATGCCGCCTTGCATCTGCTGGCAATCGGCGCGGTCGGCGGCATGACCCTGGCCATGATGACACGCGCACCGCTCGGGCACACAGGCAGGCCGCTTGTTGTCGCCCGCCCGATTGCAATTGCCTATCTGCTGATCACGGCAGCCGCACTGTTGCGTGGATTTGCTTTGAACTTCTTTCCCGACGAATACTATTTCGTGGTCTTTGCAGCCGGCGGGTTGTGGATCTCGGGGTTTCTGATTTTTCTCATCTTGTACACGCCGATCCTGACCGGACCTCCCGTGAAATAACTCAGAATTGATTGACCTAGGACAAAGACATCGCGTGCCGGCACTTTCACCATATGCGCAAAATGACCTAGTGCGGGGCCCAGCGGAAGGGATGTCAAGATGAACTACGAGCGCCTGTTTGAAGATGCCGTCGCCGAAGTGCGTGGTGAGAACCGCTATCGCGTATTCGCCGATCTCGAACGCATTGCAGGAGAGTTTCCCCTTGCCCGCAATCACGGAACAGGTCCTGACCGTGTGGTCGTCTGGTGTTCCAATGACTATCTCGGTCAGGGTCAGAACCCGGTCGTGATCGAGGGCGCGGTGTCGGCGGTACAGCGCATGGGCGCCGGATCGGGCGGCACCCGGAATATTTCGGGCACCCACCATCTCCTGGTCGAACTGGAAGGGGAACTTGCCGACCTTCATGACAAACCGGCGGCTCTCGTGTTCACGTCCGGCTACGTATCGAATTCGGCGACACTGTCGACCCTGGCAAAACTGATGAAGGACTGCGTCATCTTCTCGGATGCCCTCAATCATGCATCGATGATCGACGGCATACGCCAGTCCGGCGCCGAAAAACAGATCTTCCGGCACAACGACATGGTCCATCTTGAAGCCCTGCTCCAGGAACAGCCGCGCGACAGGCCCAAGCTGATTGCGTTTGAGTCGGTCTATTCAATGGACGGCGACATTGCCCCGATTGCCGAGATTTGCGATCTGGCGGACAAGTATGGCGCCATGACCTATCTCGACGAGGTCCACGCGGTCGGCCTGTACGGTCCCCGGGGCGGCGGTGTTTCCCAAGCCGAAGGCGTCGCCCACCGTCTCACCGTAATCGAAGGCACACTGGCCAAGGCATTCGGTTGTCTGGGCGGTTACATCACAGGATCCACGGCACTGGTGGATGCGGTGCGCAGCCATGCCTCCGGGTTTATCTTTACCACCTCGCTCCCCCCTTCTGTCGTTGGCAGCGCGCTTGCGAGCGTGCGCTATCTCAAGGGTCACGAAGAACTGCGCCAGCAACACCAGGAACGCGCGCAACGCCTGAAAACCTTGCTCAAGGAAGCCGGCTTGCCGGTGATGCCCTCGCAAACGCATATTGTACCGGTGCTCGTCGGATGCCCCGAACGTGCCCGCGCGATGACAGGTCTGTTGATGCTGGATCACGGCATATACGTGCAGCCGATCAACTATCCGACCGTGCCGCGCGGAACGGAACGACTGCGGCTCACGCCCAGTCCGATGCACAATGACGCCCTGATGGATGACCTCGTTTCCGCCCTCGTGACCGTCTGGCAACAAGTCGCCCGTGAGCAGCCGAAAGCAGCTTGAACATATCCGCGCCATCCAAATTCAATCCGATCCGTTTGAAATCTGTGAACCGCAATCTGAAAACCTGGAGGATATCCGAATGAAAAACTCGACACTTGCAAAACTGTGCGCAGCACTGTTGGGCGTTGGATTGCTGACCTCTCCCGCAATCGCGGAAGGCGATGTCAAAAAGGGCAAGAAGGTCTTCAACAAATGCAAGGCCTGCCACTTTGTCAACAAGGAGAAGAACAAGGTCGGTCCGCATCTGGTCGGTATGTTCGGTCGAACAGCCGGCACACTCGAAGGCTTCAAGTTCTCCAAGGCCATGAAGGCGTCGGGCATAGTCTGGACAGCCGAGACGCTGGCTGAGTATCTCGCTAAACCCAAGGAAATGGTGCCCGGCACCAAGATGGTGTTTCCCGGTCTGAAAAAGGAAAAACAGATCATCAACGTCATTGCCTACCTTGAAGAGTCGACAAAGAAACCTGACTAACAGAGATCGCTTCGGGGCTGGGGCGACGTCGGGGCGCTGACCTCATGTCTCGTCGGCATTGGTCAGCGTCTTGACAAGCAACCGTCCCAGGCGATCGGGCAAGGCCAACTTATTTGCGGCAGACAGTCCGTCCTCTGACATTTTTCTGGCGGTCTTCTTGAGAATATCGACGACTTTGTCATCGTCGTGTTTGGCAATGAAGTCGCCGGCATAATGTTCGAGGAACACGAGACAGGCAACATCCTCCAGAATCTGCGCTTCAGGATCCCGTTTCAGTCTCTCCTTGCGGATCAGGGCACCAACGCGATCGATGTCGGGTTGATCATATCCCGCCGCCCGCATCAGTTCGCCCGCTCGGCGCGCATGAAACGATTTGAGATCGCTACGCCAGGCAAGATAACCGTTGCGGCCGTCCGGATAACTGTCACGCGGGCATGTCCAGCGCTCAATATGCTGGGCGCGCACGGCGATGCGCAGACAATCGCCGGCGCCGCCGCTGAAACGGTCCAGAGCCGAGGACATGCGTTCGCCGTAAACCAGTTCCGACGGCCGTTTGCCACTGAGACTATTTACTTCGGTCGGATCCTTCGCGTTGGCCTGGTCAATCAATTCAAGAACATGATCGAGACGGGTAGGTTTCATGGTTGGGACATCATCTTGATGGATTGGATTTTCCAACGGTATCGCTCCGGAAATTGAGGACTGTCAACAACGCCGCATTGCCTGACCTGCCGCCAATACTACACAATCGGACACACGATCGCGACCGGTTCGACACGTTAATACACGAGGCATTCCATTGACCAGATTACCAAAGCGAAAAGATCTGTTTGTCGGATTTCTTTTGAGCGCAATTCTGTCGTCCCTCGTACCGGTATCGACGACAGACGCCAACGCCCAGGCCGGCCATCCGATGGATGCCTTGACATTTCCCGAAGTGACCGAGGCCGTCCGGCTGGTGCGCGAAGCAGGTCTGGCGGGCCCGTCAACGCTGTTTCCCGTGATCACGCTGAAAGAAATGCCCAAGGCCGATGTTCTCACGTGGAGTCCCGGAAAGCCGATCAGCCGGTCCGCGTTCGTTGTCATGCGCGACCCGGGGAAGACGTCCCAGGCCATCGTCGATCTCGACCGAAAGTCAGTGTCATCCCAACGGCAACTGCCCGGTGCACAACCCTCGATCATGCAAAGCGAATGGGACCGCGCCGGCAAGCTGGCCAAGGCCGACAAACGCTGGCAGCAGGCGATGGGCAAGCGCGGCTACAAGGACTTTTCAACGATCTCATGCGTGCCCCTGTCGGCCGGGCACTTTCCGTCCGAGGGCCATGGCAAGCGGCGGATCTTCAAGGTCACCTGTTATCAGATCGTGAAGCGAACCGGACGCAATCACCCCGACTGGGCCCGCCCGATCGAGGGTGTGATTGCGGTTGTCGACGTCGATGGCGACACGATTATTGATGTCATCGACGTGGAGCCGGTGATCCCGGCCGACCGTATTCAAAGCCATGGCCTTGGCCCCATCCCCACCGCCGACCTGCCCAAACCGGTTCTTGTGGTGTCGCCGCAAGGCCAGAACTACATCGTCAAGGATGCGGTCCAGGTGGCATGGCACGACTGGTCATTTCATGTGCGCGCCGACCGCCGTGCCGGTTTGATCCTGTCGCTGATCCGTTTTGACGATGCCGGGGAGAAGCGGTTGATCGCCTATCAGATGGCGCTGGCGGAGATGTTCGTGCCCTATATGGACCCCCATCCGGGATGGAGCTTCAAGTCGTTTCTCGATGCCGGCGAGTATGGACTGGGATACCTCACGTCACCGCTCGATCCGGGAAGGGACTGTCCCCAACACGCGGTTTATCTGAATCTGACATTCCCCTCAGACTCCGGACGCATGTTCAAGGTCGACCGGGCGATGTGCATCTTTGAGCGCAATACCGCCGATCCGGCCTGGCGCCACTACACCACCGGCGCAGACCGGGTGATATCGCGGCCGAAGGTGGAACTGGTCGTGCGCTACATACCGACGCTCGGCAATTACGACTATGTCATCGACTATGTCTTCGATCGATCGGGGCAGATCCGCGTGCGGGCGGGTGCCACCGGACTTGACGCGGTAAAGACGGTTGCTGTCGAGAACGCCACCGCCCCCGGCGGCAAGGAAGCATCCGCCCATGGCGCCTTTGTAGCGCCCTATCTGGTCGCCCCCTACCATGACCACTATTTCAGCTTTCGCGTCGATCTCGATGTCGACGGGCAGAACAACACGTTGGTGCGCGAAAAGTTCAGGGTCCGAAAATTGCCCGCCGGCAACATTCGAAAGAGTTTGTGGGACCTGGAACGCAAAACCGTCACAGCCGAAGGTCCTGTCATCGCGGACAGCGGCGGTCGTGGCGAGATCTGGCGCATCATCAATCCTTCGCGCCGGACGCTGCTCGGTCACCATCCGGGCTATCAGCTGGAGGAAGGCGGTTCCGTTCCCTCGATTCTTTCGCCCGACGACCCGCCCCAGGCACGTGCCGCCTTCACCGCCCACAAGTTGTGGGTCACAGCCCATGATCCGGCCGAGTTGTGGCCGGCGGGAGACTTCCCAAATCAGAGCAAAGGCGGAGACGGATTGCCGGCATTCGTTGCCGACAAGCAGCCCCTGGAAAACAAGGATCTTGTGCTGTGGTACTCGCTGGGATTTCGCCACGTCACCAGACCAGAAGACTGGCCGCTCCTGCCCACGCGCTGGTTCGAGTTCCGTCTAAGGCCCTACGGCTTCTTCAATCACGAACCCTCCCACGGTCTGGCGCCTCACTTTTCGCGGAAATACAAGAGCGGCGGGTGAATTTCGTCGAAGCGCACGCGAGAGCTGTTGAAGAACCCATCAACAGCGACCCGCAAGCCCTTCCGGATTTTGCAGAATTTGCACTGGCCTCCCGTGGCTGTCGGATCTATGAATCTGACGCTGACAGAAACAGGGCTTCAGTCTTGACCAATAATTCACCAACGCCAAACAAGCGAATATGCTTTGTCGAAATGATGGGCATACCGGGCAGCTACGATGCCTCGGTCTATGATCATTTCGAAGACAAGGACAAGGAAGGCGTCTGGTTTGTAAAACGCTATGGTCATGTGGCCGGGGTTACGATCGGGACACGCAATGTATGCATTGGAGAAACATTGCCTCGGCCCGAAGAAGTGGATGGTCTGGTACTGGCCGGCAGTTACAACTCGGTTCACGACCACACCGAATGGCAACGTCAGGTTCGGGCGTGGTTGCCGGAAATGCGCGCCCGCAGGATCCCGATACTGGCGATATGCGGCTCCCACCAGCTGATTGCACACGCACACGGCGCCAGCGTCGAGCGTCTCGAGGTAGGACCCTTTGCCGGGACATTTCCACTTCGGCTAACGGATGCCGGCAGATCCAGCGCCATCATGAGGTCGATTCCCGACAACGCCTGTTTTCATTTTGCCAACACCGAGCACGTCTCCAGCATGCCTGACGGCGGTGTTCTGCTGGGCAGCAGTGCCCGAGTTCCCGTCGCCGCTCTGGATTTCGGTGACCATTGTTACAGCACGCAGTTTCACCCGGAAGGCACTCATGAAACCCTGGGCGCCGTTTGGCGATTCAAAGCACCGGAACTGATGCTCAAGTATCACGGCCGGGATGCCGGTGACCAACTGGTCGAGAACTTCCTGCAGCTGGTCGTGGATCTGCGCGGGCACTGACGTTATGACGGGTAGAGCTAACCCTACGAGGCTTTTTTCATCCTCGCGCCTGTCGGGTCAAAGGCGGGGGCGAGCTGCATATGCGCTGCAAAGCGGCGTCCCGTCACTTCCACATCGACTTCACGACCTTCGGGCTCGTCCACACGCACGTGGGCAAGGGCGACGGGTTTGCCGATCCGGTGACCGAAGCTGGCCGAAGTGGTATGCCCGATGATGGCATCTCCGATGAATATGGGCTCGTGACCCAGTGGCCCCGCGTCTGCGTCGTCAAAGATCACCGTAACCAGCGAACGTTTCGCCGTTCGACGGCGCTCGGCCAGCGCGTCGGCACCGATGAAGTTCTTCTTCATTGACACCATCCCGTCCAGACCGCATTCGACCGGACTGATGTCGCTGTCGAGCTCATGTCCGATTGCAGCGAAACCCTTTTCGATTCGCATCGACGTCTGGGCATAGAGGCCGGCCGGCACGGCCCCGGCGGCCACCAGTGTCTCATAAACGGCCTCGGCGTCGGCGGCCTTGATGGTAAGTTCCCAGCCCGCCTCGCCGACATAGGACATCCGCACCGCACGCACATGTCTGCCGGCCATATGGGAAGAGCCGATTCTGAAGTACCCCAGGCCGTTCAACTCCGGCGCGCCGACCTCAGTGACAATGCGCGCGGCCTCGGGTCCCATCAGGCCCAGTACAGCATAGTCCTCGGTGCTGTCCCTCAGGTGCACGTCGAAACCTTCTGTATGACGGCCGAACCAGGCAAGGTCGCGCCTGATGGCGCTGGTCCCGACAAAGAGGCGGTAGTGGTCCGACGTGATCCGGTGGGCCGTGACATCGGACTCATAAGTGCCGCGCTCGTTCAGCACAGCAGTGTAGATCGCGGTACCCGGTGCCTTTGCCATGTTGGCTGCGCAGGTGTGCTGCAGGAATGCTGCCGCATCCGGTCCTTCGACCTCGATCTTGCCAAACGACGAAGCATCGAAGATGGCGGCCTCCTCATGGGCGGCGGCCACTTCGGCAGCGACATTGTCGAACCAGTCCGGCTTGCCAAAGGTCAGCGCGGGCTCATTGCGCTTGTTGAAATAGAGCGGTCGCTCCCAACCGTAAAACTGGCCGAAATGTGCGCCTGCGGCCATATATGGCTCCTCCAGGGGCAAGGCGCGAAGATGGCGTGCCGTGGCCAACTGACGGCCGGGATAGCTGATTTCATAATGTGTGCCGAGGATCTCGGGCGCGCGCGCCATCAGGTGATTGAGATCGTTGAACACGGGCGCAAAACGTTTGGCGTCCGCTTCCGACAGGTCATAGGCCGTGCACCCATGAACGATGCAGTGGGCGAGGTTCATACCCGCACCCCCGCCCGAGGCAATCCCGACCGAGTTCATCCCGCAGCCCAGGAAAAGCCCCCTTGTTTCGGCGGTTTCGCCCAGCATGAACATGCCGTCGGGTGTGAAGCTCTCCGGGCCGTTGAGAAGCATCTTTACCTCCGCCGTCTCCAGCGCAGGCAGGCGGTGAAGCGCGTTCATCATCATCGGTTCGAAATGATCCCAGTCCTCGGCCAGCAACTGGAATTCGACGCTGCCGTCAAGCACGCCCGGCTCGATCGGCTTGCCCATGGGTTCAAAACAGCCAACCAACAGACCGCCACTGTCATCGCGGATGTAGAGATGGCTGTCATGGTCCGAGAGTGTCGGCATGTTGCCGGTGATGCCCTCGATCGGCCTGGTCAACAGATAGAAATGTTCACAGGCCAACGCCGGTACCTGGGCACCCGCCATGGCAGCAACCTCGCGCGACCAGAGCCCCGTGCACAGCGCGACGGCATCGCACATCACAGTGCCCCGGCTCGTCTCAACACCCACGATCCTGCCGGCGTTCGTCACGATCCCCGTCACGCCGGTGTCTTCGAGCAGCATTGCACCCATGCTCCTGGCAGATTTCACCAGAGCCGCACAAACATCGGAAGGGCTGACCCGCCCGTCATCCGGCGACCAGACGGCACCGATCACATCGTCGGCGTTCATCAGCGGCCAGCGCTCCTTGGCCTCGCCCGACGAGATCGACGTGGCGTTGACGTCATAGGCCTTCGCCAAAGCCTCTTGGCGTTTGATGTGATCGAGGCGCCCCGGCGTGGTGGCGATTGAAAGCGAGCCTTTCTGGATCCAGCCCACGGCTTGCCCGGTTTCTCGCTCAAGCTGTGCGTAAAGCTCCACCGAATACTGAATCATCCGGGTAAGATTCCGTGACGAGCGCAACGCCCGCACCTGCGCCGCGGAATGCCATGTTGTCCCCGATGTCAGTTTGTTGCGCTCCACAAGGATCGCGTCGGAAACACCCATTTTTGCAAGATGATAGAGTGTCGAACACCCCATGATGCCGCCGCCGATGACGACGACAGACGTTTGCTGTGGCAATGATTCCGGTCGCATGTGGATCTTCCGCTCGAACGAAGACGTTCTTGATTCAGAATGAAACATACGATACTAACATGTCAACATAAGATACAAATGTATCTTCAACGGATTCTCGATGAGGACAACACAGGTGGCGCAAACGGATGCACTGCAACAGGCGATCGTCCAGCGGCTGGCGCACCTCAGCCCGGAGCTCAAACGGGCAGCTGACTACATTCTGAGCAACTCGGACACTGTGGCCATGCAATCCTTGCGGCAGACCGCAAAGCAGAGCCTGATCAAGCCTGCAACCTTTTCGCGACTGGCACGGTCGCTGGACTTTGAGGGCTTCGAAGAACTGCGCAATCTTTGCCGGGACGAAGTCCGCATGCGCAGCCGGAGTTTTGCCGAGAAGGCCAGCGCCTTGCAGCACTCGGGCATCGCAAGTGACACATCCTTCTTGAGGCGGCATGCAGCGGCAAGTGTGGAGAACATCGATCGTCTGGTGGAGACCATCGACGACAGCCGTCTCGCACGGATCGTCGAAACGCTTGTTCGGGCGAGAACTGTAGTGCTGATCGGAGCACTCAGCTCCGCGGCCTTGATCGACTATCTCGGATACAGCGCACAGATGGCATTGGCGAACTGGCATGTGGTCATGGGCAGCCATCGCTCCATGGCCATGGCCCTGCCTGAGATTGGCGGGGACGATGCCGTGCTCGTGCTTTCACAGCAGCCCTATGCCCGAACCGCGGTAGCTGCCGCCAGACAGGCAAAGGACCGCGGCGCGGCCGTTGTTGCAATTGTCGACAGTTACAGTGCACCCGTAGCCGATTTCGCAAACGAAGTTGTCTTCGCACCGACCGCAAGCCCTCACTTCTTCGCTTCCGAAGTGTCGACCGTATTGTTTCTCGAGGCTTTGCTCAGCCTGGTTGTCCAGCGTTCCGGGCAAAAAGCCCAACGCCGGATTGCTGAAGTTGAACAGGAGAACCACCGCTCGGGCGAATACTGGCAGGGCTGAATCGCAATTGGTGTTCCGAACGAGAGGACGCATTGTCAGAAGGCACGGGAAAACTCCGGAATGCTTTGGGAACCGCCGGTTTCATGCAGCAGTCGAACGTGCCACCCGCCGGTCATCGAGCCCAGAGCCGGAAAAATCTGATTCCCGGCAAACCGAACAAGGGTATCAGATCGAGATCAAATGTCGTTCAGTAAAACCCCCAAAAAACGTTAGTATTAAAGTTTTAATATCTCACTTTTTAAGTAATTAAATAAACAATAAGACGAAACTTATCCCACACCGTAAGAAATAATCATATTGATCAGGTTTTGAAATAGTCGTAGCTTTGACACCCTAACGTCCGCACTGGATGCAGCCGCGCGATTCCAATTTGCCTCGGGAGCTCATATGATCGAAACGGTTGATCGGTATCTTGTCGACTGGCTGAGTGATGCGACCAACGGAACACGGGTGGCCTTGGCGCCCCCCTCAACGAACGGCAGCCCTGAGGCACTTAATCTGCACCTGCTGGACTTGCTGCCGACCGAACCCATTCAGAGCCGCCGCCGCCATCCACTGCAAGTGCTTCTGCGCTATCTCGTAACAGCGACCGCCAGCGATGTAACGCAAAGCCATGCCCTTCTTGGCCAGGCAGCCGTAGCCGCGCTGGAACACCCCGAAATTGATCCCGAGTTCAAAGAAATCGGCAGCGATGTGTGGCGCGCCTTCAGTGTTTTGCCGCAGCCGGGATTTTTCCTTAGAGCGCCGCTCAGTATCGCAGATACCCAGCCGGGACTTCCGACGGTATCCCAGCAGCCCGAGGTCGTCTTGGGTTCGCTTGTTGTGTTGCACGGAAAACTCGTTGGTCCGGGGCAGCGGGTTATCCCGCGCGCGACCATCTCGCTGCCCGAACTTAATCAATCGACAAAGACCGATGACCATGGTGATTTCACCTTTCCCGGTGTGTCATCGAAACCGGAAAGAAAGCATCTGAGAATCCATGCGAAAGGACAAGAACAGGATGTCGAGATATCGATCTTGGATCGACCATTGATTGTTGAATTTGAACCGAAAGATCTGTGACATGGTAAACTACATGACCCCCGGCGTTTACGTCGAAGAAGTCTCAACCGGGCCAAAGCCGATAGGTATGGTTGGCACAAGTACAGTGGCATTTTTGGGTGCGGCGCCCAAGGCTGAGGCCTACACGAACGAGCCTCGTACATGCATCAACTGGTCACAATTCGTGGGCGACTTTGTGGCCGCGAACAATGACAGCAATGATCTCGCCCGCGCTGTGCACGGATTCTTCCAAAATGGCGGTGGCCGATGTTTTATTGTGAACACGGGCGCCGACGGCGACCTGATGCAGGCCCTTAGCCAGCTTGAGGCCTTCGATGAAATCGCCATCGTCTGCGCTCCGGGGAGCCATGATCCGGCATCCTATGACGCTGTACTGTCGCACTGTGAAAAACTGGGCGACCGCGTCGCGATCCTGGATGCCCAGGATGACGTAGATAACATCGAATTGCTGAAGAAAGTCGGCACCGTCTCCGAGGACGGAGGCGCAAAAAAGGATCGGGGCTTGCGTCCCAGAACATCTGACGGCGGCTATGGCGCTTTCTACTTTCCCCACATCCTGGTGCGCGATCCGTTAGATCCGAAGGTGACCGTTGCGACACCACCGTCAGGTCACATCGCCGGCATTTATGCCCGTACCGACGCCACGCGCGGCGTCCACAAGGCGCCGGCCAACGATTCGGTTCGAGGGGCGTTGGGCCTGAAGCGTCTCGTGACACGAGAGGAACAGGGCGAGCTGAACCGGGTAGGCGTCAACATCATTCGGTTTTTTCCCGATTCCGGCATCAGGATCTGGGGCGCCCGCACACTGGCGGACGAAGCCAGTGAATGGCGCTACGTCAACGTTCGGCGGCTCGTCAACATGGTCAAGGAGTCAATCGAAAACGGCACGCGCTGGACGGTTTTTGAACCCAACGACATGACCTTGTGGAAAAGCGTGGAACGAAACGTTCGCGCCTTCCTGACCGTCCTGTGGCGCGAAGGCGCCTTGCTCGGGGAAACCCCCGAACAGGCGTTCTATGTCAGATGTGACGATGAAACGAATCCGCCGGAGGTCATCGATGCCGGACGGTTGGTAACGGAGATCGGCATAGCGCCGGTGAAACCTGCGGAGTTCATTGTATTCAAACTTGGTATGTGGCGACCGGAATCCGGCAAGGGAGACAGCTAAGATCATGGCACAGAATGATATATATCGCGCATACAACTTCGTTCTCGATCTTGGCGAGGGTCCGGTCGGATATTTTACCGAGGTAAGCGGTCTGAGCATCGATGTCGAAGCCATCAACTACCGCGAGGGCGGTGGCGCGCCGGCTGTTCGCAAACTTGCCGGCCGCGTCGCGTACGGCGACGTCACGCTGAAATGGGGCCTGACGGCTTCACGCGAACTCTGGGATTGGCTGATGACGGCGGTGAGCGGCAATGTCAGTCGCCGCCATCTGTCCGTCATCCTTGTCGAGCCCAGCGGCAAGGAACTGACCCGGTGGAACCTCACTGATGCCTGGCCGACCACATGGCGCGGCGCACAGATGGACGCACTCAAGAACGAAGCGGCAATTGAGACAATCAGCTTTGCGTGCGAAGGCATCGAGCGTGCCTGATTCAGGCGGCACAGCATTATGGCAACCGGCGTTGCGGCATTTCGCAGGGATGCTTCGCACCCTGGCCGGGGCACTGGATCGCCTAGTGGCGCCGGTTGAAAAGGACGGGCATGACGATTCGCCCCGGGCCGGCGCCGGCGGGCCACCGGCACATTGGCTGGAATTGGTTGCGGAGCGCGCACCGGAACTGCTGAGTCCGCGCACCGGAGAAACACCCGTTGGTCCTGCAGCGGGAATGCCACATCATATGCCGCGTCAAAGGCCAAAGAAGGCAGAACACACAACTGCAGCTTTGCGCGGCATTCAGGAAACCGTTGCAGAACCGCCGGTTTTGACACCAGCGAAACCGGAACAGACAAACTTACCGCCTCTGAAACCGTCCGGACGTCCCACGGCAAACACACCGGCCGCCCGGCCACGCCTTGCAGATTCAATAGCCCAACCAGAAGAAGCAACGCCTGAGGCGCCAAGGACACAAGATCCGTTCCGGTTGAGGTTCGAGCCAGCGGACGGCAGGCACACGGCAACCAAACGCATCGGGGCGCGAGCAGCCGACGAACACGGCCCTCCTCCCGCACAGCCCGACAATCCCATTTCAACCCAGGCACACCTCACGCCAAAGGATCCCGCCTGGATTGCCGAGGAGGATAGACCGCAGCGTGTCGGCGTTCGGCCCGACCGGGAGACGCCGCGACCGGCCAATGTATTTGCCCAGCCCGCATCTCGCAGTGAAACCGAACCGGAGATCTCGGAACACCGGCCCGCACACGCAAATTACTGGCCGTCACTTCCCGCGTCACCGCAACGGCCAGACAGCGCCCGCATGGGCAACCTGCGTTCCCGGAACTGGATCGAGAAACTTGAAAAAGAGCAGAGAGGCTAGCCATGGAGCGCGTCGCCTTTCTGGTCGAGGACACAAACGTACAGTTGCGCTGTATGCTGAATCCTGAAAACCTCGTGCTCAAACGCCACGCCGGGTTGACACTGTCAGATTACTCGGCAGACGGTTTGTCGGGCACCGGCAACGCGGGCAATGCACTTCTGTTCAATGGCGGCGGCTTTACCGAACTCGACCTCGATCTTCTGTTCGATGTAACGCTCTCGTCTGGGTCGTCGATTATTTCCAACGATGTCCGGGAGCTCACAGGTCCGATTTGGCAATTGTCAGAAAATGCCCGCGGAGATCCCTCAGCGGGAAAACGGCCACCGGTCACGCGTTTCGTCTGGGGCAAGACCTGGAACATCCGGGGAGTTGTGAAATCGGTCGCGGAACGTTTGGAAAATTTCGGACCCACGGGCATTCCCCGACGGTCGTGGCTACGGTTGAAACTTCTGGAGCTTCCCGACGATGGCGACAGGTCGAAGCGTCAGTCGCTGATGTCTGGTGCTGCGGCATCAGGAGCGGGACACGTACGTTCGAGAACGCACCAAGCGGAAAATCCGAAAAACACCCAGAACGAAACGATCCTCCATCGTACGGCGGAGACGGGTGAGGCGGACGGCGCGGCAGTTGTTGAACGCCTCGACCAGCTTGCAGAGCGGTATTACGGCAATGCCAGCTTATGGCGGGTAATTGCGGCGGCGAACACGATCGAAGATCCCGGGGCGCTGCCGCCGGGCGTATTGATTGAAATTCCACCACTTCCACAAAGTTGAGGCGAACTATTGGCAGTTGTTAAGGAAGTTCCACACGTCAGTCTGCGTTACGAATCAGGATCAGGCCCACGCGACCTGCCTGGTGTCGTCAGCGACGTGCGCGTGCAACATCGCCTGTCATTGCCGTCGCTGTGTGAAGTTGTTCTGCAGGCACCGGACAGCACCCTCGCACTTGAGTCTGGATCGGTTATCGCCGTGTCGGTCTTCAGCCCCGGCGTTCAGTTGTTCGAGGGCCACATTACGGCGGTTAGTTATGAACGAGACGCCGCGCGACAGACTTCGATCCGGATAAGAGCCTACGACCGCACCCAACAGCTGCGGCAACGCCAGTCCGTCCGGGATTTCGTATCCAAGTCTACCCGTGACGTTGTTACGGCAATTGCCGAGGAAATCAGTTTGTCGGTGGACCTTTCCGGAACGGGCCCTCTCTGGCATCACCTGGTGCAACTACGCCAGAACGATTTTGAGTTTCTCCGTGAGATCGCCGCCAGGAGCGGCCTCTATTTTTTCCTCGAAGGAAAGGTTCTCAAGTTCGTGACCCTGGAGGGCGACGGAACCATTGCGGAGCTGGCGTTGGAGGACTCTCTGCTTGAAGTACGGTTCGAGCAGAATGTGGACCGCACGTGCCGGACGGTGGAGGCGAATGGCTGGAATCCCTGGGATGCAACCGGCTTGACCGCGACCGCCTCCCAACCTCGTTCAGCGCGCCCCCGCATGTCGTCCGCCGGACTTGATCTTAAGATTCGCTCGTTCGGAACACCCTATCAGAGTGTTGAGCAGGCCCAGGCGCATGCACAGTCGGAGCTGGACCATCGCGTGTCACGCGAAATGACCGTCTGGGGGATTGCCGACGGCAACATCCATCTGCATGTAGGCGGCGGCCTGGAAGTGTCGGGTGTCAACCCCGCCACAAGGGGACCCTATGTCCTGTCTTCGGTCACGCATACCATTGATGAACGGAACGGTTTCCTGACAGAGTTCGACTCTCTTGTCCCTCAGATCACACCGCGTCGTCACGATACCGAGGTGACCGTTGCCAAGGTAACGCGCGTCGACGACCCCAAAAAGCTTGGACGTCTGAAACTCAAACTGACCTGCTACGACGACATTGAAACCGACTGGCTCGAGGTCGTCCTGCCCGCAGCCGGCCACAACAAAGGCCTGATTGCCTTGCCTGACGTCGGCGATGACGTGCTGGTCCTGCTGGTTTCGGGAGACCCATCCCAGGGTATCGTTCTGGGATGCCTGTTCGGCACCGGCGCCCCTGACGAACTGGGCGTCGACGGCAACAACGTGCGGCAGTATTTCCTGCGGACACCGGGGGGGCAGCAAATCTGTCTGGACGACGCCGATGACAGTCTGCACCTGGTACAGAAGGACGGCGCCCGAATCGATGTATCCAAATCCGAAATTCATCTCGAAACCGCGGCGGGGAGTTACTTTGCCATAAAACACGGTGAGACCATCCTCCATTCGCAGACCGACTTGACAATAGAGGCGCCCGGAAAACGCATTCGTATTGCGGCAGATTCGGTCGATTTTGATAGGACGTAATGCTTGCTCTGACTCAAACCGCCGTTGTGACCTGCGACCATGTTGTCGGCATTGTCGGCATTGTTGCGTCACAACAGTTCGTGACCATTGATGGTAAAGCCGTGCTGGTGTCGCCCGACCCGGTAGGCAAACCGATCGTTGGTTGCCCGAACATCGGTCCAACCATCAAACCGTGTCTGACGACCCTGGCCGTCAAGAAAGGCTATTCGGATTTTGTCAGCGTTGACGGACGAAAGGTTTGCCTTGAACCTGTTACGGGTCTGACCGACGGCACACCGCCCGGCGTTGTGAACTACAAGGTCCGGGCACCCGGGCAGCAATTTGTAAACGTGAGTACCTGACCCGATGACGGATCCGCGCAAAAATTTTGCCGCCCTCAGGTTTACCCATCCGGACTTCGACATGGGATCGGCCGAAGTCGGGCTCACTGTTTCAAATCTCGGCCAACTCTCCCTTATCGACGGAGAACAGTCCATCCGTCAGGCGATCCGGATATTGCTGTCGACCATCCCCGGCGAGCGGCTGCGCCGTCCCGGCTATGGTTGCGAACTCCATCGCCTTGTATTCTCGCCCAATGATGAGACCACCCACGGTCTGGCGATGCATTACGTCAAACAGGCTGTGACCGACTGGGAACCGCGTGTCGACATCCTCAAGGTTGATGCCAGCCGTGACGACACCGAACATCAGGTAATGCGGGTGACGCTGCACTATCGTGTGCGGCGCACCCAGGAAGAAGAAAGCCTCGTTTTTGCCCTAGACCTATCATCTCCGGATTATTGATATGCCCCTGCCCTCACCAAACCTGGACGACAGAAATTTCGACCAACTCGTTGAAGAGGCACTGGCGGTCGTGCGCCAGAATTCCACCACCTGGACAGACCTGTCTCCCGGCGATCCCGGCGTGGTGCTGATTGAGGCTTTCGCCCATCTGACCGAAATGATGATCTATCGTCTGAACCGTCTCCCCGACAAGGTCTTCGTCGCCCTGCTGAATTTGATCGGTGTGCAACCGCATCCCCCGTCCGCGTCGAGCGTCACCCTCACCTTCTCGCTCGCAAAACCGCAAAAGACCAAAATTGAAATTCCCATGGGCACCCGTGTGACAGCGCCAAGATCAAACGACGGCTCCGAAAGCCCCGTGTTCGAGACCCTGAGTGCGGCCGTACTCGATCCAGGCAAGACCGACGTCGCTGTTCGCGCGGCGCATTGCCAGACGATAAAGGGCGAACTGTGCGGAACCGGAACCGGCAGACCGGGCCAGTCCGTGCGCGTGGCGCAGGTACCGATCATAGAACCGAACCTGCCCGGGTCAAACCTGTTGGTTGGCATTGAGACGGATCTGGATCGGACCCGGGCGAGTGACTCGATGCTTGAATTCGACGGCAAGGCATTCGCCATATGGCGCGAGGTTCAAAACTTCGATGCCGCACGGGATGATCGCCGGGTGTATGTGGTCAATCGCTTCACCGGCGAAATTACATTTGCACCCGCACTGCGTACTCCGAAGGAAGATGGCGGACTCCGGAAAGAAGAGAAACTGTTGGCCGATGTCCCCCAAACCGGCCAGCAGATACGGGTGTGGTATCGCACAGGCGGCGGCAGTGCAGGCAATATCAGACCTGGCATGCTCAAGACGCTTGTCGAACCGATCGGCGGGCTTGCGGTCACCAACCAGGTTGCCGCTTTGGGCGGCAGTCCGGCGGAAACCCTGGAGAACGCCATTGCACGCGGTCCCATGAGCCTCCATTCACTCGAGCGCGCGGTAACCGCAAGAGACTTTGAGGCCCTGGCGAAACAAAGCTCGGGCGGAGTCAACCGCGCACGGGCCATCGCGGACGCCGCCCTGTGGAAACACGGAGCGGTCGGTGCCGTCAACATCACGCTGGTTCCCGATATCGAGAACCCGCCTTCGCCCGTCACCTCTGCAGTTTTGATGGACGCGTCGCCCGACACCGTTCTGGAACAGGTGCAAAAAGGGCTTGATAGGCGCAGACCTCTGGGGACATCCTGCCTGGTCGGCTGGGCTCATTACAAGACTGTGCGCGTCAAGGCTGACGTCACTGTCTACCCCGGTGAGGACCCGGAAGTGATGCACGGCCATTTGCTTGAAAAACTTAACCACCTGATTACACCGTTGGCCGACGGCTCGGATCAATCCGGATGGCCGTTCGGCAAGCCCATCACAACCTGGGACGTCCTTCGCCAGATCGGCCGGTATGCCGGCGTCGCCAGCATCGGCAACGTTCGGTTGCTGATCGACAAAGCCCCGAATGAGGACATCGACACGATCACCCGCGACGCCTTTCAGCCCCACACCTGGTACACGGCGAGCAAACAGGACGTTTACCGGTCGGGCAACGATGGCGACAGCTGGGAGGCAATTCGGGCGTTCGAAGAACAAGAAGTCGTGCTAGTCGATGCCTACACGCCGGAATCCGGTAACGATCCGGGCCGGGCCGGTTTGATCTGCGTCATCACCAGACAGGATGAAACCCTCAGGCTCTACGTTTCCCGCAACTGCGGCAACAGCTTTGAAGAAATAGGATTGTTCCAGTTTGAGGTAACGGACGTTACCTGGATGTTCCGGGACCGCACACCCTCGCTGTTCATGGCGTCGCCGTCAGGTCTGTTCGAGGTAGCACTCCAGGCGGGCTCCGCCCCTCAGCAAATTCTGTTTGACGAAAAACAGCCGACCCTTGGTGCAAACGCCGTAGTCGTATCGACAGACCTGCAGGGCCAGAACATGGTGGCCGTGGCCGGCAGCGGCGAAGCCGGTGTCTACCTTTCCGTAAGCGCCGGCCGGGCCGGTACGTTCCAGCATATAGGCCTTGACGGTGAACTGGCCCGGATCCTCATGGTCCAGCACACCAGGACTCAGCGTTACCTGTGGGCTGGCGTTTCTGCAGCGGGCCGGGCGGGCGGCAACGGCTGCTTCCGGATTCGCCTTGACGAGGATGGCGCGGATATTGACGGCTGGACAAACTACGCCGGCAAGTGGTCCGCGGGAACATGCCGTTCCCTGTCACACGACGGCAACAATATCTATGCGGGTTCATTGCGCCGCGGTGTATTGTGCCTTGCCCCCGACGATCCTGATCCGGAATGGCGCCTGCCGAGTGTCAGCTGCGGCCTGCCGCTGCGCGATGTCAGCAGGCTGCAACCGATCAATGCGCTGGCCGCTGCACCTGGAATAATCCTGGCCGGGGGTCCTGAGGGCATACACCGTTCAACCGACATTGGCATCTGTTACAAGGCTTGCTCGGTGACCGAATTCTACAATGAAGTGAAACTGCCCGAAACCTGGGTGTTCTGTTCCGGCGCCCATGAGATAACGGTGAGACGTAGCGATGACCCAAGCGCACATTGAACGCCTGCTGCCGGATGTTTTCCAGCGCGCCAATGCGCCTGGCTCCCCCTTGGCCGCAATCATCGACGCTATGGACGCCATGCTGTCCCCGGCCGAAGAGGCGATCGCCTCGCTGCCCGACAACCTGAACACCGACCGGGCATCGGACCCGTTTGTCATCCTGCTCGCATATTTCATGGATCTCGACCGGTACCTGCCGCAGGAGACCTACTTTGACTATGATCCGGCGGAAGCCTTGCCGCCGATTGCCAGCGGAATGGGCCGGCTTCGCGAACTCATCCGGGCGGTGCCCGAACTGTCGCGCTGGCGGGGAACCGGGCACGGTCTGTGTTTGTTTCTCGAAACCGCCACAGGCATTCCGGGCTTCGAGGTCCTCGAAAACGGCGCCGACGAACATGGCCGCCCGCGCTCTTTTCATGTGAAGGTAATTGCACCGGCAAACGCAGTATCTTATCGTGATCTTGTGGGACAAATCGTCGAGCAGGAGAAACCCGCATTCGTCACGCATGAAATTGTTTTCGCTCAGGATGTGGCTGACTGATGCCATACCCACTTCCGGCACTACGAACATTGCACCCGAACAACACACCTGCCTCGCCTGGCCGGCTTCATCATTTTAGACACGGATAGTTCCATGACCAGCATTGTAGAGATATCGGCGGCCCAGGAGTCATTGTCCTGCACTGTTGGAGACACTGTCCATGTCACATTTGACGTCACCAACTCCCAACCCGACCGAATGAAGATCGGCGCGCAGTTTATCGCTGAGCGACCTGAGCCAAAGGCTTGGTTGACGCTTGACGGTGAGTCAGAACGTCGCCTTGAACCCAATGCAAAAACCCGCATCAACGTGTCTGTTTCAGTGCCGGAAACCGCATCGCCCGGGACACATGAATTTGGTCTACTCGTGTTCGATACCAAGGAACCCGGGGAGAAGTTCGATGAAAGCCCGCCGGTTGCCGTAAACGTGCTGGAACGCGTTGCGGAATACGTTCCTCCTCCACCAATTGTCCACCCACGCAGAGGTTGGCTGTTAACTTGCTTGGGATTTGCTGGCGCATTGATTATGAGTATTCTGTCTTCTATATTATTTGTAATTATATTTGAAATGGTATTTGACAGAAAATCTTTCCGAGAAGCATTTACAATATCTAATAATGATAAAATTAACACTTGGTCTGGAGGTGAGTTTCTATCAATGATTTTTTTCGCTTGTTTCATTGGTGGAATACTCTCTGCAATTTCAACAAGACGCGTTTTCAATTTAAAATTGATTGCGATTGGGGGCGTAGTCCCTGCGATTTCCGC
Organism: Alphaproteobacteria bacterium; assembly: GCA_021775805.1. Classification (GTDB taxonomy): domain Bacteria; phylum Pseudomonadota; class Alphaproteobacteria; order Rhizobiales; family JAJFHC01; genus JAJFHC01. The sequence goes on along the minus strand of JAJFHD010000087.1, from coordinate 4,343 downwards.
ATATATGTTATTGTTTAATTTTTGGCCCGTGCAAATGCTCAGTGGCGTCCTTGTGTCATTCTACGGTTTCCATTTCTGGAAGAAGTATCAAGCGACCAAAAACCCGTAGCAAGCGATTTGGAGAATACCCGGCTTGGCCAACGCAACGGAAATCACGCCCGTCGTTCGCAGGATCACTTGCGACAAATACGGCCACGCCCGGTTCCTGTTCACCGTCACGAACATTCACGACCGCAACATTCATGTCCGCGCCCGTATCGTCGGCGGACCCGAGATACAATCCGGCTGGTTTGAAATCGACGACGGCGCCGACCGGTCCCTGAGCCCGAACGCCACCGATCAACTGATCGTCGACGCACACCTGCCGCCTGAAGTGACCATCGGCGACTACCGGATTCGCCTTGAGGTCACCGAGACGTCGAAATCAGGCAAATCCAGCGACACCAGCGCCAGTGTGCTTTTGAAAGTCGATCAGGTCTTGGTGCCCGACCCTTCACTTGCCCCTGCGACGCCCGCACCGGCGGTCGAGCCGAAGAAGCGCCGCTCGCTTTGGGGTTGGCTCACGGGTCTCTTTGGATTTTTTGGACCGTTGGGCGCCCGCCTGGGCAACTGGTTCTGGAACGGCCAGCCGGCGGGGAACAGAACTGTCAACGTCAAGATCGTCAAGAAGGCGCTCATTGTGATTGCCATTGTCTATGGATTGAGCAGCGTTTCCGCATTTACCACAACGGATGCTGAAGCGTCCTGTACCAAGGAGACATTGGACGCCATTGAGAATGTTGAATTACGCGAGGAGAAAAAGAACGCGTGTGTGAAAAGCACAATTCTCTACAAGACATTCTTCCTGTTGTGGAAACCCAACGAAAATCGCAACCCCGACAATGGATGCGAGCCCAACGAAAATCGTAAGCCCGACAAAGATTGCAAGCCCGGCGGAAGCAAACCGGCCAGTTTCAAGAACGTCTGCGGTTTGTTATGTTGAACGCCCGTCTGATCATCGAATCACGCACGCCTCCCTGGAGGCGAACATAATGCTTGGCTTCAAGAAATTGCCGTTTGTTGGCGCCCTGTTGTTTATCCTTGTGACAATCGGGGTTGAGATTGTTGGAAGCTGCTGGAGTGTCGGTCTGTCGGCCCTGGCCATATTCGATCTCCTCGTGCTCATGACCGTCCTGCTCATCGGCGCCCCGTTTCTCATCACAAACGCCACAACCGGCCGCATCCAGGGCTTTGCCACATTCGGATTTTCGATGTTTGTCCTGCCTTTGGCCATTGCCGTGTTCGGTGTTGCCGTAACCTTGTTTTTCAAGATGCTGCTGTCGTTCTATTTCGTATTTCCCTACATTTTCAATTACGCCGATTTTCCTGTATCTGGATCGGCACCTTTTCTGGCCGGAGCCATGTTCTGCAAGTTTGCCTTCTGCATTTGCATGATCCTTGCCCATGAAAAATTCCTGGCCAATATCGGTCTTGTCCTGATTGTGCTGACCTCGCTTCTTCTGACGATGATGCTGAGCTTCCTGCACGGACTGCCGACCATCATCGTCAGCCTGACCGACGACATCGGCGCGATCATCATCGCCGTTGTCACCTGTGTGAGAGCGGTTGGGTTCATCCTGTCGTCGTTGCCGGCAGTGAAAAAGGCAATCGGTATCTGATGAAACCTTTGGAACCCTGGGGAGGGCTGATCTGTGCGAGAGAATAATACAAAAGTTGGTAATCGGTGGACACTGTTGGCCGTGGCAATAGGCGCGATCATGGTAGCCGGCCCCGCGTTCGCAGAAGTCATCGGCGTCAACGATCCGAATTACACTTTCACGAGATTCTTGATCGAGTTTTTCCAGACCCTGCTTGTTGTGGCGATCATCGCGGCTGCGATGTATGGCACCAATCGCTGGCTGAGCAAGATCTATGCGGAACGCGGGCACCTTGTCTTCATAAAACACTCGATCATGATCGGCCTGGCATTGTTCTTCACACTGGCCATGATCATCTTCATGCCGTTTTCGGATGAGAACCGCTCGTCATTGCTGGCGGTATTCGGGATATCGCTCAGTGCTCTGATCGCCCTGTCGTCTACAACCGTCACCGGCAATGCCATTGCAGGCATGCTGTTGCGCCCCATGTGGCGTATCCAGAACAACGATTTTGCCCGCATCGGCGATCATTTTGGCCGGGTCACGTCGATCCATCTGCTCCGGGTGGAACTGCAAACAGACCAGGGGACATTGGTTTCCTTCCCTGCGATGTACGTCATATCAAATCCGATCGAGGTTCTTCGCCGCGAGAGCACCGTGATCTCCGCGACCGTCTCGCTGGGGTATGACGTGCCGCGCAAGCAGGTCGAGCATCTTCTGCTTGAAGCAGCCGAGCAGACCGGCCTTCAAAAACACTTTGTTCTGGTCCAGGAGCTTGGCGATTTTGCGGTAACCTATTCCGTCCAGGGCGTCCTTGAGAACTTCGACCACTACCTGCAGAAGCGTTCCCTGTTGCTTTCGAATGTCCTCGATGTCCTGCATGACGCGGAAGTCGAAATTGCCTCGCCCAATCTGATGAACACCCGCATGTCAGACAAGACAGACGTCCTGATTCCGCAGCCCATGTCAGATGCCGCAGAGACACCGCACCATAAAGCATACGCGCCCGACCACGTCGTGTTCGACAAGTCCTTCGCAGGCACCGATGACCCGGAGGACCACGTCACCGGCGGCAGGGTATAGTATTACTGCTGTGCGGCCGCTTTGGTGTCGCTTTGTGCGGCGGCAGGCGTGTGCCAGTTCACTTTCTCCATCGGGAAATAGGTATGGGCCCATACCCAGTTCCAGAACGCCACGTACCTTTTGTCGTCGTCACGCCAGATTTTGGCAAATCGGGGAAAATCATCCCTTTGCAGGTCGGCAATTGTGTCAAAGTGCTTTTCACTCATCTTTGCCTCGTGTTTTTTCAGAGCGGCCTCAAGCCGTTTGTATGACTTTTCCGGAATGTCACGGGGAGAAAAGCCTTTATACAAACAGTACTGAATCTCACGCACGAGATTTGGTCCGGTAAGATCAATCGTCGCCTTGTTGGGTATGTCTTTCCAGTACCGTTTGACAATGCGGTCGCCGTCCTGGTCCATCTCATCGTAGCTGTACCGTATGCATTTACGCAGCAGATCCGCGAACCGGCTTCCCTTGTGGGTGGCAACGATATTGTTCATTGCATAGAAACACTTGCCACCATGCGTTTTCGCGGTCTTTTGGTGATACTCTTCGCTGGAGTCACCGCGTGGCGTTCCCTTCGCATCTTCTTCGACAGCGCATCTGGCGAGGTTTTCCTCAACCGTCAACTGTCCCAGCCTCTCTTGAAACTGCAGATCGACGTCCAGGTAAATGCCCCCGTAGTTGTACAGTATTTCGTAGCGCAGTATGTCTGAAGCGGCGGCGGGAAAAATGCCTCGATAGGCCATCTCCCTGTTGTACAAATCGCTGTTCATCCAGTTCATTGTTCCGCCGGGAGCGCCCGGCAAAAACTCGTGAGAGCGGAGATTGCAGAGACGAACTCGATCTGAGTTACTCTCCTGAAGATGACGCAGTGGCTCGAAGGCCTTGGCTGTCTCATCGATCAGGAACAATGCCAATGCCAGCTTCTGGTCACCCTGGTGTTTTCCCGCGTTATCACGTGAGTCATAAAAGGCCCTATATCTATCCAGAAATGCTTGAACCTTTTCTGGCAGGCTGGCGCGATCCTGCTGCCTCAGCCAATCCAGGAAACGAAGGTTGCGAATGTCACGCCCCAGGGCGGACTTTTGATCCTTGTCGTCACGTTCGGCTTCATAATGATCGCGTCTCACCTGACCGGCACCACCGGAGCCAGCGCCCGATGCCGGTGCCGCTACCGCGGCGGCACCGCCTGACGCAACGCCGTCCGACGCCGTGCTGATAGCGTTACGGACACCGTGCATATTGAGCATGTGGGAATCGTCCCACCAGATCCAGATCTGGTAATCCGGTTGTGTGTCGATCCAGCTTTGTATCCCGTCGAGATCCTTGACCTGTGTAATGTCTCCACCGCCGATCCAGATGCAGTGCAGGATTTTTGGAATATCCATCATTCTTTAGCCTCTCTGACTTCACATTTGTAAACTGTCGAGTCGAACTGACCATGCCTATCGCCCAGATAAGGGCGTCAAACGCAGTGCAGCGTTCAAGCATCCCGCGTCCGCGGTCAATCGTGTGCGCCTTGGGCACCTCCGCTGGTTTGCGCGCCCGGGCCAGGTTCTTCCGCTCTCAAACCACAGTCGAGCGTCGATAGGTTCGCCGCCCACCCATTGTCTGGTACCTTCAAGACACGACAGTTCTTGG
>JAJFHD010000086.1 GCA_021775805.1 Alphaproteobacteria bacterium | reverse complement strand
GCCAGGGCGGCCTTCGCAACATGGGGCTTGCGCTGTTCCGGCGACAGGGCGGCAAGCCCGCTGGTCAGGCGAAACCCCGTGAAGGCGGCCAGAATGGCCACCAGCACGGAGGCCAGGACAAGCATCCAGTCATAGGAGACAACCAACATTCTGGAATAGAACAATCATCTGCGCCGCATTGCAACATGACTGCGCTGCATTTCTGTATGCATTTTGAATGGTCACAAGCGTGGTATGGTCAGTGCTGACATTGCCAATTGCGGTCGCGGAGTACGCTCCGGGCAGAACAGAACAAGGGAGAGACATTCATGAATCGGTGGAGTGAACGCCGACAGGCATTCCGGAGGCTTCTCGAGTCCGACTTGTGTGTCCATCCCGCGTCGGTGCACGATCCCGTATCGGTACGCATTGCCCAGGATCTGGGTTTCGAACTGGGCATGTTCGCAGGCTCGGTCGCGTCACTCACAGTCCTCGGTGCCCCGGACATGATCGTGCTGACTTTGTCGGAGTTCGCCGGTCAGGCCTATCGGATCTCGCGGGCCGGCGAGTTGCCGGTCCTGGTCGACGCCGATCACGGGTATGGCAACGCGCTCAACGTCATACGGACCGTCGAGGAACTCGAGGCGGCGGGCATAGCCGGACTTTCAATCGAAGATACAGTGTTGCCACAAGACTTTGCCTCCGGCGGCGCCGCCGCGCTGGTGACGATCGAAGAGGGCACTGGCAAGATGCGCGCCGCCGTCGAGGCCAGGCGCGATCCTTCCCTCGCAATCGCCGCCCGCACCAGTGCCGCCACCATAACAGGACCGGAAGATGCAGCCCGGCGCGTCAGGGCCTATGCCCGGACAGGCGTCGATGCCATTTTCCTGGTTGGTGTGAAAACCAGGCCGGATCTAGAATTGATTGCCGCTGAATCCGATCTCCCGATAATCGTCGGCGGTACCGGGCCCGACCTTGCGGACACAGATTATCTGGCATCAAAGGGCGTCCGGGTGGCACTTCAGGGGCACCAGCCGTTTGCGGCCGCGACCCAAGCAATCTACCAGACCATGAAGCATCTAAGAGAGGGCGGCGCACCGTCCGAGTTGAACGCGTTGGCATCGGCAGACCTGATGAAATCGGTTTCGCGTCGCGACGACTATCAACGCTGGATCGACGAGTTCCTGAATTGACGACGCGCAAGCTGCTGTAGCTCTCAGTTCATGCCTTGCGAAAGATCCGGGCCAGTTCCGAAAGGCGGGCAGCACCGGTGATCTGGGTGAACGTGAAGAACACCACAGCACCTGCGGTGACCAGTCCGCCGAGCAGGATGACCTTGAAGCCGAGGTCCGCAGCCGACACAACCGGGAACGCCCAGAGATTTGCGTACCAGACGGCGGCGCCCATCACGAGACTGGCAAGCAGGATCATGGGTACCCGCAGGCGGCAGCGGGCATCGAAGCTGAACTGTCCACGCGCCGACAACGTCCGGCTGAGAAGCAGGACGTTGACCCAGGCGGAGACTGTTGTAGCGACTGCGATACCGACGTGGCCGAGATAGGGAAACAATGCCAGACTGCCGACGATGTTCACAACCATGGTGGCAACTGCAAACAGCATCGGCGTCTTGGTGTCTTCACGGGCAAAATACCCGGGCGAGAAGACTTTGATAAGCACGAAGGCCGGCAGGCCGAAGGCAAAGGCGCTGAGCGCCCGCGCGGTCTGGATTGTGGCTTCGCGGTCGAAAGCGCCGCGCTCGAACAGCACATGGATTATGGTCTCGGGCATCGCCACAAAGGCGGCAGCGGCCGGCACCGTCAACAACATGGCATATTCGAGCCCGCGGTTCTGGCTGTCATCGGCACCCTTCAGATCGCTGGCCGCGAGTTTTCGGGACAGATCGGGCAGAAGCACGACACCGATGGCGATACCGACGACACCGAGCGGAAGCTGGTAAATCCGATCGGCGTAGTAGAGGAACGCCACAGCGCTATCCTGGAAGGTGGCAATGATTGTGCCGATCAGCAAGTTGACCTGTGTAATGCCGCCCGCGATAACGCCGGGAACACCCAGAACGATGAGCCGCCTGACACCGGTGGTCAGTCGGGGCCTGCGTGGCCGGAGCGTGAATCCGGCGCGATGGGCGGCAACCGCCAGCAGGATCAGTTGCAGCAGGCCGGCAAAGGACACGCCCCAGCACAGGGCGACGCCGGTGACGTCCGCAGACTCCCAGGTGGAAAATGCTGCAACGCTCAGAACACTGATCAGAACGATGTTGAGCACGATCGGTGCGGCTGCAGCAGCGGCGAAGCGGCCCATGGAGTTCAGCAGCCCGCTGTAGAGGGCCACCAGCGACATGAACATCAGATAGGGAAAAGCAATTGCCGTCAGGGTCACGGTCAGCGCCAGCTTGTCGGGGGTATCGGCAAAACCCGGTGCGATCAGATGGATGAACAGCGGCATAGTGGCCTCGGCCACGGCCGTAAACACAATCAGGGCGGTTGCCAGAACCGAAAGGGCGTCTTCGGCAAACCTTTTTGCAGCTTCGCGCCCTTCGGTTTCCATGCTTTTGGCAAACAGGGGGACAAAGGCTGCATTGAACGCACCCTCGCCGAACAACCGTCGGAAGAAATTGGGGAAGCGGAAAGCAACCACAAAGGCATCGGCGACCGGGCCGGTTCCCAGGATCGCGGCGATCAGCATGTCACGCACAAACCCGAGAACCCGGCTGATCATGGTCATGCCGCCGACCGTGGCTGCTGATCTAAACAGGTTCATGGAGCCGTTTTACGCGCAACCGGTTAAAATCCAAACACCGGCATGTCGATAAATCCTGTGGGCCGGTTCATCGCGCCGGTTCGAGTTTACGTTTCTGTCTGGCCTTGTCTTTCGATTGGTCGCGGCTCTTGGGATCGAGTGCTGCCAGAAGGTGGCGCCTGATTGCAGCCTGCCGATTGCCGTTGGTAATCTTCTGTCCGGTCAGATCGGTTGCATAAAACACATCGACGGCCCGTTCTCCGAAGGTGGCAATGTGAGCCGATCCAACCCGCAAGTTCAGTTTGGATATGGCCTCGACAAGCCGGTAGAGCAGGCCCGGGCGGTCAAGGCCGTTGACTTCGATAACGGTGAAGATGTTGGAGCTCTCGTTGTTGATCAGGACCTGGGGTTCGATCGAGAATGCCTTGATCCGGGCTTTCGGGCGAACCTCGCTTTCGATGACTTCGGCCAGTTTCACTTTTCCCGCAATCGCTCGGCGCATGGTCTTGACGATGCGCTCGGCGCGGCGGGTTTCGTCTTCGGCACGGGCGAACTCACGCTGTATGAAAATCGTGTTCAACGCCATGCCGGTCGAGGTGGTAAAGATCTGGGCGTCGGCGATGTTGGCGCCCGAGGCGGCGCAGGCGCCGGTGAGGGCGGCCAGCAGGCGCGGATGATCGGGCGCATAGATGGTCAGTTCCGTGATCTCGGTGAACGTGTCGGTGCGAACTTCGGAGACCACGGAACTGCCCGACTTCTCCGCGTCACTGATGAGTTTGGCGTGGGCTACCTGGCGCTCGATGTTCACGTTCAACCAGTAAGGCGCATAGTGGATTTGCCTGTAGGCCTTGATGCGCCTGGCCGACCAGTCGCCCAGACGTTCGGCTAGAGCAATCTGTGCCGACTCAACCCGTGCCTTGCGGCTGACGGCAGTGTGTCCTCCGGCCAGAACCGGCTCAGCTTCGTAGTAAAGAGTGCGCAACAGCTCACCCTTCCAGCCGTTCCACACGCCAGGTCCGACCGCCTTGATGTCGGCAACCGTGAGGATGAGCAACAGTTTCAGGCGCTCGGGGCTCTGGACGATTTCGCAAAAATCGAGAATCGTCTTGAAATCGTTGAGATCACGCATCTGGGCAAAGTTGCTCATGACCAGATGGTTTTCGACCAGCCACGCGGCGGTTTCTGTCTCAGCCGACGTCAGACCCAGGCGGGGGCCCAGTTTTCGGGCAATCCGGGCCCCGGCGATGGAATGGCTTTCCGGCCGGCCCTTGGCAATGTCGTGCAGAAACACCGCCACAAACAATGCCCTTCTACTTTTCAAGGTGTGGATGATCTCGTTGGCCAGCGGGTGTTCTTCCGCCAGTTCGCCGCGTTCGATCTCTGACAGAATGCCCATGGCGCGCAGCAGGTGTTCGTCGACGGTGTAGTGGTGATACATGTTGAACTGCATCATCGCGACAATGCGGCCGAACTCGAGCACGAACCGGCCGAGCAGGCCAGCCTCGTTCATCCGGCGCAGGATGGTTTCCGGATCGTTCTTGGAGGTTACCACTTCGAGGAAAAGTGCGTTGGCATCCTCATCGTCCCGCAAGGCGGCGTTGATGAGTTTGGAAGACCGGGTGACCAGACGCAGGGCATGCGGGTGGATCGAGACATTGTTCTTGTCGGCCAGATGAAACAACCTGATCAGGTTGACCGGGTCCTTCTCGAAGGCCTCGTCGGACTTGAGCGTCAGACGCCCGGCATCGAACGTAAAGGTGTCGGAGTTCGAGATACCCTTTGGTTTCCGGCGTCTGAGTCTTGCCAGAACGCGGCTCATGACCGGTGCTTTCTTGACTTCTTCAGCCTCAAGGACCGAACACAGGATACGCGTGAGGTCGCCGACATCCTTGGCCACCAGAAAATACTGTTTCATGAAGCGTTCGACGTCACGCAAACCGCCTCGTGCGGTGTATCCAAGCCGTTGCGCCAGTTCCGCCTGATGATCGAAGGTCAGACGGTCCTCGCTGCGCCTGGTCATGAAATGCAGGTGGCAGCGTACCGCCCACAGAAAATCCTCGCACTTGCGGAATTTTCGGTACTCCTGACCGGTAAAGACTTCCGCCTTTACAAGATCGCTACCGCTCTGGACCCGGTAGTAGTATTTGGCGATCCAGAACAGGGTGTGCAGGTCCCGCAGGCCGCCCTTGCCGTCCTTCACATTGGGTTCGACCAGATACCGCGATTCTCCGGCGCGTTGATGGCGCAGATCCCGTTCCGCCAGTTTGGTCTCGATGAATTCGGAAGCGGTTCCGGCAACAACTTCCTGATCGAACCGCGTTACCAGGTCATCGAACAAGGCCCGGTCGGCCCACAGGTAGCGCGCTTCCAGGACTGACGTGCGGATCGTCGAGTCGGATTTGGAAAGCCGGACACAGACGTCGACGCTGCGGGTGGCGTGTCCGACCTTGAAGCCCAGGTCCCACAACAGATAGAGCATGTATTCGATCACGCTCTCACCCCACGGGGTCTGCTTGTAGGGCAGCAGAAACAACAGGTCGATATCAGACCCCGGCGCCAGAGTGCGGCGACCGTAGCCGCCGACGGCGACCACGCTGATGCGCTCGGCGGCGGAAGGATTCTTGGCCATGTAGATGTGAGTGACCGTGAAGTCGTATATCACCCGGACGATCTCGTCCTGGAGCATGGACAGTCGTTCGGCACACCGCGTGCCGTGCCCGTCAGCGCACAGTTTTTCCTCAGCAACTTTGCGGCCATGGTCGATTGATTCCTTGAGCCGGTCCAGAACGTGACGGCGAAGCTTGCCGGCATCCCGGCCGTGGGATTTGAATATCCCGGTCAGATCGGAGCGCAAGCCGTGTGAATCGATCAGCTCGTCATTGCGTTTTCCGGCCCTGGGCATCGATAACTGTCCTGAAATGAATTCGGTCTTCCAGACATTATACCAAAGGAAGGTACTTTCAGGAGTCTTTGAGCATGGCCTTCAGCGAGTACATCAGATCCAGAGCCTCGCGTGGGGTCAGGTCGTCGGCGTGGATGTCTTCGAGTGCTGCCTCGACCGCACTTGGCGCTGCCTTTGCCGTAGCCGGGCTTTGCGGCCGGCTTGCGGAGAATAAGGGCAAGTCCTCCACTAGATCGACCTTTGCGCCGGACTGGTCGTTGCGTTCAAGAGCCGCCAAAACCGCCCCTGCCCGCTCGATGACCGGATCCGGCAGTCCGGCTAGACGGGCCACGTGAATGCCGTAGGATCGGTCGGCGGCACCACGGCCGACCTCGTGCAGGAAGATGATGTCGCCCTGCCATTCCTTGACTTTCATGGTGACGTTGACCAACCGCGCCATGGTTTCCGACAGTGCCGTCATTTCGTGAAAGTGAGTGGCGAACAATGATCGGCATCTGTTGTGTTCGTGCAAATGCTCGACGCTGGCCCAGGCGATCGACAGACCGTCATAGGTGGCCGTCCCGCGCCCGATCTCGTCCAGAATGACCAGGGACCGCGGACCGGCCTGATTGAGGATGGTTGCGGTCTCGACCATTTCAACCATGAAAGTCGAGCGGCCGCGGGCCAGGTCGTCGGCGGCACCTACCCGGCTGAACACGCGATCCACAATGCCGATGTGCGCCTCGTCTGCCGGCACGAACGACCCGATTTGCGCCAGGATGGCGATCAGGGCGTTCTGGCGCAGGAAGGTGGACTTGCCCGCCATATTTGGACCGGTGAGCAGCCAGATGGCGCCGTCGCGGTTCGATGTGTCCAGGGTGCCGGTGGCACCGAGATTGCAGTCGTTGGGAATGAAGCCGGATTCGCCTTGAGCGGCCAATGCCGCCTCGACGACCGGATGGCGGCCGCCGCGCACCCGGAAGGCGGTTGAGTCGTCGACCGTGGGGCGGACATAACGTGCGGCTTGCGCCAGTTCGCCGAGAGCCGACGCCACGTCAAGCTCGGCCAGGGCATCGGCGACGTCTGCAATCATCGGTGCGTGTTGGTTGATCTGAACCAACAGGGTTTCAAAAATGCCAAGCTCAATCGCCTGGGCCTTGTCGGCTGCCTGGGATATGCGCGATTGCAGGCCGGATAGCTCGGCTGTCGTGAACCGCATGGCGTTTGCCAGGGTCTGACGATGAATGAAGGTTTCGTTGTGCGGCGGGTTCATCAGCCCATCGCCGTGCTGGGCCGGCACCTCGATGAAATAACCGAGCACGTTGTTGTGCTTGATCTTGAGCGCCTTCAAACCGGTAAGTGCTGCGTAGTCGGTCTGAAGGCCGGCAATGACCTTGCGGCTTTCATCCCGCAGGGTCCGGCACTCGTCGAGGCCGGCGTCGTAACCGCCCGCAATGAAACCGCCATCTCTGGCAAGCAGCGGCAGGTCCTCGGCGAGGCTCGCGTCCAATGCCGCCTCAAGCGTGCCGTCAAGCGCGCTCAGGCGCGAGAAGGCGATGCTGAGCAGTTCCGGCACCGGCACAAGGCCTGACGTTCCGATTTCCGTTGGGATAGAACGGGCGACCCTGAGACCGTCCCGGATTGCGCCCAGGTCACGGGGACCGCCGCGGCCGACGGTGAGCCGGCCCAGCGACCGGCCGAGGTCCGGGCAGGCCCGCAGGGTTGAGCGCAAACCGTCGCGGACCTGAAAGGCATCGACGCAATAGGCCACCGCGTCGAGACGGGCGTTGATACGGTCCGGATGGGCGAGCGGGGCTGAAAGACGGTCGGCAAGTTTTCTGGCACCGGCGCCGGTCACCGTGCGGTCGATAACCGACAGGAGGCTGCCCTTTCTGTCGCCCGCCAAGGTCCGCACCAGTTCCAGATTGGTGCGGGTCGCCTGGTCGATCACCATGGTGGCGCCCTGGCGTTCGCGCTCCGGCGGCCGGATTGCCGGCACGTGGCCGACCTGGGTGATCGCCACATAGTCGATCAAGGTGCCGCAGGCGGCAATTTCCGAACGGGAAAATTCGCCAAACCCTTCGAGGGCCGCAACGCCAAAAAAATCCTTCAGGCGCCGCTCCGCATTCTGGCTGTCGAAACGCCCGGCGGGGAGCGGCGTCAGCGCGGCATTCGTGTGGGTCCAAAGATCGCTGAACGCGGCATCGTCGAGCAGACTGTCGGCGAGAATGATCTCGCTGGGGTCGAGGCGCGACAAATCGGCGCCCAGGGTCGCTGAATCGGATTCGGCGACCGCCAGCTCGCCGGTGGAAATGTCGATCCAGGCAATGGCGAAGGGCCTTGCCTGCGATTTAACACGCACCACCGAGGCAAGGTAATTATGACTGCGCCCGTCAAGCAGGCTGTCCTCAGTCAGCGTTCCGGGTGTGACATGCCGGACGATGTCGCGCTGGACAACCGACTTGGCGCCGCGCTTCTTGGCCTCGGCGGGATCTTCCACCTGTTCGCACACGGCAACCCGGAAGCCGCGCTTGATCAATCGTTGCAGGTAGTCGTCGGCGGCATGAACCGGCACCCCGCACATGGGGATGTCCTCGCCCAGGTGACGGCCACGTTTTGTCAATGTGATCGAGAGCGCTTCGGCTGCCTTGACCGCGTCGTCAAAAAACAACTCATAGAAATCGCCCATGCGGTAGAACAGCAGGCTGTCGGGATGGCCCGACTTTATCTCATGGTATTGGGCCATCATCGGGGTCATCTGCGGCGTCGGCACAGATACTTCCGCACATGTCGACGAATTGCTTGCGCCATGCGTGCCTCTGCCTTCAGTCTTTTGCGCCTGCGAAGCCATGGGGCACCCTAACATAAAGACTCATGGCGACTCACGGTCGCGGTTCCCGTTTCCCACGAAAAATGGCAAAACCGCACTTCTTCCGCGTCGCTGCCCTGGGAAATGGCGCCGACGCGGTTGGACTGAACCGTTTTTTCGAAACTGGAACCACAGGTCCGGCTTGAGGTCGGACCGTGCGGGTCCTAGAGTGTCTGCCGCCTTCCCGCAAAAGAAAAGAACCTGCAAGCCATGACCGACGACTCCAAGACGCAAATCAAGCCCCAATTCACCGACCAGGAGGCCCTGCATTTTCATCAGATGGGCAAACCGGGCAAACTTGAGGTCAGGGCGACCAAGCCGATGGCGACCCAGCGCGACCTGAGCCTTGCGTATTCGCCGGGCGTTGCGGTTCCAGTGCTCAACATCGCCGAAAACCCCGAGAATGCCTACGAGTACACCGCCAAAGGAAACATGGTGGCGGTGATCTCCAACGGCACAGCTATCTTGGGACTGGGAAATCTGGGAGCGCTGGCGGCCAAACCGGTGATGGAGGGCAAGGCTGTCCTGTTCAAGCGGTTCGCGGATGTGGACGCCGTCGACCTCGAGGTCGATACCAGCGACGTCGATGCGTTCATCAATTGCGTGCGCTATCTGGAACCTGCCTTCGGCGGCATCAACCTGGAAGACATCAAGGCGCCGGACTGTTTCATCATCGAGCAGAAACTGCGCGAAGAACTGAACATCCCGGTATTCCACGACGACCAGCACGGTACGGCGATCATCGTCGCGGCGGGTTTCCTCAACGCGCTCGATCTGACGGGCCGGGACATCAAGGATGTGAAACTGGTCTGCAATGGAGCGGGTTCGGCGGGCGTTGCCTGTCTCGAACTGATCAAGGCCATGGGCCTGCCGTCGCAAAACGCCATCCTGTGCGACACCAAAGGTGTCATTTACGAAGGCCGCACGGAAGGCATGAACCATTGGAAAACCGCCCATGCGGCGGACACCGAAGCCCGGACACTGGCCGACGCCATGGTCGGTGCCGATGTGTTCTTCGGGCTGTCGGCAAAAGGGGCGATCGACGCCGACATGGTCATCAGCATGGCCGACAACCCGATCATCTTTGCGATGGCGAACCCGGACCCGGAAATCACGCCGGAAGAGGTGGCGGCCGTGCGCGATGACGCGATCATGGCCACGGGCCGGTCGGATTATCCGAACCAGATCAACAATGTGCTGGGCTTCCCCTCCATCTTCCGCGGCGCCCTCGACGTGCGCGCGTTTACGATCAACGATCCCATGAAAATTGCCGCCGCCCAGGCCCTGGCGGACCTGGCGCGCGAAGACGTGGCCGATGAGGTGGTGGCGGCCTACAAGGGCAACCGGCCGCGCTATGGCCGGGACTACATTATCCCGACGCCTTTCGATCCCCGGCTGATCAGCCATGTACCCTCGGCCGTGGCAAAAGCTGCGATGGATTCAGGCGTTGCCCGCAAGGTCATCGTCGACATGGACGCCTATATCTATCAGCTCAGCGCCAGGCTCGATCCGATCGCCGGTTCGCTACAGGACATCTTTGCCCATGTGCGCCGCGCGCCCAAGCGCGTGGTCTTTGCCGAAGGCGAGGAGGAGCAGATCATCCGGGCCGCCAACATCTTCGCCAACAGCGGCCTGGGCAGTCCGATCCTGGTGGGCCGTGAAGAGACAATCCGCGAGACCATCAGCTCGAACGGCCTCGATGTGCGCGACGACATGATCATCCAGAATGCGGGTTTCTCGGATCGCAATCGGGAGTATGCCGAGTATCTCTACCAGCGTCTGCAGCGCAAAGGCTACTTGTTCCGGGACTGCCAGCGCATGGTCAACACCGACCGCAACATCTTCGCCGCCTGCATGGTTGCCATGAACGACGCGGACGCCATGGTGACCGGCACGACACGAAATTATTCGATTGCCCTGGAAGACGTGCAGACCGTGCTCGACCCGCTGCCCGGCCACCGGCCGATCGGCGTGTCCATGGCCCTGTGCGGCAGCCGGACCGTGTTTATCGCCGACACGACGATCCACGACATGCCGACAGCGGTGGAGCTTGCCGACATTGCCGAGGAGGCCGCCGGCGTCGCCCGCCGCCTGGGCTATGAACCGCGGGTCGCCATGCTCGCCTATTCCACCTTCGGACATCCAGAAGGCGAACGCTCGAACCGGGTGCGCGAGGCTGTGGAAATTCTCGACGGCCGTAATGTCGATTTCGAGTATGACGGCGAAATGGGAGCCGACATCGCGCTCAACGCGGATGCCATGGCGCTCTATCCGTTCTGCCGCCTGACGGAGCCTGCAAATGTTCTGGTCATGCCCGCTTTTCACAGCGCCAGTATCTCGACCAAGATGCTGCAGGAACTGGGTGGCGTCACTGTGGTCGGGCCACTGATCGTCGGTCTCGAGAAATCGGTACAGATTTCAACCATGAACGCGACCGCATCGGATCTGGTCAACATGGCGGCAATCGCCGCCTACAATCTCAACGGTTGAACGTTTTTGACAAGAGACGAGGCGTTACCGCGCCTCGTCGGCGGCCCTGAAATGACTTGAATAGCGTTCACTGATGGCGGTTACCGGCAGGACGATCAGGACATCGGTCGTATTGAACTGGTAGTCTATCACCGCGCCATCGCCAAAATAAGCGCCGAGCCGCAGATAGCCCTTGATCAGCGGCGGCAATGAGCGCATGGCGTCGCGGACATCGATCGCCTCTTCCGGCAACCGGTTCATTTCCACATACCGGTCGGGAAGAGCCCGGACACGCCATTCTTCGGGCGCCAGGCGGTGGTGGTGCAAAAAACTCAACGGCAGTTCCAGGGCGTCGGGGTCGACACCCTCCAGGCTGGCGCATCCGAACATGACATCGAGTTTGTGATCGTCGACGTAGTTCCAGATCCCCTGCCACAGGAGTTCGACCGTGGGCTTGGTGCGATAGGGTTTGAGGACGCAGGAACGTCCCAGTTCGAGAAACCGGCACTTGGGGCCCCTGGCCTCGATGAGCGGTGCGATGTCGAATTCGTCCGCAGTGTAAAATCCGCCGTTGGCGGTGGCAACCACGTCGCGCAGCAACCTGTAGGTGCCAACGACACTGCCGTCGTCGAGCCGCAGGTCGGGATCGTGATTCGCATTCAGATCCCGTTCAATCACCAACAAATGGTCACAAATCGAATCGAAGTCGTCCATATCGCGACCGGCACGTTTCATCGCCGCATCGGGAATTGCCGACATTTCCTGGTAGAAGACCTTGTAGCGCAACTTTTGTGACGCCTCGATTTCCTCAGACGAGACGGCCAAGCGGACTTCCATCGTACCCTTTTTGCCAAGTGTTTCACCCGCAGAATGACGGTTCGTTTCGGAATCGAAACGAAGACCTGCAGGTTCGACTCTTTCTGCCTTAACCGTCACGCGTGGTAATCCCCTGCATCGTCCCAAATCTGACAAACATGCCCTCACCCTTTACGCCGCTCGTCCACCCTAAACGTCGTTCGGGGAGCCATAACTCCGTCAGGCGCTCCCACGATACAATGTCATAAAGCGGGCAGATTTGAAAGTTTGATGACGGTTGCGGTCGTCACGCTTGGTTCAACGAACGGATCGACTTGTCGATCGGGATGGAATTTGGCTGGGCCGATCGAATGTCACGAAATCTGATCGTTCGCAATGTCTTACTGTGGAATGCCGGTGGAATGCCACTCCCCGGAGTCTCGACAGTCCCTAGTCTTTGTCGCGAGCACACAGACGATGGAGTGTTCTGGCCAGAGATTCCGGTTCGAATGGTTTGGACAGGTAGTCATCCATGCCGGCATCGAGACAGTCGTCACGATCTTCCTGGAAGGCGTTTGCGGTGAGCGCGGCAATCGGTACTCTGTGCCCCGAACGTTCCCGGATGCGGATTTGCCGGGTGGCTTCCAGTCCGTCGACGTCAGGCATGTGCACATCCATGAGCACCACATCGAAGGGCTCGGTGTTCAGCGCCGCGAAATAGAATTCCACGGCCTCCCGGCCATTGACGGCGAGGCAGACCGTGTGGCCAGCCCGCTCCAGAATTGAACGTGACAGCATGGCGTTGACTTCATTGTCTTCGGCCAGCAGTACATTCAGAGCCTCGACCTGCGGGGCGTCACCGACGCCGTCAAGGTCGGTCGTTGTCATAAGATCCTGGCCGTTGCCGCTATCGGGTGCGCCAAGGGCTGCAATCTGTTCGATCAGGGACGATCTGCGCAAGGGCTTGATCAGGTAGCCGGCGTACCCGGCATCCTTGAGGTCATGCAGGACTTTTCTGTCCTCCGGCGCCAGCAGAATTGCCAGGCGCGGCGGCACATGGTTTTTACAGGCAGCCCAGATCTGGCCCGGAAGTGTCAGAGCCCTGTCAATGCCGATTGCGGCATCAACCACCACAACGTCGGGCAGACCGGACGCCCCCGACAGGTTGTTCAGGATCTCTTCGCAATCCTGCGCCGTGGTCACCGTGCCGCCAAAATCGCGCAAATACAAACAGGTCGCGGATGCGGTGACCGGATCGGCACCGACCAGAGCGACGGTTAGTCCATTCAGTATTGCTGCCGGCCGCGATACCGGCCGCACCGTCTCAGGCTGCAAGCTGAGGCATACCTGAAACTGGGATCCCCTGCCCGGGGCGCTGTCGACGGAGATCTCTCCGTCCATCCGCTCGACCAGGCGTCTGGTGATGGCCAGACCAAGGCCGGTTCCGCCAAAGCGCCGGGACGGGGTAGAATCGGCCTGAATGAATTCCTCAAAAATCGAGTCCAGTTCACCGGGTTTCATGCCGATGCCGGTGTCCTTGATCCGGAACCGGAGGCCGCCGACACCATCGTCCCAGGGTTCCGCGATGATCGAGACGCCGCCTGTTTCTGTAAACTTGACCGCATTGCCGGCCAGATTCAGAAGGATCTGGCGCAACCGTGCGGCGTCACCGATGTAGGCCGGTTTGAGGTCGGGGTCGACGTAACAAGCAATCGAGATGCCCTTGCCGTGGGCCCGCGGCGCCAGCAATTCGACCACGTCTTCGACCAGACGCAGGATTTCAAACGGGGCCATGCGCAGATCAAGACGCCCGGCCTCGATCTTGGAAAAATCCAAAATTTCGTCGATCAGGGCGAGCAGTACTTCACCGGACTGCCGGGCGGCCTTGGCGTAGGAGTCCTGCTCCTTGCTGAGATCGGTTTCTGTGAGCAAGCGCAACATCCCCAGGACGCCGTTCATGGGCGTGCGGATTTCATGGCTCATGGTCGCCAGAAACATGGATTTGGTGCGGTTGGCTTCCTCGGCCTCGTCACGGGCCTTGGCCAGTTCACGCTCAGCTGAACGCAAATGAACAATTCTGCGGCGGGCGTCAAGCCAGGCATACAACGTGCCCGAACCGCCCAGAATTGCCAGGGTGGCCACAAGCTCGGCGTTGATTTCAATCACCCGGCTGGCAAAGGCCAGGTCAAGCAGAATGATAATCCCGGCCGTAACACCGATCACGATCGCTGCCACAGACGCCAGGCGAAGCGGATTGACCGCTTCCGTCATCGTTTCTGCACGTAGGAGTACCATGGGCTTTGCGCCCATTTCGATTGGCCTGTCCGGCATGCCGTCCCCGTTTTACGCAAACTTACTCTAACGGGAAACAATGTAGGGCAAAGAAGCTTAGAAATGCTTACCTTGAAGGGAAATACCGATTTCAGCACCGATTGCGGCGACACCGCGCTCGGGCGGGAATCTGGCGGCCAGGGCAAACCCGGCAACGATCAGCGCCAGATAGTAGGCTGCACATACAGCCTTCCACCGCCAAGGACCGGTGTCAGGAGCCGGGTCCTTTGCCGTATCAAGGCCGACAGCCTTGTCAATCGCGTTGGCTTGAAGATCGAACTCGAGTGTCTTGCGCCGGGGCCGAAAGCCCGTAACCCTGAATGTCGTAAGCAGCCCAAGACAGGCGGCAAAGATAACGCCGTAGCTGCCAATGCCCCACCACAGAAGACCGCTCAGGGCAGTGATTACCGACATCATGGTCAGGGCGTTGGAACGGGTCATTTCTACAGCAATCCGATTTTCGGGCGCGGCAACCCTTATAGCGGATGGGTATCGGGTGGAACAGGCTGCGCCGACCGCAGAAGCAATTGGTCTGCGGTCGGCGCAGCTGTTTAAATTCAGCGCTTCGTCACGCTGCCTTGACGTCTTCCACGAAAGAGTCAATTTCCGTTCGTAATCCGTCTGCCTGAGCTTTCAGATTCTGGGCTGCCGACAATACTTGCCCGGCTGCCGATCCGGTGCTGCCCGCGGCCTGTGCGACTTCTGTGATGTTCGACGTGACTTCTTCGGTGCCTTTCGCCGCTTCCGATACGTTTCGGGCAATTTCCAGGGTAGCCGAGGTTTGCTCTTCCACGGCTGCCGCGATGGTCGTCGAGCGTTCCGAAATCTGTTGCACGACGGTGCCGATGCTCTCGATCGCCTTTACAGAACTTTCGGTCGATGACTGAATGTCGCTGATCTGGGCGCTGATCTGTTCCGTTGCCTTGGCTGTTGCTTCCGCGAGCGTTTTGACCTCGGAGGCGACAACAGCGAATCCTTTGCCCGACTCTCCGGCCCTGGCCGCTTCAATTGTGGCATTGAGCGCCAGCAGGTTGGTCTGTTCGGCGATATCGGATATCAACGTGACCACGTCGCCGATGCTCTGGGCTGCGCGCGCCAGGCCCATGACGTTCTCGTTTGCCTGATCGACTTCAGCAACTGCGTTGGCCGCTGCGTCCCGGGACTGATCGATCTGACCGGCAATCTCGGCGATCGAGGCATTGAGTTGCTCGGTCGCGGACGCGACGGTCTGCACATTCATCGAAGCTTCCTCGGCGGCCGTCGACACGGCGGTGGACTGTGCATTTGTCTGGTCAGCGGTCGCGGACATGGACTGTGAAGACTGCTCCATCTGTTCGGCCGCAGCCGTTACGGTGGCGAGCGTTTGTGCAATTGCCTCTTCGAACGAATGCGTACGCATCTCGATGGCCTCTGCCCGGCGCTGCTGGCTTTCATGTACCTTTTCCTGAGCTGCTTCAAGATCCCGGTTTCGGATCATGTTATCCTTGAAGACCTGAAGAGCCTGGGCCATCTCACCAACCTCGTCATTCTTTTCAAGTCCTGGAACATGGGTTTCAAGATCGTTTTCGGCGAGGCTTGCCATGGCGCCGGTTAAGGCGGACAAGGGCCGCGCGAGCGAATAGGTGACGACGAACCAGGCTCCCGCACTAATCAGAAGTGTGATCAGCAAAGACGCAACCAGAAGTGATACGAGAGCCGATTTTTCATGGGCTTCCGCCGTCTTGGCGCTTTCATTCGTGAATTTCTGGAGTTCGGTCAGGAGCGCCCTGAGCTCGTGATCAAATTCGGCAGCCTTGGCATCAAGCGCCTCACCGTGCTTGAGTCCTTCAGCAGTCCGGCCCTCGGAAAATTCTGCAAACACCTCATCTGCGTGTTTCTCGAAAGTGGCATGTTCCTTTTCAATACTGGTCAGGACACTCAGGACGTGGCTGAACTCCTTTCGCTCGGCGTCGGTATGCGACGCATCAAGCGCATGCTTGGCGAGCTTTTCGCCGTGCACGAGTTCCTCGGCCACCTGATGACCATACTTCTTGAAATCTTTTACCGCTGCCTCATAACGCTCTACCGCTTTAGGATCGTGTTCGGCTTCAAGCGCGAAGCGCAGCAACTTTTCGAAAGCAATCGTCTGTTCGAGTTGGTGAGTCGTGACTTGGGTGACCACTGCAGTAAGCGGCATGTTTTCTTCGGCAATTGCCGTCAGTTCGATGCCAATCTTGTTCATCTGGAATATCGAGAACGCCGAAATGGCAATCAGAGCCATGATGCACAGACCGACGGTTGCGAAAACTTTGGTCCGGATTTTCAGATTTTTAAGGATGTTTAACATGTAGGTGCCCCTCGCAAGCATGCCAGTTATCGTGGCGCAATGATAGAAATCGCTGTTTTTTGGTTCAGTCACTTCGAGACCCGCCGTGTCACCGTAAACCGGTTCGGCGATCGACAGACTCGACGTCAGTGTCAGGGAATTTTACAGAACACGCCGGGTAACACCGGCGGCGGCGCATTGCCCGGGTCTCTAATTCCAATTCTGTATGAAGGAAGTTTCATACGTCTCTCCTCGCCGAAACTACGGTCTGCCCCTGGGACAAACATGACCACTCATGGTTAACAGATGGTTGAAGAGCGCTGATATTTGTTATTACGGCGAACTTTCGGGTTCAAGGAACCGGGGTGTCCGTTTCCAACCTAACGCCGGCGACATCAAACACCTTTATCCAACAACACAGACGCAGTACGCCCTCTGTTCCGGACCGGTGTTTACAGTCCGTTAACCATATCTTTTTAGCTTCAGGAATTGGCATCCGGGGGCGGGCCGGTCACTTCAGTCGACTTACTCCTGAAAGCCGAATCGCATGCGTACGATTCCCTGATGCGGGTCTGGGATGGTCTGGAGAGATCGAATGCATCTGCCTATCAGCAATGGACATCCTTGCGATGCCCACACGCGTCAAGCTCACCGGTTCTTTCGCATGCCTCACAACATCAAACCACAGAGGCGACACAATGCTGCGGAAGTTCACGAAGAATTCTGGATCTAGCTTAAGCACTCAGGCCATGTCCAACATGGTCAACAAGATGCCTGTGGCCGTGATGATCTGTGATCTGAAGAATTTTGAGATCACCTATGTCAACGAAGCCACGATCGAAGGCCTCAGGCAGATAGAAGACGTGCTGCCGTGCAAGGCAGACGATATCGTGGGACAGTGCATCGACATTTTCCACAAACGCCCGGAACACCAGCGCCGGCTGCTGGCAGATCCAAAGAACCTGCCGCACCAGACCATTATCGAAATCGGCGGACAATTCCTCGACCTGCTCGTCAGCCCGCTCTACGACGGCAAAAAATACGTTGGCCCGATGCTGACCTGGCAGATCGTCACCGACAAGATCAGGGTCGAGCGCGAAACCGCAAAACTCATGACCATGCTCGACAACATGCCGATCAATGTCATGATGGTCGAGCCTCAAAGCCTTGAAATCACTTATGTCAACAACACCAGCATCGATACTCTGCGCCCGCTGCAGCACCTTCTGCCGATTCCCGTAGACAAGATGATGGGACAGTGCATCGACATCTTCCACAAGAACCCGGCCCATCAGCGCCAGATCCTGGCCGACCCCAAAAACCTGCCTTACAACGCCAAGATCAAGCTCGGCGATGAAACCCTGGATCTGCGGGTCAACGCGATCATGAGCGAAAAGGGTGAATATCTGGGCCCAATGCTGAACTGGACCGTGGTCAGCGACCGCGTCGCCCTGGCGGACGATTTTGAAACCAACGTCTCGTCGGTGGTCGAGGCCGTATCCGCGGCGGCGACCGAACTGGAAGCCAGCGCCGGATCAATGGCGGCGACGGCGGAAGAAACCAATTCCCAGGCCATGACGGTGTCGACGGCATCGGGCGAGTTGAAGAGTTCGATCACCGAGATTGCCGAACAGGTCAGCAAATCCAACGACATTGCACAGAACGCCCTCGAGGAAGCCCGCAAGTCCGGTGAACTTATCGAGGGACTGTCGGCGGCCGCACAGAAAATCGGCGACGTGGTCAACATGATCCAGGACATTGCCGAGCAGACCAACCTGTTGGCGCTCAATGCGACGATAGAAGCGGCCCGTGCAGGAGATGCCGGCAAGGGTTTCAGTGTCGTGGCCTCCGAGGTCAAGGACCTCGCCAGCCAGACCGCCAAAGCCACCGATGAAATCGCTCAACAGATCAGCGGCATCCAGACCGCCACCGATACGTCTGTCGAGGGCATTCAGTCGATCAACAAGATCATCGAGGAGATGGCGGTCATATCCACCAATGTTGCAGCAGCGGTCGAAGAGCAGTCCGCAGCGACGGAACAGGTGGCCCAGAATATCGAGGGCGTGTCGCAGGCATCGGCTGAGTCCGGCAACACCGTCATCGGCGTTCAACAGGCCGCCGGCGAACTGACCCAACAGGCATCCGCTCTCAACGAGCGCGTGAGCAACTTCCTGCAACAAGTCCGCGCCATATAGGCACAACCGGGAAAACACCGGGGGGGTCGATTGACATGGAACTCAAGCTGCCAAAGGTCGACCGCAAACATCAATTGACATTCGCCGAGGAGATTCAAAACCTTGGCAAATGTCTCTTTGCGGGCGGGCCGGTATGCCAGCCGGATTGCCCGGAGTCCAAGAGGCGCGCTTGCAGTCGGGATTGTCCGGAAGCCGCGCAAACCCTGACATCCGACAAAGAATTTCCGGTGGAACGCGGTATTCTGCCGCTTGTATTCGAGTTACGGGCAAGCCGGGTCTTTCAGCCGATCTGGTCTTGTGAGGGGCACTGTGATGCCGCCGGGGACCTGTTTCGCACGCCCAGTGTATGGTTTTGTTGTGAGCAAACCTCGCATGTTCGCGTTCTAGCCGACGCGCTCGCCGACATCAGCACAAAGGACGGCTTGTCGACATCGTGGCGATTGGCCCTGTGCTGCCCCGGTCACACATCGCCGCTGACGATTTTCTCGCTGGAACCCGATGTCGCCACAAAACCATCGCTTGCCATCCTCCATGACGATATTGCCCGGATAGCCTCGCAATTGCGGCCTCGAATCTCACGGCTGGTCCGGAGCCTGCGCACAGAAGTCGAATCCGGACAGCACTAATTCGTTTCACGCCGATCATGGTGCCATAACCGGCCTAACGGCCTAACGGCCTGGACTTCACCACCGGCGGGACCCTGAAGCGTTTTGCGTTCGATTGCACTTATCAACAGACATCACGGCTGCACGGCGTCCTTAAAAACTGTCATGGGCGTGCTTGACACGTGCATCTGCAGAGTAGCAACGCTGGAGGTCCTCGTGCCGGCGCACGAGGACGACAATCAGGGAGGGCAGTAACGCCAAAATTTGGGCGGTGCAATGCCGATCAGTACCAGGAATGAATCCCATAAACTGCGATACGCCTTAATGCCCGGGTTCCCGCGTCACGCCAGGTCGGCAGCGGCTTCCTTCATGACACCGGCCAGAAGACCATACACAGCCACCCAGGCCGCCTCGACCTCTGGTGTGTAATGATCTCCGAGACCATTTTCCAGGGTCCACAGAAGCGCTGAGGCTACCGTTTCGTAGTCTCCGTCAGCAACGCCGTACCCGGCATGCCTTTGACCAAGAGTCTGAACAACCGGAATAAGCCTGTCGGGATCGTCCAGTCCGGCGACCGCGACTTTGAGAACGGCCATAAGCTTGCGCTGCTGCTCGGCCAAGTCGCCCGTGAACAGGGAACGCAAGTCGGGGGCAATTTCGAACAGCCGGCCATAGAACATTTCGGCGGCCTGTTCGGCAATCGGCTCAACCAGAGCGAAACTCTCCTGAACCAACCGTTTCTGATGGGCGCTGACGCCCGGCAGCGCCGCCGGGTCCACGTCCTCCTGCGCCGATGAAGTATCCTGGTATTCCCCTTGTTTGGCAGCACCGTCGAGGGCCGCCATCGTTGTCGCGTTCTGCCGGGAGATCTGTTCGGTATGGTGGCTCAGTGTCGACAGAATTTCAGCAATTTCGTCAGTCGCCAGACTGGTCTGGCCTGCAAGCGTCTTGACCTCGCCTGCAACGACAGAAAATCCGCGGCCGGCTTCGCCGGCGCGGGCAGCCTCGATCGTCGCGTTGAGTGCCAGAAGATTGGTTTGCTTGGCAATTGCGGTGATCTGCTTGGCAACCCCTTCGACCCGGTTAATCTGACCCAGCAGGCTTTCGATCTCCTTATGGGTCAATTCAAGAGTAGAGACCGCCCTCTCGAGGCGTTCCGATGTTTGCAACGCATGTTCAGGCATAAACTTTCCTTGCTGTTCCAAGCCGCTCCCGTCGTCGAAAGCGCAATCAATCGCTGAGAATTCCCAGCGTTATCCTTGGGTTGACATGGTTAAGAAACTACTAAGCAAGGCCTTGAGGACATAGGTAGAATCGCTTTCACGACAACCCTTGTTCAATCAAAAGATGAACCGGTTAAAGACAAGAACAAGAGAAAAACCGGTTGCCAGCGCCGTCCAGAACGGGTCCATCTTTGGCACCTTTTTGGCGGTTGGTTCTCTGGTTTCGGAGAGCGGCGGTCTTGGCCGGTAGGAAACGTGAATGTTTGGAAACGGGCCGTATCCCGACGGTGTGTTCGCCCTGTCGAAAAGCATGCCAAAAGTGATCAGGACACCGACGAATCCTGCAGCGACGATACCCTGGCGACCAAGCCAGAAAGCCAGGATAACGCTGAGGATCGACACGATCACCATTGACCTGAGGGCGTTCGCTCTACTCACCGTACATCACTCCCTGAACCGGTTGGCTAGCGCTCTAGCATGGAGGGATCTGCTGCGGGCCCGCGGTGCCTGAGACACAAGATCGTCCATTGTGTGCGATTTTGAGCGTCTTGCATACCTTACACAGATTGCAAACACTCACCTGACACATGGGATATCATCGCGCAATGCGGGTGTTATTTCTGTAGGCAAGCGCCTCGGCGACGTGGACGCGGCCGACAGCATCGCTGGCTTCGAGGTCGGCCAGGGTGCGGGCGATCCTGAGGACGCGGTGAAAGCCGCGGGCGGTCAGGGACATGGCGTCGGCGGCCTCGCGCAGAAGGGCCAGGCCGGGACCGTCGGGCCTGGCGACCGCTTCGAGCAGTTCACCGTCAACCTCGGCGTTTGTCCGCACATCGGCGCGGCCGTGCCCCTCGAAGCGCTCCCGCTGGCGGGCGCGGGCATCAAATACCCGCTGCGCGACCTCCTCGCTCGCTTCCCGCGGTGGCGGCAAAACCAGGTCCGCGACATGCGCCGGCGCGACATCGATGTGCAGATCGATGCGGTCGAGCAGCGGACCGGAAATCCGCGCCTGATAGTCTCCGGCACAGCGCAGACCGCGGCGGCAGGTATGGCCGGGCTGACCGGCATAACCGCAACGGCAGGGATTCATGGCGGCGACGACCTGTACCCGGGACGGGTAGGTGACGTGATGGTTGGCGCGCGCAATGGTGGTCTCGCCGGTTTCCATTGGCTGGCGCAGCGCGTCCAGGACGCGGGGTGAAAACTCCGGCAGTTCATCCAGGAACAGGACACCCATGTGCGCCAGCGATACCTCGCCAGGCCGCGCCCGCTGGCCGCCTCCGACCAGGGCTGCCTGACTGGCGGAGTGATGCGGGCTTCGAAACGGCCGGCGACGGCTTATCCGGCCGCCGGCAAGTTCGCCGGCCAGGCTGGCGATCATCGAGACCTGCAGCATCTCCGGCATTAGGTAGCAAACGCACCAAGTGCCGAGCTACCGATGCAAACAGAGCATCGGAGATGACTATTCAAAAACGACGGAAACTGGCATTCTGTTGTCATGAGACTAGCAGTCGGTCGAATCTTAAGCATTCTCGTGATGGCGGGCGGTTGGGTGCTCGTTGGGATTCGAACTGTGCTTGATCTTATTGGCTACAGCACTGTGCCCGAAGATATCGAAGTGGCACGCTCACGTATGGAGCGCGCATTTGATAACTTACAGTCTGTACCTTGGTGGGCGGTTTTTGGGTTTGCCTTGATATCAACTATCTGGCTCATGCGCGTGTCATGGCCACGCAGCGAAAAAATTGTTCTAGAACCCGAGAACACAGAAGAACCAACAATTAGGGAAATCGGCAAATCCTGCATTAAAATGGCAAAGCGTTTGAGGGGAAACGTTGGGAGAAAACCCGACTATCAAGATTTTTTCTATCTCTTGAGGCCCGAAATAGCTTCGATAGTTCTGCATTTGCAAAACAATGACATATTTTTTGATATGGACGCGCTAAATTACAAAACTGACTACTCGTGGATAACCACATTTTGCCAGAGTTATTTAGCTACTATTGGGCCGCTCTTGCGGGATGGCCACATAGACCACGCACGGTTAACTGCCACCTCGTTCTTCAATGACGAAGATTCACCAGGGGCTTGGCCTCAACGCCCTAGAGATGCATCTGATTAGTCCCAATCGCATTTAAGCATTGCAGCATGAACGATGCGCTGAATTTGCCGCGCGCCAGCTTATTCCGAATGTTCACTTCTTTCTCGCTGACACCAATATCGGCCAAGCGTTCAACCAACTGCGCATAGGTCACGCCTTTACGCTTCAATTCGGATTTCAGGAGATTAGCCACACGGGCTTCCCAGTCTGTTTTTTCGGGCATTGTATCGCCTATCATAAAAAATGTAATGCTTATGATACATATGCCCTTGTAAGCGATACGTCAACGTACTATCTTTGTTACATACGTAACGGAGACAGTACATTATGGCTCAACATTTCCTTCTTTCGGCAAAAGCCCGCACTCTCAGCCTCAAATCCATCTATCAGATGGGCGAAGACAAGGCATATGAGACGTTCCGCGCTATCCGCTGGCACCAGACGGACGGTGAAGCGGTTTGCCCGCGTTGTGGCTGTCTGGACACGTATGACATTACAACCCGCCGCAGGTTCAAATGCGCGGCTTGTGGGCACCAGTTTTCGGTAACGAGCGAAACAATCTTTGCATCGCGCAAGATGTCCTTTTCGGACTTGTTGGCGGCGATCTGCCTGTTCGTGAATGCGGCAAAGGGCATTTCCGCCTTGCAGATGTCCCGTGATCTGGAT
>JAJFHD010000085.1 GCA_021775805.1 Alphaproteobacteria bacterium | reverse complement strand
CGACACCCTGACGATCGACGTCGGCGGCACGGTGACGACCATCACGTTCGGCACCGGCACAGCTGAAGTCAACACCACGGCGGAACTGGATGCAGCCATTGACGCCATCACCGGGGTTTCCGGCTCGATCGACGGCACCAGCGGCTTCCTGACCATCGCAGCGTCCGACAACACCACGTCGTTCACGCTTGGTGGCACGGACGTCACAAGTGTTGGTCTCGGAGCAGGCGCCAATGCACCGGTTGCCGGCGGCGTCAACAATGCCACACGGACGGCGGCTGAGACCGAGTTCAACAATCTGTTGAGCCAGATCGACCAGCTGGCTGCCGACTCGAGCTTCAACGGCAACAACCTTCTCGATGGCGACAGCCTCACGGTTATCTTCAACGAAGACGGTTCAAGTTCGTTGGCGATTGCAGGGGTCACCTTCAACGCCGCGGGCCTCGGTGTTTCGACAGCCGCGACCGATGCTTTCCAGACCGACTCCAACATCAACACGACGTTGACGGAACTGGACACGGCGATCAGCACGTTGCGGACACAGGCCGCGACATTCGGTTCTAACCTGTCGGTTGTTCAGATTCGTCAGGATTTCACCAAGAACCTGATCAACACGCTCGAGACAGGCGCTGCCGGTCTGACACTGGCGGACACCAACGAAGAAGCCGCCAACGTGACGGCCCTTCAGACCCGCCAGTCGTTCTCGACCAGCACACTGAGCCTGGCCGCACGAGCCGATCAGGGCGCACTGCAGCTGCTTCGGTAAGCAACGTCCGAAGCGTTCGATAACAAGTCTTGAAAGGCGGGGATCTTCCCCGCCTTTTTTCTTTGCAAGAGAATGGCACCGGCGATGCAGCGACACAATCCCCCTGCCCGCTATGCTATGAATGGTCAGGTCAAAAACGATTCGTTGTCCGCTTGGAGTGCAAAGGAGATCGACTTACAATGGCATTGAAAATCGAACTGAAACCAGGCGAACGTTTCGTACTTGGTGAATCCGTCATTACCAACGGCAAGCAACGAACCCATCTGTTCATCGATGGCGACGCTCCTATCTTGCGGGAAAAAGACATCGTTCTGCCGGAAGAGGCCGACACTCCGTGCAAGCGGATTTACATCGTTGTCCAGGCCATGTACCTGGCCAAAAATCCGCAGGATTTTCACAAGGATTATTTTGAACTCATCGGCGCCATGCAGGAAGCCGCCCCCAGCACGATGGCGCATATTGACGCCATAAATAATGAGATATTAACCGGTTCACTCTATAAAGCATTGAAGAAGACTAAAATGCTTATCGAATATGAGAGGGGACTTCTAGACCATGCAAAGCGCAGCACAGAGTTACGATCAGACGGCGAAGGTGACCGAAAATCCGCGTGAACGCGAGGCCCTTTTGCTCGTCAAGGCTGCCCGGGAGCTCCAGAAAGCTCGTGACGAGTGGAACGGCGACGCCGGTACGATGCGTGAAGCCCTGGTTTTCAATCGCAAACTTTGGACAATCTTCATGTCGTCGGTGGCAAACGAGGAAAACCCTCTTCCGATTGAAATCAAGAACAACATCGCCAACCTCGGCGTGTTTATCCTCGGCCGGACCTTGGAAGCTACCATGGAACCCGATCCGGATAAGCTCGCGTCTCTGATTTCCATCAATCAGAATGTTGCGGCAGGGTTGCGCGGTAACGCCTGACTCGAAACCAATTCATCAAGAAAAACGGCGCGCCCTTTCAAGGCGCGCCGTTTTTGCGTGTCGAACCTGTTTGTGCCTGCGCACTCAACATCGACGATTCTGTTAGAGGAAGTTCACCAACGACAACCGGGCCAAAATGGATGTTGTCCGATAGCTGGCTTCGAGCTGGGTCTGCAGTTGAAGTATCTGAGCGCTGACCTCGTAGACGTCGGCGTCTTCCGCGTCCGCCAGAAAGTCAGCCAGCACCACTTGCGTGTCGTCGTGCCGTTGCTTGGCCTGTTCCAGCGCACTCTGCCGGAAGCCAAGTTCTCCCACAAGGTCGTCCAACGACTGCTGCCCATTGGGGAAACTGAGGCGGTCCGCTGCCCTGTCGCGCAGCGCTGCATATCGATCAACGGTTTCCGCGGCGTTGGGATCCAGTGTCTCCGCCGCAAGCACCGCCAATGCCGCGATCGTGTCCACGATGGCGCTTTCGTTGGCACGCACGCCATAGGAAATCGACTGATTATCATCCACCCGGGCCACGGCCGAGTCCCGCGCGTTGCCTGGACCGGCGTCACCTTGATACCAGAATGTAGTGTTGGTTGTCGTACCGTCCACCAGCGCAGTTGCCGTGTCGAATGGCGGACCGTCGACACGTTGTGGCGGTGTGGCGGAATCGTAATTGAAGAAGTCGTCCGACGCGGCATACGCAGATGCCGACGACAGCTCCGTCCGGCCCAGGCCCTCCAGCTCATTGCCGAGAATGGTCTGGAAGTTGGTCGCGGTTATGTTTTCGTCTGCACCAATGATGAATTCGCCTGGCCCCAACGGCCCATTGGAGCGTGCCGTGAATTCGCGGGACGCCTGGGTACCATCTGGCAGATTGAACGACAGCCTGATCTGCTCACCATCCTGAGGCAAAGTCGCTGAAAAACTGAAATCGATTGCCGGAGGTGCTCCGGTCGGTCCGCTAATTGTCGTGCCTGTAAGCGACCCCGTCACTGATTCAAGCTTGACACCGAATGGGCTCCCCGCCACATCCTCGGACAGACTAACGACATTGGCTACCGGGACAGGCACACTCAGCCGCCCCCGGCCGTCGGCGCCAAGATCGGCCTGACGACGCTCCGAAATGACTTGCTTCAGTCCGGCCTGCGCACCATTGCCGTCGAGAATTTCGTCTGCCGTCAGCACTGGCCTCGTGCTGCTGTCGCGACCTGCAAAATAGTGGGTGCCGTTGATTTCAAAATTGAGCAATGCGAGCGATTCTTCCAGATCGATCTTGGCGCCAACCTGCAACTGGGTCTGACCATTTGCAATCGCATCGAATTCACCGGTCAGCGCGGTCTGCCGCGTGTCCGCGGCGATCTCACGCAAGCGCGACAAGTGCACGGTCACGGTTTCGATCCGGATCGATGCCTGATTGATTGTCGAGACGTACCCTTCAATCGATGCGGTACGCGAGCGCAGAGCCAGTGACAACGTGCGATCCGCGCCAAGCCCGCCGTAGGTCTCCGATTTCTTGCCGGTTGCCAGTTGCCGCTGAAGGTCCTCGGTCCGCGCGCGCAGTTCCACCAGTTCGCGATTAACTCCCGATGCCAGAGGCAGTGAGCTTGTAATCATGATTTATCCTCGTCAAACACGGGTCAGGATCTCCAGGAGTTCTTTTGCCACACTCATGACACGGGCATTCGCCGCATAGGCGTTTTGCAACACCAGCAGACGACTCAATTCCTCGTCGACGTCGACTTTCGTTTCATCGTCAAACCGGGTCTGCAGCGAGTCGATCACCACGGTCTGCGCCGCTTGTTCGCGCAAGGCGATCTCCGACTGCTGGCCCTGGAAATTGATCAGACGTTGGGCAAAGTTCTGGATCGTTCCGGTGAACGGCGCTGACGATGCCCCAATGCCTGTCTCCGGCGAAAACACGATCGATTGCAGACTGAACCGGTCAAACAGATCCTGTGGCCTCGCCGGGTCCCCGCTTCCAGTCAGCGGGCTCGTCTCGTACTGAACCAGCAGCGAATTATCATCGACGATCTGCTGGTTTACCGCGATCCGTGCTGCAAACCCGGTTTTCTGACCGTCGCCGTCGGGAGAACCGCTATAGGTCTTGAACACCCCGTCGAGATCCTGAAACAGCGCAAGTTGTGTTCCGTTGTCCTGCAGCGCGGATGGCGTCACAAAGGCGGATACAGCATCTATGGTGACCGTGTTGGCCGCCCCGTCGTCCAGGATCCGGATGACATCTGTGCCAGGCGACGAAACCGAGATGCTCGCCCCCAGGGCCGCATCGATCTGCGAAATCGCCGATGCAAACCCGGAACTGAAGTCGATGCCTATGACCGTGTCATTCGGATTAACACTCGCCGCATCCGTCAGTGGCAGACTACCGGGCTGGTCCACGGGAATGAGGGTCACCGTTCTGGGAGATCCCGGCGGCGTCGGTGTAAACGTGACGCTTATCTCATTGCCGGCGAGCAGCCCCGCCACATCCAGATCGAATCCGTTCTGGGCGCCGGAGGTTACGGCCGTGCCCTCGTTGGTCTTGCCCGACAGCGCCAGTGCAAGTCCGTGGGCAAGTTCGTCGAGTTGCGCCTGAACCTCCACCAGCGTCTCGTCACGCAACTCTTTGTATGCGGCAATTTCGCCGGAATTGATTACACCTTGACGAAAGAGGTCGAGCGGCGTGCCTCCCAGGGAACTGAGAAAGACGCTGCCGACGCCGCGTTCGCTGTCGTCGAGACTGAACTGCGCGGTTGCGTCGATGCCTGTTCGGGCATCGAACACAAGATCAACCGGCTGGGTATCCACCAACAGGTTGCCACCACCTGTGAACACCCGTACCGCGCCACGCTCTCCAGGAGAGACTCTTATGTCCATCAGTTGCGAAAGCTGATCGATGAAGCGATCTCGTTCATCCTGAAGGTCGGCGACACCGGGACCGGAATCGAAATTGACCTGGATTTCCTGGTTCAGGCGGGCGATCGACTGGAGCGCTACATTGGCCTGGTCGACCGCATCCGAAAGAGCCAATTCGGTTTGCTGCCGCAGTTGCTGAACTTCATCAGAGATACGGTTGAGCTGGTTTGCAAGCGTCGTCGCATCGGATACGACTTCCGACCGTGTCAGGAATTGATCCGGCGTTGATATGAGGCCCTGAAGCGACGTGCCAAATTCATTCAAGATCGTATCCAGGGCATTGGCATCGCCGGGCCGCCCAAGCAACTGGTCGATCCGGGTCAGAAATTCGGCCTTCACATCGACTTGCGCCCCGATCCCGATTTCTGTTCGCAGCTGCTGCTGTATGAAGCTATCGACTTGTCGCTGAATCTGACCCGGGTTGACACCCGAAACCTGCCCACTCGTGTATTGCGCAATCGGGTTCTGCGACTTGACGGTGTAGCCATCCGTGTCCGCATTGGCGATGTTGCGGGCGACAAGATCGATGCCGACCTGGGTCGATCGCAGGCCGGTAATTGCCGTGTTGAGTGCACTTGATATGGACATGAATTACCCCAGTCACAACCGGCCGGCGAGAATCACCGGCCAGGCCGTTATCGGCCCTAACGGACCATATTGACCGCTTCCTGCAGCATCTCGTCACTCGTGGTTACAATTCTCGTGTTTGCCACATAGGCCTGCTGTGTGACGATCAGCTTGGCGAACTCATCCGCAATGTCCGAGTTCGAGCCTTCAAGCGATTGGCCGACGATTTCGCCGCCGCCGCTCAGCAAGGCAACACCTGACTCTTCGGTCGCGGAAAATGCGCCACCGTCGAGTTTTTGCAGGTTCACATCGGAGTTGAACCGGGCGATCGTGACTTCAGCAATTTCAACCGTTTCACCGTTGGTATACGCCCCGGTCACCCGGCCGTCATTGGTGATGGTAAGATCCGCCAGTTCACCCGATGAATAACCGTTCTGGTCGATGTCGGTCACCGCAACAGTTCCATTTGAGTCTGAAAACTGGGAGAGCCCATTGGTGCCGTGGTTGAGGGTGATGTCGCCCAAGTTGAGACCATCGACGGTAAGATTGTTGATGGTGACCGTCGTCAAAGGCGGGTTGAGCTGACCGTTAGCGCCAAAAACATAGTCGGTCCCGACATTTTGCCAGGCGGGATCTGTGCCCGTGGCATTGGTGTCCGTCAGGTAAAACAGGTTCCACGTGTCCGTGCCGCCATTGGCGACGCTGTCAATCTTGCCCCATCGAAACTGAACGTTGACGGGGGCACCGCCGGCGTCAAACGAAGTCGTCGCACCGCCGGCAACCGTGCCCTCAAGGAACGTGGTCGCCTGAGTTGCGGTGATGCTCGTCAAATCCGTGAAACTTGGATTCGTCACGCCGTTATCAAGACCGAATGTGGCTGCTGTATTACCGCCGACGGTGATGGTATCGGTGTTGCTCGCGGCCGTGACCGTAATGTTGCCGGTTACATCGATTGTTCCCGTGGCACCGGTCAGGGCCGCCAACGCTGTATCCAGCTCAGCCAGGGTACTCACCTCACCAACGCCTGTGCCAAACGTAATCGTTTGAAGCGCGCCCGCGCCGATTTGGACCGTTAGTGTGTCGGAGGCGGTAATTCCCTGTGACAGCAGGTTGGTCGCACTTGTCGTACCGTCCGACAGCCCGAGCACCGTGTTGACATTGGCCACAGATGCCGCCGTCGTCACATCGGTGTCTGCGTCATCAGAGGTAATGACAAGCTGTCCGGAACTGTTGAAACTTGCACTGACCCCCGTAATCGCGTCAATCGCTGCCTCGAGTTCCGCGCCGGTCTCGATCTCGCCGACCCCGGTGCCGAACGTGATGACCGTGGCGTTGACGGTCAGGGTATCGCTCTGGGCGATAGCGGTATTGGTAAGGAAATCAGATTCCGTGCTGACCGACTGCGTGCCGGTAGCCACCGCGGCGGCGTCTGCCAGCAGTGTGGCGCCGCCACCTCGCACGCTTGCCGCCGGATTCAGCAACTCGCTGTTGGGAATCAGCGGATCAAAGGCCGCCGTCTTGGGAAGCGCTGCCAGGTTTGCCCGGTAATCGATTTCGGTTGTCGCCTGTGCCGGGATCAGATCGTTCGTAATCTGGATAACGCTCGGCAGACTGCCCGAAGGATTGCCCGTTATCGGGTCCAGCGCCAGCCCTTTCAGAAAGTAGCCCGCACCATTGACCAGGAAACCATTACGGTCGACTTCGAAGTCACCTCTGCGGGTGTACTGGTCAATGCCTTCGAATGTCGGTTGTCCATCGGTTACGCCGGACTGTCCTTCGACAACAAAAAAGCCGTCGCCGTTAATCGCGATGTGGGTATCCACGTCCGATCGCTGAATGTCTCCCTGGACCGAATTGGTGGCCCGGGAGTTCCCGACAACCACGCCGGATCCCTGTTGCTTCGGTGTCGATTCCGAGACGATCTCCACGAAACTGGTTTCCGTTCTCTTGAATCCGATCGTCTGACTGTTCGCAATGTTGTCGGACACATGCTCCAACGCAAACGATTGTGCACGAAGCCCGCTGATTGCCGTCGTCAAGGCGCCAAAGATACCCATGATGATTCTCCTACAAGTACACGGCCGTACCGGTTATCCGGTCGGGCATGGGGGATACCTATCCTGCCCGTTCTCCGAGCAAGGACCGGGCCAAACGAAAATATTGTTGAAAATCAATATATTAGAGAAAACAAGACCGGCAAGGATGGAACTTCACCTAGGTAACAACCGCCCTACCGGGCAGGATTTGCCGGGCAACGCACCGGAAATACCAATCCCCGGGTCCCGATCGAACGGCCAACGGAACAGATTCCTCTCGGCCGGAGGTTCCCTATCGGCGTAAACTCCTCTAACGTGCGCGCCGCTCAATGGTCACAGCAACAATGCCGGTGGGAAAGAATGAAGTTCGAAGGTACCAAGGACTACGTGGCAACCGAAGATCTGCGGGTCGCGGTCAACGCGGCCATCACACTTGAACGCCCCCTCCTCGTGAAGGGTGAGCCGGGCACAGGCAAGACGGTTCTGGCCCATGAAGTCGCCAAGGCGCTCGATACGCCGCTGCTTGAATGGCACATCAAATCGACAACCAAGGCCCAGCAGGGCCTTTACGAGTACGATGCGGTGAGCCGTCTGCGTGACTCCCAGTTGGGCGACGAGCGCGTGAAGGATATCGCCAACTACATCCGCAAGGGCAAGCTGTGGGACGCCTTCACCCATGAGCGGCGTCCGATCATTCTTATCGATGAAATCGACAAGGCCGACATCGAGTTTCCCAACGACCTGCTCCAGGAACTCGACCGTATGGAGTTCTATGTCTACGAGACCGGAGAAATGATAACGGCCCGGCAGCGCCCGATCGTGATCATCACCTCGAACAATGAAAAGGAACTGCCCGATGCGTTCCTGCGGCGCTGTTTTTTCCACTACATCAAATTTCCCGATCGCGAGACGATGGAAGAGATCGTCGAAGTCCATTTTCCCGGTTTGAAATCCCGTCTGGTCAGCGAGGCCCTCAAGTCGTTCTACGAGATCAGGGATGTGCCGGGGCTGAAGAAGAAGCCGTCCACATCCGAACTGCTTGACTGGATCAAGTTGCTGCTCAATGAGGATGTCACCCCGGAAGTTCTGCGCGAGCGCGATGCCAATAACATCATTCCGCCGCTCCACGGTGCCCTGCTCAAGAACGAGCAGGATGTCCACCTGTTCGAGCGTCTGGCGTTCATGGCCCGCCGTGAGCGTTAGGTCAATTATGTGACGCCAGGGTCTAGGCATCCTGTTTTGCCTCAATCACTGTCGTGAAATTACCGGACAAATTCCATTCCGTGAAAATTCGGGGTGGCTGACATGGCCGTCGTCCGGTGATGGTGACACACTGGTGTCGAATTCGGCTTTGATGTTGCCGGAGAAACCGGCCTGCCGGCCAGTCAGGGGTTGAATGCGCCGCCTTCTGCTTATGCGACACGCCAAGTCAAGTTGGAACCATCCCGGTCTGCGTGACTTCGACCGCCCGCTTTCGCCGCGTGGCGAGAATGCAGCGCCTCGGATTGGCCGCTATCTTCAGACACAGAATCTTATCCCCGATCTCGTATTCTGTTCCTCGGCAAAACGGACACGACAGACAGCCGCTCTGGTTTTCAGTCAGTTCAGTTCATCGCCATCGATGTTGTTTGAAGATAGTCTGTACGGAGCAACGATCTCGAATCTGCTCGATCTGATTCATGCTGCAGAGGACGAATCTGTCGCGACAATCATGACGATCGGACACAATCCGGAAACCCAGGGCCTGGCGCTGCATTTGAGCCGCGTTGCGGAGTCCACGGCGATGCGCGCCTTGAAAGCCAAGTTTCCGACGGCCGGCCTTGCCATCATCGAGTTTGACACGTCGTCCTGGTCGGACGTTCTCGCCGATCAGGGCAGGCTCACAGATTTCATTACACCGCGAACTCTGGGCAACGACCAGGATCCGGACCGTTAGACCGGGCGTCAGCGACTATCGCCAAACCGCCAGTGCCTGCCTCATGCGACCGCAATGAAAGCGCTGGCGTCGCCCGTCAGCCAACTAAGATGATCCAAGCCCGTTGGACCTGGCATTGCGATCCGCGGATCTCGTCTGAAATGCATCGCTGACACCAAACCTGTCCGATTACCGACCGGTGGATCATGGAGATATGGTCGGCCATTTCGAACGAGCCGGTGGAAGTTACTGAAACAAGGCGTGAAGATCGGGTACAATTGCTATGAGAAGATAGCGGCGTCCAGATGAGTACCCGCGAATTCTCAAAGGGGGGTGTTGTCCGCGCGCATGTCGAAGGATCGAAAGTTGAGTGAGAAAGCAACCATTCCCGGTGACAGGGCGGCACACGGGCCAACAGCCGAAAACCCGAGGGAACCGACCCCTGGTCGACTCTCTCCGGGCTTTGTCTTCTTGGCTCTTGCCATGGCCATTGCCCTGACCGTGATGTTTTATGCAGCAACATCGACCGCAACGGCAGATCCTCTTGTACGGCCGTATGCAATTTCTCTAGCCGTCGGAATCGCCGTTGTAATGATCCTTTTCGGGCTTGTGGACGTCAACCGCGCAGCCAAGGGTCTCCTCGTCTCCAGCCTCTCTCTTCTTCCCAACATTCATGATTGGGGGACGAAGACGGCGCCGCGCGCTTTCATATTTGGAACAATGCTCCTCGCTTCGGGCGCTGCTTCCCTCTGGCTGGGACCTGTGGGTGTCATCAGCCAAACGGTCAAGTGCGATGCCGCGCGCACAATTGAGTTCTCAATTCGGACCAAGCGTGTGCCGTGTAAGGGAGCCGTCACACGTAACATCTGGCTGTCTCCGCTGGAGCGCAACAGTCCGGTGCGCCTTTATTGTTTTGACGCTCGTTCCAATCGCTGGACCGGGACATACCAGAAGAGTGCCGCAAGCTCCTGCGGCGACCGGCCTCAAGACGCCGCCTTTGTCACCAATGGCATTGAAATTCCCGATCATGACACCCAATCCGTTGCCGGCATTCGTCTGGTGAAGGGCATAACCCGAATTCGACAGTCGCTTGATGGCGGCGCACTCCCCAACCGAAAGGTCAAGGACCGTCTTCTCTTCGCAACCTGGAATCTGCGTGATTTCGGGACGTCCCGTTCTGGATTTGGGGAAAGGATGGATGAATCATTTGCCTTCATTGCGGAAGTGATCTCCCATTTCGATATCGTGGCCATTCAGGAACTCACCGACCGCAAAGCGCTTCGACGCTTGCTTGAACTGCTGGGAGACGATTATCGCGCGGAGTTCAGTTTCGTGGCTCCCGGCCCCGCCGGCAATCGTGAGCGACAGGGCTTTATTTACGACACCCGCAAGGTCTCCTTCGGCGACCTGTCAACGGCCATTGTGTTTGACGGCGTCAAGGGCGGCCAGTCGAGGACAGGCCAACCAGCCCGTCCACCGTTTCTCGCCGAGTTCATTGTCAACAAACGCAAGTTTTTTGCCGTGACCGCGCATGTCTATTTCGGTTCGATGGCTGGTCCCAGGTTCGAACGTCGAATTCTTGAACTAGAACAAATGGCCAGAGGGCTGGACCGGACATTTGCGCGAAATTTTCCCGATCACCCCGTCATTTTTGCCGGTGACATGAACACCTCCACCGAGGACGGACGTGAAATGCAAACGTTGCTGTCCAACGGATTTCAAGCCGATCTCCTGCTCCGCAGGTTGGGCACCCAGGTCTCCGGCGACCGACCTTATGATCAGATTCTGATCCGCACGGCAACAGCCGCAAAAATGCCGATAGGCAAATTTGGTGTCTTTAAGCCCACCGATCATGTCTTTCGCATCGCGGACTGGGAAGACTATCGGATCGACATGCAAAGAATCATGTCAAAGGGGGCTCTGGAGCAATTTGGATCGGATCCCCAAAAGCTGTTCGAGCGGTTTTTCCGCACGTTCCAGATCTCCGACCACCATCTCAAATGGGCGGAGTTCCGCATCGACTGGTAAGGCCTCTTGCCTATCCCCTGGATGGAATGCGGGTGATTCTTGCCCCAAGGGCATTCAATCGCTCGTCGATCCGTTCATAGCCACGTTCGATTTGCTGTGCGTTGTTGATCGTGCTGGTTCCGTCCGCGCACATAGCAGCGATCAACATGGCCATGCCGGCCCGGATGTCCGGGCTCTCCAGCCTTGCGCCGCGCAATTTGGACGGGCCTGACACAATCGCCCGGTGAGGGTCACAAAGAACAATTCGCGCGCCCATGGCGATAAGCTTGTCAACGAAGAACATCCGGCTCTCGAACATTTTTTCGAACATGAGGACGACGCCGTCGCACTGCGTCGCCGCAACAATCGCAATAGACATCGTGTCGGCAGGAAAGGCCGGCCACGGTTGATCCTCTATCTTGGGAATATGTCCGCCAAAGTCGGCTTCTATTTTCATCTCCTGTTCGGCAAGCACTTTCAAATCGTCGCCCAGAACCTCACAAACGATCCCGAGCCGCTCGAAGTTCATCAAGGTGGAGCGAAGATGATGCACGCCGGCATCCCGAATCGTGATGCCCGAGCCCGTAACCGCCGCCAGTCCGATCAGCGACCCCACTTCGATATGATCAGGGCCAATGCGATGTTTGGCGCCGCGCAGGGCGTTTCCGCCGCGCACCGTCATTGTGTTGGTTCCGATGCCTTCAACGTCAGCCCCCAGACCGTTGAGAAAGTTGGCTAGATCCTGAACATGGGGTTCTGAGGCGCAGTTGCGCAGAATGGTCGTGCCGCGCGCCGAAACGGCTGCGCAAAGTGCATTTTCCGTCGCAGTCACCGAGGGTTCATCGAAGAAGACATCTGCGCCGATGAGCTGATCGGCTCGGAAGTAATAGTGGTCATCGGTTTGTATTTCGACGCCAAGCTGGCGCAGGGCAAGAAAATGTGAATCAAGGCGCCGGCGGCCAATCACGTCGCCACCCGGCGGCGGAAGCCGAAGTTCGCCGCAGCGCGCCAGCATCGGACCTGCCAGCAGTATCGACGCTCTGATGCGTGCACAGAGCGCCGGGTCAAGATTGGCGGGGCGCAGGTTGCGAGCCTGGATCTCCAGCTCGTTCTGCCCGGTCCAGCGAACATCCGCCCCGATTGACTGAATCAGTTCCACCATTGTTTCGACGTCACGGATGTGCGGAACATTGCTTAGCTGCACCAGTTGATCCGTCAGAAGTGACGCTGCGATAATCGGCAGCGCCGCGTTCTTGTTTCCACTCGGTGCAATCTCCCCCGAGAGGCTGTGCCCGCCTTCGACGACGTACTGAATTCGGTTCGGGTTTTCGCTCGGCCCCATTTATCTGCTCACTTTTGTTATGTCTTTGCCGATTGTTACGTCACTGCGCATCCGGAAGCTACCGGACAATTCGCGTTTCCTGCCGAGATGAGCAAGGCTGGTACGAAACAATGCGACCCCGGAGCTTGGCCCGCGCACCACACATTGCAACCGGTTTGCCCGCCGGCTGGAAACCGGCGCGATCAAAAATGTCCCAGCATAATGGACCTTGTTCACCCAAACGATCAGTCGACGATGCTCACACGATAACCTACCCGCGGAAAATGTACGGCGACCTCACCGCACTGCGGGTTGACGATCGTCAAGGCAATCCTGTCACGATCGATGGCGCGGACGACGCCCTTGACCGCCTTCTCTCCGCTATCGGTCAAAGGCTGAACCGCGGCTTTCATGCCCGGCTTCAAACCCTGCGGGTCAAGCGGATCGGACCGTTCGGCGGTGTCCGGCTGCATGTCCCTGGCGACCGCGAGCGCTTCAACAGGTGTCATCGATGTCGCCGTCCCATGCCCCATCTGCGCCATCCGGCCGGCCCAGGCATCAATGAGGGGAAACTCTGAGAAAAAAACAGCAGCGTCGGCATACCGCTCAGTCACGAACCAGTAGATGAACCAGATCAGCAGATCGGGCATTCCAGCCGCATCGCCAAGAATGTATGGCCGGCCGGAGTCCAGGCGCGACTCGACCCATCCCATCTGGGCTCGAAACTGGGCGAGAGTGTGAGGCATGTCCCTGACTTCTTTGTCGAGATCGCCATCAGGCCCCAGGTAAAGGCGGGCCCGGTCGGTAACCAGTTCCGACGGCAATCCGGCAGCCACCGGTGCAAAAGCCACTCGGAAGGCCGAATCGAACAACTCACCATCCGTCCACCTTGACAGGGCGAACGGCAGCCCTGTTCCCTGATTTGGAAAGAAAGTGGGCTCAGGCACCCTGTCCTCAAGTTCGCGCAGAATGCACTGGGTATCGCAATAAATGTCGGCACCAACCTGGAGCACGGGAATACGCCGGTAGCCCCCGGTCATGGCAAACAGTTCGGGGCGGTCCGGCAAACGGTTCTGTTCCACCGAACGCCAACGCATACCCTTCAGACCAAATCCGGCGCGGATCTTTTCTGCGACCGGAGAAGGCGGATAATGATGGAGAATGAATTCCGGCATGGCGTCGTCCTGTCCCGGCGAAAGCGGCTAATTCGAGAGGGACGCTAGCACATAAACCCACGAACGACGACTTGTGATCAGGAGATGCCACGTGGCATTGCCGACAGCTCAGGCAACCCCGGTTTCCGAGCGTTCGGCGTTTACCCGTTCGATAAAACGGATCATGTGAGCCGCCACTTCCTCGCCTGCCTCCAGCAAAATGGAATGCTTGTAGCCGGGTAGGATAACCAGTTCCGAATTGAGCAAGGCATCGGCGATGAGCTTGTTAAGCCGCGGGTTGCAACCGCCATCGCATTCACCGGTCAAGACCAGCGACGGCGCCGAGACCTCGTGCAGCCACGTCATCATCTCGGTACCGGCGTAGATCCGGAAGACATTCATGAATACGTCGCTGTCCATCCCGGTGATCTGCTTGAGCCGGCGGTCGACCACATCGGGTCTGGCGGCGATGAACCCATCGGTGTACCAGCGGTCGATCAGCAGATCGAGCACCTGTGCCACGCCCTTTTCCTCCATGGCATGGACAACTGCCCACACCTTGGCACTGTCTTCCTCGGTCCGTCCGGCAGCCGTCGACAGGAGGCCAAGCGACAACACACGGTCGGGGTGCTTCAGCGCATAAGCCGGCCCGATCATGCCGCCCAGCGAATGCCCGGCAAAGTGGGCCTGCTCAATACCGGTCCGTTCCCGCACCCGTTCCAGGTCGTTGACCAGATCGTCCAGCACGATTTCGGCGTCCGGCAGAGGCGAGGTGCCATGCCCGCGCAAATCATAACTGACGACCGTGAAGTGCCTTGAAAGTTCGGGCATCAGAAAACGCCAGGTATCGCGGGCCGCGCCGATGCCGTGTATCAGGAAGAGCGGTGCGCCGGATCCTTCCACGGTGTAATCGCAGTCGATGATGTTGCTCATTCTGTTTTTGTCACCCAAGTCGTTGGTCGCACGCGCGCGCCTGGCCAAGTTCTCTCAACTACAGAGCCGCACTGAACGTCTGTACGCGAGCCCCAGGATCGGAGAAATGCGGCATCACATCTTCCGCGAACTGTTGGATGCAATCCAGGGTTTCAGACTGTGCGGCGCCAAAATTCGGATTCACAATAACCCGGTCGACGCCCGCATCGGCATAAGGCCCGAGCTTGTCGATCATCTCCGCCGGCGTACAGACAAGCAGGCTCTCGGCGAGTTGTTCGATCGTTTGCTGGCGCGGCAGAGGGACAATCATGCCTTCCTCGACAATGCCAGGACCGGTAAACACATTGTCGAAACGGCTGTAGTACTCGTTGGCCGCCTCGATCTTGACCTTCCGATCGGCCGCACTGTTCGCCACAAAGCCGACCCGCGACAAGGACAACGTCAAATCGCGGCCGGCCTCCCCGAGTTCGTCCTTGCCACGGCGAAAAGCACTCACTTGGTCAAGCATCAACTGGTGATCGCCCGCCAAAGGCGTTGTCTGGATATGAAACCCGCGTTTGGCGCAATGATAGATCCCTTCCGGATTCAATACCGCCATCATGATCGGCGGGCCACCGGCCCGCACCGGACGCGGCATGACTGTCAACTTGTCAAACTTGTAATGTTTGCCATCCCAGGAGACCTCCTCCTCATTGAGAAGCGCCGTCAGCACATCGAGAGATTCGTTGAACTTTTCGCGGCTGGTATCGAGCGGCACCCCCAACCGGTCCATCTCGAACCCGAAGGCACCGCGGCCGACCCCCAGCATCAGCCGGCCGTCGGTGAAGATATCCGACACGATGACCTCGCCGGCATAGGTTCTCATGTCATGCAGCGGCAACACCACAACCGACGTCATGATCTTGATGCGCGCTGTTACGGAAGCGATCTTCACCGCGAACTGTAGCGGCGCCGGCATCAGCAGAATGTTGATCAGATGATGTTCCGTAATCGACACCGCATCGTACCCGGTCCGGTCCGCCAGAACCGCCTGCTCCAGCATGTCGCGGTAGAGTTGGTCGCCGCCATAATTCTTGTCCGGGTAGTAGGCGGAGAGTTGAATGCTGAAGTCCATGGTCGTCACCTGTAAAGGGGGCCGTGATCGAATTATGACGAAAGGGAGTGTGGCGGAAAAACCTATATGTGGAAATCGAATTTTCCCGTCATATTAGTTTGAGTTTATCAATCTAAAGAATGTGCGAAACCATGAACATTTCCGCAATCCAGACATTCCTCGCTGTGGTCCAGTCGGGCAACCTCAACAAGGCGGCAGAACAGTTGAACGTCACCCAGTCCACTGTAACAACGCGGCTCGATTCCCTGGAGGACATCCTTGGGCAAAAGCTCCTGGTACGCTCCAGAAGGGGCGCCGAACTGACGAAAGCGGGCTTCGTTTTTCTCAGGCATGCCGAACTGGTGGCTCAAGGATGGGAACAGGCGCGCAAGGCCGTCGGCCTGCCAAAAGGCTTTTCCGGCATGTTCAGCTTTGCCTGTCATTTCGATCTTTGGGAACAGGCTGGATCCACTTGGCTTGAAAATGTGCGCAACGCACAGCCCGGTCTGGCACTGGAGGCATGGTCGGGAGATCTCGGTGAGATAAAGCGCTGGTTGTTGAGCGGGCTGATTGATGCGGCCCTGGTACCCGAACCTCTCACCGGCTCTGGTCTTTCATCCCGTGAGGTCGCCCAGGATCGTCTGGTTCTGGTATCGACCGTTCGCCGTGCAGTCCAGGCATGGGACCCGGCCTATGTCTATGTCGATCTCGGAAGCGAGTACCGCCGCCAGCATTCCCTTGCCTGGCCGGTCGATGAGACGGCCCACATGACATTCGGCGCCAGCCGGTGGGCCCTCGACTACCTGTTGGAGGCCGGCGGGTCGGCGTATCTGCCATGGCGCCTCATCGACACCCTGGTTGCCAGTGGCCGGCTGTACCCGGTTGAAGGCGCGCCGGAATTCACAAAAGCCCTGCACCTGACCTGGAGCAAGGCCAGTCTAAGTGCCTTTCCATGGATCGTGGACAGAAACATGGAGCCCTGAAGACTTGTTCAGCCCGGTTGCCGGGCGTCCCGCCCCGGAATCCGTATGGTAAAGACGGCACCTTCGCCGGGCTGTCCGTCGCAATCGATCTGCCAGCCATGAGACGTCACGATGTCTTTGACAAACGACATGCCAATCCCGGACCCCTCCGACGAATGCTTCGGAACCAGACGGGTGAACGGTTCGAAAATCTTTGCCTTGTAGGCAGGGTCGAAACCCGTGCCGTTGTCGGCAAATGAAATGTCAAAAGACTTCGACATCTCATCAAAATGCGAGGCAATTTCCACATGGGGTAGCCTGACCGCGTCTCTGTACTTGATCGCATTGCCCAGTATGTTTGACACACAGATCTCCACCAGGCTGCGGTCGGCATTGACTTCGCCGATCTTCAACTCAGTGGAAAAGGTTATTTCATCGGTTCGATACCGGTCAGCGATGCCGTCGACCAGTTCCTTGAGATTAAACCATTTCCGGTCAATGCCTTTGTTTGTCAGAGAGGAAAATTCCAGGACATCCTTGACCAGAGACATGCCGCGCTGAGCCGAGCGGCGTATACTGCCGATGAACTCTTTTTGACTGTCGTCGCCAGAATCCGTCAGACTCTCTTCCAAAAGATC
The DNA here is from genome assembly GCA_021775805.1 of Alphaproteobacteria bacterium. Taxonomy (GTDB): domain Bacteria; phylum Pseudomonadota; class Alphaproteobacteria; order Rhizobiales; family JAJFHC01; genus JAJFHC01. Next base: position 50,203 of record JAJFHD010000085.1, on the reverse strand, counting down.
GACAAAGAGAGAGATCTTGCGCAACGGTTCCCGCAGGTCGTGGGAGGCGAGATAGGCGAACTTCTGCAGTTGCCCGGTTTGCAGCCGCAACTGTGCTTCCTTTTTCCGGTCTTCGGTAATGTCATGAAATGTGGCCACGACTGCCGTGGGTGCTCCCGAGCCGTTGGCGAACACGGGCTCGCTGTTGATCGAGATCCAGGTTTCGCTCCCATCCGGTTTTTGAATCCCCATGATGACGCCGCGTTGCGGTTGGCCGGTCTGCAAGGTCACCATTGCCGGATGCTGATCTCCGGGAAATTGTGCGCCGTCTTCCCGTATCGCTCCCCACTTGGGGTCGGCTGACGTTCGTCCCGCCATCTGATCCGCCGTCATTCCCAGGATGTTCTCGGCTGCCGGATTTGACAGGACAATTTGCCCGTCGGCATCCTGCATGACAATGCCTTCCGCCATGGAAGCCAGTGTCGAACTTTGCTGTGCTTCCGAAACCGACATCTTTTGCAGGGCATCACGTTCGCGTTCAAGAAAGGCAGCAAGCTCCAATTCAGTCTGCTTGCGTTCGGTAATTTCGGAAGAGTATGTGACCGTGGAGCCATCGAACAAACGCTGCTCCCGTATCAGCAGCCATTGCCCCGACTGACGTTGCATCTCGATGGGTGCGCCGGGATTGCGGTGGCGATGCAGGCGGTCTTCCACCCATTCGTGTTCACGGCCTTTCGCCGATGGGTAAAGCCCTGCCTCAAGGGCTGCGTTCAGGTGATCTTCAAAAAGCGTACCGGGACGCGTCGTCTCGATGACCTTCCGGTTTATCTGTCGGAAACGGTCGTTGCAAATGACAAGCCGGTCATCGGCATCCCATAGCGCAAACAGTTCGTCCAGGTGTTCAATCGCGTCGGCAATTTGCTTGACTGCCAGACGCGCGGTTACTTCTGCAGTAATGTCGGCACCGGTGCCGCGGTATCCCAGAAAGGTGTTTTCCGCATCAAAGAACGGAACACCGTTTGTCCGCAACCACTTGCGCCCGTCCGTGGCTTCACGCTGAAAAACAAAATCAGTGAATGGCTCCCGGTTCCGAAGCGTTGTCAGGTGGGCCTGCCACTGTTCGTCCGATATGGCACTTGGAATACCGATTTCCTCACGGGTCTTGCCGTAATGCCATTCCGGTTCGACGCCGGTGATATCGAAGACATTTGGCGAGAAATACGTAAAGCGCAGATCGGCGTCGGTTTCCCAGAACCAGCTGCCGGACGTCGCCGCAAAGTCTTCGACACGCGCCCGGTGCGCCGTCTCGGTTGACGTCTCAGTCTTGTTGTTGCCGAATGTGTCGACCATCAATGCTCCGTCAAACCGGTCAGGACAAAAAGCATCCCGCCACGGCGAGTACCATACCACCGCGCCATTCAGGTCCTGCCGGTTAATTGACCACGTGAACCGGCTCGCCCAGGACATCCATGATCGGTGTCACACCAAGGCCCGGTGCATCGACCGCCCGCATGTAACCGCCCTCGACGATCGGGCCGCCTTCGGCGATGGCCACGGTGTGGTAGTCGTGGAATGCGGATGACTGGAAATGGAACTCTCTCGGCGTCGACTGGGCCAGATGGGATATCGCCGCTGTCGCAATCTCGCCGCCCCAGCTGTCCTCGATCGTCATCACGATACCGAACTGAATGCACAGATCCCGAATGAGACGCGCGCGCGTCAGCCCGCCCATGCGGTTGATCTTCAGGTTGATCAGGTCCATTGCCCGGTCGTTGTAGCCGCGCAGCAGGGCGCTCAGGCCTTCCATGCATTCGTCAAGGATGAACGGCATGTCGGTGTGTTGGCGCACCGCCAGGCATTCCTCGTAACTGAGGCAAGGCTGTTCGATGTAGATTGAAATGCCGTGTTCGGCCCCGAGGCCCGCTACTGCATCGACCACACGGATGGCATCGTGCTGCTTCCAGCCGGTATTGGCGTCGGCATCCATCACATCGCCGGGGTTCATGCGCGCGGCGACCTTCTGAAACCGCACGATGTCCGTGTCGGGAACCTCGCCCACTTTCATCTGAAACTGGTCGAATCCCAGGTCATGATACTCGTCGACCCGGTCTGCCATGACGTCAGGGTCTGTCCGGGAAATCACCTTGAACAACTTGACCTGGTTCTGGAATTTGCCGCCCAGAAGGTCGTGGACCGGCAGACCGGTGGCCTTGCCAAGAATGTCCCAGCAGGCAACATCGATAGCCGACTTGACATAAGGATGTCCCTTGAGCGCCATGTCCATCACCGCGTTGATCCGGTCGAGCTGGCGTGGGTCCTCGCCGATCAGCGACGGTGCGATCATCGCAACCCCTGCCCGCACTCCTTGCGCATAGGCCGCAAGATAGGATGGCCCCAGCGGACAGCTCTCGCCGTATCCGGTAACGCCCTCGTCGGTCTCCACGATCACGACCGTACTGTCGAACGCGGAGAACGACTGCTTGGCCCAGCTGTACGAGCCCTCCTTCATGGGCAGGTCGACCTGATAGACTGAAATTTTTGTTATCTTCATTATGTGGGCCCTCTCAGTGCCGCTGCAGTCGGCCAAACATGACAACCGCAGATCGCAAATCCCGATGAACAAAAGCGTCGGTAAAGTGCAAACTCGTTGGTCGCGTGTCAATTTCCAATTGCACCATTTTCAGCCGATTTGTTAATTTGCCCGAACGCGGCCGAAGCAATGGTGACGCTACCGGATTTGTGGCCTAATGTGCGCCTCATCCGGCCCCGATATCGGCTGAAAGAAGCTGTGAGAAGCAATCCATGTTCGTTGACTTTTTTTATGAGCTCAAGAAAGCCAGCATTCCTGTCACCCTCAAGGAATATCTGACGTTGCTGGAGGCTCTTGACCGTGATGTCGTCGACCGTCACGTCGATCAATTCTACTATCTGTCACGCTCGGCCCTGGTCAAGGACGAGCGCCATCTCGACCGCTTCGACCAGGTTTTTGGCCATGTCTTCAAAGGTCTGGAAGCCTTCGAAGGCGACGAGGCCCACGAAATCCCCGAGGATTGGCTGCGCCGGCTCAACGAAAAATTCCTGACTGACGAGGAAAAGGCCATGATCGAGTCCCTGGGCGGGTGGGACAAACTCATGGAGGAACTTCAAAAGCGCCTGGAAGAACAGGAAAAACGCCACGAAGGCGGCAGCAAGTGGATCGGGACCGCCGGCACCTCCCCTTTCGGCGCCTACGGCTACAACCCTGAAGGTGTTCGCATCGGCCAGAAGGAAGGCCGCCACGGCCGCGCGGTCAAGGTCTGGGACAAGCGGGAATACAGGAACCTCGACGACACCGTGGAACTGGGTACACGCAACATCAAGGTGGCGCTCAGGCGGTTGCGCAAATTTGCCCGTGAAGGCGCACCGGAGGAACTCGACCTCGACGACACCATCCGGTCGACGGCCAACAAGGGCTATCTGGACATCAAGTTGGTTCCCGAACGCCGCAACACGGTCAAGGTTCTCCTGTTCTTCGATGTCGGCGGATCCATGGATGGCCACATCCGTATTTGCGAAGAGCTGTTTTCTGCTGCCCGCACGGAATTCAAGCACATGGAGTACTTCTATTTCCACAATTGCCTGTACGAATTCGTCTGGAAGAACAACCGCCGCCGTCACGCCGAGCGCATCGACACGTGGAACGTCCTGCACACCTACCCCTCGGATTATAAAGTCATCTTTGTCGGCGATGCCTCGATGAGCCCTTACGAGATCACCTATCCCGGCGGCAGCGTCGAACACATGAATGCCGAACCCGGCGCCCTGTGGCTCCAGCGTACCCTCGACATCTACGAGAACATGGTTTGGCTTAATCCGTCCCCGGAGCGTTATTGGGATTACACGCCGTCCACGCAGATGATCAACCAGCTCTTCTCCAACCGCATGTTCCCCCTGACTTTGGGCGGCATCGACAGTGCTATGCGGGAGTTGGTGCGCTAGGTTTGTCGGGACACTCGCTTTTCTGTCTGATTTTGATCCAGACGTTTACCTGATGTTAGTCAACAGAACCGGTTCTGGATGAATCCCGCATGCCACGCCGGATTCGTTTGCATTTGGCCAATCAATTCCTTGTAGCCTCGCGGGTGAATTCAACGCACCGAAGCGGCCGGCCAATGTCCAGAACAACCGTCTTGCCACGTCAGAACGATGCGAGCCCTGCCTTCGGCACGGGGGCTGGTGCCGCCGTTGGTTTGTCTTACAAGGACCGGGAGGCTGCCAGCCCGTCCACACGCCCGTTGCAGCTCGAGGTGATCGACACCTTGGCGGCCTTGAACGACCTGGCCGAACCCTGGGCCAGGCTTTCCACCAAATCGGGATCTGGCCACCTCGTCTTCCAGTCTCATGCCTGGTGCCAGGCGTGGTGGATTGGGTTCTGTGGAGCTGGCACTTCGTGCCACAATCTTCAATTGCGCATTATTGCCGGATGGGACGACGATGAACTGGTTATGGTCTGGCCCCTGGCCGTGCAGCGCAACCGGTTCCTGAATGTACTGACCTGGGCTGGCGCACCGCTTTCTCAGTATGGCGACATCTTGATTCTGCCCGGACCCCGGCAAGACGCCTGGATTGCCCAGGCCTGGTACACGATCCGCGGTTGGCAGGACATCGACTACATTAACCTGCGCAAGGTTCGCAACGACAGCCCGGTTCGTGGAATTCTGTCGCGCCAGGTCGTGCCGTTGGGCACCGTTGAAACAGCGCCTCTGGTCGACTTTGAACCGTTCAAGGACTGGGCGGCCTTCCGTGCCCGGATGCGCGGCAAATCGCGCAAGCAGCAAGACCGATTCAGCCGCAATCTGAAGAAGCAGGGCGACGTCAGTTTCTCTGTCGTATCCGGCGCAAACGCTGCCCCGTTTATCAAAGACGCCATCGCCATGAAACGCGACTGGCTGCACCGCACCGGCCGCATGAGCGATGCCATCTCGGACGCGGGCACTGCCGACACCCTGCGGGAACTGGCCGATCGAGCGCATCCTGATGCTCAATGCCTGGTCGCGCGGCTCTGTCTGGACGGCAAACCGGTCGCCATCGAAGTCGGACTGGCGTCAAACGGCTATTACTGCTCGTTTCTGGGAACCTACGATCACGCATCCGGACACCTGCGCCCTGGCAACGTTGAGATCGAGAAAATGATCCAATGGGCCCTCGAAAACCGGTTCGAGACGTTCGACCTGCTGGCGCCCGATGATACCTACAAGCAACGCTGGGCAACCGGACAGGTAAACATCCAGGATTACGGCGGTTCCAATTCGATGCTGGGCCATATCTATCTGCATGGCTATCTGCGCTGGCTGCGGCCAAATCTGAAACGCGCCTACTACGCTCTTCCGGAAAATTGGCGGCGGCGGTTCCTCGATATCCTCGGACCCGGCGGCGGCGGCAAAAACTGATGGTTCGACGATCTGCCATTCGTTGTTTGCATGGCTGCCATGATATCGTAATCGGTCTGACTGCGTGATATAGCTTGGGCCCATGTTCACCCAAAAACCCCTTGTCAGCCCGTCCTCGGTAACCGGATGGCGCTCCCCGGTCGTCATGCTCATGTTGATGGCCGCTGCCATGCACATCTCGTTTGCGGTATGGGGTGCCCTGCTGAACAATTTCACCATCGAGCGTGGTGAGTTTACCGGTGTCGAAATTGGCATGCTCCAATCGATCCGCGAAGTACCGGGATTTCTCTCGTTTGCCGTGGTCTTTCTGCTGTTGCTCATGCGTGAGCAATTGCTGGCACTGGTGTCCCTGATGCTGCTGGGTCTGGGGACCGCCGCCACCGGATATTTTCCGTCGACCTATGGCCTTTACATCACCACGTTCATCATGTCGGTGGGATTTCACTACTATGAGACGGTCAACCAGTCCTTGTCACTGCAATGGCTCTCCAAGTCCGAGGCGCCACGGCAAATGGGCAAGATCATTGCCGTCGGGTCGTTCTCCACCATCGCTGCCTACGGCCTGATCTACCTCACCTGGAATTTCCTGGGTCTGGACTACATCTACGTCTACGCCTTCGGCGGCTTGATTACGGTTGTGATTGTCGTGTTCCTGAGACTGGCTTACCCGCGCTTCAATGAAGATGTTCCACAGCGCAAGCATCTGTTCCTCCGCAAGCGTTACTGGCTCTACTACGCCCTCACCTTCATGAGCGGCGCCCGGCGACAGATATTTATCGTGTTCGCCGGGTTCATGATGGTTGAGAAATTCGGCTATACCGTAACGGAACTTACGACCTTGTTTCTGGCCAACGCCGTCTTCAACATGATCTTCGCCCCCATGATCGGCGGCATGATCGGCAAGTGGGGCGAGCGCCGCGCGCTCACATTCGAGTATATCGGACTGATCGGGATCTTCGTAACCTATGCCTTCGTGACCAGCCCCTGGCTTGCAGCGGGCCTCTATCTGGTTGACCACGCCTTTTTTGCCCTGGCCATAGCCATCAAGACCTATTTCCAGAAAATCGCCGACCCCGCCGACATCGCTCCCACGGCCGGTGTCGCCTTCTCGATCAACCACGTTGCCGCTGTCGGCATACCGGTATCCTTCGGCCTGATCTGGCTCGGCAACCCGGCCGCCGTTTTTCTTCTCGGCGCCGCAATGGCCTTCATTTCGCTGATTCTCGCCCGCCTCATCCCCGCCACGCCGGAACCGGGACGGGAATTCATCTGGAGCCGCCAGCCCTATGCTGTGCCGTCTCCGGCCGCAGACTGAGACCGACAAACCGCCAACCTTTGCAACTTGGATGCCGGGATGAAAAACGCAACAAGGCATCGTCGGTAACGCTGCGGCCCACGCGACCATTTCTCGGGAAGACAGGTGCCCTCTGGCGTTTTCAGGTTTCCGGCGATTTCGGGTGTTCCTCAATGATCACCTTGTCGGGATAAAACGCAATCAGCCCCTTGATCTCCTGCGAAAAGTCGAATGGCGCGTCGTAGGTCCAGGCAAGATCTGACGGCCCGTCTTCACCATTCTCCAGAGAGAAGTAGCTGGCATCGCCCTTGAGCGGACAAAACGTGCTGTTTTCCTGTCTGGTCAGAGGCACCGACACATCGTCCATGGGCAGATAGACGACCGGGTCATAGAGCGTCCTGCCGGCCTCCATCAGTCGTATCGCCTTGATGGTATCCGCCAGTTTCGGGCCACCCGGCAGCCGAACAACGACGCGTTTGCCAATGGGTTTGAGCACCATGAAATGATCAGGTGCATCTGGCCTGCGGATTGCGTCTTCCATTCTAAGTCTCCTGACCTTTGGAGTGAGCCGGCACACTGGAGAACCATGACATACCGATCATATCAGACCTTAAATTTAGGGCCACTTTATGTGAAGGCAAGACACCTCCCGATGAGTGTCTGGAGTCGCCAAACGTGTACCCTTGCGTGTGGGGCGGTCCCGGGTCTGCGAAGCAGCACTGACGTGCTGCATCGCGCACGGGAAACAAGACCTCGTTTCCCGGACGCCCGCAAGGGTGAGCCGGGATCGTTCCAAACTCAGACGCCAGCGGGCGGTGTGATCCCGGGTCCGCCAAGCGGCACTGGCGTGCGCGTAATATTCGCACCAGCCCCTGTGATCGACATCACACCATCTCGACCGGCACGAACCTATCTCATAGTTGTCGCGGAACAGGCGATACCAGAACGGTCTTAGCGGAAGCAAGCGCCTACACAAAGCCGGGGGCTGATTCCGGGGATGGATGAATGTCAGTACCATCCCCGGAACCGATCAGCCTGGTTCCGCCTGCCCCTGCAACCATTCAAGCACGCGCTCTTCGGACGCATTGAGCGCCGGCGTCTGCGCCCAGGCGATGAAAAATCCGGGCACCTCCCTGTATGAGCAATCCAGAACCCGCGTTAACAGGCCCTGGTCGATGAGATTCTTGACCACATGCCGCCAGCCCATGGCGACCCCCTCGCCGGCGATGGCTGCCTGAAGCACCAGAGCATAGTCGTTCAGCCTCAATCCCAGGCCCTGGTCTTTGTAGTCCAGTCCCTGGCCGGCGAACCAGTTGGACCATGTAGGCCGGGGCCGAAAGGGTTCCTCGAGGTGTATCAGATCCATGCCAACCAGTTCTTCGGGGGAACCGGGCGGTGTCAGGTCTTCCAGGAACGCCGGGCTACAGACAGGGAAGATTTCCTCTCTGGCCAGCAGAAACGAGTGAAAGCCCGGCCATTCTCCATCACCGCGCCGGATCGCCAGCGAAACGCCGTCCTCACCCGGCTCAACATCCTTTTCCGCGGTCTGAAGCCGGATGTCTATATCGTGCGTGGTTTTCTTGAAAACCGCCAGCCTCGGCACCATCCAGTAATGGGCAAAGGCTGACGAGCACGAAATGGTCACGGTGCTCTCGTGCGGTTGCGCCGCCACCCGCTCCGCCGATTGCAGGATATGCATTAATCCAAATGATACGTCCTGATAGAACCGCTCACCCGCCGCCGTCAACGCAATCGAGCGGTGCCCGCGGGTAAACAATTGCGTTCCCAATGCCTGCTCGATGCGCTTAACTGACAGACTGATTGCCGGTTGAGAGACATTGAGTTCTGCTGCAGCCTTGGTAAACGACTGATGCCGGGCCGCCGCCTCGAAGGCAAACAGTGCTGTCGGTGACTGGATCTTGCGGTAGAGTCTTCGCATAAGTTCATTTTATGCAAAGACCAACATTTTTCAATCGTCACAATCAACCTATTTGCGCGTATCAAGAACCACGCTGATCATCAGGGGTCGCACCATGGAACGCACCAAATCCAGAAGACGCAGCCGCGAGACCCGGGGCACGCGCACCGCCCAGCCTACCCCTGCCTACATCACACGCACGATTCCCTATTACGAGTTCCTGAACGAGGAAGGACTGGTAAAACTGGAAGACCAGGCCGACTGGTTAATTCAGGAAATCGGTCTTGAATTCCGCGAGGATCCGATCGCCCTCGACATCTGGCGCAAGGCGGGAGCGGATGTGAAGGACACACGCGTTCGTCTGCCCAAAGGCATGGCGCGCTCCTTGTGCAAGACAGCACCGGCGAAATTCACCCAACATGCGCGCAATCCCGCACGGTCCGTGGAAATGGGCGGCGGCAGTACCGTGTTCGCGCCGGTCTACGGCCCACCGTTTATCAGGTGCCTTGAAAAGGGCCGCCGCTACGGATCGATGGCCGATCTGGAAAACCTCGTCAAACTGACATACATGCTGCCAGCCCTTCATCATTCCGGCCTGGTCATCTGCGAACCCTGCGACGTGCCGGTCAACAAGCGCCACTTCGACATGCTGTACCTGCACATGCGGTACTCCGACAAACCGCATTTGGGCGCAATCACGGAAATGAGCCGGGCTGAAGACTCCGTCGCCATGGCCCGGATCCTTCACGGCGAAGACTTCGTCGCCGAGAACTGCGTCATCATGGGCAACGTCAACACCAACTCGCCGCTTCTGGTCGACAAGGTCGTGACCGAAGCCATCCGCACTTATTCGGCAGCGGGCCAGGGCATGATCGTCGCCCCGTTCATCCTGGGCGGCGCCATGGGGCCTGTGACAACCGCCGCGTCGATCGCACAAGCTTTTGCGGAAGCCATGATGTGCTGTGCCTTTTCCCAACTCGTCAAACCGGGCTCCCCGTTCATCCTCGGCAACTTCCTGTCGTCCATGAGCCTGAAAAGCGGCGCCCCCACCTTCGGCATGCCCGAGCCGGTGTCGTCGAACTACATCATCGGCCAGCTGGCACGCCGCCTGGGCATACCGCTGCGCTGCGGCGGCTCGCTCACGGCGTCCAAGGTCGCCGATGCCCAGGCCGCCTACGAGAGCGCCGACAGCATGCATTCAACAGCCCTTGGCGGTGCCCACTTCGTGCTCCATGCGGCCGGCTGGCTCGAAGGCGGTCTGTCAACCGGTTACGAAAAACTGATTCTCGATGCCGACCGCCTCGGTGCCTATCAGAAACTGCTTTCCGGCATGCCCGACGATGACAACGCGTTTGCCCGTGACGCCTATCACGAGGTTGAACCGTCCGGACATTTCCTCGGCTGCGCCCATACCATGGCCAACTACGAGACCGCCTACTACGACGCCCAGATGTCCGATTCCGAGAGTTTCGAACAATGGTCCGAACGCGGTGAGAAAGATGCCCAGACGCGCGCGTTCGAGCGCTGGAATGCCATGCTCACACAATATGAGGCCCCCCCGATAGATCCCGCCACCGACGAGGCCCTCAGGGATTATGTGGCGCGGCGCAAGAACGAAATGAAGGACGCCTGGTACTAGCCCTCCGGTGTTCCAGTCAGATTGTCAAAGGAGATATCCCCATGCAGAGTCACGCAAAGGTCGTGATCATCGGCGGCGGCGTTGTCGGTTGCTCGATCCTGTTCCACCTTGCCAAGTTCGGTTGGAAGGATGTGGTCCTGCTGGAGCGCAATGAGCTGACGTCCGGTTCGTCCTGGCACGCGGCCGGACAGATTCACACCATCAGTTCCGATCCCAACATTTCCCGCCTGCAGGGCTACACCATCAATCTCTACAAGGAGATCGAGGAGACCTCCGGTCATTCCTGCGGCATGCACAACACCGGCGGATTCTATCTGGCTTCCAACGAGGACTGGCACGACTACCTCAAGCGTGAACGGTCCAAGGCCCGCTACATGGGGCTCGACCAGGAGTTCATTTCCATTGAGGAGGCCGCCCGCCGTCATCCGCTGATCGACCCGTCACGCTACATTGCCGCTTTGTGGGATCCGCTCGATGGTGACGTCGACCCTTCCGGCGTGACCTACGCCTACGCCAAGTCCGCAAAACACCATGGAGCGGCCTATCACACCCACACGCCCGTGCTGGAAACCAACCAGAAGCCCGACGGCACCTGGGACGTGGTCACCAAGAACGGCACGATCAATGCCGAGATGATCGTCAATGCCGGTGGCCTCTGGGCCCGCGAAGTCGGCCACCTTGCCGGCATCCACCTGCCTGTCCAGCCGATGGAGCATCACTACCTGATCACCGAAGCCATCCCGGAGATTGTCGAACGCGGCATGGACAACCGTCTGCCCGCCGGTATCGATTATGAAGGCAACATATATTTCCGCCAGGAGCGCCAGGGCATGCTGCTCGGCACCTACGAACCGTCGTCGACACCGTGGAAGGTTGACGGCACGCCGCAGGATTTCGGCCACGAACTACTGGCACCGGACCTGGACCGGATCGCAGAACGGCTCGAACTGGGTTTCGAGCGCATCCCTGCCCTTGGCCGTGCCGGCATCAAGGACATGATCAACGGACCCTTCACGTTCGGGCCGGACGGCAACCCGATGATCGGCCCCGTCCCCGGCATGACCAACTACTGGGTAGCGGTCGGTGTCATGGCCGGCTTCTGCCAGGCCGGTGGGGTCGGGTTGTGCATGGCCGAGTGGATGATGGACGGCGAGCCCTCGATCGATGTCTGGGCCATGGATGTCGCCCGGTTCGGCGATTTTGCATCCCCTGAGTATGGCACCATCAAGTCGTCGGAAAACTACGAACGTCGGTTCGTGATGACCTTCCCCAACGAGACCCTGCCCAAGGGCCGGCGCCAGAAAACCACCGCCCTCTACGACCGCCTGATCGCCCGCGGCGCTGTCATGGGCGATGGCTTTGGCCTGGAAGTCCCCCTCTGGTTTGCCAACGGTGCCGACGACGCCCACGAGGAACCGACCTTCAAACGCTCCCGCGCTCACGACTATGTGGCGGCCGAGGTCAAGGCCGTGCGGGAAGCCGTGGGGGTCACGGAAATCGCAAATTTTGCCAAGCACGAGTTTTCAGGACCGGGCGCGCGTTCCTTCCTCGACTACATCCTTGCCGGCCGCATACCCAAACCGGGCCGTCTGACCCTCACGCCTTTGCTGAGCCAGAAAGGCAAACTGTATGGTGACATGACGGTTGCCTGCCTCGGCGAAGACAAGTTCATGCTGTTCGGATCGGGTGCTGTTCAGGAAATGCACAGACGGTGGTTCGAGAAACACATGCCGTCCTCGGGGATCGCCTACCGCAACCGGTCCGATGAGTTTCATGGACTGGCGATCTCCGGTCCTAACGCACGTGAATTGCTATCCCGGATCTGTCGTGACGACGTCAGCGCCGACGCCTTCAAGTTCAGGGACATCCGTCAGACCTTCGTTGCGGGTGTTCCTGCGATCCTCGCCCGGGTCTCATTCTCCGGAGAACTTGGCTACGAAATCTATTGCGCCCCTCATTTCCAGATGAAGCTGTTTGAGGAAATCGAAGGCGCCGGCGCCGACCTGGGCCTGAAGCCCTATGGCGCACGCGCAATGATGTCGCTCAGGCTGGAGAAGAACTGGGGCGCCTGGACGCTCGATTTCAGACCCGACTTCACCGCCGCACAATCCGGCCTCGATGCCTTTATCGACTGGGACAAGGAGTTCATCGGCAAGACCGCAGCGCTTGAAGAACGCAGAACCGGTCCGGACAAGAAACTCGTGACCATGGTGATCGAGACCGACGACGTGGACGTCTCCAACGACGAGGCCATTCTAAAGGACGGCGTCTGTGTCGGCTATGTCAGCTCCGGCGGTTACGCCCACTGGGTCGGCAAGAGCATGGCGCTGGGATACGTACCGCCGGAACACTCCGCAGACGGAACAAATCTGGAGGTGGAGATCATTGGGCGAACGTTTGCGGCAACCGTTACCGCCCATCCGCTCTATGACGCCAACGGATCGAAAATGCGCTCGTGACAAAGTTTCTGTCAGAAGCTCAAATTCGAGTTTTCCACAGCCCACACGTTCCGCTGTGGATAATGATTCTTCGCTGATGACAAGCGAAATTTTTAAGGGCACCATAGTTTCCAGAGTGGTCCTGAGGAGGTCCTTTCGATGGTGAGAAAGGGTTCAATCTCCAAAGGGGTGCCACGGCGCTTGCGGGCGAAGATCCTTGGGTGGTTGTCAGAAGAGGCCACTTGGACGGCGGTTAGTCAGGGGTTGGAGCCAAATCCACGTAGGCGTGCTGCGGCCTCTAGAAGTTGCAGCCTCCCGTGATACTTGGTGACGGCGGGTAATCCGTAAATCCAGTCGGGGTGTTTTGGCCTTGCGTCGGAGCATCACGAAACCTGAGGGAGCTTAGCGGCTTCTGATGGTCCGGATGGCCTTCTGGTGATCATGAGCCAGGTTTCGGTCAGTCGGGTGTGTGTCGGGCTTGTGTTTGTTGGACTTCTGTTCGGTGGACGTTGGTTCGGTGGATGTCGGGTTGATAGAGACCTGGACCGTGAACAAAGTGCGGAGCTGCTTCGGCGGCTCCGCATTTTTGTTTTGGAGGGGTCGATCACACAATCGTCTCATTGGCTTGCAGGTGGTACCGCGGAAAGCTTTCTTCTAATAAACCCAGGACAAATGCCAGTAGGCACCGGCGCAAGGCCGGTGAACCAGCCTCGTTTCCCGGACAAACGAAGCGCGATCAGGGATCTAATCGACCTGTCCAAATTCATCAGGCAAACGTTGGAGACCCGCTCATTGCAGATTACGTTCACGCAACCCCAAGTTTCTTCTGCAGGCTCGAACTCGACGTCGTGTACTGGAAAAGCAGCTTTTCATCGGGATAGACATACCGGAACGCCTGTTGCGCCATCAGGGCGGCCTCGTGGAAACCCGACAGGATGAGTTTCAGTTTGCCCGGATAGGTGTTGATATCGCCGATGGCAAAAATGCCCGGCGTCGAGGTTTCGAACTTCTCCGTGTCGACTGGCACCAGGTTCTCGTGAAGGTTCAGTCCCCAGTTGGCGACCGGACCCAGTTTCATGGTCAAACCGAAAAACGGCAGGATCGTATCGCAGGCGATGGCGTAGTCGCCGTCGGACCCGCGGATCTCCGCGCCCTCGAGTTTGCCGTCAGCACCGTTAAGAGCCGTCACCTGGCCCAGGTGCAGGTCGAGTTTGCCGGCATCCACCAGCGCGCGCATCTTGCTGACCGAGTCGGGTGCAGCCCGGAAGGCATCCCGGCGGTGCAGCAGTGCGATGTTGGCGGCTATCGGCTGCAGGTTGAGTGTCCAGTCGAGTGCACTGTCGCCGCCGCCGACAATCAGGATATTGCGTCCCTTGAAGTCATCCATCCGTTTCACGGCGTAGAAGACGGACGAGCCCTCATAGGCACCTATGCCGGGGATCGGCGGCTTCTTGGGCTGAAAACTGCCACCGCCGGCCGCCACCACGATGGCCGTTGCGTCAATCTGCAGGCCATCGTCGGTTGTCACGCGCCATTTTCCCTCAGGCGTCTTTTCAAGCGCTTCGACCATATGATTGTAGTGATAGGTCGGATTGAACGGTTTAGCCTGATCCATCAGGCGGTCTACCAGTTCCTGGCCCGAAACCACGGGCAGGGCCGGAATATCGTAGATTGGTTTTTCCGGATAAAGCTCTGCACATTGCCCGCCGGGCTTGTCCAGAATGTCTATGACATGGCACTTCATGTTCAATAGACCCAGTTCAAATACGGCAAACAGGCCCACCGGGCCTGCGCCGATCACAACGACATCGGTTTCCACAACCGCTTGAGACATGACGGCACCTCATGAGAGTCAGTTTGGGGAGTACTGTTCCGCGTTGCGGCGCGGTTATGGGATGCAGACTAGATTGGGGAGGCGCTGCACCGGAGTCGATCGGTCAGAACTGCTTTTCCGGCAATCTGACCACAAGACCATCGAATTCATTGCTTATCTTAAGCTGACAGGAGAGCCGGCTGTTTTCGCGCACGTCAAATGCAAAATCCAGCATGTCTTCTTCCATTTCGCTGGCCGATCCGGTCACCGTTGTCCAGGCCGGGTCCACATAGACATGACAGGTGGCGCAGGCACAGGCACCGCCGCAATCGGCGTCGATGCCGGGAACCATGTTCTTTACCGCCGTCTCCATGACGGTGGCTCCGGTATCGCCATCGATGACATGCTCGGTACCGCTGAATTCGATGTAAGTAATTTTCGGCATGGTCCCACCGTTCGCAAGGTCCGCAAGGGTTGAGTTTAATCTAGAACCTGAATTATCCCACTGGCGTCCCGACAAATACGGCATTAGCAGGCACGGAATCGACAGGGAATATATTTCGACGGCCTGCTATAATCGAAACCCGGCAACATAGCAATCTGCCGCAATCGTCGCACGTCAGACGCACGCTCCCATGCGCCGCAGGGCGGCATTGAATTTTCCTGGATTCGGGTTTGTTGAGGATCAGGGTTGCAGCGTCTGCGTGGCGGACACTGGAGTTCGGCAGGATACGTCAAGCATCGCCCAGGATTCTTTTAATAAAATCATTAGCTTCTTTGACACTCTTGGTGATTTTTGTGAGGATCGGCTCGATGTCCAGGGGAGATTCCTCAAAATCGTGTTGTTCCGCAACTGCCGCATCTTCGGCCACCGTCCAGGCGCCAATGCCTCGTGCCGATCCCTTCAGGGCGTGGGCCGCTTCCAGCCACGCCCGGGCATTTTCGGCTGATTTCAGTTGTTCAACGCAGATATCGGCCTGATGGGCGTAGAGCCGCAGAACTTCGTTCTCCAGGTCCTTGTCGCCCATGGCTTGACGGGAGAGGTGCACCAAATCGACCGGGCGATGCACCGGGTCAACCGCAATCTGATCAACATGCTCCACAAAAATCGAACGCGCGGTTTTCATGATCTAGTCCCCTCGTCTACCGAAACAACACACGGCGCCAGTATAGATCAGGGAACCATACCAATCCGTTAAGGACGACGGCCGTGCATTCCTGGACTGCGGCAAACTTGGGAAAGCTTTATGTTCCTTCGCCCTCTGCGAGCACCAGATATCCCCTCGCCGTAAGGCGGCAAACCAGCCAGTCGGGCTTGATCGGGTTTTTAAACCATTGTTCCGCCCAACCGTTTGCAATGCACGAATCGATGGTGCGCCGCCCTATTTCCTTGCCGTTGAGATCGAACAAGGGCAGTTTGCCGCCGGCCTGATCCAGCCCTCTTATGAGGTATCTTCGCTGGGCCGGTGTTGGGACTGTCTTCTTCTGACCCAACTTGTCCTGTTTTGGCACCGTTTTGACGGTCTCATCCGTCATCTTAACCATAGTTGCCATTGCCTCCGCATCCCTGTTAGTTTTTGTTTAACCAGTTGTTAAAATCGAGTATCTTCAACGTCTAAACACTGGCGCGAGCAGGAGGCCACGCAAGCGAAACGCCAGATGCACGGATCCTGATTTTGCTGCTTTGTTAATATTGCAGAGAAGTGTTGAAGAGTCAGTACCGTGTGGAACAAGTTCCGCCGGTTGGTTAATACAAATCGGCATCGCCGGGCAAAACTGGCCCGGAGCTTGCAGATGAATGCCTCCAATGCTTTACCGTCCCGGATTACGGCGCTGCCGCAATTTGGACACTGTTTGGTCGTTTTTGTAAGTCAATTGAGTAACCGTTTGTTGCGGAAAGAGTACTGATGGCAGGGAAAATCGCAGATCCAAAGTCCATGGCGTCCAGAAGAACCCTAAAAAAGGCTTCGACGCGATTCGCAGAATCCAGTGGGCAGGCAAATACTTCTTCGCGCTCGGCAGCCGAAGAACCGTCAATGGCACCGCAGAAGTCGCAGAAAATGCGTCGTTCTGGATCCGCGCCTGTGATCCGGCCCGCCAACGATGACGAACCGAGCACGGCGTCATTGATCGGGTCAATGAAACGCAGGCCGTCCGCCGCCCCTTTTTGGTTCGTAGGATTCCTTTCAGCCCTTTGGCTGATTGGCTGCGGCGCGTATTTGTACGGATTCTATGCGCCGGAAATAGCCAAACACGGTGACCTTTCCAAGGTAATTGCGGCACCTGAAGTTGCCATCATCATGATTATGACATTGCTGCCTGTGGCTTTGTTCTGGTCGATCACCTACATGATCTGGCGTGCACAGCAGATGAGAAACATCTCCGAGGTGCTCGGCCAGACAGCTGTGCGTCTTATCAGGCCAGAAGAAATCGCAGCCGATGGCGTGGCCTCTGTCGGCCAGGCCGTGCGGCGTGAAGTGTCCGAACTGATTGGCGGCGTTGAACACGCGATTGCACGCGCAGGCGAGCTCGAATCTCTCGTTCACAAGGAACTGTCAGCCCTTGAACGGGCATTTGGCGGCAACGAGGAACGCATCCGGATTTTGATCAACGGACTTGACAACCAGCGCTCTGCCCTCGAACAGGCCGGCCAGATGTTGGGATCCGAGACCCAGCCTCTCGTTAGCCGGCTGGAAGAGAACACATCGACCCTGCAGGGCGTCATTGACGTTGCACAGGCAAGTCTTGACGCGCTTGAAAAGGGTCTGAAACAGACCACCAAGGAACTGAGCGGCTCGATCAACGCTATCGCCGAAGAAGCCAGCGGCGCCAGCGACCAGATCGCCCAGCAGGCCGGCCGCCTTGAGCAGCTGTCCGGCACGGTTCTCCATGACATCCGCTCGTTCAGCGAGCAGCTGTCGATGCAGGGCGAGTCCCTGACCAAGGCGACCAAGGGCTTCGACGAAGCCAACAGCGAGCTGTCGCAGCGCCTTGAAAGAACCAGTGTCCACATCACCCAGCAACTGCGTGAGGCTGGCGGCGAGATCACGCACATGCTGCGTACTGCCAGCGGTGACGTCGCCAACCGCATGAAGCAGACCAGTTCGGAAGTGATCGAAGAGGTCCAGACGTCAAGTGGTGACCTGCTGCAGCAGATCGAGCTCAGCGGTGGCGCCATCACCGAAAAACTGCTGGCCGCCAGTGGCGAGTTCACCGAGCGTGTTGAAAACGCCCGCTCGCAGATTTTTGAACACCTGGAACATGCCAGCGTGGAAATGACCGAGCGTCTGGAAACCACGACCGGCCGCGTGTTCTCGCGCCTGGACTCGGTGAGCTCGGAAATGAATGCCCGTCTGGAAACAACCAGCGTGAACATCACCGACAAACTGGACGACACCAGCGAACAGGTCTTCTCACGCCTGGACAACGCAAGCGCGGAAATGAACAACCGCCTCGCTTCGACCAGCACGGACGTGGCCGACAAGATCGCTGCCACCACAGGTCAGATCTCCGAACAGCTGACCCGTACCGGCGCCCAGATCTCGCTTCAACTTGAAACCACGTCGAGCGATGTGACCAATGCGCTCGAGCGTACAGGCTCCAACATTACCGAGCACCTTGACGCTACCAGCACCAATATCTCGCAACAGCTGGAACGCAAGGGTTCGGAGATCACGGTTCAGCTTGAAACCACCTCGTCGAATGTGACCGGTGCGATTGAGTACAGCGGTTCGCGCATCTTCGAGCGGCTGGAGACGACGAGCAACTCGGTCACCGATGCCATCGACACCATCGGCACCAGCCTGTTTGCCCGCCTCGACTCCGTCACCGGCAGCATTACCGGCACCCTGGAAACCGTCGGCGCCGGCGTGTTCGAGCGCCTCGACACCTCCACCAACAACATCGCCGGGTCGATCGAGAAAGTTGGCGGAACCGTCTTTGAGCGCATCGACACGGCCAACCGTGACATCACTCAGGCGCTGGAGATGACCGCATCGAGCGCGTTCCAGAAAGTCGACAACGCCAGAACCGAACTGGTGGACGCCCTGGAATCCACCGGTGAGCGGACACACGAACGTCTTGAACAGGCGACCAGCCGCATCTCGGAAACCATCGAAACGACCAGCACTCGCGCCTATGAACAGCTTGAATCGACCAGTTCCCATGTGGCCGGCGCAATCGAAGCCACAGGTCACAGAATGGCTGATCGGCTGGAAGCAACCAGGGACGGCCTTGCCAATACTGTCGACTCCCTGTCGACCGGCCTGATCGAGCGACTCGAGAACACAAGCGCAAACTTTACGACGACCGTCGACGTTTTCGGAACGGACCTATTCCAGCGCATCGATTCGGTCAACTCCGACTTCACCGGTTCGATCCAGAGCTACAGCAATGAGGTTCTGGAACGCCTGGGCACCACCGGTCAGTTGGTGGCGGACGCTCTCGAGAACTCGGGCGCACAATTGCTGGGACGGTTGAATTCGACCAGCACGGAAATTACGTCTGCGGTCGAACAGTCCGGCAATCAGGTTTTTGCCCGCCTGAACGAAACCGCCGGGTCCTTCGGCGAAAAGGTCGAGCAGTACGGAATCGAAGCGGCCACGCTGATCGAAGAGTCGACCAGCAAAGTATCGTCGCAAATCCAGGCCGCCAGCATCAAGATGACCGACGATCTGGAAGTTTCCAGCACATCGATTGCCGAACGTGTTGAAAACCTCAGCGAACTGGTCAAGAGCAGCATCGGGAATGTCGGGGCCGATATGGACAAGATCCTGTCGCAGCGTGAATCCGCCCTTACCAACCTGGTCGACAATCTGATGACGAAGGCCGAGGATATCGACTCCCTGATGCGCAGCTATGTGGGACTGGTTGAGGACTCGCTGACCACCGCCGAGCAAAGGGCCCGCGAAGTTGCCGATATTCTCGGCAACAATGCGGTCGCCACCACGGACACCTTCCAGTCCGAACTGGAACGCCTCAAGTCGCTTGCGGGCGAGGAAATGGCCTCCACCGTGGAAGCACTCCGCGAACGCTACGACGATACGGTCACAAACATGCGCAACAACATGTCGGAAACCACCGATCAGTTCAGCAAATCCACTGCGGAAATGCGCACTGCCGCCGAGGAAATGGCTCGCGAACTGGGCGATGCCCGCAACGAGTTGCGGCGTGCGGTTTTCGAATTGCCGGCTGAAACCAAGGAAAATGCCGCCGCAATGCGCAAGGTTGTCGCTGACCAGATCACCGCACTGAGCGCCCTGTCGGACGTGGTCAAGCGGCACACCAACATGCTCGATGTATCCGCACCAGCAGCAGAGCCCCGTGAGGTCGAACAGCCGGTCGCTGCCAGCGCCAGCGGATTTGGATCGCGTCCGTCCGTTGCGCCGGTACCGACCCCGGCACCGACCGTCGCTCAGGTGGCACCGGCACCGGCAGCAACCCCGCCGATAGCGGCCGTCCCGCAAACGCCGATCTTCGAGCCCGTCGATGACGTACCGCCACCGGCTCCGGCGCCTGAACCCGCAGCGGCAAGCAATGTCCAGAGCATCAAGCCCGCCGCCAAGTCCGGCGATAGCAACTGGGGACTGCCGGATCTGCTGGCAGCCGCGTCACGCGACGAAGACGCGCTGCCCGCGCTCTCCGAGGAACAGGGTGCAAAGAATGCGACCCCGGTTGGCACCGGCAATTCGCCGGAAGTGCCGAGGCTTGCAATCCATATCGTTGAAACCCTGAACTCGCTGAGTGTCGACCTGGTTCGAACGCTCGACCACAAGGCACCGGAAGAACTCTGGGTCCGCTATCAAAACGGTGAACGCAACGTCTTCACCCGCCGTCTCTACAGCATGCGCGGTCAGCGCCTGTTTGACGAGATCGCGCGCCGCTACCGTAGCAACGCGGAGTTCCGCGAAGATGTCGACCGCTATGTCGACGACTTTGAACGGCTTCTGGACTCTGTGGCCGAGAACGACCGCGACAACGTCCTGGTCGAAACCTATCTGTCATCGGAGACCGGCAAGGTTTACCTGATGTTGGCCCACGCCAGTGGCCGCATGGACTGACCAGCTTGTACTGCATCCCCGGGATGGTCATGCCGTCCCGGGGTCATGCATCCCGCCCGTCCGGGTTCACAAAAGTCTTGCACGGCGACCCTATCGGGCACTAAGTAACCAAACATTTTTGGTCGTCGACGCGGGACAAAACCCATGGAACTGAAAAAGCCGTATCTTCTGTTTTTGGGTGATGTGCAAGATCAGCTTGCCGCGAAAACCGCCCAGGGCATTGTTGACTGGCGGCCCGAATGGTGCATCGGTCAACTCCGGCTGGAGGGCTGCAAGGCCGACACCGGTCTTGAAGATATCGACATCAAGACAGCCGTCGAACACGGCGTCGGGACGATGGTCATTGGTGTCGCCAATTCAGGCGGCATGCTGCCCGCGCACTGGATCTCCAACATTGTGGAAGCCCTGGATGCCGGCCTCGACATTGCCACCGGACTTCACAAACGCCTGGCGTCAATCCCTGCCGTCGCGGCGGCAGCCGAAAGAAACGGCCGCCAGCTCTTCGACGCCCGCTTTAACGACATTGGCTTTGCCACCGGCAAGGGTCACAAACGGACCGGCCTGCGGCTGTTGACTGTGGGAACGGATTGTTCGGTTGGCAAAAAATACACGTCCCTGGCCTTGGAAAAGGCCATGATAAGCCGGGGCATGAACGCCGATTTTCGCGCGACAGGTCAAACCGGTTTGTTCATTTCCGGCCGCGGTGTGGCAATCGATGCGGTCGTGGCGGATTTCATCTCGGGCGCCGCAGAATGGATCTCGCCTGACAACGACGCCGGCCACTGGGATGTCATCGAAGGCCAGGGTTCACTGTTTCATCCCGCATTTGCCGGTGTCACCATCGGCCTGCTGCATGGTTCGCAACCCGATGCCTTCGTCGTCTGCCATGAACCGACCAGAACCAGGATGCGCGGGGTTGAGCACCCGATTCCATCGATACAGCAGGTCATCGATCTCACGGTCGACAATGGCCGGTTGACCAATCCGGACATCAGATGCATTGGGATCGCTGTCAACACCTCCAACCTGGAGGATGCAGCTGCAAACACATACCTTGCCGGTCTGGCCAAGGAATACGGCCTTCCTGCGGTTGATCCCATTCGCGGTGACGTCGGCCCCATCGTCGATGAACTCCAGCGGAACTTTCCCGCATGAGCGTCCGGTCCCTTGAGACAGTGGCGCAGAATTTTCCGATTGCGGGTAGTTTTACGATTTCACGCGGCAGCAGAACGTCCGTCGATGTTGTTCTGGCGACGGTAACCGATGGCGAAGCGACCGGCCGCGGCGAATGCACACCCTACCCCCGCTACGGCGAGAGTGTGGAAGGCGTCAAGGAAACCATTCTGTCTCAACGCCATGCCATCGCCGACGGCATGACAAGACAGGAACTGCAGCTGGCGTTGCCTGCCGGCGCTGCCCGCAATGCCCTGGACTGCGCGCTGTGGGATCTGGAAGCCAAGCAAAGCAGCAGGCGTGTCTGGGATCTGGCCGGGTGCGGACCGTGCGGTCCCCTGACCACGGCATTCACCATAAGCCTGGGTTCTCCAGGTGAAATGGCGACGGCGGCTGCCGCTTCGAACCGCCCTCTCCTCAAACTGAAGCTCGGCGGTGACGGTGACGCGGAGCGGATTCAAGCCATACGGGCCGCTGTCCCCGACACCAAACTGATCGTCGACGCAAACGAAGCCTGGTCGCCGGACTTGCTGCCGGACCTGATGCTGGTCTGTGCTGAGCACAACGTCGCCCTGGTCGAACAGCCGTTACCGGCGGGCAACGACGACCTGCTCGCCGAAATTGAAAGACCGGTGCCTGTCTGTGCCGATGAGTCCGCTCACGACAGATCGGGACTTGAAACCCTCATCGGCAAATATGACGCGATCAACATCAAGATCGACAAGACCGGCGGTTTGACCGAAGCTCTTCTGCTTGCGCAGGCGGCAACGGCCGCTGGGTTGGGTATCATGGTCGGCTGCATGCTGGCCTCTTCCCTTTCGATGGCACCTGCAATGGTCGTGGCCCAGCGGGCCGATACCGTGGATCTTGACGGGCCTTTGCTGCTCGCCCGGGACCGGACGCCGGCCATTCGTTATGACGGCAGCCTCATGTATCCGCCCGAAGCCGCTCTTTGGGGCTGACATCGCCGCCGGGCCAGCGCCACCAAAACAGCGCGGCAAGCAGCAAGGCGACAGCGCCGACACCGCTCATCACCAGAAAGCCGTTGGCACCCCAATGGGCAAATATGGGGCCCGACGCCATGGCAGCGCCCGACATCAACAACCCCGCGCTCACGGCCGCATAGAGGCCCTGGGCGGTTACCTGCATGTTGCGGGGAACTGTGTTGGCGATGAAATGCATGGTTCCAAGATGCACGGCGCCAAACGTCGCCGCATGCAGGATCTGAACGGCCAGGAGCACGGAAAAATCCGTCAACACGGCCATCAGCCCCCAACGCACGACCGACACCAGGGCACCAACGACTATCAGTACTGCGGGAGGAAGGCGCTGCAGAAACCGTCCCGAGAAGGCAAACAGCACGATTTCAGCCAGGACTCCCACAGACCAGAGAATGCCGATCTCCAGATCCGGTATCCCAACGGTCCGCCAGTGAAGCGTCCCGAACACATAATACATGGCATGGGTCGCCTGGCAGAGACCGGCAGCCATCAGGAACACAACAAACCTGGGTGTCAGAAGAAGCCGGGAAATGTCGGCAATAACCGGTTTGGCATCGCTGCTTTCGTCGGAGACCCGCAGCGGTGGAAGACAAAGCGCCGCGGTAACCAGAAGGGCCTGGCAGACAATTATCATCCATAACACAGCATCGGCATGCCAGGATCCCAGCAGCGTGCCGGCACCGAGGCTACCGACTATGAATGCAAGTGACCCCCACAACCGCATCCGGCCATAGTCAAGGCCGTGATCGCGGCTCACGTTCATCGCCGTGGTATCGGCCAACGGCATGATCGATGTCCACCACGTCGCGATAAACACTGCAACCGCGAGGATACCCCAAAACCCGGGCATTACCGCCAGCAGTGCAAACCCCAGTAGCGTTCCCGAACACAAAGCCACAATCGGTACGCGGCGATCCTCAAACCTGTCGGCAGTCAGGGAAATCCAGGGGCCCACGAAGACCCGAATCAGGGGCGCGGCCAGAATGACACCGATTTCGGATTTGCTCAGACCCTGGGCATCCAGCCACACAGGGATAAACGGAAGATAGACTCCGAAACCAAGGAAATAGGCGGAAAACAACGCTGCAATTCGGATTCCGTAGCCACGTGA
The DNA here is from genome assembly GCA_021775805.1 of Alphaproteobacteria bacterium. Classification (GTDB taxonomy): domain Bacteria; phylum Pseudomonadota; class Alphaproteobacteria; order Rhizobiales; family JAJFHC01; genus JAJFHC01. The sequence continues at coordinate 26,349 of JAJFHD010000085.1, read as the reverse complement.
TCCGATCAGTTTGCTCATTGATGCCCAGATTATCCGTTATAGCGCCTACGGCCACGTCGGTGACGGCGGGACCCTAAACCAATCACTAACCAATTTCCACGATAGTTGGGGAAGTTTGAGGCGAATCAACCGTCACACACAGAGTTACTTACGCGTGGAATAAAGAACGGGCATTGGATATGAGCAACGGCGAACTCACAACACCGCTTCCTGAAAGGGATTATGAGGCCATAGAGGCTGCGGTCATGGAAACCGAGCGCGGGCGATGGTTTCTGGCGGAGTACACCCGGCGCAACCGCTCCGCGGACACCGTCATGCTGCTCGACGCGATCAAGAAACTCGGCTCCGCGCTCCAGGCAAAACCCAAGGAAGTTCCTCAGGATGAGTTGCGTTTCGATCTGATGGAAATGGCGGCGACCATCGCCCAGACGCGCCTTGACATTGCCGCCCTTGCCTCCACCAAGGGCAGCGAAACACAAATCACCACCGTGGCCGGAGAGCTCGACCAGGTTGTCGATGCCACGGAGAAAGCGGCATACAAGATTCTTGCCGCCGCCGAAGCCATACAGGATGTGGCCTGGGATCTCCGCGAAGTCGACACCGAGTGCGAAAACAGCGAGATACTCGAAGCCCGCGTCACCGACATCTTCAGCGCCTGTGAGTTCCAGGACCTCACCGGTCAGCGCATTACGAAGGTCGTCCAGGTGCTTCATTACATCGAAGAGCGCCTCAATTCGATGATCTCCGCATGGGGCGACGAGTCTCTGATTGAACAACAGGCCCCGCCGGAAGAGCTGGACCTGACCAAGAGCTACCTGCGGCCGGAAATCGCAATTTCCCAGGACACCGTGGACGAATTGATGTTCATCAACGAGGCGCAACAGCCGATCGTCGACATCAATGACGTTGATTTCGACGATATTGACTTCGATGACATCGATGTGGACGCTGTGGACGCTGCCCCACAACCGGAGCCTGTGGCAGCGGCGCCCGAGGACAAGCAAATTCTGGTGGCCCGATTGTCCGTTTCGCCGGATTTTGCGCGGGAACCTACAACGTCTCCGTCTGACGAACCAGTGTGCAGCGAAACCGGTGAAGAAGATGACCACGATCTGATCAGCTTTGACGCCCTGAGCCAGGACGACAAGACTGTTCTGTTTTGCTAGACCGTATCTGGTCTAGGGCCTCAGCTGCAAATGATCTCCGAAAACAGTTCCGGATCCACATTGGCGCCCGACAGGGTGGCAGCCACCGTACGGCCCTCGCAGACAAGCTGACCGGTCAGTATGGCCGCCAACGCCACCGCCCCTCCAGGTTCGACGACCAGTTTCAGAACTTCGAACGCATAGCGCACTGCTTCACGGACGTCGTCGTCACTGACGCTGAAGGCACCGGCAAGCCGTTGCTTGTTTATGGGAAAAGTCAGATCCCCCGGCTGCCGGGACAACAAGGCATCGCAGATCGACCCTGTCCCCTTTTCATTGTGTTCGATCTGTCCTGAAGCCAGCGAACGCTTCAGATCGTCAAAATCCTCCGGCTCCACACCGTACAACTCGGTATTGGGGGATTCCGCGGCCACGATGGTGGAAATTCCGGCGGCAAGCCCGCCGCCGCCGTGACAGATAAGCAACGCATCGATTTCACAGCCCCGGTTTTTGGCCTGCTCCGCAATTTCAAGACCGCATGTGCCCTGCCCGGCAATGATGTTGAGATCGTCAAACGGCGGAACAACTGTCGCCTGCCTTTCCGCCGCAAGCTGCTGCGCCAGTTCCTGCCGATCCTGCCGGTCCCTGTCGAAGAGCACAATATCGGCACCGTAACCGTGCGTGTTCCGCTGTTTGATTTGAGGCGTGTCGTCGGGCATTGCAATGGTAGAGGGGATCCCCATCAACTGCGCCGCATGTGCCACGCCCTGGGCATGATTCCCCGATGAGTAAGCAACCACGCCCCTTCCGGCAACCGGCGGCTTCAACTGACAGATGCGATTGTAGGCGCCCCGAAACTTGAACGACCCGGTACGCTGAAACCCTTCGGCCTTGAGCAGAACCCGCCCGCCGGTACGGGCGTTGAGTGCGGAACTCTCAATCAGGGGTGTACGGATGGCATATGGCGCAATGCGCCGCGCCGCTGCGCGGATGTCTTCTGCTGAAACCGAGGGCACCGTTGAGTCCATCTGTGCGTCCGTGTCTAAGGCTGAAATCGAGGCTCACATATACAGGACAAGAACGGACGCCGCCAGCAGGCCGCCCATGATGTAATTGAATATCTTGAGGTGACGTGTCGATGTCAGGTAACGCCGAATCTGTGTTCCAAACAGGCACCAGACACCGACCGAAGGGAACGAGACAAGGAAGAACATGGTGCAAATGAGTGCAATTTCGGACCAGTCCATCCGTCCGACAGTCGTGAAGGTGGCAAACGCGCTCAATCCCACCACCCAGGCCTTCGGGTTGACCCACTGGAAAATCACGGCCTGCATGAAGGACAACGGAACTGCTGGCCCGCCGGCTTCGCCGGCGGTCGCCGACAAGGCTATCCGGCAGGCAAAATACAACAGGTAGAGTGTCCCGGCGATCTTCAGGACGTAATGGATCTGTGGCCATGCCGCAAATATCTGATCGAGCCCCAACCCCAGAGCCAGCAGCATGGTCGGGAACCCGACAGTAATGCCAATCATGTGCGGAATGGTGCGCCTGAATCCATGATTGACGCCTGAGGCCGCAAGCATGATGACATTCGGTCCCGGCGTCATCGATGCCGCCAGGGCAAACATGAACAAAGGCGCCAGAAGGTGATAACCGTTCGTCACAATCTCAGGTCCGGTGAACAGGTTAGAAGCGGTCAATCATTTAGGTAAGCATTATTGACTAAAATGAAGAAAACTTCAATCGCCGTCCTGACAAGTTCCGGATCCGGTCCCGGGACACGCGATTAATCGATATCGTCGGAGCCATTGCCGACAATGTTTGCATCGATTTTACCGATCGCATCGAGATCTTTGCCCTCGTAGTCAAGGGATGACAGAAACACCCGCATGCAATTGAGGCGCGCTCTCTTCTTGTCGTTCGAACGGATGACCGTCCAGGGCGCATGTTCCGTGTGGGTCTGCCGGAACATGTCCTCCTTGGCTTTGGTATAGTCGCTCCATTTGCCAACCGAAGCAAAGTCGATCGGGCTGAGTTTCCACTTCTTCAGCGGGTCGGATTTGCGCCGGTGAAACCGGCGCAGCTGTTCCTCGCGACCGACGGTCAGCCAGAACTTGAAAAGCTTGATGCCCGAACGCACCAGCATGTGTTCGAACTCCGGCGCTTCCCTGTAGAACTCCTGCACGTCGTCCGGCGAGCAAAACCCCATCACACGCTCAACGCCTGCCCGGTTGTACCAGGACCGGTCGAACAGCGCCATGTCGCCCTCCGTCGGCAGGTGCTGGACATACCGTTGGAAATACCACTGTCCCCGTTCCACATCGGACGGCTTCGACAGGGCAACAACATGCGCATGCCGGGGATTGAGGTGTTCCATGTAGCGCTTGATGGTGCCGCCCTTTCCGGCTGCATCGCGTCCCTCGAACAACAGGACCAGGCGCTCGCCGTTGTTTTGAGCCCAGCTTTGCGCTTTGAGCAGTTCAATCTGAAGACACACCAGTTGCTTCAGGTACTTTTTCTCCTTCATCTTTTTGGCGTATGGATAGCCGCCGCTCTGAAACGCACGCTCCAGAATGCGCGGATCGAGTTCCTCCACATCAAGGGAGTACTGGCGTTCGGGAATCTTGCTCTGCCGAGCGCGCGATTCATTCATGTGGTAACCCTTCCCCTGCAGCTTGGCCTTGGTTTCATCCAACACGCGCCTTTCGCTGATGCCGGTTTGAATTCACACCTTTCAACCGATCTGGTAAACCGTCAAGGGTGTCGATACAGCGGCACCATAAGTCAGTGCAGCAATTCCGGCTTGGACATCAGTCTGAAAAAGCGATGACCGTGCCCGACAAATGGCTTGAACATCGAACCGTAACTTGCAAGAACACCGTTGGCGAATGCCGCCAATCCGCAAAGACAGAATAAGGACACGACCGCATGAGCGAAAAGGTTGCTCTGATCACCGGCATAACCGGCCAGGACGGCGCCTATCTCGCCGATCTTCTGCTCGATAAGGGCTACATCGTCCACGGCATCAAGCGACGGTCCTCGTCCTTCAACAGTGGCCGGATCGACCACATTTACGTTGATCCGCACGAGGGAAACACGCGCTTTTTCCTGCACTACGGCGACATGACGGATTCCACCAACCTGATCCGCATTCTGCAGGAAACCCAGCCCGACGAAGTCTATAATCTGGCGGCGCAAAGTCACGTCCAGGTCAGTTTCGAAACACCGGAATACACAGCCAACGCGGACGCTGTGGGTGCCTTGCGGATCCTCGAAGCGATCCGCATCCTGAAGCTCGAAAACAAGACCCGGTTTTATCAGGCCTCGACATCCGAGCTGTTCGGCGCCACACCGCCGCCTCAGAACGAAACAACCCCTTTTCACCCGCGCAGCCCTTATGCCGCGGCCAAGCTCTACGCCTACTGGATCACCATCAACTACCGAGAAGCCTATGGACTGCATGCCTCGAACGGCATTCTGTTCAACCATGAGAGCCCGATACGCGGCGAGACCTTCGTCACACGCAAGATAACCATGGCGCTCGCGGCGATCGAAGCCGGCAAACAGGACCGGCTCTATCTTGGCAACATGGATGCAAAACGTGACTGGGGCCACGCCAAGGACTATGTCGAGGGCATGTGGCGGATAGTCCAGCAGGACACCCCCGACGACTTCGTTCTGGCGACCGGCGAGTCCCATTCCGTGCGGGAATTCGTGGAGATCGCCTTTGCCGAAATCGGCAAGACGGTCGCCTGGCAAGGCGACGGCGTCAACGAAAAGGGCATTGATTCAGACACCGGACGGGTTCTGGTGGAGGTCGATCCGCGGTATTTCCGGCCCACTGAAGTGGATCACCTGCTTGGCGACCCGTCAAAGGCGGAAAGCAAACTGGGATGGCGCCATACGACCACCTTCAGGGATCTGGTGCGCGAAATGGTTGAAGCCGACCGCAAGGCACTGCACGCCGAAACTGCCGACATGGTGACCGCATCGTGAGTGAACCGGCCTTCGACCTGACTGGGAAAACCATCTGGATCGCGGGACACCGCGGTATGGTCGGAAGCGCTATCGTCCGCCGTCTGGAAAACGAACCTTGCACCATTGTCCATTGCGGCGACAACCGCGTCGACCTGCGCCGGCAGGACGAAACCGAGGATTTTCTGGCGCAGAACAAACCCGACGCCGTCATTGTCGCGGCCGCCCGTGTCGGCGGCATTCTGGCAAACGACACCTATCCTGCCGATTTCATCTACGACAATCTTGCCATCAGCACGAATGTCATAGAAGCCGCCCACCGTTTCAACGTCGGCAAGCTTGTCCTTCTGGGGTCATCCTGCATCTACCCGCGTCTTGCCGCCCAGCCCATGCGCGAAGACGCCTTGCTGACCGGCCCACTGGAACCGACCAACGAATGGTACGCGATTGCCAAGATTGCCGGCATCAAGCTCTGCCAGGCCTATCGGCGCCAGCATGGTTCTGATTTTATTTCGTGCATGCCGACCAATCTCTACGGGCCGGGCGACAACTTTGACCTGGAATCCAGCCACGTTATCCCGGCTCTGATGCGCAAGATCCACGACGCTGCCGGCAATGCCAAGGAGACGGTCGAGATCTGGGGCACCGGCACGCCCCGCCGGGAGTTCCTGCACGTTGACGACATGGCGGATGCCGTGGTGTTTCTGCTCAGAAATTATAGTGGTGAAAACCACCTCAACGTCGGGACCGGGCATGACATTTCAATTGCCGACCTGGCAACGACTATAGCCGAGGTTGTCGGCTTCACCGGTCAGTTCACATTTGACACCTCCAAACCCGATGGAACGCCACAAAAGCTGCTCGACGTTTCCCGGCTCACCGAGCTGGGCTGGTCGGCAAAGACAAACCTGAAACAAGGTCTGGCACAGACCTACCAGTGGTTCTCCAACCGGTCAGAATCCGATTTGCGGCTTTGACCGTGTTGCATCGAGGGGACGCTCGCCATGCCTGAGCCCACAATCTATGTCAGGGTGAAGGGCGGGTTGGGAAATCAGCTTTTCCAGTATGCGACCGCATACGCACTCGCCAAGCGCAAGAATTGTTCCCTGAAATTCGAACTTGAGTACTTCCTTCAGGATCCCCAACGGGAGTTTGAACTGGACACATTCGGAATCGGCGTGGCGAAGGCCACGGCGGCCGAAGTCGCCCATTTCGGTGTCGGCCAGAAATGGCGCCGGACCATCGGCAAGAAGATCAGCCGACGGCAGGCCTTCCTGCCGAAGGGTTTGTATGTGGAGCCGCATTTTCATTTTGCGTCTCAGGTTGCCTTGCTGGAGCCTCCGGTTCTGATCGACGGCTACTGGCAGTCGGAACGTTATTTTGCCGACATCGCAGACGAACTTCGCGCAACCTTCGCACAGCCAAAAGAACCGTCGCCGGATTTCCTGGCAAAGCGCGACAGGATCGCCGGACTTGAAACCGCGATTTCGGTTCACGTCCGCCGCCATCATTCCTTCAAGTCCGCCAGCAAGACGAACGGCAGTTGCACGCCCGACTATTACCAGCGCGCCGTACGCCATATGCTGACCGCTCATCCCGGTGCAACTTGCGTCATATTCTCAGACGATCCCGACTACGCCGGTGACATGCTGTCTTTTGCACCTGACCGGATTGTCATCGACGGTGACTGGGCTATGCCCGCCGATGATCTGTGCCTGATGGCCGCCTGCAATCACCATATCGTGGCCAACAGCTCGTTCAGCTGGTGGGGCGCCTGGCTCAATCCGCAAGCCGAAAAAACCGTGATCGCGCCCAGATTGTGGTTTTCCCACGAATATCTTCTCAAGCACAGCACCTATGATCTGTACCCCGATGGGTGGTTCACGCTGGGTTGAATTAGAACAAGGGCCGTATGCCAAAAAGGAGCAGGAACCATGCCGCAGGAAGCCGGATTTGCCGCAACACCGCAACCCCCTTACTACGCCGTAATATTCACGGCACAGCTTGCCGACGATGCGCCGGGTTATGGCCAGATGGCCCAAAGCATGGTCGACCTGGCGCTGGCACAACCGGGCTGCCTTGGCGTCGAGAGCACCCGCGGTTCCGACAACCTTGGAATCACGGTGTCCTACTGGAAGGACGAAGACAGCATTCACGCGTGGAAGCAGAATGCAAAGCACCTGGTTGCCCAGCGCCTGGGCCGGGAGAAATGGTACACCCACTATCATCTGCGCGTCGCCCGCATCGACCGCGATTACACCGGTCCTGAGGGGCGGTAGGGCAACATCCGAACACGCTGAATCGATCTAAGCGGGTTGCTGACAGCAAAACAAACACACGTTCTCTCATCACGTTCTGATGAGTTCACGCCGGTCTGAGTTTTCAATGGCGGTGATAGCCACAATCCGGGCTCATCAGTTGGAAGTTCGGCTGCGTTGCACAGGATACCGCATGTTGCGCGAACAACACGGAAAATCATAAGACAAGCGTTTTGCGTTTGATTGCACTCATCGGCAGACTTCACGGCTGCACGACGTTCCTAAAAACCGTCATGCGCGTGCTTGACACGTGCATCTGCAGAGTTGCAACGCTGGAGGTCCTCGTGTCGGCGCACGAGGCCGACAATCAGGGAGGGCCGTAAAGCCAAAGTCTTGGTGGTGCAATGCCGATCAGCACCAGGGATGATCCCAATGAATTGCGACACGCTCTAGTACCTGTGCCACGGCCTGCTCAAGAACCTCATTCGGTTCCGATACCGGAAAAGTATCGCGCCGAAATCCTTGCGGCGAACCCTTTTTAGTCACAGGAAGATAGTGCGTCGGGACCCACGTTGACATTTGTGACTAGGCGGTTCGTTGCGCCTCAGAGGCGTTGGCCGGAATGAAAATTAGCGAAGAGAGGATAACCACGGCTGACGTCAGAAACGCTGTGCTTAATCCTGCCGTGTCGCTGAGAAAGCCCGAAATCGCTGAGCCCGACGCCTGTCCAAGGGACAAGAAAGCAAACATCACGCCAAAGGCGATGGACGGGTAGCCTTTGTACAATTGCATACTCCAAATCAGAAGCGCGCTTCCGGGGATCATTGACCCAATACCGAAAGTAACGGCGGCGATGACCACCGCGGTCTCGTCATTGATGAAAAAGACGATCAGTACGCAGGAACTTGCACTCAGAGCATGCGCCAGCATGAGTACGAATTTGACCCCTTGCCTGGAAATCAGGTCTCCGGAAAACACTGTGATGAGACCGGAAGCCCCCACCAATATCCAGAACCATTCCTGAAACGTCGGTCCGTATCCACCATCATGGGACAGCAATTTTGCCGAGTACGTATAGTAACACCCCAACAGGAATCCATATGTCACGCACAACAATGCAAGGTTGATCACGCCCGGTCGATAGATCGATCGGGCCGGTATTGTTTGCCGGGTTTCATTTGCCCCGGCAGTACTGCTTTCAGCAGGCAAAATCAGGACTGCGAGGATTGTCACGATTAAGGCGCATCCGGCAAATACGAGCCATATTTGCTGCCAGCTACCCGGTAGCGCATATGATAGACCGCCAACTGCCAAAATTCCGATTGTGCCGCCACAATTGAGGCAGGCGATGGCACGGTTTTGCCACTTCGGAGCAAGGTACTCGTCGATTATTCGATACTCACAAGGTGGTGCCACCCCAACACATGCGGAAGCCATAATTATGCCAACCACAAGGACGGAAGGAGCGGTGGACAGAAAAACGAGAAAGCAACCCAGGCTGGTGACGATTCCACTGATGCAGATCATCCAGATCGCTCGCATCCGCTGAGCCAAAATGGATGAAATCAGGGTAGTGATTACGAAAACCATCGTTGCAGCACTGGCAATCAATCCAAGACTGAGCGTGCTTATACTGAATGTTTTTTCGATATCCGGAAGGTACAAACCGTATGCATACCGGCCCGTTCCGTAAGTAAACGTTACAAAGGCGGTAAACACCACAGTGAAAATCAGGGGGTATGCTTTGTAGTTGTGGTTCATGTGTGAGAACGGCGCCAAAGAGTTATCCCGGTACGTCACAACCACTCAGTAACGCCGTTTGAATGTTCAGTTGAGGATCTAACTAACCTCGTGCAACCGGTCTGTGCTCTCTTGGAGCTTTGGATACACGATAAAGACTAACGTCCTATAGGTGCTCCAGAAACGCCCACTTTCGTGGAAATTTATGATACCAATTTTGGAGACAAGACCAGTCCCCGCCATCCGCCTTGGCAGGGATCTTCGATTACCGGTCGATGGCTCAGTGCCGTACAGCGCCCATCCTTCGAACCAAAGCCGCGCCATTGCGGAGTTCCAAACGGCACGGCAGGTTCACGAATACGCGGCCTAGTCGCGGTTATAGACGTCTTCGTAGCGCACGATATCGTCCTCGCCCAGGTAACGTCCTGATTGAACCTCAATCAGATACGCCGGCAGCTTGCCAGGGTTTTCGAGACGATGGGTCGCCCCCAGCGGGATATAGGTCGACTCGTTTTCGGTCATCAGGACGGTCTTGTCGTCGACCGTCACCTGGGCGGTTCCCGAAACCACGACCCAATGCTCTGACCGGTGAAAGTGGCTCTGGAGCGAAAGCCGGCCGCCCGGCTTGACCATCAGGCATTTGACCTGGAACCGATCGCCCTCGCTCAGGCCCTCGTACCAGCCCCAGGGGCGGTAGACGCGAGCATGTTCGAACACCTCGTTGCGGCCGTTCTTCTGAAACGCATCGACCACCGCCTTGACGTCCTGGGCCCGGTCCTTGGGCGCAACCACGATCGCGTCGCGTGTGGCAACGGCAAAGACGTCATCCAGCCCCAACAAACAAAGGGCCGCCGACTCGGAATAGGCAAAGCTGTTGCGTGTGTCGGTGAAATGCACATCGCCCTGGGCGGCATTGCCGTCCGCGTCCTTGTCCTGGATCTCCCACAGGGCCGACCAGGACCCGAGATCGCTCCACTGGCCGGCATAGGGCACGCACTTGATCGACGAGGCGTGCTCCATGATGGCGAAATCAAGCGAGATATTGCGGTTCTCGCCGTAGGCATCGAGGTCGAGCCGCAGGAAGTCGAGGTCCTCGCCGGCACCGTCGAGTGCCCGACGGCAGCAGTCCAGAATGTCCGGTGCAAGGCGCTCGAACTCAGCGATCAGGGTGTTCGCTTCGAAAAGAAAAATACCGGCATTCCAGAAGTAATTTCCCGCATCTACATATTCACGCGCAACATCGGCATTGGGTTTTTCGACAAAACGGCGGACACCACGAACTGGCTCATCGCCTTCGGTCTCAATGTACCCATAGGCGGTTTCCGGCCCGTCCGGCGTGATACCGAAAGTTATCAGATGTCCGCTCTTGGCCCATTCCGCACCGCTTTTCACGGACGACGAAAACGAGGCCACATCCGGAATCACGTGATCGGACGGCATCAGCAGCACCAGATCGCTCGGATCGCTGCGGGCAGTCACAAGGGCGGCGATCAGGGCGGCAGGTGCGGTATTGCGGGCGCAGGGCTCAAGAACAATTGCCGCCGGCTCCACTTTGATATCCTGAAGCTGTTCTCCAACCAGAAAACGGTGCTCGTTGTTGGCCAGAATGGACGGTGCCGCAAACCCCTCCCCGGAAACCCGCTGGCAGGCCTGCTGCAGGAGAGAGTATTCGCCAAACAGTTTCAGGAACTGCTTCGGGTACGCCTGCCGTGACAACGGCCACAGGCGCGTGCCCGCGCCGCCGGAAAGGATGAAGGGATGAATATCAGCCATGTTGCCCGTCCCGATTTGCAGGTTACGCTTTTACGATGTGGTCGGCACTTTCCCGGTAAACGCCCCGGGTGTCGACAATCAGCGGTGCATGGTTCTTGATCAGTTCGTAATCGAACGCATCGTGATTGGTCACCAGCACCGCCAGGTCGACAGCCTCCAATGACTCTCGGGAGAGTGTGGTGCTGTTCATCTCGACCTGCAGATCACCATGGCCCCGGAACGCCGGCACATGAGGGTCGGAGTATCCAACCTCCGCGCCCTTGTCGATCAGCAACCGCAGCACGTCGAGCGCCGGCGATTCCCGGAGATCGTCAATGTTCTTTTTGTAGGCAAGACCCAGCACCAGGATTTTTGAACCTTTGACCGACTTCGCCCTGGAATTGAGCGCATCGACAATTCGGTCGAGCACCCAGTGCGGCATGGTCGTGTTTATTTCACCGGCCAGTTCGATGAATTTGGTGTGAACATCGTACTCGCGGGCTTTCCAGGTCAGGTAGAAGGGATCGATCGGGATGCAGTGCCCGCCGATTCCAGGGCCCGGGTAGTAGGCCGTGAACCCGAACGGTTTTGTTGCCGCCGCCGCGATCACCTCGTGAATGTCGATGCCCATCTTCGTGGCGATGATCTTCATTTCGTTGACCAGGCCGATGTTGACCACCCGGTGGATGTTCTCCAGCAGCTTCGTCATCTCGGCGGCCCGTGGCGAACTGACGGGCACCACTCTGTCGATCGCCGCATCGTAGAGACACACCCCGACCTCAAGACAATCCGGTGTCAGGCCGCCGCAGACCTTGGGAATCGACTGGGTGTCAAAATCGGGATTGCCCGGATCTTCGCGTTCCGGCGAGTAAACCAGGAAAAGGTCTTCCCCGACCGTCAGTCCCGATTGCTGCAGCCGTGGCAGAACGATTTCTTCCGTCGTTCCCGGATAGGTCGTGCTTTCAAGGGACACGAGATGGCCTTCACGCAGATAGGGCACGATCGCATCGACAGTGGATTCGACGTAGCTGAGATCAGGTTCGCGATACCGGTTAAGCGGCGTCGGCACGCACAGAATAAGGGCATCGGCCTCCTGGACGCGCGCCATGTCCGTCGTCGCCTCGAAGCCGTCGGCCAATGCTTTCTGAACCCGGTCGTCGCCGATATGTTCGAATCCGCTCTGGCCCCTGTTGAGGGCATCGACTTTGTCTTGATTGACATCAAAACCAATGACTTTCAGGCCGACGTCCATGTACCGCAACGTCAATGGAAGCCCTACATACCCCAGGCCGAGAATGCCCACGACCGCCGTCTTGTTTTCGATTTTGCCAATGAGCGATGATTTGACCGACATAGTGACCGGGTGTCCAAACAATGCACGATGAATAGAGGAATCGATGCGTTTAAAGCATCACATCCGGGTCAATGCAATGGCAAAGCCGACCCCACCTCTCAATATGGTTACAAAGGCCGCCCGCGTCGAAAAACGCATCACAATATCAAAATGTTACTGGACCGTAGCGTTCTATTCGATGACATCGAAATCTCCATCCATAACCCGGTCGAACCGCCCTGTCCTCCATTCCCGCACCACATCGCGGACCAGCGGCGACGGCCTTTCCCGATAGCGGCGCACGATCTTCCGGTTCCTGGCGCCCCCGTTGGCAAACGCGGCCTCCGCAACCTTCCGCAAGGACTTGGCGTCCGTCATTGGAACATCGAGAGGTTGAGGTGCCACGCGCACGTTTACGGTTGCGCGCTTGTTCTTGTTGCCGTCCTGATCGGGCATCTCGAGCACGTGCAGACCGGCGTCGCGACGAAGAATCGAATAGGCGCCGAAACCACCGACCGCCATGACAAAGCGCCCGTCGGCGGCCTTTTCCCTCCCGCCCCCCAAGACCTTGAATTTCATGCGGCGTTTCTTTGCCCAGCCCAGGTACATATCGGAAACCTGCCTGCCGAACCGGGTTGAAATCGCGTTTTCCGCAACATCGCCCTGGCTGGAATCGACCATGATAAAAGCGTCGGCGGGCTGTTTCGAGCGGACGTCGCTGACGGCAATCTCCACCAGATAAAGCGACTGTGCAGCCGTCGTCAGGACATGCGCTGGAAAGGAATCCCGGTCCTGCCCCCCGCCTTGCGACAGACGGCGCAGAAGCGAACCCGCCCCGCGCAGGGCGGCGTCTATGCGATCCATGATCTCGGCAATGCCCAATATCTCGAAACGTTCCTCCGACTGCCAGAATTCCGGCAACTCAAGCATCGATAGGTTGGTATTGCGTTCGTTCTGCCAATCGTCGGATTTCGTGAGTCCACTGAGGCGGTCATGCGCCGACAGCAGGAATTCCAGTTCCGCCCGGTTGCCCTTGGCCTGAAACACGACCGATTTGAGGCTCAGGTCTCCGCCGCCAGCATCCGGCGGCGCCGCGGCTTCCTGCTTGATTTCGCCCTCCGCATTGGGATCGACGAACTCCACGTCCAGGGCATCGCCCTTCCGGGAGATGAACAGGAACTGATCGCCCGCCGGCACCTGATGATTGACGATGGTCACGGCCAGTGGTGCGAGCAGAAACCGGTCAAGCGCCCGCTTCAGGGGCCGGGCGCCGAGGTCGGGACGAAAGCCGATGTCGAGCAGGAAACCGATCGCCGACTCGTCCCATTCAACCGCCCAGGAACGCGACCGCAGGCCCCTCCGTCGAAACGCGGAATCGATTTCGATCTGGAGGATCTGGCGCATGACATCCCGGGTCAGGGGCTGGAACACGACGACCCTGTCGATCCGGTTGATAAACTCCTTGCGGAAAGTCGCTTCGATCGCCCGGTGGACGGCGTCTGAATCAAAACCGTCGGACTGAGACCCAAAACCCATCGGTGTGCCGGAGGGTATGGTTGCCCCCAGGTTCGATGTGAGAATGACAATGGTGTGACGGAAGTCCACGACCCGTCCGTGCTGATCGGTCAGGCGGCCATCGTCGAAGACCTGAAGAAACAGGTCCCAGACAAACGGATAAGCCTTTTCGAATTCATCGAGAAGAATGACTGAAAACGGTTGCTTTCGGACCTGATCGGCAAGTGAAGCGCTGCTGTCGGGGCCATCCGATCCGATCAGCCGCGACAGACTCTCCGGGGTCTGGAGTTCACTCATGTCGATGCGGATCATCCGGTTGGCGGAGCCGAACAGCCATTCGCTCAGGGTCTTGGCAATCTCGGTTTTCCCGGTTCCGGTCGGCCCGGCAAACAGGAACACGCCCGACGGCCTTGTGGGGTCGGTCAGCCCGGCCTTGATCATCGCCACCCTTTCCACCAGACAGCCGACCGCCTCGTCCTGGCCGACCACATGTTGATGGAAATGCCGCCGCAACGCTTCCAGGTCGAGCGCCTGCCGGTCGTCGAGAATTGACGACGGCAGACCGCTGAGTTCAGTCAGGGTCACAATGACGTCCTGAAGTTCAACGGCAGAGTTGCTCCCGGCCCTGCCGATGCGTTCCATACGCTGCAGCGTCAGGCTCAGGAGCTTCATCAGATTGCCTGGCGCTTTCGAATCGCCGAGGTAATGCTGGGCCAGTTGAGCGGCTTCGGCGAGCACCTCAGGCGCCATGTCGACGTTCCGGTTTGAAAGCCACTGGCGGCCCAGCTCGCGCGTCGCCTTGGCGCTCAAAGGTTCTATTCTATGAGCGCCGAGCGCCGACAGGACGCGTGGCTGCGTCAACGCCAGTTGTTCGTAGGCTGCACCGCTGACCTCGCCCACCACATGGATCTCACCATGTTCGATGAGCGGCAGCAATGTGTCCAGGGCGCTGACCGGGCTGTAATGGTGGCGGCCTGAAAAGGCAAGTGCTTCGAACCGGGGAATGATCCACAGGATCCTGGGCTTCGAGCGCAAAAACTCGGTGAGCCCCCTCAGGCGCTCTTCGAACTGTCCGATATACACCTGACCGGCAATCAGCTCGGCGTGGCCGGCAACAAATATGGTCCAGTCGTTTTTGTACAGGCGTGCGGCCAATCTCAGTATGGCCGCCGACTTGCCAACGCCCGCCTCCCCGATGATAAGCGACGATCGGGGCGGGTCCGAGCAGAATTCAGTCTCAAGCCGCTGCAGGACCTCGCCCAGATTCTCATGTTCGATGAGATCTTGTACATCCTTCAAATCAACATCCTTCCAGACCGTCCCGATCGTATCGAGGAATTCAGGCGCATGCTGCGGAGCCTGGGTTGAAGGAACCTGATCGGCCAGCGCGCGTCCCGCTTCACTGGGAAGGGAACTGAACACGTCCTTCACTTCACCAAGTTCATATTCGCTGAGGTCCTTGAAGGCTGTTTCCAGGACGGGCGTTTCGCCGGCCGCCAAGCGCGCTTCGATAAATCCGGCAAGCGTGCTCTTGACCTGGGAATCCCACAAGTCGTCCGCTGTTTCAGCCGCCACCCTGCCAATCACCGGATCGTCCGGCGGCGTACTCGATAAAATGTAGTCGAGCGCGAATGAGTAAGGCCAGAACCCGAGGTCCCCGAGACAGGCAATGACACGCTCGCGAACAGGCGCTTCGGCAGGACGTGATTTGAGGACGGCAAAGGCAAGGCATGCCAGCGCCATGTTGCCGCCCGTCCCATAGGCCAACAAATCGTCGTCGCTCTGTGACCCGTCGCTGAGAAGTGCGGTTCCCTTGGCAAAGGCATCGTGTTTCGACAGATCGGCAGGGCGTGCCAGAACGGAAGACACCGCGTTGAGTGAATCGGCAATCTTGTAGAGCTTGGCAACCTTCGGATCTGCCGACTCGAAGGCATCCGAACTGCCGATGTCCGAGCCGCCCTTCGCTGCTCGGACAATGAGGTAGATCACCCCGACAAGCACCACAAGAAATACGACGGATCCCACCGTATCAGACATAACTACTTCCCCGAGATAAGACATGCGCATCCGTATCCGCCGTGAAGCATATATCACAGCCACGCATGTGACGGTTTTTCTGTCTTCGCCAAATTGCGTAAAATTGGCTCCTACGGTTTTACCAAGGATTATGAGTCTTGCGGTAGTCTCTTCGATACAAACAATCACTCAGTTTCATCGGGGGCAAAGATGGACACGAAAGTTGATTGGATCGTGGAGACAGATGATCCGGATGATGCCTGGCTCGAAAATTTCGAGAAAACCGGCAACAGGGCTTGGGATGCATCTGCCGCCTCAGTTGAGGCACGGTCCAAAGAACCTGCCATGCCGGCAAAGACAGCAAGCGCTGACCCGGCGCCCGTGGCCCCGGTTCAAACCGAACAGGTTCAGGCACTTGCCGAACTTGACCAGAATGCAATCGCGGAGATGCTTGTACAGTGCCGCAACGCGCTAAAACTGCTGAAATCCAGCCGCAGCAGCCACACAGGGTTTGCCGACCAGGCCGGATCGGTCATCGACGGAATCGACACCATCGTCCCGCTTCTGTCCGACAGCCGCGCGCGCGTCTTTTCACTGGTGCCGCAATAGGCCCTGGCTTCTTCACATCTAGATAACGTTCTTTTCCGTGAAGGGTTCGCCACGCACAATCCTCTCATATCCGAGTTCGTGGAGATCGATCGTCCGGTATTCGCCGTAGGTGATCATTTCACTCATGCCCCGCCCGGCCGCTGCGCATTGCTGCACACCGTGGCCTGAGAAGCCGGCGATGAAATAGAAGTTTTCGATTTCCGTGTGCGGGCCGATGACCGCATTCTGGTCCAGGGCATTGTATTCGTATTGACCGGCCCAGGCATCGACAAGCTTGATCGCCTCAAAGGCGGGGATGCGGTGGGCCAGTGCCGGCCAGACGATCTCGTCAAACTCGCTGTAGTCAATCTCGAAATCGTCAAAGTCCGAACGGCCATCCACGACCGGAGTGCCTCCCGTGATAAACAGCTTGCCCTCCGAACGGCAAAAGACGCCGGTGGGATCGATCGTGAGCGGAAGCGGCTGTCCCAGGTCTGCCCGGCAGTCGATAATGAAAACACTGCGTTTGCGCGGTTCAATCGGAACCGTTGTGCCCGCCATTTCGGCAATCAAACCCGCATGACGCCCGCTGGCATTCACGACACGCCCGGCGGAAACCGTCGCACCGGATTTGAGCACCACCTGGGAGATTCGCTGACCGTCGCGTTGGAGTGACACGACCTCGTCTTCGACACTTTCCACTCCCTTGACACGGGCAGCACGGCGGAACGCCTGCATCAGACCGAACGCGTCGTACCATCCTTCGCCCGACGCGCCAAAGGCGCCGATTTCAATGTCGTCAAGGTGAAAAAATGGAAACTTCCTGGCAATCGCCTCGGCATCCAGCAGATGAATGTCGGCACCCTGAGCTTCCTGGACAACATGATTTTCTCTCAGCACATGGGCATTTTGCCGGTTGGCCAGGTAGAGATAACCGTTCTCGTGAAATCCCGGATCATAACTTTCACCCAGTTCGCCAAGAATGCCGGGAATCTCCTTGAAGAACTGGGCGGCAAATTGCGACAGCTGAATGTTGACCGCCTTGGAGAACTGATTTCGGACGCCTGCGACCGACAGAGCCGTTGAACAGTGTTTAAACGAAGTATCGCGCTCAACCAACAGGACACTCCCGTCAAAATCAGGGTTCATCGCCAGGAAGAACGCGGTGGAACTGCCCATGGCAGCGCCCCCGATGATCACGACGTCATAGTGAGACTTCAAGGTCATGGAATGCCCTCTCCATCGGTTCCGGGTCAGGTCTGCTCATCGTCGTAGTGGGGGAAAGCCGTATACATGCCACCGGCATAAATCAGGGCCGGGTCATCCAGTTCCTGCGGGCTTGTCGCCGCCTCCACTTTCTCGCGATAGACCTCGGCATTGTCTTCCGGCCTGTAACCGATCAACCGGGCCGATGAGGTATCCCAGAACTGTTCTGTATTGTCCGACACACCATAGACCGCGTGAAAGCCCACGTACGGTGCCGCAAGCGACCGGCTCACCAGTTGCACCAGATCCCGGTGCGACATCCAGGTTGCCAGCATCCGGCGGTCCTTGGGTTCGGGAAAGCACGATCCGATCCGCAGCGACACTGTCTCAAGACCAAACTTGTCCCAATAGAAACTGGCAAGATCCTCGGTAAAAGCCTTGCTTACGCCATAAAGCGTATCGGGCCGGTGCGGCACCTGATCGTCGATCCGTTCGGTCCGTTTGTAATATCCAATGGAATGGTTCGAGCTGGCAAACACCACCCGCTTGACGCCATTTCTCCGGCACGCCTCGTAGATGTTGTATCCACCTGTGATGTTCGAACTGAAGACTTCCTTGGACGTACCCTCCACAGCTTTGCCCCCGAAGTGGGCAACCATGTCCACATCCTTGCACAGGTCCATTACGGCATCGAAGTCCGCCAGATCGGCCGGCACGAGCTCTTCATTGTCGTCGGCGTCGCCCAACGGCTGGACATCGCTTAAACGCAAGTGAGTAGCCAGAGGGGCCAGGCCGACGCGAAGAACCTTTCCAAGCGCGCCCGCAGCACCTGTCAAAAGGATACGGTTGAACTTCGACATGGGGCTCTCTCCTAATTCCGATCTTTCAAGGTGTCATTGCCTTGTAACACCGCAGGTGCCGCACGCAACTGAAAATCGCCGCTGGGACAGATTGCCCCGCCACAGTTCAAAATTATTCTGCGTTCCGCAGCAAATCTGGTAATCTGTCGTTCGGTGGAGCGTGACAGCATCCCAGTTCATGAAAGCATTTCCAGGAATAAGTGGTACCGAATGCCGTGCGTGAAACAGTGAGTGACATTGTCCGGACTGAACTGCTCGATCGTTGCCCGGTCTGCGATCACGATGGCCTTCTGGTGCCGTCTGTCGGCGATGATTTCTCAGACAACTCTCTAGGCTCGTCGGTCGCCGCGCCTTCGCGAGACGAGGCTCACCCGGTTTCCAAGGCCACACTGGACGGCCTCGACGTGACCAGCCTAATGCACAGCGACTGGCGGGTGTGCGGCCATTGCGCGATGATGTTCAGCCGCACCCGCCCTCTCCTGGATGCAACCAGCACCTGGTACAACCCGCTCTTCAGAACCGTCGAGAACCGGGACTTCGACGTCTGGCCTCTGCCGGAAATGTTTGTCCGGAATCAAGCTCAAACCGCCCAGGACATGTTCGAAATCTTCCGCAACCACGGCGTCATGCAAGACGTCGGATCGGTGCTTCACATGCGTTGCAACACCGGTCATCTGCTTGATCTGATGTCCAGCGAAGCCGATCTGACAGTGGCCCGGGGTATGGAGTATTTCGAAAGCCCTGCGCGCTACGCGGCAGGCCTTCTCGGTCAGGAAAATGTATCGTTGATTACCTCGCCTGCACCGCAGGTACCGGAGATAGAGGGCGGCTACGATCTGATTGTCGTCAATCACTTCCTGACTCACTCTCCCGATCCAAGGCTTTTCATCGAACAGCTCAAGCCGAGGCTTTCGGAGCACGGCCGGATCGTCTTCTATAATGAACAGGATCACGATCAGGTTCTGCGCCATAGCGACCACTACTCTAAGGGCATCAACGTCTTTCACAATCAGTTGTTCACCCGCGCGACACTTCCATCGTTTCTGCGCACCTGCGGTCTCGACGCCCGGCAGCTCCCTCACCCCAATGGATTGAAATGGTCAGTCGGCCATCATACCATGATGTTTGTCTGTCAGGCCGATGAGGCAATTGCCATGCCCAGGGGAAATGCCGACCAGAGTCTCGCCGTCATGAATACTTGGGCGAACATGCACCGCCGCTATGCAAGGCTGATGGCGCTGCCCAAACCGCTGCGCCGAACCTTCGCCAAATCGCTTGAGCTTCGCTTTGGGCTGAAACAGCCGCCGGCAAGACCGGACACCAGCA
This sequence comes from Alphaproteobacteria bacterium, assembly GCA_021775805.1. Classification (GTDB taxonomy): domain Bacteria; phylum Pseudomonadota; class Alphaproteobacteria; order Rhizobiales; family JAJFHC01; genus JAJFHC01. The sequence goes on along the minus strand of JAJFHD010000085.1, from coordinate 6,635 downwards.
AAAACCGGGCGCCGGTTGAATAGGCATGCCCCACCTCTTCCGCAAAAGGAATGTCAGCGAGAGGCGTGCGTACACATGACTCCGGTCACTCTCGAATTCCGTGCGCTGGACACGGCAGACTTCGGAGTTTTGGTCGAAATTGAAGCCACACCTCCTGCAATGGCCATTGACACATTTGCATCAGCGCCAGAGCAGGTGCGGTCCCGGTTCAATGATGCAGGCGGTCTGATGGTGGTGCGTGGCCTCGATGCCTTGGCCCACACGCCTGAACAGCTTGTCCGTATTTCCGAACTGTTCGGACCGGAGGTCGAGAACTACCGGAGCACCCTGACCAGCGCAAGATTCTTCCACGACGATGTTCCGGAAATCATCGTCCTGTCCAACAGGCCACCGTGCAATCACCCCCCTCCGCCGCCCCCCGACCCTGCCTTGACCGAAACCGGTGCACTCCCGGTTCAGTTCCCCCACCAACAGAACTGGCACACTGACCAGAGCTATCGCCGCCCGCCGCCGGACATAACACTGCTCTTCGGGGTAACGACGCCGCCACCTGACCAGGGCCAGACCCTGTTCGCCGATTGCACAGCAGCATATGCCGCACTCGATCCGGACATGAAGGATCGCGTTGGCCGTCTGACAGGCATCCACGCACCAGGCTGGATCGGCCGCACGCCCGACGACGTGCGGGCAGGCGTTGAACCAAAGACCCTTCTGGCACATCAGCAACCGCAGCACCACCCGCTTGTGCGCCTTCACCCCGTTACCGGCCGGCCTGCACTTTACATCTGCGAGGAAAAGCAGATGGATTTCGTCGATGGCCCCATCAAAGGCCTGAGCACCGGTCCGGACGGCGACGGCGCGGCCTTGCTGCGTGATTTGCTGCGGCACGCCACCAGGCCCGAATTCACGTATATCCATCAATGGTCGCCCGGCGATCTGGTGATCGGCGACAACCGCTGCCTGTTGCACGCCGCCACGTGGTACGATGCCGACCGGCATGAGCGCCTGATGTGGCGCACCACGGTCATGGGCAATCCTGGTGCAGAATATGCCGGCCAAACCAAGAGCTGGATTCCGCCCGCCGGTTATGCGCCCATGCACGGCATGGAAGATGCGTGAACGTTCAGACGGCCTGTCAGAAAGAACCGAAAAACGGGAGATGAACATGAAAATCGACGGCAGGTGCCACTGCGGCACCATAACGTACAACGCCGAGGTCGATCCCGATGGCGTTATCCTGTGTCACTGTACCGATTGTCAGACCCTGTCGGGCTGTGCCTTCCGGACCGTGGTTTTTGCCGACGAGTCGACGTTTGAGCTCCTGACCGGCGAGCCCAAGATATATGTCAAGACGGCGGATAGCGGAAACCTCAGAGAACAGGGATTTTGTCCCGAATGCGGCACACCGATCTTCTCGACTTCCGTCAGCGAGAAACCGCGCAAATTGGGACTGCGCGTCGGCGCCATTGTCCAGCGCGACGTCCTGACACCGAAATCGCAATACTGGAACCGCTCGGCGCAAGGCTGGATATCCGGTATCAGCGGCTTGCCGCGGCAAGATCAGGAATGAAGATCAGTCGTCTCGGTAAGACAAGCGCTTGCGCTGCCAATGTGCTGACGACTGTCTGGATGAATCTGGCGCGAAGGCCTCATTTCCATCAGTACGCAATTTTACAATCGACATTTTGACCTGTTTTATGTTCTTCTTTTGTTCTTATGCAGCGCTGGAGATGAACATGAGCACAAAATATCACGTGGTCTTTGAAAAGGCCGACGGGACGGAGGAGAGAATCGACCACCTGATCGACTGGCCCAAACCGATTGGAGACAAGACCGTCGCCGACCTGCTGCCGGTCTACGAGTTCTTCGGCGACTATTACCGGTGCGCCGTAGTTGACACGACGTACAGAACTCTCACCTACCGGCCTGTGACAGTTCACAAAGTCGAGGCCCGGTGAGTGTTTAAGAGCAGAACCGCTCGTTGAAAATACCGTCAATCGAGAACCATTGTCCGGCAACGCCATGACGCTTCGCAAGATTGTTCCGGTCATTTGGGGATGGTCGGGTCATTGCCCTTCTTCTTCTCAGCCAACCACTGCCGCCATGCCTCGGTATCGTATGGCCATTTTCGCTTCTCGATACACCAGCCGGGCGGTTCCGTGGGCACATGCAGCTGTTTTCTCTGCTCCAAGGACAGACAGCGCGGCACGGCATTCTTGGCCTGCTCAATGATGGCTTCGGAATTCTCGTAAACACTCCAAATCCGCACTGTGTTGTCCCAGGATCCAGTGGCAGCACTCGCCCCATCCGGCGACATCGCTACGTCATGAATGCGGTCGGCGTGTCCTCTGTATAGCGCAATCTGCGCACCGGTTTCCACATCCCACACTCGTGCCGTACGATCCTCCGATCCTGACAGCACATATCGGCCATCGCGGGAAAACGCGAGTGTCGTGACACCGTTCGAATGTCCCTTCAGGACCCTCAGCGGGCGCCCCGATCTCACGTCCCAGATACGAATGCTGTGGTCCCCGCTTCCTGAGGCAATCCTGTTGCCGTCCGGCGAAAATTTCACAACGTGGACGGCACTGTCATGGCCTTTGAGTACCCGGACCGCCGCACCGGATTCTGCATTCCAGAACCGGATGGTGGTGTCTTTGTAACCGCCTGACGTAGCGACGATCGTGCCATCCGGAGAAAAAGTGCTGCTTCTCACGCTCCCGGTATGGCCCTCAAGTTTGGCAATCTCCTGTCCGGTGTCTGCGTTCCAAAGACGGGCAAATCCATTGTCTCCCGCGACAATGGCGCGGGTACCCTCCGGGGAAATGGCAGCGCTTCGAACCCCATCGTGAGGCGTGGCGAAAAACGACACCCCCTTGCCCTCTGTAACATTCCAAATCATGAGCACTGTATTGCCGTCAATGTAACTTGGCGTCATGACCCGGGTCCCGCCTGCCGCGTACTCCGGAGCAACTGCCGAGTGAGGCGAAGCGCTGATCTGTTCCGGCAACTGGAGCACGGTTCGTCGTTTTCCAGCCTCAACGTCCCATAGTTCCAACGACGTACCGGCAATGAGCAGGGTCTCGCCCTCTGGCGAGAGAGCCCCCGCACTTCCCGTGTATCCGGTTATCCCTGCATCGAACTTTACCAGTTCCTCGCCGCTGGCCACGTTCCGCAGTTGCACGGCCGGCATTGAATGGTCGCCATTGCCGTTGAAGAGAATTGCGGAACTGTCGGATGAGAAATCGACATTGTAGATCGCCCCACCGCGTCCCCGGAAGGTGGCGGCCTTCGTCCCTGCGCCACCACGCTGCACCGTCCAAAGTCGTGCTGTACCGTCATATGAGGCGGTCGCAATCTGTTTTCCGTCCGATGAGAACCGGGCCGCCAATAAATGCTCCTTGTGCCCGCGCAACACCGAAACCAGACTGCCCGTCGATGCATCCCACAAACGCGCCGTGCCATCGACTGAAGCAGTAAGAATCAACGAACCATCCGGAGAGTATTCGGCTTCCTCAAGACCTTCCTGGTGTCCTCGAAGAACAAGGATCTGCCGCCCCGTTTGAGCATCCCAGACTCGGGCAGTCTTGTCAGTGGACGCTGTTACGATGCGTTTGCTGTCGGGAGAGAAATTTGCATCCGTAATGTCGTTGTACCCGGCATGTCCCTTCAACGTGCGCAACTTACGGCCGGTTTGGCCATCAAGAACATACGCCCTGTTTTCACTGAACGTTGTAACGATCATCGATCCATCCGGCGAATAGGCAACATCATCGAGAGTGTCGTCATGCTTGACTGAAGCAATTTCCTCGCCGGTTTCCACATCCCAGAGACGCGCCCAAAAGCCGCCGACAACAACCATCTTTGATACATCAGGCGAAAACGCCGCCCGCCACGTGTCGACATCGTCCCCCCCCACGCGCAGTCGAAGCCGGTGAGTCTTGGTATCCCAAACACTGCCATTGCCGGTCAGAACAAGCGACCCACCGGGTGAGAAGACGACACTTCCGACAGAGCCCCTGGTCTCCTCGAATACAGCCAGTTGCGCCCCGGATGCAGCGTCCCAGAGCCTGACGGTCGCATCGTCCGAGGCTGTTGCAACGAGTGCACCATCCGGAGAAAATGCAGCACTCCTGACCCAGCCCTTGTGGCCCTGAAGCACAGCGCTGACCTTGCCGGTATCAACCCGCCAAAGCCGAGCGGTGTGGTCGATGGACGTGGTGACAAGAACAGAACCGTCTTTGGAAAACCCGATGTTCTCAAGCCCATCGGTGTGCCCCAGGAGAACCTCTTTCTCCCGGAGGTGATGCAGTGCATCGGCAAGACTGCTCTCGGCCGCGGCAACATAGGGGCGCTCGCGCTGCAGCGTGCTGTCGGAGGCCGGGTCTTTCAACCCTTCCAGGGCTGCTAGAATGCCAAGGCTTGCATCTCCCGCATCGACGGCCTGAGTCGCAAGGTCGGCAAGATACAAAGACTGCGCGGTATGAGCACTGTCACGCTCTCGCACTGCCTTTTTCTCATTAACCAATGACTGCGCTTCTGCTTCAATGGCGGCGCCACGCTGCCAATACGCAATTCCCGCAAGTCCCAGAGCGATGACACCGGCTGCCAAGGAAAACCCGACCGTCCGCCGCTGCTGTCGCGTCACATGGTGCCGGCTCTCGGAAATGAACGCACTTTGCGACACCGTCAGGCTGGGTGCTTCCGGCGGCCGGTCATCCCGCCATGTTTCCGCATCGGAAACATCCTGGCCGCGCAGCAGCAGTCGACGGGGTCTGGCACCGGTCTCCCAACGCTGCGCCAGACCGTGCAGCCTCGTGTGTTCACGGATCCAGTCGATATCGGTGCTCAGCGCCGAGACCAGGTTATCTATGGCATCATCGAAACGATCCCGCTCGGTGCAAAAGATGAAGTTCAGCCTGGCCAGCAACGGTGGAATGTCCGCTGTGTCGACCTCCTCTATGACGATCGGCGCAATGCGCTTGCTCAGAGAGGTTGCATGCTCGACTTCCCAGGCACAGACCTCCGAGGAAACCGAATTCGGACTCAGCAGGAAGACAATGGTGTCAGCCTCCTCGATAAGCTGCTCGAGCCTTTCCTTCCATTCTTCGGTCGGGAGAATATCTTCTGTGTCTCGGAAAACGCCGAATTCCCGATCGCGTAACACGTCCGAAACCCGCTGCGCCCCTTCCCGGTCACGCCGCGAGTAGGACAGGAAGACCTTTCCCCTGTCTCCGGACTGCCGGACGTCGGGATCGTTCTCAGCAGTTTCGTCCAAAACTTCCGCCCCTTCAAATCACCAGCGAGTGCCGTCGAGCAATCGTTGTTACTCAGGTTAGCATTCTGTTCAATCCCTTTTTGGCTGGACTGCCGTGATGAGCCACAATTGTGAATTAATGGACACGATTGCGGCGGAAGGCCAATTCGCTTCAGACAGGAACGAGGCGCAGTCAGGCGTCTCGATACAGTATGGAGTTTCCAAAGAATTACGGGGCACCCCATAAGGGCACCCCGTGAATCGCTGCCACTTCTGCCGGAAATGGTAGGCTGTACAGGGATCGAACCTGTGACCCGCTGATTAAGAGTCTCCAGATTTTCCTTTAATTTCAACAAGATTAGCCAGTGTTCTTGAAGTGTTCAGGCCAATGTAAGCCATTGAACGCCAAAGGAATTGATTCCGAGTGGCTAAATTTGAGAGGAGAGAAATGGTGAACTGCGGAGGTACAGATGAGTCCAGGTCACGCAAAACCTAACGCCCGAAACACACCGCATGAACAGGCTTCGGAAATTCCTAAACGCTCGTGAACTGGCGCAACTTTGTGGAAAAAATGAAAGGACAGTGCGGCGCTGGATCGCCTCCGGAGACGTCCCGTCTATCAAGGTAGGGGGGTCGCGCCTTGTTCCTATCTCGGCCGTGATCAATGACGCGGATCTTTCGTTTCTAGATCACGCCGAAGGCAAAGAGAGCACAAAATGAAAACGCTGAATTACCGCGATTGTTCAAAGTATCGGGAAAGCGTAATCCGAATAATCGTTCCATCTATTATGTGGCAGTATTCCCGAATGTCACGACTTGTCACACTTTTTCTTATGTCTCAAACACGATGAGGAATTATACCATGAAACATGAAACTTTTCCCCCGAAAAATCTTACAGAAGTGTTGCAAATTATCAATCAATTGGACCTCAGCCCTACTCGCCTGCGCGATCTGACCTCCGCTGTCAAGCGCGTTAGCATAATGTTGGGAATTGCGCCCGAGGGAATTGAGGCGGACTCCGTCAGTCTGCGCGATAAACTGTGCTTGATCCGTCCTGCCGCGTTTGATGTCACTCCAAAAACCTGGAGCACAGTTCGCAGCAATTTTGCGGCTGCTCTCACTCTTGCAGGTGTTGTCGACGATAAGGGGCGCGGTGGTGCATTGCGTAGTCCTGTGTGGACCCCTCTGATGAAGGCCATTTCCAAGGACCGGAGATTGTCGAATGGGCTTGCAGCGTTTGCGAATTTTTGCGTGATCAGGGAAATTGCACCAGATGCAGTGACGGACGGAACGGTGCATGAGTATCAAATCTGGCTTGAAAACCGGACCCTGCACTCGACGCCTCGGGATGTTGTCTGCAGGGTGCCTAGGCTCTGG
>JAJFHD010000084.1 GCA_021775805.1 Alphaproteobacteria bacterium | reverse complement strand
GAAGCCATTGTGTCCGGGCACGTCTCTTGCGGTCAGCGCGGCTTCAAGCCCTGGAATGCCGGCGACAAATCCGTCGAGATCGCCTAGCTCAAACGTTGCGCGGTCGTGGGGCGACCGGATCGGTCGCAACCACAGCGCCCCATCGGGGGCAATGTCAGCAGCAAACCTGTCGCTGCCGTCCACTTTTGCCAACCCGTCAGCACGGGGGAAGCGCGCGCCCACGGCCTCGCCCGGCAGTGGCGCGGTGACAACCTGCGCCTGGCCCTGGCCTGCCACATCGAGCACGGCATCGACGATCTTCCGGTATCCCGTACAGCGGCACAGGACACCGCCCAGCGTATCCTCGATTTCAACGCGATCTGGACTGGGGCGTTCGGCCAGAAGACTGGTGGCAGCCATCAACATGCCCGGCGTACAGATGCCGCATTGCGCTGCACCGTGATTGAGAAAGGCCTCCTGCAACCGGCCGAGGAGGCCCGCATCTTCGGTTACTTCAACTGTGGTTATACGGGCACCGTCTGCCTGTCCGGTCGCCACGAGGCAGGAACAGACCTGTTCACCGTCGAGCAGAACCGTACAGGCGCCGCAATCTCCGGCATCGCAACCGATCTTCGTGCCGGTCAGGCCGCAGTGATCGCGCAGGGTGTTGGCCAGGCTGTCAAACGGATGGGTCGACACATCAAAGGATTCACCGTTGAGCTCAAAGGAAATTCCCCGATCGAGGTTTGCGGGCTTGTCCAGCATCAGGCCGCCCTCCCCAATCCTATCAGGGAAAATTCACTGAGGAGATCCTTCAGGACCACTCGCGCCGCTTCCTTTCGATAGGCCGCTGTCGCGCGGATATCGTCGATCGGCTGAAGAGTAGCGAGTTGATAATCATCGACACAATCCGCCAACCCTTCATCGAGCGAGGCTCCTTTCAGGGTCTCCTCCAGCACTGTCAGCCTCGAGGCAACTGCCGAGCATGACCCGACCGAAATACGGGCCTCGGCCACCCGGCCCGCTGAATCCGTGCGGATGGCAGCAGCCGTCATGACTATGGAAATCACGAGGTAGCGTCTCGACCCAAGCTTTCGGAACCTGGTAAGGAAATCGTTGTCGCCATGGTCAACCAGAAGTCCGGTGACAATCTCGTCGTCCCTGCAAACATGGCTCCTGTAGCCGTTATGGAAATCGGTCAAATCGACAACCCGCTGGCCGCGTGAACTGCTCAGTTCGACTTGGGCGTTCATGACCTGTAAGCAAGGAGTCCCGTCGGCGGCGGGCGATGCATTGCAGATGTTGCCGACGATGGTCCCCCGGTTTTGAATCTGGACACCGCCGACTTCACGGGCCGCCTGTTTCAACCCGTCGAACAGAGGCGGCAGATCCGCACCGACCAGATCGCTCCAGGTTGTAAGGCAACCGATGCGATAGTGCCCGGCCTGGCGTTCGATTACTCGCAACTCGGACAGACCGGAAATGTCGAGGACATCCATCGTCGTGCGGTCGCCCCAGGCCGCCCGGGTCGTGCGGATCGGGAAAACGTCGGTACCGCCGGCGAGCACTTGCAGTTGGCGCCCTGCCCGCAATTCGAGTGCCTCTTCCAATGTCGCCGGTCGAAAATAGTCCGTCATTCCTTCAACTTTCACGCCGTATCCTGGAGGGTACCTTTTGTCTGTCGTCTTTTGTCGGTTGCAGCATCGTCGACCTCTCTTTGCCCGTCCACAACAACACCGAACCACTCGTCTGCCTGGACTACAGAATAATATCCGCGCCGGACATCCCGGGCGACCAGCGCCGGATCCCGGTCGAAGGGATCGCCATACCCGCCGCCGCCCGGTGTGAACACTTCAACGCGGTCGCCGACGGTGACGGGAATATCCTGGTCTTTCGACAGATGCGGCGGGATGTAGGTTTCACCGTTGCGGTGGATCTTCACCACATTTGGCGCACCGTCCGAACCGCCGAGTGCCCCTTGCGGACCGACCCGACCATGGTCCATCACGAAAGATGCCCGGGCATCGCCGCGCAGGATTTCCACTTCGTATTCGATGCCAAACCCGCCCCTGTGACGGCCCGGTCCGCCGCTTGCCTCACGCAGGGCGAACTTTCGGAACAGAATCGGAAAATACTGCTCCATGACCTCGACCGGTGCGGTCTTTGAGATGCCGATGGTCGAGCAGCCATTCGACAGGCCGTCATGGTCGACATTGCCGCCATAACCGCCGCCGGTAATCTGGTACATGACAAACCCCTGCGCTTTCTGAGGATCGTGCCCGCCAAGCACGAAGTTGCCGCTGGAACCCGCGGGTGCCGCCGTGACCTTGTCGGGGATCGCCTTGACGAGTGCAGAGAACACCGCCTCGGCAATCCGTTGTGAAACCTCGGCGGCACAGCCGGAGACCGGCCTGGGATACCGGGCATCGAGGAACGTGCCTGTCGGGGGCGTGATGTTGAGCGGGGCAAATGCGCCTACATTGATCGGCACATCAGGGAAGATGTGTTTGATTGCCAGATAAACGGAAGAATACGTGGTCGCGATGACCGAATTCATCGGTCCCTTGCACGGCGGGCTGGACCCGTCCATGTCGAACTGCAGATCGGACCCCGACACCGAGACCTTCATGGCGATCCGCAGGGGCTCGTCCACGACACCATCGGAATCGACAAAAGCTTCGCCTTCATAGACCCCGTCGGGAATCGCGGAAATGTGGGCGCGCATCTGTTGTTCGGAACGGTCCCTGATGTCGCTGATCGCGCTGTCGACGGTCTCGGGACCATACCGGTCCAGCAGTTCGGTGAGACGCTTTGCACCGACATAGAGGGCCGCGGCCTGAGCCTTGATGTCGCCGATGCGTTGTTCGGCGACCCTGATGTTGGACTGAATGATGGCCAGGATCTCCTGATCCATCTTGCCTTTCTTGAACAGCTTTACCGGCGGCAACCTGAGCCCCTCCTGCTCGACTTCGGTTGCCTTGGCGGAGAAACCGCCGGGCACCGACCCGCCTATGTCGGGCCAGTGGCCAGTGTTGGACAGCCAGCAGAACATTTTTCCCCGATAATAGAACGGCATGGCAAAACGCACGTCCATCAAATGGGTTCCACCGAGGTAGGGGTCGTTGACGATGTAGATATCGCCGTCTTCCGGCGGTGCCGTCCGGCCCTCGCGGATCAGGCGCAGGATCTCCATGGTCGAATACTGCATGATGCCGACAAAGACCGGCAGCCCAAACTCGCCCTGGGCAATGAGTTCACCGGTATCGCGGTGATAGATGCCGTCGGACCGGTCGTCGGCTTCAGCGATCACCGGCGAAAAGGCCGAGCGTGAAAACGCGATGTCCATCTCGTTACAGACCTGTTGGAGACCATTGCGGATCACGGCAAGCGTTACGGGATCAACCTTTATCTCAGGCATGTCCGGGCTCCCCGTAATGCGCAATCGGCACGTCTATCATGAGATTGCCAAGGTTGTCGGATCTTGCCGTCGTGCCCGGTTCAATGATGATCGTGGTATCCAGTTGCTCGACAATGGCGGGGCCTTCGATGACGGCTTCTTCGGGTAAACGCTCCCGCCGGTAGATGGCGGTATCCATCCAGGCACCGTCGAAATAGACGTTCCGCCGGCCAGACCGGGCGGCGTCCAGGGTAGCCGCCTGGTCGCTTGAGTCGATAAGGGACTTTAGCGAGATCGGACGGCGCTTGCCGATCACGGATGTGTTGAGGTTGACGAGCACGGCCTTGATTTCCGGCAAACGGACGCCGAACCGGTCGAAATAGACCTCTTCGAAGAGAGCCTGGAGGGCCTGCCGGGAGACGTTCATGTCGGGGATCCGGACCCGG
>JAJFHD010000083.1 GCA_021775805.1 Alphaproteobacteria bacterium | reverse complement strand
GGGTTATGGCCTCTTCCGAGCGGCCCGAATGGGCCAGCGCGTCGGCCATGTCGGACATCAGGTCGGCATCGTTGGGGTTGAGCTTGACCGCGCGCTCATAGGCGCTGATCGCCGGCTCGTGCTCCTTGCGGTAGAGATGGGCAAAGCCCAGCTCACCGAAACCGCGGGCATCGGATTCGTCCAGGTCGATGGCGTTGCGCGCCAGGCTCAGGGCATCGTCGAGCGCCACGTCCGGCTTCTCGGTCCAGGCATAGCGCCAGTCCAGATTGTAGGTCCGCGATTTCGCAGCGATCGCCCGGGCATAGCGTGGATCGCTGACCAGGGCGGTGTCGTAGAGCCCGCGCGCCCGGCGGACCTCGTCTTGCGTGTAGCGGAAGATGTGCTTCTGGCCCTGCAGCACGAAGCCGTAGGCCTCCAGGTTTGCCGGCGGGATCAGGCGCAGGCGCTCACGCTCCGAGGCCTCAATCTGGGCGGCGGTGGCCGAGACAATGATCTGGGTGATCTCGTCCTGCAGGTCGAACAGGTCGTCGATATTGCGGTTGTACTGCTCGCCCCAGATTGTGCGGTCGCGCGGCGCGTCGCGCAGCTGCAGGGTGATCCGGATGCGGCTGCCGGATTTGCGCACCGAGCCGTCGACTACGTAGCGCACGCCCAGCTCCCGGGCGGCCTCGCTGGGCGAGATCTGGCTGTCGTCATAGACATAGGCCGAGCCGCGCGCGATTACGAAAAATTCGTGGAACCGCGACAGCGACGTGGTGATGTCTTCCGTTAGCCCGTCGGCAAACCAGCTCTCGCTCGAATCGCTGCCCTGGAACGAGAACGGCAGCACGACGATCGACTGGTCCTTTACGGGATCGCCCTTGAAGCTGCGCGAGGTCTTGCGGTCGTGGCGCCGGCCGGGCGTCATGGTTGCCGATGCCGGATCCTCGTGGACCTGGAAGACGTCGACCGGATCGTCGATATTCTTGAACGCCTGGGCGCCCAGGTATTCGTAGCCGTAGGTCAGCTTGTTGCTGACGTGGTCGTAGACCGCGCCCGAGATACACACCCGGCCGGGCGTTGCGAACGACTCGATGCGCGAGGCGATGTTGATGCTGTCGCCGCTCAGGTCGCCGTCGTCGACCAGGATCTCGCCCAGGTTGATGCCGATCCTGAAATTGATCTGGTCGGCGTCGGGCACGCCTTCGTTGAGTGCGTGCAGGCGGGTCTGGATCTCGATGGCGAACACCACCGCGTCGACCGCGCTCTGGAAGATCAGGAACACGCCGTCGCCGGCCAGGCGCACGATATCGCCCGAATAGGACGCCGCCATTTCGGAGAACAGCCCGATCCGCGCCTTGACCGCGAGCGTCGTCTTGACCTCGTCGTGGCCCATCATGCGGGAGTAGCCGACCACGTCGGCAAAGACGCTGGCCACCAGCCGGCGTTTGAGTCGTTTTGATTGGGGGTCTTGGGTCATTGGGTCTGGACTCTTGGAGGCTTCGTTATGGTTCGGGCGCCAGGCGCTCGAGGGTGATGGAAAGTGCCCCGGAAGTCTCAAGCTCGGCTTTCAGCGTATCGCGCCGGTCCAGCCATTCGGACCGTAAGAGGCCGACCTGGACGATGTCGCGGTGGACGCCGTCGGCAAACCAGCCCTGGCGCGTGCGCCCCTCGGTCGCAAATCCCATGCGCTCGACGATGCGCTGGGTGGCGGCATGGTCATCGCGATAGTATGTTGTCAACCGGTTGAGCCTGAGCGTTTCGAACGCCATATCCGCCAGCACCACCGACAGCGCCAGCGCCAGGCCGCGGCCGCGGGCAGGCTCGGCGATAAACAGCGGCAGAATGCCATCTCCGTGCACATAATTGATCGACTGCAGGCCGCCGATGCCGACAGCCGCAGCCTTGCCGTCGCCGTCGGTCTCCTCGGCCACATACCACAAGGCGCGCGGCGGGTCGGCATACTCGAGTGCCGTCCGCCAGCTTTCGCGCACCGCCTCCAGATTGACCGGCACCGGCAGATTGCGGTCGAAAACCGCGATATCGCGAAAATTCCAGAACCATTCCGCAACCGTGGGCACGTCGTCAAAACCCATTGGTCGCAAGCAGATAGTGGTTTTCTCAGTGCCTGTCATCGCCTGTTTGCTTGTTCTTGCCACATTTTCTGGAACTGCGTCGGCCATGGTATAACACGGCCACCCCAGGATTGTCCCGAAAGATGAGTTGTTCGCAAAGATCGCGGTGTCCGCCCGCGGTAATGCCGGTGTAGAGTGGCGGCAGCGACGAGAACCGGCAGGGAGACCGCACAAGGTGGAACGCAGACTGACCACGATCCTGGCCGCCGACGTGGTCGGCTATTCCCGCCTGATGGCCGCCGACGAGGCCGGTACGCTCACCGCGCTGAACGCCATGCGCTCCCAGATCATGGACCCCAAGACGGCCCAGTACGGCGGCCGGGTGGTCAAGCTCATGGGCGACGGCACCCTGATGGAGTTCGCCTCCGTGGTCGACGCGGTGGCGTTTGCCGTCGACGTCCAGCAGGCGGTCGCGGCCCACAACCAGGCCGTGCCGGAACCGACCCGCATCGCCTACCGCATCGGCATCAATATCGGCGACGAGCTGGTCGATGGCGGCGACATCTACGGCGACGGCGTCAACGTCGCCGCCCGGCTCGAGGCGATGGCCGCACCCGGCCGCGTCTGCGTCTCGGCCACCGTCTTCGAGCACACCCGCAACAAGCTCGACGTCGCATTCGAGGATCTGGGCGAACAGCACCTGAAGAACATCGCGGCGCCGTTGCGTGTCTATCAGTCCTGCCTGGACAACGCCGCCGCCGATGCCGCTCCCGGTGCCACTCCAGATGCCGCACAGGCCGCCGGCCGCCAGTGGCCGGCGCCGCCGCGGGTGGAACAGGCGCTGGGCTCGATCGCGGTGTTCCCGTTCGACCTGCTCTCACCTGACCCCGCCGACGTCTATCTCGCCGACGGCCTGACCGCCGAGATCATCAACATGCTGTCGTCGGTGCCCGACCTGCGGGTAGCCTCGCGCGCGGCGATCCTGTCGGCCCGCGACCGCAAGGACGCCGACGCCGACCCGTGGGCGCTGGTGCGCACCCACGCCTTCCGCTACGTGCTCACCGGCAACGTCCGCCGGGGGGCTGACCGCCTGCGTGTCATCGCCGAGCTCACCGACGCCGCCGATCGCACCCAGCTGTGGTCGGCCACCTATGACCGCACCCTGGCCGACATCTTCGAGGTCCAGGAGGAAATCGCCAAGGCAATCGTCGTCGCCTTCGGCGGCGAACTGCTGCGTGCCGAATGGGCCCGGGTCTCCGCCACCGCCCCCGCCGACCTGGCCGCCTGGGAACTGGTGCACAAGGCCCGCGCCCTCAACCTGCCGGTAAACCGCGACGCCCTCGACGAGGCGCTGGCGCTGGCGCGGCAAGCCGTCGAACGCGATCCGGGTTACGCCAACGCCCATGCCTGCCTCGCCTCGATCCACGTCCAGCGCGTCATCAGCGGCTTCAGTGCCGAACCCGAAAACGACCGGGCCGCCGCCGTCGCGGCCATTGAGCGGGCCGCGGACCTCGCCCCCGACGACCCCACGGTTCTGCGCACGCTGGGCAAGGTCTGGAGCACCTGCGGCCAACAGGCCAAGGCGGTTTCAGCGCTCAGGCGCGCGGTCGAGGTCGCCCCCTTCGACTATCACATCTGGGGCAGGCTCGGGCGCACATTGGCCTATGGCGGCGACGAGGCAGGCCTGGCGGAAGGCCACGCCATCCTCGACCGCATCCTCGCCACCGCGCCGGGCCACCCCATGGTCGGCTACTGGTGCTACTTCAAGGCCAACGCCTGCGCGCTCGGCGGCCGCCACGAGGACGCCGCCCGGTTTGCCAGGCGGAGCCTCGACATCCAGCCCGGCTACACCGGCGCCTGGATGGCGCTTGCCAATGCGCTCGGCGCCCAAGGCCTGGTCGACGAGGCCCGCGAAGCGCTCGCCGGCGCCCTGCGCACCAACCCGGCCATGACGCCGCAGCACCTGGCCGAACAGATTGCCATCGCCGCCGGCGGTGATGCGGAACACGCGGAAAAGTCGCTCAGCGGCCTCAAAGCGGCAGGCCTGCTCTGAGGCCGTTCATGGTTCAAGGGGCTCATTCCTGAAGCTGATCGGCAGTGCAACATTAGCGCGGTGGTTTTCCCGCGCCTCCAAACTGTCGTCCTCGCGCGCCGACACGACGACCTCCTGCGTTGCAATTCAGGAGATGGTCGTGTCAAGCACGACCAAGACAGTTTTTGAGGACATCGGGCAGCCTCGAAAGGGTGCCGGTACGGATGATCAAAGGTGAAGATTTTTTGGGTTTGCACGACCATGACAGCCAGAAACGCCTCGTTAACCCACACCTTTTCCCGCCGTTTAACGCCAAATTAAGCCGCGCGCCCTATACTCTGCCCTGGGGAATAACAGGATGAGTACTGAACCGTACTCAGCGCGTTAAGGTGGGGGCCGACGCTTGTGACCGTGTCATTGAAAATTCTGCTCGTCGAAGACGATACCGACGACTATCTGATCACCAGGGACCTGCTCGACGCCATCGAGGGCTATGCCTTCGACCTGGAGTGGGAGCACACCCATGCCCGCGGTCTCAGGCGGATCCAGGAGACCCAGTTCGACCTGTGCCTGGTCGACTACCGCATCGGGGCGGCCACCGGCATCGACTTCATCTCCGAGGCCAAGACCCACGACCCGGACATTCCGCTGATCCTGGTCACCGGCGTCAGCGACCACGCCGTCGACGTCGAGGCCTCCGAGGCCGGTGCCTCCGACTTCGTCGAAAAAGCCTCGCTCACCGCCGTCAGCCTGGAACGCGCCATCCGCTATTCGATCGCCCGGATGCAGCAGAACCGCCTGCGCCGGGTCCATGCCCGGATGGAGCGCTCGAACCTGGAGCACGAACTGCGCCAGGCCATCGCCGAGCGCCAGTTCGAGGTCTACCTCCAGCCGGAAGTCAATTGCGAGACCCGCAAAGTCACCAAGGCCGAGGCGCTGGTGCGCTGGAACCACCCCGAACGCGGCTTGCTGATGCCTGGCCATTTCATCGACTGTGCGGAAAAATCAGACCTCATCGTCGGCATCGGCAAGTGCGTCATCGACCAGGTCTGCGAGCTATCCAACCGCCTCAACGCGATCACGCCCGAAGTCACCATCGCCTTCAACGTCTCGGTCGCCCAGATGGAACGCCACGACTTCGCCTATACGGTCGAGCAGGCCCTGGTCGCCAACCGCACGGACCCGGCCACCATCGAGATCGAGATCACCGAGTCGGTCGCCATGCGCGAACCCCGCCAGGTCCGCGCCCACCTCGACGCCCTGAAAAGCTTCGGTGTGCGTTTCACGCTCGACGACTTCGGCACCGGCTATTCCGGCCTCGCCACCTTGAAGGACTTTCCCTTCGACTCGATCAAGGTCGACCGCGCCTTTGTCCAGACCGCCCAGAACAGCGCCCGCAACCGGGCCATCGCCAAGACCATCTTCTACCTCGCCGATGTCATGCACCTGGAAACCGTGGCCGAAGGCGTCGAGACCGAAGACCACTTTTCCTTCGTCAAGAACTATGGTGCTACCTACGCGCAAGGGTTCCTGTTCAGCCAGGCCCTGCCGTTCGAGGCGTTCCAGAAGTATCTGCACAAGGCGAACTGGGACGGGGAGACGCGGGAATTGGGTGTTGCAGTTTGACGGTCGGCGTTGCCCGAGTTTGCGTTCCAGAGGGGAAAAAGGAGAGGATGCCGTCGAGCCAACGGGTTTATTATTTGCGGTCGGCTTCACCGGCCATTGTCTTTTTGTAGCTTTACCCCCATATATGTAGCTTGCGTGTTACATTCGTTTTGGTGCGACCTGGACAACCGGTACGCCGATTAGCTTAGTTATTCCCTGACAATGTGAACGTGACTTTCAACCGTCGTCGCATGACGCGACACGGCATCAACTCCTGTTAGAGGACATGACTATGGCTACTGGTACCGTAAAATGGTTTAACCCCGCCAAGGGTTTCGGCTTTATCGAGCCGGAAGATGGTTCAAATGATGCATTCGTCCACATTTCGGCTGTCGAAGCCGCTGGACTGAGCACACTTAACGAAGGGCAGAAGGTCTCCTATGAGATTCAAGCCGGACAAAACGGCAAATCTTCCGCCGAGAAATTGTCGATACTCTGATTACCAAGCACGGCACCGCCTCCAATTTAAGGTTGGGGGCGGTGCCCGGTTGCGCTCAGCGGCACATCTTTTGACGATGGGCTGGCGGATGCAGGAGGTTGGCGGACAGATCTGCGCGCCTCCCGTCCTCAACAAAGCACACGATGATCGATAGCATCAGCGGTGAAACCTGCCGCGCCGACGCCCGGCCTGTTGCACCGCAGAGCAAGAGACACCACGCACGCCGAAGGCAAGGTGTCCGCCCACCATGCCTTGATTTTACCCGAAGGATTACCGCAATGTTACCGGCATTTAAGTCGACGGCCGAGGAAAAGACTGCCGCAGTCAAGAGGAAGGAAAACCTGCTTCGGACGGAGAAGGAAAAAGCGCTGCAGGAAAGAATGGCACTTTCCGCCAAGTTGCGGACCCTGCGGCTGGCCAAAGAGGCGGCCGATATCAAAGTCGCCGAAAAAGTGGCCGCCGAAAAGGCACGCGACAAGAAGAAGAAGACAAAAAAACCGCGTTAGAGCCGCCAACCCCGGTCTTGCCCCGCCGCATTCAACGCCAATGGTTTGCCATACTGCTTTCAATCGGCCGCCATGCTCACCTGACGCGCGGCCTTAGAGTTTTCACCCTTCCTGTTGAAATCCAGTGCCACCAGACGTCCGCTTCACGCTGGGCGATTTCGGCACCGGCTATTCCGGCCTCGCCACCCCTGAAGGATTTCCCCTTCCACATCATCAAGGTCGCCCGCGCCTTCGCCCAGACCGAAGACCATTTCGCCTTTGTCAAGAACTATGGCGCGATCTTCGCACAAGGGTTCCTGTTCAGCGAGGCCCTACTGTTCGACGCGTTCCAAAAGTATCTGCACAAGGCGAACTTGGACGGGAAGAGGGGGGGGTGCTGTTTGAGGGTGTTGGTTGGTGAGTCAGATCTTCTGCTCCGCAGATAGTAACGGAAGTGGTCTATTAGGGCCAACGGGTCTGTTAAGTTCGATAACCGATCATCACAGGTTTCGTGCTGAATGTCTGGTAAGAGCCTTTAGACATCACCTCACAAGGTGTCCACGTCCGCACATGGTGCTCTCTCATCTCAGCAATCACGCAATGATTTCTGTTGTTTCAATGAACCTTCAACTGCATCAACATAACGTAATTCTACGCCGCAGATGCGGCCTGTTTCATCTTCAAGATATTGTTGCAGGCGTTTGGCTTCTTTTTGGACGTCTTGTATGGCGATGTTGGGTACAGGGCTGATACATTTATAGGTATTTGTGCCAGATGGTGTTATTGTAACACCTACTGAATCTTCTCCAAAAAAGCACCGGTACACATCAATTTTGCTTTTGTCTATGAATGCAGCCTGCTTCAAGATTGCGGGGTGTTTCCCATTATTGCTTATGAAGAAATCTGCATGAATTTCTGGTGTAGTGGTTGTTATTCGGGTGACATTGTCATTGATTGTTTCTTTCGTACTAATGCCTTTAATGTGAAAGCCATGAACTTCGAAGGTCAAATTAGACCCATCTGGAGGTGTAACAAGCCTATTGTAAAGGAATTCAATATCTTTCCAAAAACTTACTATGCCACCGATTACGGCGGCGATTATCAATGCTGCGATGACAGGTTTGGAGCGTTTCAATTTCTCAATAACGGTCATTGTTCTCTGCCTAAGTCATAGAGTAATCATTACATCCCTGCTTTTTGAACAGGACGGCCATCGTAAACCCAAACCTGATGTTTCGGTTAATGTGGCTTACCTCGTAACGGCACACCACTCCCGCAACCACGTCCCAAATTTCAGTTTCTTCCTTGTATTTGATCGGCTCGTATCGTCCGCTTTAGGAGGGTTTCCCGACACCGCCCTCTCCAGTGCTGCTCAACCGGGTTCTTGCAGCCGACAGTAACGCCCGAGAATACAATCTGTGGAACCCCAGCAAAGCGGTGAAAACAAACCCCAACTTTGGTTCCCCGGTCTTGCGGTCGACCTGCGAAACAACCGCAGAGCCAAAGTAGAGGCGCGTCGTAGGAACGGACCCGCCGGCGACCGGCTCAACCATGAACCACGACCGCGTCCGTCCGGAGATGTCGCACATGAGCAGTTGTGTTGCCGTCCTCTGCTCGACCGTCCAGGCCGCGAAACGGTCGGTTCGGGCCTCTGCCAGTTCCCGGGCCTGTTGATCCGTGGAGGGCCTGGACGCGGCGACCTTGAGCACGAAACGCTCCAGCTTGAAAAGACGTGTGGTGTAGAAACTCGTGACGAACTGGGAAAGTGTCACCGGTGCCTGAATTTCGGTTGCATAACAATCCGTGTAACAACCCTCGGACTCTGCGTAGACGTTCAACAGGGCCGTGTCCGGAAGCGGGCATGTTTCGAGTGCCGGCATATAAGGCTTTCGTTTTGTCGTGGTCGGGACCACCGGTCCGGCCTGTCACGTCACACTGAGTAATACCATACCGGCAACGGTTATGATTCGGGCAAGATTGGCCCAGCGTTGATCCCCGGTGTAGTGCTCAGCAGTTCGCCAGACGCCCACGGCGGCGATCACGTTGTAGGGTACGGAGAACGCATAACCGGCAATCAATGCCAGAATCGGGCGGTCCGCCACAATCAGAACAAGAAAAAGCGCGCTGGACACGATGTTGACGATCAGGCCGCCGCAAACAGCCCACTTCCAGAACGCGGTTTCAAGGGTCAACTCGCCTTTCACGAGACGGAGCACATGTTTCATGGCAGCGGAATTTTAAGCCTGGCCCGTGACGAAGTCCATTAACGTTGCTGTTCGGGATCCTCATCGATTCCTTGCACAACGCCATCCCCTCGCCAAAGCACCGGAAAGAAACTTTCGTCCATCTCCGCCGTCCCCTGCCGCCTGTAGCGCGAATAAACCGGGCTCACATTCGTCTCGTGAAACCGTGCCGCACTCGACATGCAGTGCGCCACCACCGACCGGCGTGGGGTATCTCCCGAATTCTCCCGCGAGCCGTGCCAGGTGCGGCCGTGGTGGAGCACGGCGCTGCCGGCGCTGACTTCGATGGCGACGATCTCCGGTTCCGCCACGCCCGCACGGTTTGCCGCCTGTTCCATGTCCGCTAATGGATCGTCCGGCGCGTGGAACTTTTCAATCGGCGGCGACAGGGGCCACCGGTGCGAGCTGCGCACATATTCGATGGTGCCGCCTTCGGCACGCGTATCGTCGAGCGTCATCCAGCAGGTCATCATCTCGTTTGGCACGATCCAGTCCTGGTAGCTGTCGTCCTGGTGAAACCCCAGGGCCTTGGTGCCCGGCGGTTTCCAGATCACGTTGTCCTGGTTGAGCCGGGCGCCGGGCCAGCCGCGCGAACGGGCGCAGGCCTCGCCGATGTCGGCGCGGGTGACGATGGCGGCGATGGTGCGGTCGGCCTTCCAGCCGTTGCAGATCTGCCGGGTGACGTCGGGCGGGCTTGAGCCTGCCCGCCAGTTCCATTCGTCGGGCTCAAGGCCGGTCTCGAAGTCGCCGGCGAACAGCGGTTCGAACCGGGCACGGGCGGCGGCGATCGTGGCGGCGTCGAGGACGTTCTCGACGATGACGAAGCCGTCTTGGTGGAAGGTGTCGATCTGGGATTGGGTGAGGGCGATGGGCATGGCTGTGTCTGGGCATTGAAGTCTCTGTCACGCCATCGTCACACCGGCGCAGGCCTGTGTCCAGAGCAATGCGGGGCGTGTTCGTCGTTGTCGCCCTGGATTGCGGTTTTCACCGCAATGACGACGGAAAA
>JAJFHD010000082.1 GCA_021775805.1 Alphaproteobacteria bacterium | reverse complement strand
GCGCGACCATGGCCTTCTGATAATCGACGAAGGCAGCTTCAAGGACCGTAATCTGACCAAGGCCGGGTATGAAACCAATCCGCTGGATGGCGATGCCCTCGACGGCTACAGGCTGCTGTGCCTCGACATATCGAAACTGACACTGAACGCCGTGAAGGCTGTGGAAGACGTGTCGGTTTCCAACAAGGAAAGCCTGCGCGCCAAGAACCTGTGGGCGCTTGGCCTTGTTCTCTGGCTTTACGATCGCAAAACCGGGGCGACTCGTGAATGGCTGGAGCAGAAGTTTGCGAAATTGCCGGACATCGCCAAGATCAATATCGCGGCTCTCGAAGCTGGATTTGCCTTTGGCGAGACAGCGGAACTGCCGCCTCACATCGGCGCCTTCACCGTACCGCCGGCAAAGATGCCGCCCGGCGAGTACCGCAATGTCACCGGCACCGAAGGCATCTGCTGGGGTCTGGCCGCCGGATCGGCATTGTCCGGGCTGCCGCTGACCTATTGCTCCTACCCGATTACGCCCGCCTCGAACATGCTCCATGTGCTGACCGCCATGGGCGAAGACAACGGTGTCAAGACCTTCCAGGCCGAAGACGAGATCGCCGCCGTTGCTGCCGCCATCGGTGCGTCCTATGCCGGACAGATCGGCGTGACGGGAAGTTCCGGTCCGGGGGTTGCTCTCAAAACCGAAGCAATCGGCCTGGCGGTTGCCGCGGAACTTCCTCTGATCGTTGTCAACGCCCAGCGCGGCGGCCCGTCGACCGGTTTGCCCACGAAAACCGAGCAATCCGATCTCTACCAGGCGGTTTACGGCCGCAATGCCGACTGCCCGCTGGTGGTGCTGGCATCGCGCTCTCCCGGCGATTGTTTTCACACAGCCGTCGAGGCGGTGAGGATTGCTGTGAAATACATGACCCCGGTCATACTTCTGACTGACGGTTACCTTGCCAATGCCTCGGAGCCCTGGATCATCCCGGATCTGGATGCGCTGCAGCCGATCGAAACCGCGCGTGTTGAGCAGGCAGAGGGCCTTTTGCCCTTCGACCGGGATCCAGGGACAAATGCGCGCCCCTGGATCATACCTGGAACGCCGGGCGGTATTCACAGGATTGGCGGTATCGAACGGGCCAGCGGCAGCGGCAACATCTCCTATGACCCGGACAATCACCAGGAGATGACCAACCTTCGCGCGGCCAAGATCGATGGTGTTGCACGAGAATACGCCGCTCTGGAATTCGAACTGGGAAGTGTCGATGACGACGTGCTGGTCCTTGGCTGGGGGTCGTCCTACGGACCGATCAACCGCGCCGTGTCGAACATGCGTGACGAGGGGAGCATGGTCGCTCATCTGCATCTGCGCCATATCTGGCCGCTGCACAACGATCTGAGCGGAATTCTGGACAGGTTCGACCGCATTCTCGTGCCTGAAATGAACAATGGCCAGCTTGCAACCCTGCTGCGGGCCGAATGTCTCGTAAAGCTGGAGAGCATGCCGAAAGTCTCGGGCAAGCCCTTCAAGGTAAGTGAAATCGAGGCCGCCGTCCGAAATGGTGTCGAAGGGGTGAACCGATGAACGTTGTCGCCAAACCCAACCTCAAGGACTATGCCACCGACCAGGAAGTCCGGTGGTGCCCCGGCTGCGGCGATTATGCCATTCTGAAAGCCGTGCAGCGCACGCTGGCAGATGTCGCCGCCGATCCTGAAAAGACCGTGTTCATATCCGGTATCGGCTGCGCCGCGCGGTTTCCCTACTACATGAAAACTTATGGGTTCCATACAATCCACGGGCGCGCCGCACCGATTGCCACGGGGGTCAAACAGGCCAACCCGGAACTCGATATCTGGGTAGTATCCGGGGACGGCGACTCCATGTCGATCGGCGGCAATCACCTGTTTCACCTGCTCCGGCGCGATATCGATCTGGTCTATCTGCTTTTCAACAACGAGATCTATGGATTGACCAAAGGCCAGATGTCGCCCACATCCCGGTTTGGCACCCGTTCGCCGTCGTCGCCCAAGGGATCGACGGACCGCCCGGCCCATGCGGTAAGGTTTGCGCTTGGCTCCGGTGCCCGGTTCGTGGCCCGTTCCTACGATGTCGCCCAGGCTCATATGGTCGAGACCCTGGCGCGCGCGCGCGGCCATACCGGCACGTCGTTTGTCGAAATCCTGCAGAATTGCATCGTCTACAATGACGCTGTCTTCGGACATGTGACGGATAAGGCCGCGGCCCACGAACACCAGCTTCACGTCAAGCATGGCGAACCGTTGTTGTTTGGAAAAGAAAAGGACCGTGGCTTGATCCTCAATCACAAAACATTAAGCCTGGAGTCTGTAAACATTGGCGAAAACGGCGTCGAACTGCCGGACATCCTGGTCCATGACGAGACCAATCGTGTGCTTGCCGGTCTGCTCGGAGACCTCGACGGCCATGACATGCCAATGGCGCTTGGCATCATTTATTGCGAACCAGATGACGGTCAGATCGTTTGTCAAGCCGGGCAGCGAAACCCGGCAACACCTTCGGGGCTCAACGCTCTCATGCGCCGGGGCAATACCTGGCATGTGGGATTGTAGCGGTATGGCAGACGGATGTGTCCGGATGACGGAACAACGAAGGAAAGACGAGTAGTAACGCAAATTCGACCCAGGTTGGGTGCTCCGTCAGGGAGGGAAAATGGAGTTCGTAAGAAACTGTTGGTATGTGGCTGGATGGGGCTCGGAATTCACCCGTGAACTGACCGCCATTACCGTTCTCGGCGAAAACGTCGTGTTGTACCGTACCTCAGACGGTGCGCTCTGTGCTCTGCAGGACAGATGTCCTCACAAGCTTCTGCCCCTGTCCAAGGGCAGGCTGATCGGCGACGACATCCAGTGCGGCTATCATGGCATGACCTTTGGATGCGACGGTAAATGCGTGCGGGTGCCGGGTCAGGACAATCTGCCTGAGAAGGCGACGGTCCGCGCCTATCCGGTCTGCGAACGCCACGGCATTGCCTGGATCTGGATGGGCGAACCGGAACGTGCTGTCGAAGACGATATTTTCCACATGACCGAGTTTACCGATCCTGCCTGGGCGCCCCATTTCGGTGATGCCCTGTATCTGAGATCAAACTACCTCAATGTCGCAGAAAACCTTTGCGACCCGGCCCACGTGAGTTTTGTCCACCCGACGACGCTGGGCAATCCGGAGAGCGAGGATGTGCCGATACACGCCGAGCGTGACGGAACAACGGTGATCACTTCGCGCTGGATCAGGAACGCGCCCCCAGTCGGGGTGTTCAAGGCGATCGCCGACTTCAAGGGCAATGTCGACCGTTGGCACTACTACTACCTGTATTCTCCCAGCATCGCGGCCATCGACTTCGGCAGCGCCGACGTCGACGCAGATCTGGCGGACGATGACAGGTCCCAGGGCGTGCGGATCTTTGCACTGCACTTCCTGACGCCGGTCGACGACACGAACACCATCGATCGCTGGATGCATATCCGGAACTTCTCCCTTGATGACGACGAGATCGGCGGCCGCATGAACGAGCAGTTCCGGATTGCCTTCGCCGAAGACAAGGACATTCTTGAAGCCATCCAGGAAGAAGAAAACAAGTGCCCGGATCACCGACCTGTCAGAATCGCGATCGACAAGGGGGCGAACATGTATCGTCGCATTGTGTCCGATATGGTCGAACAGGAACGTCAAGAGTTGCAATGCTGAAGCGCGGCACTTGAGGGAGAAATCAAAAGTGAAAACCAACCAAAAAGGGAGAAGAACCATGAGTCTCATGAAAACGTTTATCGGAGCGGCAGCCGGGCTGGCGGTGTCGGTCGCCATGACGGCGACGGCGTCGGCCGACACCATCAAGATCGGCGACATCAACAGCTATAAACGCCTGCCGGCGCACACCATCCCGTACAAGAATGGTGTCATTCTGGCGGTCGAAGAAATCAACAAGGCTGGCGGCGCACTCGGCAAGCAGCTGGAAGTCATCTCACGTGACGATCAGGGCAAGCCGGGCGAAGCCGTCAAGATTGCCGAGGAACTGTTCACCCGCGACGGAGTCGTGATGATTTCCGGTTCATTGTTTTCCCACATCGGTCTGGCACTGACGTCCTACGCCGGTCAGAAGAAACGCCTTTATCTGGCAGCCGAACCGCTGGCGGATGCGCTGGTATGGGCCAAGGGCAACAAGTACACCTTCCGCCTGCGTCCCTCGACTTACATGCAGGCAGCCATGCTTGCTGAACAGGCAGCCAAGAATCCGGCGAAACGCTGGGCAACGA
This sequence comes from Alphaproteobacteria bacterium, assembly GCA_021775805.1. Lineage (GTDB taxonomy): Bacteria > Pseudomonadota > Alphaproteobacteria > Rhizobiales > JAJFHC01 > JAJFHC01. Next base: position 24,763 of record JAJFHD010000082.1, on the reverse strand, counting down.
TTGCCCCCAACTATGCCTACGGCAAGGATGCCGTCGCTGCCTTCAAGAAAGTCCTGAAGGCGAAGCGTCCCGACGTCGAGTTCGTGACCGAACAATGGCCGGGCCTGTTCAAGATCGATGCCGGTGCCGAGGTACAGGCGATCGAAGCCGCAAAACCCGACGGCATCTACAACGTGACGTTCGGCGGCGATCTGGCGAAGTTTGTTCGTGAGGGCAAGCTGCGCAAGCTGTTCGACGACCGCCTTGTGGTCGGCCTTCTGACCGGCGAGCCGGAGTATCTCGATCCGCTCAAGGATGAGGCACCGGAGAACTGGCTGGTAACCGGTTACCCCTGGTACGCGATTGAAACCGCGGAGCACAAGACATTCGTGGACGCCTACCAGAAGCGCTGGAACGACTATCCGCGCATCGGTTCAATCGTCGGTTACAACACCATGCTGACGATCGCGGCCACCATCAAGAAGGCCGGCTCGACCGAAACCGAGGCCATGGTTGCCGCTATGGAAGGACTGGATGTCGCCACGCCTGTCGGCACTATCAACTTCCGTGCCATTGACCACCAGTCCACCATGGGCGCCTACGTCGGACGCACCAAGCTGAAGGACGGCAAGGGCATTATGGTCGACTGGAAATATCTCGACGGTGCCAAGTATCTACCGTCGGATGAAGAAGTGAAGAAGCTGCGCCCGGCAGCCAACTGACGCGTCACTGGGGCGTGGCCTGTCTCGGTCGCGCCCCATTTGTTTACCGGACATGAACATGGCCGGACGCTGCCGTACAAGCGGCACGGAGGGGAAATCTTGTGGGATTCATTGTTGCGCAGTTCCTGACGGGGCTTTCGAACGCCGCCGCCCTTTTTCTGGTCGCATCCGGGCTGTCGATCATTTTTGGCGTTACCCGCATCGTCAACTTCTCGCACGGCTCGTTCTACATGCTGGGTGCCTACATCGCTTATTCGGCGATGACTGTGCTGCCCGGCGCCATCGGTTTCTGGGCGAGCCTCGTGGTTGCCGGCGTTGCGGTCGGTCTGATCGGCGTGATTGTCGAGATCTGCGTTCTGCGACCGATATACAAGGCGCCGGAACTGTTTCAACTGGTCGCCACCTTCGGCGTCATTCTCATCATCCAGGACCTGGCCCTGCTCACGTGGGGTCCTGAAGACCTGATCGGGCCACGGGCGCCGGGCCTTGAGGGCGTGGTCATGATCCTTGGCGAGCGTGTGCCGGCCTATGATCTGGCCGTCATCGCGTTCACGCCGTTTGTTCTTGCCGCATTGTGGCTGCTGTTCAACCGGACCCGGTGGGGAATTCTGGTCCGCGCGGCGACCGAAGACCGTGAGATGGTGGGCGCGTTGGGCGTCAACCAGTCCTGGCTCTTTACCGGCGTTTTCTTTCTGGGATCGATGCTGGCCGGCATTGGCGGCGCGGTTCAACTGCCCAAGGGCGGTGCTGATCTGCTGATGGATTTCAACATTCTGGCGGCCGTCTTCGTGGTTGTCGTGATCGGCGGCATGGGCAGCATTCCCGGCGCCTTCATCGCGGCCCTTCTGATCTCCGAGCTCAATGTCTTCGGGGTCCAGCTCCTGCCTCAGAGCACGCTGGTGCTCATGTTTGCCGTGATGGCCATCGTCCTGATCCTGCGCCCCTGGGGGCTGCTGGGCAAGCCCGAACGTCCGGGCCAGCACGGGCAGCACGGGCCTCCAGAACAGCCGATTGCCCCCTTGCCGATCCAGGTGAAATTGTTGGCTCTTGGCCTCGTTGCGGGGCTTATCCTGGTCCCGTTCCTGGACGACAGCTTCCTGATGGTGCTGTTCGGCGATGTCATCATCTTCGCCCTGTTCGCCGCCAGCCTGCACTTCATGATGGGGCCGGGCGGCATGGTTTCGTTCGGCCACGCGGCCTTCTTCGGTGGTGGCGCTTATGCGGCCGCACTCGCCGTGCAATACTTCAGTGCGCCGATGGAGTTGGCGCTTGTAATAGCCCCGCTGATGGCCGGTCTCTTGGCCTTCATCGTCGGCTGGTTCTGCGTGCGTCTGTCAGGTGTCTACTTTGCCATGCTGACTTTGGCGTTTGCCCAGGTGCTGTGGTCGATCGTATTCCAGTGGGGCGACGTAACCGGTGGTGATGACGGCATCCTGGGGATCTGGCCCGCTGCCTGGGCCAGCAGCGCTACGGTCTACTATTATGTTGTTCTGGTCCTGGGCGTCGGCGGTATTGCCCTGTTGCGTTATGTCCTTCATGCGCCCTTCGGTTACGCCATCCGCGCGGTCCGCGACTCCGACCTGCGCAGCGAGGCGATCGGCATCAACGTCATGCTTGTCCAATGGATAGCGGTTGCCTTTGCCGGAGCGCTCGCAGGCCTTGCCGGCGGTCTTTATGTTTTTGCCAAGGGCAGCATTTTTCCCACGGAAATGGAGATCGCGCGCTCGTTCGATGCCCTCATCATGGTCATGCTGGGCGGTGTCAAGACACTGTCGGGGCCGCTTGCAGGTGCTGTCTCCTTCACCCTTCTGCAGGACTGGCTCTCGCGTTTCGAGTACTGGCGTCTGGCCCTTGGCGTCATGATCGTTGTGCTCGTCATCTTGTTCCCGCAAGGAATTGCCGGTTTCCTGAGGGAGCGTTTCGGCCGTTTCTTTGGCATGGGCTCGGAGGCCTGAATGACCGACACCGTGCTTGAAGTAAAGGAAATCCGCAAGGCGTTTGGCGGCGTGCATGCCGTCGACGGTGTTTCGTTTTCGCTTGCAAAAGGCGAATTGCTGGCCCTGATCGGGCCCAACGGTGCGGGCAAGACAACCTGTTTCAACATGCTCAACGGGCAGTTGCGCCCCGACCGGGGGTCGATTCTTCTCTCCGGCCGTGAACTGGTGGGCCTCAAGCCCCGCGATGTCTGGAAGCTGGGGGTGGGGCGCACTTTTCAGATCACGGCGACGTTCACCTCCATGAGCGTGCGCGAGAATGTCCAGATGGCGCTCCTGTCGCACAAACGAAGACTGTTCTCGATGGTGGGCGGCGCCCGCAATCACGACCGTTCAGGCGCGGACGTTCTGCTCGAACGGGTCGGTCTGACCGACCAGGCCGACCGGTCCTGCAATGTGCTGGCCTATGGTGACCTGAAACGCCTCGAATTGGCGATCGCGCTTGCCAATGACCCGGCCCTGCTGCTGATGGACGAGCCGGCCGCAGGCATGGCGCCCCAGGAACGCATTGAGCTGATGCAACTGACAGCCGATATCGTCGCCGACAGGGGCATCAGCGTTCTCTTCACCGAACACGACATGGATGTGGTGTTCGCCCATGCCCACCGCATCATGGTGCTCAACCGGGGTCAGCTGATTGCAGAGGGCTCGCCCGACGAGGTTCGCAACAACCCGCACGTTCAGGAAGTCTATCTGGGGGGCGGCACGACGTTCGCGGACGCACAAGCGGAGACCGAAGCCGATGCTTGAGATGGACTCCGTCGACGCCCATTACGGCCGCGCGCACATCCTTCATGCCATGTCCCTGAAGGTCGACGAAGGCGAAGTGGTGGCCCTTCTGGGTCGCAACGGTGCCGGCAAGTCGACAACCATGAAGACGATCATGGGGCTGGTTCCGGCGACTGCCGGAAGAATACGGTTCCGTGATCGCGAGATTGCCGGCCAGGCTCCACACCGCATCTGCCGCCTCGGTATCGGCTATGTCCCCGAGGAACGCCGCATATTCACCGGCATCACGGTTCAGGAGAACCTGGAAGTCGGACGCTTCGAGCCCGACGACGGCCGCAAGCTGTGGTCCGTCGACGATCTGTTCGAGGTCTTTCCCAATCTCGCCGAACGCCGATCCAACCTGGGCAATCAGTTGAGCGGCGGTGAGCAGCAGATGCTGACCATTGCCCGCACCCTGATGGGCAATCCGTTGCTGGTCATCCTCGATGAGCCGTCCGAAGGTCTTGCCCCGGTCATCGTCGAACAGATGGCCAGGACAATTCTCGATTTCAAGAAACGGGGGCTGACGGTCCTGATTTCGGAACAGAACCTCCACTTTGCCAGAATGGTTGCCGACCGCGCCTACATTATCGAAAAGGGCCAGGTCCGCTACCAGGGGACCATGGCCGAGTTAGAAGCCGATGACACCGTGCGCGACACCTATCTGGCGGTGTAATCCGGAGTGCGACCAACTGTTCCAGCCGGTTCATGCGCTCAACGGCGAACAACCATCATGCCGGCGCCGACGATCAGAATCATGCCGGCGGCACTCTGTCGGTCCGGCACTTCGGAAAACAGAATGAACCCGAAGGCGGTCATGAAAATCAGGTAATTGTAATCGAAGGTCGCGATGATGAAGGGCGGCGCCGATTGATAGGCAGCGGATACCACGAGACTGTTGCCGACCATAAGCACGGCAAGCGTCGCCACATAACCCCATTCCAGTAGACCGAGTTGTTGCCAGGATCCCGTCAGGAAGGGCGAAGCCGCAACAACCTCCGGTGCTGGCGGCCAGGCGAACAAAACGGCGCTGGCAATCGCGCCCATGGCCACGAGGGCAATGTTGACCGACACACCGAGTGTGGCCGGCGGTGTTTCACGGCATTTGCTCCGGGTCACCAGTGCCGACAGGGCATAAAAAAGCCCGCCCAGAACCGGCAGCAACGTGTACCAGGTGAAAGCGTCCGTCCCGGGCCGCAGAATCAAAAGCACGCCGGTGAACCCGACCGCAATGGCGAACCAATTGCGCCAACGCACCGGTTCGCCGGTAAGCAGCACCGACAACGCCGCAACAAAAAGGGGTGAGGTATAGAGGCCGGCGGCAAGCGTTGCCAGTGGCAGGACAGGCAAGGCCGCATAGGTGACAACGAACATGAGAACGAACAAAAGCGCGCGCACCATTGGCCATCGGCGCAACGCCCGCGACCAGGTTGCGGCCCCGTCGCCCCACAGGAAGGCGATCGCGAGCAACACCGGAATCGACAGCAGCGAGCGCAGGACAAAATACTGCCAGACCGAACTGTCGGCGCTGGCGTACTTGAAAAGGACATCTGTTGTCGATGTGAAGAATGTCGACGACAGGACCAGGGCAATGCCGAACGCCAAGCGATCGCTTCGAATGGTTTCCTTGATAACGGCCATGGCGATTCCCGGATTTCGTATCACTCGATTCTAGCGGGCGCAGTATTGTTGAAATAGATATTGATTCCTCAGTATATTGCTGTGAAAATTCGAATAATGTCGCGTGTACCGGTCAGCGGAATAGAAGTTTTCCTGGCGATTGTCCGGGAAGGGTCGTTGCGCGGGGCGGCCCGGTCTCTGGGTGTCGGTGCACCGGCCGTCAGTCACCAACTCAAGGCGTTCGAACGCAAGGTCGGTGTTGATCTGCTGGCCCGCACGACCCGGTCGATTGAGCTTACCGACGCCGGCCACTCATTGCTGGCGGGAACGGCTTCCGCGTTTGGAGAAATCGTTGATGCCATCGAGAGCGCCCGAGCCATTGGTAAATCCACGACCGGTACCTTGCGGCTGACTCTGCCAAGAGGCGCCTACCTGGTGGTCATCGCGCCGGTTCTTGCAGAATTTCAGATGCGATTTCCCGACGTTTGTCTGGATCTGTCGATCAACGAACAGCTTGTCGATGTTGTCAGAGACGGTTTTCACGCCGGCATTCGCCTGGGCAACCGGTTGACGACCGACATGATTGCCGTGCGGCTGACCGGCCCGCTGGCCCCCTGTTACATTGCTGCGCCGTCCTATCTCGCAGCCCACGGGCGTCCGCAGCATCCGCGTGATCTGTTCGACCACAAGTGCGTCCGCCACAAATTCGTCACGGCCAGGCGCGTCGGAGACTGGGAGTTTGTCGAAGACGGTCAGACAAAAACCATCGACCCGCCGACAAGGTTGATATTCGACAGCATGCAATCTGTCATGCAGGCAGTGCGCGACGGCCACGGCATCGGCTGGTCCCTGCGAAAGGTCATCGAGGACGATCTCGATGCAGGCGCCCTGGAAACGGTTCTTGATCCTTACGTGCCTGAACTCCCGCCGTTCTATCTCTATTATCCAGAACAGCACCGGCGCCTCGAACTTCTGCGGCTCTTCATCGGTTTTATGGTTGCCAAGCGAGACAAACGCGACCCCGGCGACCCGGCATTGCCCGTGCCGTGAGTTTCCAATTCCCGAAAAATACGGTATTTGGGTTTTCTCGGTTTCGAGTCGACAGGGCAGGCCAATCAGCATGACGCACCCCCGACGCCTGCTCTCCCTGGCGCCCAACGTTTCGATGATCCTGTTTGCACTCGGTGCCGATGACCTGGTAGTCGGGCGCACCCGGCACTGTCCGTTGTCGATTCAAAATTATCTTGATGTATGGGGTTGCGCCGGACCGGAGGCCGCGTCGCGGTTGCGCAGTTGGGAAACGCTTCCCGACTTGGGTGCGTGGCCCAACACGGACCCTGGGAGGGCAGCGCAGCTCGAACCGGATACGGTTCTGGTGTCGGCGACCGGTACTTTCAATACCCATGACGCCGGGATGTTCAACGTCGAGCCTGCGGCCCTGATCAATTTTGATACCCGCACCCTGACGGACCTGGATCGGCAGATTGTCAGGATTGGAGAGATTGTCGGCAAGACGGAGGCAGCGATTGCCGTTGTCGAACGATTGGCCGCGCGTCGCAAGAAGGCCCTGGCCCGGCAGGCGCCCCCTGTACGGCGGCCAACCGTTCTTTTTGAGTATTGCGTGTGCATCAAATACGATCCTGACCCAACACGGCGTTTTGCCAATCCGGGACGGTTTGTCATGGCCGGCGGTCACCTGGCCCCGGAAATGATTCAGCTTGTCGGCGGTACGCCGTTGTTTACCCAACCAGGCGATGCGGTCGCCTGGACTGACTTCAAGGAGATTACGGAGGTCCAGCCGGACATAATACTGGCGTTCGATTGCGACGGTTGTCCCAATGCGTTGAACCATCCCGTCGAGACGCGTCCTGGATGGTCAGATCTTCAGGCGGTAACCGGCGATACTGTCTATCGGCCGGCAAAGAACATCGCCAATCCCAATCTTTGCTACCCGGAAGCGCTCGCTGAACTGGTGGACCTTGTGGCGGCATGGGACCGGAGCCAAATCCGGTAGTGGGCCCGACGGGACCTGTTTGTCCGCCCGCGTCAATTTGACGGTTCGGCAAAACGCGCCCGCAACCATTCCTTGAAGGCTTCAGCAGATGCCTGAGGCTCCTTTTCAGGTCCCCGCCCGACCAGGAAATGGGACTGGCCAAGCGAAACCCGATCGCCGACGATTTCTATTCGCTGGCCGGTTCGCATAGCACTGTGCGCAAACCGTTCAATGACGATTGCACAGCCGAGATCCGACGCCACCAGTTCGCAGGCGGCAACCGACGTATCCACCATCAGCCGGGTCGACGTTGTATCGTGCTGCATATCGAATTCAGCCATGTAGCGGGACCAATGATCGTCAAAACCCAGGATATGAATTGGATTCCTCTGCACCAGATCTCGGACGCAGTTTACCGTTCCGGCCGTGCGTTTCCCGCATATGGGGACAAGGAACTCGTCTGACAGTTTCTCCAGTCTGCCGTTAATCTGGGTGTCGGGTGCCAGGACGATGTCCACATCCACCGCCTGCATATCGGGAGTTCCGGTCCAGATTGCGGTGACGAACTTGATCCCGATCCCCGGATGGCGTTCCTGAAAATCTCCCACATCCTGCGCAAGCCACATGATCGCGCCCATGGAAGCACGGACAACGATTGTGCTCTTCAGGTCCGGACCAAACAGCCCGTTGGTTGACAGGTTCAAGGTCTCGAGAGAGTTTTTGACCGACGGCAGATAGGCCTTTCCTATCTCGGTCAACTGAACGCTTCTGGGACGGCGGATGAACAGATCGTGCCCGAGCTTGGCCTCCAGTGCCTTGATCTGCAGGCTGACGGCTGCCTGCGTCAGCCCCAGTTCCCGGCTGGCTGCCGTAAACCCGGAAAGGCGGGCGACCGCTTCAAAGGTTCGCAACCAGTTCAGGTTGAGGTTCTGCTGCATGCGGTCATACCATAAGCATTATATGATCATGAGGCATTATTATCTTATTTTACTTATCTCAATTCAAGCGGCATGCTTTGTTCCGGCGATCGGATAGGCGCTCATCCTGACGCCGCTGCGTCCAGAGAATGGTTGCACAGGAGGATAAGCACAATGAATTCTGTCGTGGATCAGCCCGACATCGCGCTGGCGCTTGTCGATCTGGAGCGTTATCCGATCGAAAATCTCGATGCGGGCAGGGGGGCCGGGTTTCTGGCGTCCTGCCGGGAACAGATGGAAAGGCATGGCTGGTGTAACCTTGAAGGCTTTGTCCGGTCCGAAGCCTTGTCGATGCTCGCAGACGAAGCAAATGGCCTGTTGCCGACGGCAGAAGTCCTGACCATCAAACGCACGATATATCAGGGTGAAGGTGATCCGGCCGCACCGGAAGACGACCCCGTACGCCATCAATATGTTCACACCGCCACACAACTGGCTGACGACCAGATCCCGGTTGATACAAAGCTCCAACGGCTCTACCGGTCCGATCTCCTGACGGATTTCGTCCGCCGCGTCCAGAAAAAGGACACGCTTTACCGGTGCGCGGACGAATTTCAGGCCCTCAATGTCGTCGCATTGCAACCGGGCAGTTGGCACGCGTGGCATTACGATACGACCGAATGCACGGTAACCCTGTTGTTGCAGGCGGCCGAGCGTGGTGGTGAGTTCACCTTCATTCCAAATTCACGCACGGATGACACGGAAGACCGGGACACTGTCGACGGTTTCCTTGCCGGCGACATGTCGAATGCCCGGACGTTCGACCGCGGTGCCGGTGCCTTCACCCTGTTTCGCGGTGGTTATTCTCTGCACGGTGTCACCGAGGTCGAAGGCAGCCAGCCGCGGGTGACGGCGATTCTGAGCTACAGTGAACTGCCTGGAGAGGTCATAAGCGATGACATCAACATCCGGATCTACGGGTCCCGGGTTGAAAAGATTCTGGCGGCACGAAAATCAGCTGGCTGATTTACCCAAAATTTCTTGATGAGTCCCTCTGCAAAGGACGAAATCACAACGCCCTTTAGGAGCCATGCAGATGAATACAGCGCTTTTGGTCATCGATGTGCAAATGGCGCTTGCCCATGACGATGCCAACGGAGCATCACGCTCCTGCCCGGATGCCGAACGGAATATAACCGCACTGCTAACCGGGTTTCGGGAACGCGGGGATGCCGTGATTCATGTTCACCACCACGCGCTCGATCCCGAAGATCCGTTTTATTCACAAGCGCCAGGGGCAGCCGTGCAACCTTGTGCGGCACCGATTGCCGGAGAAGCGCTCTACATCAAGCATGTCAGCAGCGCCTTCATCGGCACCTCGCTGGAGGCCGACCTGCGCAGCCGCAATATCAAGCGTCTCGTGATGTGCGGTGCAACAGCCAATCATTGCGTCGAGACCACCACACGCATGGCGGGAAACCTGGGATTTGAAACATTTTACGCCTCAGATGCGGTCTGGGCCTACGCTGCAACGGGGCCGGACGGCGTGGAACATGAGGCCGATCAGGTGCATTCAACGACACTTGCCAATCTGGAAGGCGAATTTGCCACTGTCCTGCCGACGGCACGACTTTTGGCTGGATGACATCGCCAGACCGAACTGAACCCGGCCTCGCTTGCGCAAGTGTCGTTGGGAGCATCAGCCCCGTTGGCTTGGGAAACAGCCAAACGGATCTTTTTGAACTGTCCATTAAAACGCGGGAAACCCGTGTCTGCCGTGTCCTGATTTCCAAACCCAATCTTGCCGGGCTCCCGACTTTCAGGTACGGCCTACGCACAGGTATGACGAAACATTCAGTTCGCAAACTGTGAATGGTCGAATCTTGAACTCGCTCGAGGGTTCTAGGTTGCTAAAGCTCATCACGCCAAATGGGATTGCTCCAGGCGCGCTTGCCTGACGAATCCACCACCGTGACACGTAACCACGGGCTCTGCTCGGACTCAAATATTCCCCGCTCAAGTTGCGTTAGGTCAACTGTAGCTTTCGTAAAGGACCGTCCGGTATGGCTTGCAGATCCCGATTTACCGCCGACGACAAAGACTCTATCGGAAGGTGAACACTCGATTTCGAGCCGGTCGCCCGAAATCGACAGCGAATGGATCTGCGGTCCCTGACTTGAATAATAGTGTCCCAACTTGAAGGCTTCCAGCAAGGCATTGGGTTCAAGGCTGTCCGCTTTCACATGAACCCATCCGCCGTCGGCATCGTAATCGCGGTTCTGGAAATAGGCGCCATCGGTGGCCATCGCAGTGAGTCGTTTGCCGTCGTTCAACATCTGATCAAGCAGATACCAGCCGTCCCCCCGACCACTTTGAACGGCACAGCTGTGATTGTAGACCTCGACCGCATGGGCAACATCGATGCTGTGACCGTCCGCTGCGGTGAGTTGCGACCAGGTGGGGTGTGCAATGCTGATGAATGCTCCTGCCTTGGCAGCCCTGCGGGCAAGTGCCGGGCCGGTTTCGTCCTTGCTGCAAGGTTCGAAATCCAGCGGCAAGCCTGCCGCAACGATGTGCCATAACTCTCCGTCAGCTGTCTGCGGGGCCTCGAACACGGCACCCATAATAATGGCAAAGGCGTTCGAGCGCACGGGACGCGTGCCGCCACTCGGCGCATCGACCTGACCGGCATACTGCTCCGACAACATCATGAAATCGTAGTCAGCGTCCTTGTATGCGTCGACCACTTGGTTCGGCGGCAAGTCACCTTGAGTGAGGATTGAATGGGCATGCAGATTGCCGCGCCAGAACTGGCCCGGCTGAGAGAAAGTAGATATGTCTGTCATAAAATCTTCCAGTTAAATTTCGACACCTGCGACCGGATTTTTATCCCCGATCCGCCAGTGATGCCGTCATCGACCCGTTCGGAGAACGCTCCGATAGTAATTGTGTTCAAGCAATCCGATGCGAGTTGCGAAAAAGCCGGGCAGTTGGCCGAATTGCCCGACGAGGGGAGCGTCGATATCGACGTAACGATTGGACGCAATAAAGCATCGTTCAAAAATTGCAGGATCAAACTTCACAGGCGCAGGGGCTTGCCCACGAGCCGTTCGGAATGACCAATTGTAATTAAAATTGTCGATCAAAATGTAAGGAACAAACGATCTCTGAACCCGTCAACTAATAATGTAATTTGCAAGTTTCCACAACCCAGCGCGTGTTTCGCCCCGCTGTCTTTTGCGCACTCACTCGCGGGTTTACAAAGCGCGTCCCCGGCTGACAATTAGGATAATTGATTGCAATAGGGGAACTATCTGTTAGTTTACACGGGTATTTCAGTATTTTTTCGTCCCAAAATGGCAGGCACACCCAATGGTGGCCTTGTCTTGGCTGCTTCAGCCGTGACCATTCCCAACATTTTGGGCGATCTTTGCAACAGGAATCTTGAGATGAAGGCAGTCATGTTGGCTGCTGGTACAGGCACTCGCCTGGGTCCAGCAGTCGCGAAACACTCACCAAAGGTTTTGTTGCAATTTGGCGGCAAATCATTGCTGCAGAGGCATATTGAGAGCCTCACGCGGCATGGCGTCGACGAACTGGTGCTCGGCGTCGGCTATCATCACGATGAAATTGAACAGGAGATTGCCGATCTGTGCGCTGAAGACTTTGTGCGAACCGTGTTCAATGAAGACTACACCGATGGCAACATCGTCACTTTGTGGACCCTGCGTGACGAGTTGTGTAGCGGCGGGCCGGTTTTGCTCATGGACGCTGACGTTCTCTATGACGAGGGCCTTCTGTCGCGTCTTATCTATGCCAAGCACGAAAACTGCCTGCTCCTCGATCGAGGTTTCACGCCGGGCGACGAACCCGTCAAGCTGTGCATCCGGAACGGTGAGATTGTCGAGTTTCGCAAGTGGCTGAGCACCGAGTTTGATTTCTGTGGGGAATCGGTGGGTTTGTTCAAGCTGTCTGCGAGTGTGGCCGAGAAGATTATCACTCAGACCGGGCTGTACCTCGCGCAAGGCCGACGGCAAGATCCCTACGAAGAGGCGATCCGCGACGTGCTGCTCACTTCAAAACGCCGTACTTTCACGTTCGAGGATATTACGGGTATGCCATGGATCGAAATCGATTTCGCCGCCGATGTCGAACGCGCCAACGCGGTGGTACTGCCGCGCATTGCGTTGGCGGAAGATGAGCGCCGCGCTGCAATCATGATCAAGCCGGACGTGGTTCAAAGCGAACTACAAAGGCTATGACCGGCATCGCGGCGTTACCGGCCATGCAATTTATGGCCGCGCTTGTTGCCGGCCTTCTGTATGTGGCGACGTACCTGTCCTTTGTCCGCCTTTTGAAGTATCCACGTAATTGGCATCTGCCGAGCTTGCCGGCGTCTTTGTCGACAGGGGCACTGGCGGCCTTGACTGTGGCACTGGTGTCGCTGTCTCCCGATGGTCTCGACCGGGCCGCCCTGACGATCTCGGTCGGTTGTATTGCCGCTGTGTTTTTCATCGTCGCGGCCCCTTCAATAGCATTCCAGCCAGCCTCCCGGCTGGTCGAATTCCTGGCCAAGCATGGTGACTATGCCGGACTGGGGCTGATCGGCCCGGCTCTCCTTGCCGGCCTGGCCGTCCCGAACATCAAACTTCAGGCGGTCCTGGCGACCGCGATGGCGATTGAACTCTCCTGGTTCCTTCGCCAGCGTTGGACGGCCCGGCGGCGCCCGCTGTATCCAATGAACGACCGCGACTTGTCTGTCCTTAAGACCCAGGCGAACGGTGATCTTGTGGCATTCCGTCGGCGTCACGGTATCCGCGAACTGGTGTTGTCGGAGGGCGTGGTCAATTGGAAAGGTTGCGGCAAGGACACACCGCCATGCCCATTCAATCTCTATGTCAATCATCTCGGTCTCAACACTGCACCCTGCTGTCGTGAGCATATGAAGGCGCTCAGCCATTATGTCGCCGGCTGCCTGGGCGAAATGGAGGCCGTACATTGGCTCGAGGGAGGCAGTCTGCTTGGTGCCGTCAGGGAGAAGGGAGCGCTCCTCGACTGGGAAGACGACATCGATATTTCGGTTCTGCTCGACGATGATGTGACGTGGGAGCGTTTGGCGTCCGGGCTCGCCGAACGTGGCGCGCGGGATGGTTTTTATGTCGACATTTTTGAGAAGAAAGGTTTCCTGTCTATTTCATTCGATCCACCGGGACGATGGCCCTTCCGATGGGAACGCAATCGTCTGCGCGGGGAAATCCGGACCGATATAGCGGTCTACCGGCGAGCGGTCAGCTTCGGCAAGGCCGTGCTCGAACGACAAAGCCACAAAGGCGCCATGCCATCCACCGAGAGCGGCGGCTATGGCGTGCCGCAGGACGTTGTCCTGCCCATAACAACCGTCCCATTTCTTGGTGGAGATTTTGCCTGCCCGAATCAAGCCGAGGCATATTTGCGCCTGTTGTATGGCGACTTCCAGAAAGTCGAATATACCTATGTCAACACCGAAGCCGCAAAAGCTCGCGCCGGAATAGATGCCGGGATCAGCCCCAAGAGCGCGATCGGGTTGGATTGAATTAGTCTAACCCCTGTATCGCCCGCTATTGCATCTTGCGTTCAATGTGATCCTTCCCCGATGTCCATCGCCTTTACCGTGAGAGCCACAGTCCGGGGAGCAGCGGACTGACACTTGTTCTTGAGCTCTTGGTCGAGCAACAATCGCCCACCTTGCGCCGGTGCGCCCGGGCCGTTTCAAACACAGACCGTTGAGATCGGTGCGATCCCGATTCACCGTCTTCGTTCCCTTGAGTGTCCGCGATGTGCGATTTCTGACGTAGGGCGGTCATCAGGAACGACGTCCTTGCAGTCGTGACGCCGAATGGACGCTGAGCTATTGGCTGCCAAAATTGAAGCGGTCAAAGAGGGCAGCGGGTGATCGTACGTGCCCGTGCGTAACGAACACTGCGATCGCCTTCCCTGCCAAACACGCAGTGACCATAGTTCAATAGTCGAACTCGACGCCGATACCGATCTTGGAAGAACCGTCATTGCCGAATTCGCCGCGGGCCTTGAGCTGCTTGGTGATGTCCAGGTCGATCACCGCATTGCCGGTATCCGAGCCCGTCTGCTTGACACCCAGATAGACCCGTTCGTTGACATAGGTGCCCGCCGTCACGTTGCTGCCCGAAGCGCCGCCCGACAGATCGAGAACGTCGATGCCCAGCGCGTTCTGCAGTTCGCCCAGCAGGCTCGGTCCGCCCGACAGCCCGCCAAGCCGGGCGACTTCGCTGCCGAGGCGGGCGATCTGGAGCGGGGAGAGGTCGGAAACCGATTGATCGAAGATCAGCTGGGCCAGGATCTCGTCTTCCGGCAGGTCCGGCACCGACTCAAACGAGAATTTGGGCTCGCTCGCCGGTCCTGAGACGATCACTGTGACTTTGGCGGATGAGGTCGATGTGTCGGCGGCGAAATCGAGATCGGGTTCGGTGGCGCCGGTGAATTCGAGGTTGCCACGGGTGAACTTCATCTGGCGGCTGAGAATGTCGAGCGTGCCGCGCGAGAGCTTGAAGGCACCGTCGACAGCCGGTTCTTCAGCTGTGCCCCTGACCGTGACGCCACCGCCAAGGGCGGCATCCAGGCCGCGGCCGCGCACGAAGATGCGGTTGGCGGCCTCAATCCGCAGGTTCAGCTTGATCGGCAGGCTGGGCTCGTCACTCGCTTGCTTCTTGAGCTTCTCCGCCTGGCGGACGACCGCCGGGCTGGCGTTCTGGTGCTCCACGTTCAGGGATTGAATTGAGGCAGGCAGGGCATCGGGCACAGTGATGTCCAGGCGCTTGATGGCGACCTTGCCGCCGAGCATCGGACCGCGGGTCATCGGTCCTGATATGTTGAGGTCGGCGTCGAGCGTGCCGGTCATCAGCCGGTCGTCCTGGATATGAAAATCCCGCGCCGTGATCTTGATATTGGCAGGGTTGCCGCTGTCCTTTTCAAGGCCGACCTTGCCGCCAATATTGATCGTGCCTCCCTTGGCCGTTTTGCCTGAGAACTGCTCGATCGAGAATACCGTATCCGTCATGGCCATGCGCGCGGCAATGTCGGTTATGGCAATGCCTGATTCCGGGTCGTTGAGCGTGGCGTTGCTGGTAGAGAAGCGGCCGCTGATCTGAGGTGCGTCGGGTGTTCCTTTGACGGTGAGGTCGGTGTTGAGGGTGCCGGTGACGGAACCGCCGCGGGGGCCGAGTGCGGGGTTGGCCAGCGACAACGGGATCGAGCCTTTGGCTGCCAGGTCGATCGGGATGTCCGCGCCTGCGGGGGCAGAGCCGGATAAGGCCAGCACGATGCCGTCGCCGCCCAATAGCTTGCCATCGAGTGTCAGGCGGCCCTGTTTCAGGGTCCCGGCCAGATTGGCGTTCACCGGGGCGACACCCGCATCCTGTACGGCACCTACCGAAGCGTTGGAAATCTTGAGGTCGTATCGCCCGTTCGGCCTGTCGGCAGGTCCCTTTACGGTAACCGTGCCCGATACCCGGCCCACAGCTCCCAGGTCCGGTGAGGCGGCATTGGCAAGGCTGAGCGGCAGATTTGCAAGCCTGACCGTAACATCGAGGAGATCCGCGACGAGGCCGTCGATAACGGCGCGGCCGTCGCCGAAGGCCAGGGTGACGCCGTCAAGACGGGTCTGGCCGCCTTCGATGACAACGACCGTGGGCTTGGCCAGTTTACCGGCGATGCCCCGTCCGGACAGAGTTGCCCGATCCAGCGTCAGAGCGACACGATCACCGTCGATGTCTACGTTGGCACCGGCAGTGAGATCGAAGTCGCGGACCCGGGCTGCGACCTCGCCACGTGTGGTTTTCCCGTCAGCGATTGCTCTCAGTGAGGCCTGAGGGATCACCAGATCGTCGACAGTGATATCTGTCGCAGAAACCGTGCCGTCGGCTACCGGTGAAGAGGACAATCCGTCCACACCGCCGTCGATGTCGATTTTCGCGATTGTGATGTTCTCATAACCGATCTGTTTTCCACCGCCTTTGGCACGCACCACCAAAGCGCCGTTTTCCTGGGACAGGCTGATATCGGTATTGATTGATCCCGTGACAGCGACTCCGCTGAGGTCCTCAAAATCGGTAAGGTCGGGCGCGTTGACGTTGAGTGTCACCGCGGGACCGTCGGCAGGTGAGAAAGACACACGTCCGTGCACATCGCTTTTGCCGTAGGTGAGCGACAGATTGTCGATTGCAATGGCCTCCGCGTTCGAGACGGTCACGTCGCCGCGACCGTTGATCGGACGGTTGGCAAAGGTTCCGGCGATAGCCAGTTTGCCGGCCGGAGACCCCAGCGGGCCGGCGCCATTGAAGCGGATGACCGGATCGTCGAATGCCTTGCCCTGGATTGACATCGACGTGCCGCTGAAGGCCGCGGTGATATCCGCCTGTTCCCGGGTGCCGTCGATGCTGGCGTCGAAATTGATGCCACCCCCAAGGGCGTCGGACACCTTGGACAGATCCGCGATCTGACCCTTGGCGCGAAGATCGGTGTTTGGTCCGCCAACGGAGCCATCGACGGATGCGGAAAGATCACGCCCGTCAAGGGCCAGGGCGTCGAACACAACCGTCCTGCCGGCGCGCGCGACACCGCCTTTCAGAGTCAATGTCCGGCCAATGAGTTTGTCCGCGGCGTCAATGCCGGTGACCAGTTCACGGGCGGTACCGTCGATGCTCAGTGTGACATCGCCGGTGGCAAACGTAGCGGCCGCCGTGCCGTTGACATCAAGGACACCGGCCATGGGACGCCCGGCAAGACCGGACAGTTTTGCCAGTTCAGGCATCTGCATGCCGAACCGCCCGTCGAACAGTTCCGGATCAACCGCGCCTGAAAGGCTGATTTTTCCGGCAGCAAAATCAACCACGGCATTGGCCAGTTCAATCGTCTCGCCGGACACGGAACCGTTTGCATCAATCCGGACGAGGGGACCGATCACGGGGTCGAGGCCGTCATCGCCAAAGGCAGGTTGACGAATTTCAGCGCTGACCTTGAACCCGCCCAGCGCCTGAAGGCCCTTGGCAAGGGCCCGGTCCGCAGCCGCGGTGAACGTCATGGCAACGCTTTGGACGTTTACATCCGGTGTGGCGATACCTGAGGCCTTGATACTGCCGGCCAGGATCAGAGCATCGTCCTTTGGCGAAGCCGTCAGGGAAACGGAACCGGTTGCCAGTTCGACGGTTTTTCCATCGTTCAGGGTGAACGTTAGCGGTGCGCCCTGGTGCCGGCCGATCCGGGCTGTCACCTGGGCCGACTGTACACGGCCGTCACCGTCCGCCGTGCCCTGGAATGTGGCATTCAGAGCCTTGCCGGTGATCCGGCCGTCCTCGATCGTAATGCGGCCGCCGGGCGTGATCGTCGCCGAGCCGGCCAGGTGGCTGTTGCCGGCGATCAGGGCTTTGGCCCGGTCGGGTGCAAACGGCGACAGCATGGCATCGACGTCAAAAGTGATCTGCCTGCTGTCGGCCACGTCCCTGATATGCACCGCACCGTCGACCAGGGTCAGGTCTCCTGCACGGGCAATGATTTTGGCGCGCCAGTCCGTGAGTGCCCCGTCGCCGTCGACAGTGGCGGTCAGGGCAGGCAGGCCTTCCAGGCCGATGGTCCGGACAATCAGCCCGCCGGACGGCTCTCGGGCCTCGAACGTGGTCGTCAGATGGTTGTCCTGGGGACGATACAGGAATTTGCCCTTTATGGTGCCCGGTGCGTCCAGTCGCGCGATATCGAGCGAACCGCCAATACCTTTTGCTGCATCTGTGAGATGCAGATTGCCTTTGGCGGAAAGCGAGGCAGGGGTTCCGAGCAGGGGTTCTCCCAGGTCGATGCGCGCCAAGTCGAGGGCACCGATGTCCACGGCAGGAATGGAGGTGGAGCCGTCATCGTCGGTTTCTTCGGCACCCGGTTCGGGAGCCCGGGCGACAATCATCCGGTCGGCCGCCAGACGGTTGACGGCGATGGTCCCCTGAAGCAGTTCCATGGGCCGCCAGTCGAGCGCGATGTTGACGGCCTCGAACCACACGCCCTTGCCATCGCCGACGGCAATCCGGTCGATTGTCAGGTCACCGGGAGAAGAGCCGCCAAGCGTGCCGATCTCAAGTTGAAAGTCAGGCCCCGACGCCACGGATTCGGCAACGTCTGCCAGGAGGTTGCGTCCGGAACTCGTGAACAGCAGGGCAAGCGGCAGCGCCGCCATCAGCGCCAGAACACCCAGAATCACGGTGGCAATCTTGAAGGTTATCTTCGACAGGAACGCCATCAGAAGACCTGGCCGAGCCCGGCATAAAACGCAAAGTCGGGATCGTCGCCTTCAGGGTTGAGCGGAATGCCGAAGTCGATGCGGATCGGGCCGATGGCGGTGTAGTAGCGAAGCCCCACGCCGACGCCGACCTGGAACTTGACGTCGGAACTTGGCACTGACTTTTCTGAGACCAGACCGGCATCGACAAACGGCACGATACCGATCGTGTCGGTGACGCGGACACGGAACTCGGCGCTGGTTTCCACAAGGCTGCGTCCCCCGACCACTTCGCCGCTGCGTCTGGGGCCCACATTGCGGTAGGCATAGCCCCTGATCGAGCCGCCGCCGCCGGCAAAGAACCGCCGGTTGGCCGGGATCTCGTCGAGGGCGGCACCGTAGAAGCTGCCGAGTGCAAGCCGCCCGGCGGCCACGAAACGCCCCGGATCGTCGAACCGCTGATAGGCAGAGAAGTCCAGCCGGTTGAGCACGAAGGCATTGTCGTTGAGCAGATCGTAGAACGGTTCCACCAACAGGGCGGCGTGAACGCCCCTCGTCGCATCGAGCGGATTGTCGCGGCTGTCATAGTCGAGCGTCGCCGGGATCCCGAGCAGCGTGAACTTCTCCGTGCCGAAGGCATCCTCGGTGCGCGATACTTCGACCTCGCCGGCAATGCTGCCGGTCAGTTGCTTGTCGAAGCGGCGGATCAGCCCGGTCTTGGCGGTGATCGATCGGCTTTCATAGGCGTCGGGGTGCTCGCGCAGCAAAGTCAGGTTGGAAAACAGGTCGGTGTCGATGTCAGTGACGCCCGGCTTGAGAAAGGAAACCGCAGCGCGATACTTGAGCTCGTCGATCGGGCCGCCGCCGAACTGGGCAACCGTGCCTTCGACGCGCAGGCGTTCGGCCTGTCCGAACAGGTTGCGGTGCGCCCAGTAGACTTCGACTTCGCCGCCATCGATGCTCGACCAGCCGACATTGCCGCCGATCAGCCGGCGTTTGCGTTCCGAGACTTCCACCGCGACCGGCAGGCGGTTGCCTTTTGTCAGTTTGTTCGATTCGGTAATCCGCACGCTTTCGAACACATCGAGCCGCCGCAGCCGCTGGCGGGCATCCTCGATGGCGATCGGCGTGTAGGGCGCGCCAGGAACGATGCCGGTCTGGCGTCTGGTGAAGTCGGTGTCCATGGCCTCGGTGCCGGCAACCGTGACGGTGCCGAACGTGGCAAACGGACCGGGATCGACCGTCAGGGTGACGTTGAGACGCCGGCTCTTGTGTTCGGCGATCACCTTGCGGTCGGCGATCCGGGCAAGCGGATGGCCGTGCTCGCGCCACGCCCGCACAATCTTGCCCTCGGCGTCCAGGACAGCGCCCGAACGGGCCGGTTCGCCGGCGACAATGCCGTAATCACCGGTCTCGTTCGAAGGCCCGTCCTCTCCGCCCGATGGCTGGGCGATGCGGGTGTGTCCGAACGCGAATCGGGGTCCCGTATCGACCCTCACGACAACCCGCACAGGCTTGCTGCCTTTCGGAAACCTGTGCCCCGGCGCAAGACTTGAAGCCGGCTGGCCGGCGATGGCGATATCGACCGTACCGCCATAATGGCCTTCGGAGAACAGTGCTGCGATCATTCTGGGCACATCGGCTTGCGCCCGGGCCTTCAGCGCGCCGCTGTCCGGCGGCAGCCGGTCCGTCAGGTTGGCAAGCGTGGACGCGCCTTTCAGACGCGCCTCGACATCCGGATTTGCCGGTTTCACGTCAAAGGTGACGTCGTATTTGATGCCGGGTTTGGCGTCCGCGTTTTTGTTTTCGTCGTCGCCGCCAAACAGCGTGATACCGAAAAGTTCGAACGCATGGGCGCGCGGCGTCCCGAAAGCCGCGGCAAGTCCCAGGCTCAGACACGCCAGAATGGCGGCTTTCCGCCATCGATGTATCAGCAATCGCACTTTACTCAACCACGCAACTTGTGCCTCCCGGCGCCATCCCCAGCCACTCGAAACGGGAACCATCAGACTATATGAGCTATTCAGCGCCTCCGCACGAAGATTGCAAGTTACAGAATGAATGCAATGTGAATAAGTCGTGGCGGTTCAAAAGGTTTTGACGGGGAAGGTCGGATTGGCGAGGATGACGCGGCCGGTGTCTCTGGCCGGGGAGGCATTGCAACAAAGCGTCAGTGGGCAATATGGGGGAGAGCTGACCTTCGATGCCATTGCGAAGGAGGCAATCGAAGTTTCACAAAACCGACGTTGGAAACCACTTTTTTGGAAGCGGAACAGTCGACGGCATAAAGCGGGGAACGAACCTGCGCCTTTCGCAGTGCGAAGAGCTCCCGTTGCCATCGGGCCGCCGGGCCGTGCTTGCCCTCAAATTTCCGCTGTTGAAGGCAGAGCCGAAGTTTTTCGCGACGGCCACATGAGTCCTATGTGCCATAAGCCGACCCTCCGCATCATTCGTCGGTAGACGTCGTTTACCCAAACTCGGTCGTTCGATGATAGTTGCCTGGCCCTCCAAAACGGACACTCAGTTATCACCATGTTCTATTCCCGGCCAAGGATCTGTTGTGACTTCGACGTCTCGGCTGACCACCATCAAAATGCAGCGGTGCTTCGTCAGTTCGAATTTTGTGACGCGACTCCTTGGCCTTGTGCGGAAGAAACATCAATCTCGATCAACGGCCGAGCGATATCAGCAATGCTTTGGCCTCGATCAGGTCAGCCGTGTCGAAGCCTTCCGTGAACCAGTCATAAACCGGTTGCAGCAGGTTACGTGCTTCGTCCACCCTGTCTTGTTGCAGCCACAAACGTGCAAGGCTGGTGGCTGTTCGAAGCTCCCAGGCTCTGGCGTGTTGACGCTGGGCGATTTCCATCGACTGAAGAAAGAGCCGTTCCGCATCGGCGGCATCGCTTGATCCGTTGATATGGATCAGTTGCTCACCTTTGAGCCGGTAAAGTTCTGCTTCGAACAATCGCTCATTTGTTCGGTTGACTTGTTCCAGAGCGGTGTCCAGCAGGTCGAGTGCCTTGTCGTGTTGTCCGCTGTCGGCAAGCACCTCGGTCAGTTGTGCCATCGCAAGGGGTTGGTCGAGAACGGTTCCGGTTTCCTGCAGGTCGTCCAATCCCTTCTGCGCCGTTTCAATGGCCTCGTCATGATGGCCCTGCTTGGAGGCTATCCATCCCGCCTGGGCCGTGGCATAGGCTTTCCAAAGGGCCAAACCGTGCTCGTTCGCCAAGTCCAATAGCGCGGTATTGCTGCTGACGGCGGCGGCAAGGTCACGGCGGCAATGGGCGACTTTGACGCTTGAGAAAAACAGCACATAGGCCATCGTGTTGGCATGCTTGATTTCACTGGCGTGATCGACGGCGGCATTGGCCATTGCCATCGCCTTGTCGGGGTAGCCCAACAGATGCAAAGTGCAAGCCAAAAAAGCCATGCTCGCAGACTTAGGATTTTGCCCAAAACGATATGTGGATTCCCTATGCTGTTCATCATCATAGAGAGAGATAGCCGTCTCAAATTCGGATCTTGCCGGCGCAAACTCTCCGAGAAAGTACTGGCTGACTGCTGTGACCCGGTGGCCAAGAACCCTCGGCAATGAGTCTGGTTGAGCGTCCGCCATTTCAAGAAACTGGCCCGCAAGCTCACGAGCCTCGGTCAGTTTCGATCCAATTAAATTGAAAACCCATTGCTGGTACAAAACCGGAAACATCAAGGTCGGGTCATTGACTCGTTTTGACAACTCAAGGGCACGTGTGAATACCGTTGCGGTTTCTGCGGCGCCATAGCCCCTGGTCGCGATCAAGGGACCGGCCAGCATGGTTTGCAGTTTGAGTTCGCGCAGCGCCAAGTCGTCATTGGGAGACAGTGTGCCGATCAAGTTGATGGCAAAATTCAGATGAGCGATCGCCTCGGCGTTAGCAGACCGCTCGAGAGCGCGCTGCCCGGCCAATTGCCAGTAGTCGACTGCGCGATCGACGATGCCCGCTTCGCTAAAGTGGTGCGCCAGCAGCTCCGGGTGAGCTTCGACGATCTCGGGGAACTTGGTTTCCATGAGTTCGGCAACTTGCCCGTGGTATTGCTGGCGTGGGCGGCGCAGGAGCGAACCATAAGCAGCATCCTTTACCAACGCATGCTTGAAGACGTATCGGGCTCGCGGTGGCCGGCCGCGTTGATAAAGCATCTCCGCTTCGACAAGCTGGCCCAGGCCCTCCTGCAAGGTCGTGTCGTTGATGCTCGAGAGGCCGGAGATCATCTCGTAGGCAAATTCGCGGCCAAGAACTGAGCCCAGCTGCGCCAGTTCGCGCACCTGCGGCAGGCGGTCGAGCCGGGCCATGAGCGATTCTTGCAGGGTGTCGGGGATCGACAGCGACGAAAGCGGGCCCGTCAGTTCGAAGTGGTCACCGGCATCACTCAGAATGTCGGACACCAAAATGGTCTTGGTCAGTTCCTCGACGTAGAGCGGCACGCCGTCGGTCTTGGTAACGATGTGATCGACGACTTCAGCCGGCAATGATTTGGCTCCCGCGATGCGGGTGACAAGCGCCTCGGCATGCGGGCGCTCCAGGCGATTGAGCGTGATCGGGGTGATGTGGGAGCGCGCGGGCCAGGGCGGTACAAATTCCGGCCGGGCCGTTGCAATGACGAGCAGTGATGCGGTCGGTGCCTGCTCTATCAGTAACCCCAGCAGTTCCAGGGTCGAGGGGTCGGCCCAGTGCAGATCCTCCCAGAGTGTCAACAAGGGCTGATGTTCCGCGGCTTCAAGCAGAATTGCGATCAGCATGTCCTGTGTCTGCTGTTTCTGCTGCTGCGGTGTCAGCTGCGACGGAGGATAGCGGTCGTCCGGCAACTGCAGCGAGAGGAGCGATGCAATGAGAGGCATGGTCTCCTCGAGCGGCAGGTCGTAGTGTTCCAGGGCAGTCTCGAGCTTCGTCAGTTTGGCAGGGTTGTTGTCTTCCGGCCGCCATTTGGCCAACCACTTAAGCTGTCCGATCATGGGGTAGAGTGCGCTGCTGGCGTGGTAGGGCGAACAGCGGAAGGTAATTCGCTGCAACCTCTCCTCCCGGACCTCTGCCTTAAGGCCATCGATCAGGACGCTCTTGCCGATCCCGGCCTCGCCACTGATTGTGACCACCTGGCCGCGCCCTTCCTCCTTGGTGCTGGCCCAGGCCCGTCGCAGGAGCCCGGTTTCCTCGTCGCGCCCGACCAACTCCGGCACTTCGGCTGCGCCATCCGTCTCGTTATCGTCGAAATCCTCGGCAGTTTCCTCGGCGAGACCAACGACGTCCCAGGCCTCGACTTGTCCGGCAATGCCCTTGAGGTCGTGCGAACCCAGGTTCTGGTAAACAAAAGCGTCGCCGGTCATCTGTTTGGTCAGGCCGCCAATCACCAGGCCATTGCGCCCGGCCACGCCCTGCAGGCGTGCGGCCATGTTCGGCGCTTCGCCAATGACGGTGCGTTCCTGCGCCATGCCCTCTCCAACGACCTCACCGACCATCACCGTGCCAGAGGCGACACCGATCCGCACCGCCATCTCGATGCTCTTCTCACGTCCCAAGGTCTCGTTCAGGGCGATGATCGCGTCAATTATTGCAAGCCCACTCCTGATCGCACGCTCGGCATTTCGCTCAAGCGACTTCGGGTAACCAAAATAGACCAGAATACCGTCGCCCATATACTTGGCTACAAAACCGTCATACTCCTGGATCAGTTGTGTGCAGATGTCTTGATAGGCGCGTATGACGTCTTGCAGGTCTTCCGGGTCGAGCTTGGTCGATAACTCTGTAGAGTCCGCGAGATCGCAGAACATCACCGTTAACGGTCTGCGCTCGGCGTCATTTGATGTGGGTGCCGCGCTGACATCGTCAGCAGTTGAGGCCGATGTTTCAACTGGTGATGCAGATACTGCCTGGTTGATTGATGTCGGCAGTTTGACCGGTGGGAGGGTTTCCGCGTGCTTCGGCGGCTCAGCATTCGGACCACCACCGGCCCAAACCAGAAACTCGCCATCTCGGTCTACGGCCCAACGTCTGACCTGAATGAGTTCGTGGCGCAATGCTTCGAGTTTGGCATCGTCAAGATCCATTTCCAGCCTGAGCCACCGGTAGGATATTTCCCGCTCATTCAACAGGCGCCACACAGTCTTTTTCAGCGCAGCCCGAATTTTCATGAATTTTCCCCGCCCCATTGAGCCAAGCGATCGTGGAGGCCCGAACACATTATGGACGAGCCTTGAGCTGGCCGCCACCCATTCGAGGTTTTGGGAATTGAAGAATGTCTGTTTTCCCAACTTGATTGGGCTGATTCGAATGTTCTCTTCGTCCGCAACGCTGCTACAGGTCGATGCTCCTCGTACTTCCGAGTTGGGTCACAAATCCCCGTATTCGGCCTGCCATATCGACGGTGAGAATGTGGGGTTGAACGGACGTTTGGATCTGGAACTTCCGTTGTCAGAGGGTGAACAGTCGGAAATCGACGAACCTCTGCACGGGGATTTTGTGCCA